>JASCPI010000009.1 GCA_029959555.1 Lysobacteraceae bacterium PS02065 | reverse complement strand
CGACAGCGCGCTGCTCGACGGTCGCCGCGCACCGGCCGTGCGCGGACAGCTCGAGGTCGGCGCCGCGCTGCGCGACGCGCTCGCCGGCAGTGGCCTCGAAGCCGTCGAATCGGCGCCGGGCGTGTGGAGCGTGCGCAAGGCCGCGACGACGCCTGCGCCGGCCGCGCGCGCGGACACGCCGACCGAACTCGGCGACGTGGTCGTCGTCGGCGCGCTGACCGATGTCGAGCTCGACCGCGCCGACATCCAGCGCACGCAGTCCTACACGCTCGGCGACCTGTTCCGCAGCGTGCCGTCGGTGTCGGTCGGCGGCTCGCTCGGCATCGCGCAGAAGATCTACGTGCGCGGCCTCGAGGATTCGATGCTCAACGTGACGGTCGATGGCGCGCCGCAGCGCGGCACGCTGTTCCACCACGTCGGTCGCGTGTCGATCGAGCCCGAGCTGCTCAAGACGGTCGACGTGCAGGCCGGTGCCGGCGAGGCGACCTCGGGGTTCGGCGCGGTCGGCGGCGCGATCCGCTTCCGCACCGTCGATCCGGTCGACCTGCTCGCGCCGGACCGCGACCACGGCGCGATCATCAAGGGCGGCTGGTCGAGCAACGACGGCTACAAGGGCAGCGCGACCGCGTTCTCGCGCCTCGGCGGCGAGGTCGGCATCCTCGCCTCGTTCGTGCACGTCGACAACGACGCGATGCAGGACGGCAACGGCGACACGCTGCGCGGTTCGGCCGCGCGCCAGGACCTCGCGTTCCTCAAGGTCGGCGGCGACCTCGGCGACGGCCACCGCCTCACCGCGAGTTACGAGCAGCGCAAGGAGCGCGGCGCGTTCGGCCAGCGCCCGAACTGGCCCGTGCTCGAGGACCAGCCGCTGTTCGCGGTCGAGGGCGAGCGCAGCACCGGCGTCGTCAACTACGGCTACCAGGCCAGCGACGCGTTCGACATCGAGGCGACCGCGTACGGCACGCGCACCGAGTTCGAGCAGGACCGCTGGGATCGCTGGGGTCGCTACGGCGCGCGCATCGACGGCTGGGGCGGCGACCTGCGCGGCCGCCTCGTCGCGTCCGACCATGTGCTCGTGTTCGGCGTCGAACACCGCAACGACGAAGTGGTCGGGCGCTTCCTCGACCCGGCCGAGGTCTGGTCCGACTGGGCCTGGGATCCCGCGATCGGCCGCTTCGTCGAATCGGGCAAGTTGCTCGGCCTCTACGTGCAGGACCAGTGGCAGGTCGCCGAGCCGCTGCTGCTGAGCTTCGGCGCACGCTACGACGCCTACGATCTCGATCTCGACACCTACGGCGAGTCGACCGACAGCGACGACATCAGCCTCAACGCCGGCGCGAGCTGGGCGATGACCGACGCGCTCACCTTCAACGCGGGCTACGCGCAGGCGTTCCGCGGCAAGGAGATCGGCGACGCGTTCACGCTCGAGCGCCGTCCCGGGCGGCTCAGCCTGTCGCCGACGCTGCGCCCCGAAACGGTCGACAACATCGAGGCCGGCTTCGCCTGGCAGCGCGATGCGTGGCGCGCCTCGGCCGTGTACTACCGCATGACCATCGACGACGTCGTGCTCGACCAGCTCGGCTCGGGTCCGGCGCCGCAGAGCCCGGTCTACTACGAGAACGTCGGTCGCTTCCGCTCGCGCGGCGTCGAGATCAAGGGCGGCTGGCATGCCGGCGCGTGGTCGGTCGACGCGTACTACAACCGCTACGACTCGCGCCTCAACGGCCACCGCATCGAGGGCTACGAGCACATCGCGCTCGGCAACTCGATGGGCGCGAACTGGAACCTCGACGTACGCTGGGACCCGACCGCGAAACTCGGCTTCGGAGCGACCGTCACGCGCGTCGAGGACCTCGACGACATCGAGGTGCTGTTCCGCGAAGCCGAACTCGGCTGGATCGACGGCACGCGCTTCGTCGACAAGCCCGGCTACACGGTGGTGGACATGTTCGCGCGCTGGCAACCGCTCGAGACCGACCGCCTCGAGCTGCACGCGGGCGTCTACAACCTGACCGATCGCCAGTACCGCTCGCACGCGAGCGTCGCCGACTACCGCGGCATCCCGGGTTACGAGATCGTCGCCGGCCTGCCCGAGCCGGGCCGCAACGTGCGCCTGTCTGCGACGCTTCGCTTCTGATCGGTAGACACGGCTGTAAGGGGAAGATCCGAGCTCTAGGTCGAGCGACCAGCGGCGCTGCCACAGTGCGCATTCCTTCGTTCGTTGTCACACGATGCACACCGATTCAGCGCCACGTTCGCAGTGGTGTCGCACTCGAGCCCCTCTCCCTGTGGGAGAGGGGTTGGGGAGAGGGTGGGGAATCGTGACCACGCCCGATCATCGTTGCAATCCCGGACCGTCATCCGGCCCTGCGGGCCACCCCGTATCGGGGTACGGGGCAGGCTCTTCTCCCGGAGGGAGAAGGGAAAAGATGACGTTGCAGCGCCGCTGCTGCACGAGTCGGTATCCCGACCACATGACCCCGATGCGAAGGGTGGCATCGCCTTCCGAGCACTCGTCGGAATGCTCCCCGGACAGCAGCGGATCCGCACGCGGCGCCGCCGGTCCGGCGGCGCCGCGAGTCTCAGCGTTCGAGCACCGCGCGCAGCGCGCCTGCGTCGGCCGCGATCGGCTCGGCATGCGAAGGACGCTCGAGCAGTTCGGCGAGTGCCGGCGGCGCCTCGACCGCATGGCCGACCAGCGGCTCGACGATGCGTTCGAACTTGGCCGGATGCGCGGTCGACACGATCGCCCAGTCGCCGTCGTCGCCTTCGGCGCGCAGACCTTCGAGCACGTGTGCGGCGCAGGCCGTGTGCGGGCACAGCACGGTGCCGTAGCGCGCCGGTGCGGTCGCGAGCGTCGTGCGGATCGTGTCGTCATCGACCGCGCGTGCGGTGAACGCAGCGCGCAGCGCGTCGTCGTCGGGGTACAGCCAGCGCAGGCGCTCGACGTTGCTCGGTGCGCCGACGTCCATCGCATTGGCGAGCGTGGCCACGCTCGCCGCGGGCGTATACGGCGCGCCGGCGAAGAAGTCCGGCAGCACGCGATTGGCATTCGTCGCGAGCACGATGCGCCCGATCGGTAGCCCGCTCTCGCGCGCGAGGATTGCCGCCATCGCGTTGCCGAGGTTGCCGGTCGGTACGACGAAATCGAGCGCGCGGCCGTGCGCGCGCCAGTGCGCGAGCGAGGACGCCGCGTAGTAGGCCATCTGCGGCAGCAGGCGACCGAGGCTGATGCTGTTGGCCGAGCTCAGCGGCACGACGGCCTGCAGGTCGCGGTCGGCGAGGGCCTGCTTGGCGAGGCGCTGGCAGTCGTCGAAGCTGCCGGCCACGCGCAGCGCCTGCACGTTGTCGCCGAAGCAGCCGAGCTGGTGCGCCTGGCGCGGCGACACACGGCCGTCCGGGTAGAGGATCACGACACGCAGGCCCGGCACGCGATGGAACGCGGCGCCGACCGCGGCACCGGTGTCGCCCGAGGTCGCGACGACGATCGTCAACGGCTTCGTGCCCGTGTGTACGCGTCGCATGCACGCGGCGAGGAAGCGCGCGCCGAAATCCTTGAACGCGGCGGTCGGGCCGTGGAACAGCTCGAGCAGCCAGGTCGACGGCGGTGTCAGCGCGACCAGTGGCGCGGGGATGTCGAGCGCCTCGTCGCAGATCGCGGCGAGGTCGGCGGCGAGTGCATCGCCTTCGAACAGCGGCGCGAGCAGGCGATGCGTGATCGCGGGGAGCGTGTCGAGGCCGTCGAAATCATCCGGCGAGAAACGTGGCAGCGTCGCCGGAACGTAGAGGCCGCCGTCGGGCGCGAGTCCGGCCAGCAGCGCTTCACTGAGGTTCTTCGCGGCCGGACCGCCGCGCGTGCTCGGGAACGTCATGCGATCACCCGGGCCGCGGGCCCGTCGACGGGGGACACGTAGGCTTCGCTCGCGAAACCGGCTTCGGCGAAGGCGGCCTGCATCGCGGGCGCAGCGCGCTCGGCGCGCGTGCGGTCCTCGAACCACGCGAACACGCTCGGCCCGGCACCGGAGATGCTCGCGCCGAGCGCGTCGTGGTCGAGCGCGGCCTGCTTGACCGCCGCGAAGCCCGTGATGAGCGGCGCGCGGCGCGGCTCCACGACGACATCGGCGAGGCCGGCGCGCACGAGGCCCGCATCGCCGCGGAAGCATCCTGCCAGCACGAGCGCGAGGTTCGCGCTCTGCGCGACGAGGTCGTGCAGCGCGTAGGCACCGCGCAGCGCCTCGCGCGCACGACGTGTCTCGAGCACGGCATCGGGATGCACGACGACGCAATGCCAGGCCGCCGGTACCGGCACGCGCACGAGGCGGTCGGTGGTGGCGAGCGCGAGCCCGCCGAGCAGCATCGGACCGACATTGTCGCCGTGCATGCTGCCGCTCGCGACCGCTTCGCCGGCGAGCGCGAACGGGTAGAGCTCCTCGGCCGGGAGCGGCTGGTCGAGCAACGCATTGGCGGCGACGAGCGCGGCCACGCACGAGGCCGCCGAGCCGCCCATGCCCGAGCCGAGCGGGATGCCCTTGTCGAGCTCGAGCGCGAAGCCGTGCGGCAGCGCGAGGGCCTCGCAGAACGCGATCAGTGCGCGTCCCGCGGTGTTGCGCTCGGCCTCGAGCGGCAGGTCGACGACGCTGCCGCGGATCGCCTCGATGCGCACCACGGGCTCGTCGAGGATGCGCACGGTGGCGCGGTCGCCGGGGCCGTCGAAGGTCTGGCCGAGCACGTCGAAGCCGACCGCGACGTTGCCGATGCTCGCGGGCGCGAAGGCGGTCGCGTGGCTCATGCGCGCCTCCGCATGCCGCACATGTTCCCTTCGATCGCGCCGCTCACAGCTTCGCCCCGATCGCCGCGCCGACGCGCAGCAGATCGGCGAACACGCCGGCCGCGGTGACCTCGCGCCCGGCGCCCGGGCCTTGCACGATGAGCGGGTTGGTCGCGTAGCGGCGCGTCGTGAACTGCACGATGTTGTCGGTCAGGCGCAGGTTCGCGAACGCGTGGGTGGCAGGCAGTTCGGCGAGGCCCACGCTGGCGCAGCCATCACGGTCGAGGCGCGCGACGTAGCGCAGCACGCAACCGGCGTCGCGGGCACGAGCGAGCTTCGCGGCCATCGCGTCGTCGAGCGAGTCCAGTTGCGCGATCGCATCCTCGCGCGACAGCGCGAGCAGCTCGGCCGGCACGAGGCCGGTCACGTCGACGTCCTCGAGCGCGAGCGCCTGGCCGGCTTCGCGCGCGAGGATGACGAGCTTGCGCGCGACGTCGACGCCGGAAAGATCGTCGCGCGGATCGGGTTCGGTGTAGCCCATCGCGAGGGCCTCGCGCACGAGGGCCGAGAACGGCTTGCTGCCGTCGTAGGCGTTGAACAGCCACGCCAGCGTACCCGACAGGATGCCTTCGACGGCGACCAGTTCGTCGCCCGTGTCGATGAGGTCGCGCAGCGTCTGCACGACCGGCAGTCCCGCGCCGACCGTGGCCTCGTAGCGCCAGCGCGCGCCGCTCGCCTCGCCGGCGGCGCGGATCGCCTGCCAGCGTTCGAGCGGGCCGGCGCCGGCCTGCTTGTTCGGCGTGATCACGTGGATGCCCGCGGCGAGCCATTCGGCGTAGCGCGCGGCCACCGCGTCGCTGGCGCTGCAGTCGACGATGACGGCATGCGGGAGATGGCCGGCGTGCACGTGCGCGGTGAAGCGGTCGAGGTCGGGCGGCGTGTCGCTCGCCTCGAGCTTGTCGGCCCAGTCGGCCTCGAGTTCGCCGGCCTCATGCGTCCACAGGCGTCGGCTCGACGCGATCGCGCGCACGCGCAGGTCGAGGTGCGCGCTGCGGCGCAGGCGCGGGATCGCCTCGCGCAGTTGGTCGAGAAGCGCGCGGCCGACGTTGCCGGGGCCGATCACGCCGACCGAGATCGTCTGCGCCGACAGCCAGAAGCCCGAATGCACGGCGCGCAGCGCGCGTGCCGCGTGCTGGCTGTCGAGCGCAACCGAGATGTTGCGCTCCGAGGCACCCTGCGCGATCGCGCGGATGTTGACCTGGGCGCGGCCGAGCGTCGCGAACAGGCGCGCGGCGACGCCGGGCGTGCCGGCCATGCCGTCGCCGACCGCGGCGAGCACGCTGATGTTGGCGGTGAGCGTGATCGCCTGCAGCTGGCCCGCGGCGAGTTCGCGCGCGAACACCGCATCGAGCGCGACCTTGGCGCGCTCGGCATCGGCACCCTTCACGACGCAGCAGATCGAGTGCTCCGACGAACCCTGCGAGATCATGACGACCGAGACGCGTGCGTCGCGCAGCGCCGCGAACACGCGTTCGGCGGTGCCGGGTACGCCGATCATGCCGGCGCCTTCGACGTTGACCACGGCGAGGCCGTCGGCGAGCGAGAGGCCGCGCACGGGGCCGTCGCTGGCGTCGCCGAGCGTCGAGATGCAGGTGCCGGGATGCGCAGGGCGGAACGTGTTGCGGATGTGGATCGGCAGGCCGAGCGCCATCGCCGGCATCATCGTCTGCGGATGGATCACCTTGGCGCCGAAGTAGGCGAGTTCGCAGGCCTCCTCGTACGACAGCGCGTTGAGCGACACCGCCTCGGGCACGAGGCGCGGGTCGGCCGAGAGCACGCCATCGACATCGGTCCAGATGTGCAGCTCGCGCGCGTCGAACAGTGCCGCGAAGATCGCGCCCGAGTAGTCGCTGCCGTTGCGCCCGAGCACGGTTGCGCGGCCGTCGGCGTCGCGCGCGACGAATCCGGTGACGACGATGCGCGGTTGTGGATGGCGCGAGCGCCATTCGGCGAGGCGCGCCGCGCTGGCCTGCCAGTCCACCGAGACGCCGAGTTCGCCGTGCGAGACGACCAGCACCTCGCGCGCGTCGAGCAGCGCGCACGGTTGGCCGAGGGCGTCGACGTGGGCACGCAGCAGGTGCGCCGACCAGACCTCGCCGAGGCCCTGGATCGCCTCGAGCGCCTCGCGTGCCGGGATACCGAGCACGGCGAGGGCCTTGAGCGTTTCGGCGAGGTCGGCGAAGCGTGCGTCGAGCCAGACGCGCATCGCGCCGGAACGGTCGCCGAGCAGCTCGCGCGCGGTCTCCAGATGACGCTCGCGCAGCGTCTCCCAGTTCGTGCGCCAGGCCGGGTCCTTCGCGGCGGCCGCGGTGGCGAGGCCGATCAGCGCGTCGGTGACGCCCTGCATCGCCGAGACCACGGTGACCTGCACGGCGTCGTCGCGCTCGAGCAGGATCGCGCCGACGCGGCGGTAGCGCTCCGCGTTGGCGAGCGACGAGCCGCCGAACTTGTGCGCGGTCGCGACCGCATGACCCCCGCCCGCGAGCGGGCCCAGGTTGTGCCGCGTCGCGGCGAGGGTGGCGGACAGGTTGGCGAACGGACTCATCGGGCCTCCGGTTGATGGCCCCGCGTTCGTCGAGGTGGGGGCGATCCCGCAACCTCGTCGAGGCGCGGGATCGTTGCTTGCGAAACTAGTCGCACACGACGATCCACGCGCGGTGGCGCGTGGTAATCATCGTCGTAGTGGTCATGTCGGTGCAGCGCATCGGGCTAGTGGAATCGATCGCCGGGGGCGCTGTCAAGGACGGCGTGCGCGCGGCTTCCATTTGGCCGTCTTTGCGTCGATATGCGGGGTCCTGAGCAGGCCGCGCAGTTCGTCCTGCTCGACGCTGTCCAGCGCTCCCTCGCGCTGGCGCTGCAGGAGGTCGTCGAGGCGCTGCTGGGCGGTCTGCGCGTCGAGCTGGGCGATCGCGCCACGGAACTCGGCGCGGCCCTCGTCGTCGCCGAACACGATGTCCATCGTGGCGAGCTTGTGCAGCGCGGCGGCCTCCTCGCGCCCGGCCATGTGCTCGAGCAGCGCGCCGGTGGTGATCGCCGGGCGCTCGCGGCACAGGCGGATCAGTTCGACCAGCAGGGTGACGCCGGGCTGGCGCAGCGTCGCGAACGTCCACGGCGGCTCGATCTCGAGCGCGAGCGCCGGGCGTTGCACGAGCAGCGCGACGGCCGTACGCACGAGCGAGCGCTGCGGCGGCGAGGCGTTCGGTCGCGGCGGACGTGCATTGGCGGCCGATGGCGACGCGGTGGCGACGCCGGCGATGCGCTCGAGCTCGCCGTGCATGAGGTCGCGGAATGCGCCGTCGGGGATCTGCGCGAGCAGCGGGCGGGCGCGCTCGGCGAGTCGCGCCTTGCCGTCGAGATGGGCGAGGTTGATGTCGCGGCCGGTTTCGGCGAAGAAGAACGTGCTCAGCGGCGTCGCGTCGCGCAGGCGCGCCTCGAAGCCGTCGAGGCCTTCCTTGCGGATCAGCGAATCGGGATCCTCGCCGTCGGGCACGAACAGGAACCAGGCCTGGCGGCCGTCACGCATGCGCGGCAGTACCGATTCCACCGCGCGCCACGCGGCCTGGCGGCCGGCGCGGTCGCCGTCGAAGCAGAAGTACACATCGGCCGCGTTGCGGAACAGGATTTCGGCGTGGTCGCTCGTGGTCGCCGTGCCGAGCGTCGCGACGGCCTGGGTGATGCCGTACTGGTGCAGCGCGATGACGTCCATGTAGCCCTCGACCACGAGCAGGCGCGGGATCTTCGAATGCGCTTCGCGCACCTGCCACAGGCCGAACAGCTCGCGGCCCTTGTGGAACAGCGGCGTCTCGGGCGAGTTGAGGTATTTCGGGCCACCGTCGTCCTTGACCAGCACGCGGCCGCCGAACGCGATCGTGCGGCCGCGCCGGTCGAGGATCGGGAACATCACGCGGTCGCGGAAGCGGTCGTACTTGCCGCCACGTTCGCCGATCGAGAGCATGCCGGCCTTCTCGAGCAGCGCGAGGCGCGCGGCGTTCGTGCCGAGCGCGGACTTGAGCGCGTCCCACTGGTCCGGTGCGTAGCCGAGGTTGAAGCGCGCGAGGATCGCCTCGTCGAGCCCGCGCCGCGCGAAATAGTCGCGCGCGGTGTCGCTGCGCGCGAGCTGGGTGCGGAAGAACGTCGCCGCTTCGGCGAGCACGCCGTAGAGGTCGGCGGCGTCCTCGCGTGGCGCCTGCTTGCGGCCGCCTTCGTACGGCACCTCGAGGCCGACGCGCGCGGCGAGTTCCTCGATCGCGTCGGGGAATTCGAGGCGGTCGTAATCCATGAGGAAGCGGATCGCGCTGCCGTGCGCGCCGCAGCCGAAGCAGTGGTAGAACTGCTTGGCCGGGCTCACCGTGAACGACGGCGAGCGTTCGTCGTGGAACGGGCAGCGCGCGGTCCAGTCGCGCCCGGCCTTCTTCAGCGTGACGCGCTCCTGGATCACGTCGACGATGTCGACGCGGGCGAGGAGATCGTCGATGAAGCGTTCGGGGATGCGGCCGGCCATCACGCCAGTGTAGCGGCCGCACCCGCGCGTCGTCGCTCAGTCGGGCGCACCGGTGACGACGTCGCCGAACACGCGCGACGGCACGCCGGCCTCGACGCGCACGTAGACGCGCAGCTCGCGCTCGAAGCGCAGCGGCTCGGCGAAGCCGAAGCTCGCGCGCGAGCGGCCTTGCAGTTCGGGCGCGTAGGTCACACCGACGCCACCGTTGGTCACGCCGCCGAGCGCGGCCTCGGACGCGCCGAGGCCGCTCAGGAACACGGTGCGGCCGTCGATCTCGACGTACGCCGTGACCTGGGTGGCGTCGACGCCGAGCGCGTTGACGCGCGCACCGACGAACACGCCGGGGCCGCGGATCTGGGCGAGCGTGTACTCGCCGGGCATCGGCGCCACGTGCAGGATGCGCGTGTTGACCGGCGCGCGGACCGAGGCAAACGCGGACGGGCAGGTCGCGGCGAGCGCGAGCGTGGCGGCGAGAAGGCGGCAGGGCAGGGACATCGGGCGATCCTCGTGGCGGGGGAATTCCCTTCCACGGGCGATGCGCCCGGCAAGGGCCGCCGAGCGGCGGCCCGGTTGCGCGCGATTCAGCCGGCGAGCTTGCGCTTGATGAGCTCGGACACCTTGCCCATGTCGGCGCGGCCGAGCACCTGCGGCTTCACCTGGGCGACGACCTTGCCCATGTCGCGCGGGCCTGCGGCGCCGGTCTCGCTGATCGCGGTCGCGACGATGAGGTCGATCTCGGCCTCGCCGAGCGCGGCCGGCAGGTAGGCCTCGATCACGGTGACTTCGGCGCGCTCGACGGCGGCGAGGTCCTCGCGTGCGGCGGCCGTGAACTGCTCGATCGAGTCGCGGCGCTGCTTGACCATCTTCTCGAGCACGGCCAGTACCTGGGTGTCGTCGAGCTCGATGCGCTCGTCGACTTCGCGCTGCTTGAGTGCCGCGAGGATGAGGCGGATCACGCCGAGGCGATCCTTCTCGCCGGCGCGCATGGCGGCCTTCATGTCGTCGGTGATGCGGGCTTTGAGCGCGGACATCGGAACACCTCGTGCAAGGAACGGAAAAGCACAAACGCCAACGGCCGGCGTCGCTTGCGCGAGGCCGGCCGAAGGATCAGCCCGGATGGTGCGGTGCCCGTGACCGGGACCGCGGGGAGCCGTCGGCGCCAGGAGGCGGCCGGCGGCGCCGGGGCATCAGTACATGCGCTGGCGCTTGGTGACGTCGCGCGAGACGCGACGCAGGTGGCGCTTGACCGCGGCAGCGCGCTTGCGCTTGCGCTCCTGGGTCGGCTTTTCGTAGAACTCGCGCTTGCGCACTTCGGCCAGCACGCCGGCCTTCTCGCAGGTGCGCTTGAAGCGGCGCAGGGCAAACTCGAACGGTTCGTTTTCGCGAACTTTGACGCTGGGCATGGTCACTCCACGGTAAACTGGACACCCGGGCTCTCGGGCGAGCCGCGCATTCTATCCTGATGACTTCGAGCTTTGCAAAACCCGGCCCCGTCCTCGGCGTGGAGACCTCCTGCGACGAGACCGGCGTGGCGGTTTACGACCGCGAACGCGGCCTGCTCGCACACACGTTGTACAGCCAGGTCGACCTGCACGCCGAATACGGCGGCGTCGTGCCCGAGCTGGCCTCGCGCGACCACGTGCGCAAGCTGCTGCCGCTGGTGCGCCAGACCCTGTCCGAGGCCGGCATCGCGATCGAGTCGCTCGGCGGCGTCGCCTACACGGCCGGCCCGGGCCTGGTCGGCGCGCTGCTGGTCGGTGCGGCCGCAGCGCGCTCGCTCGCGTGGGCGCTCGAGGTGCCCGCGATCGGCGTGCACCACCTGGAAGGCCACCTGCTCGCGCCGCTGCTCGAGCCCGATCCGCCCGAGCCGCCGTTCGTCGCGCTGCTCGTGTCGGGCGGGCATTCGATGCTGATCGCGGTCGACGGGATCGGCCGCTACCGCCTGCTCGGCGACACGCTCGACGATGCCGCCGGCGAGGCCTTCGACAAGACCGCCAAGCTCATGGGCCTGCCGTATCCGGGCGGGCCGGCGCTCGCGCGCCTCGCCGAGGGCGGCGATCCGAAGGCGTTCCGCTTCTCGCGGCCGATGACCGATCGGCCCGGGCTCGACTTCAGTTTCTCGGGCCTCAAGACCCAGGTGCTGCAGGCCTGGCAGCGCAGCGATCAGGCCGACGGCACGCGCGCCGACATCGCGCGCGGCTTCGAGGAAGCGATCGTCGAGACGCTCGCGATCAAGTGTCGGCGCGCGCTCGAGGCGGCCGGCGCGCGCAGGCTCGTCGTCGCGGGCGGCGTCGGCGCGAACCGGCGTCTGCGCGCGCAGCTCGCCGATGCCGGCGTGCGCGAGGGCTTCAGCGTGCACTTCCCGCGGCTGGAGTTCTGCACCGACAACGGCGCGATGATCGCGCTCGCGGGCGCGATCCGCCTGCACGGCGGCCAGCTCGACGACGCGCAGATCCGCGTGTTTCCGCGCTGGGACCTCGAGGCATTGCCCGCCGTCGAGGCGGGCCGAGGCTGACGCGTCAGTCGCGCCACTCGTCGTCGAAGCCGTCGCCGAACAGCGGATCGGGCAGCACGGCGTCGACCGTGAACTCGATGTACGACGGTGACGCGAAGTCGCCGCCGCCGACGTATTCCGCACCGAAGCGGCCTGGACGGATCGGGCCGTTGTAGGCCTCGGTCGTGACGCTGTGGTTGAACACGCCCGCACCGGACCAGCCGAGGCTGGCACCGGTGATGCGGACCTGGGTCTGCGCACCGGTCGCCGGCACGTCGAAGGCGACGTAGAACTCCGCGGCATCCTGGCCCGGGTACGAGGTGTAGTCGGCGATGACGACCGTCGTGGACAGGATCTCGCCTTCCGAGATCTGCCCCCAGTCGCCGCCGAACCACCCGTACGACGCGGCCATGTTGGCGACGCTCGGGAAGTCGTAACGCACCGTGACGACCGCGGCCGTGGCGGGCGCGGCGGCGACGAGCAGGGCGATGGCAAGGACGAGGCGGTTCATGGGCGAGGCTTCCGGCACGGGGAGTGCCGATTGGAGCCAGCATGGCCGTGTCGGGTCATGACGGAATCATGACGAGGGCCTCCCGGATGCTGATGCGGGCGTGACGCGCGTCTCATCGCGCAGTCAGCCGACCCGGATCACGCTGCTCGTCGGGCAGGGCGACGAGCGCCGTGCGGCGAATGCGCTCGGCGGCGGCATCGGTGCGATGGCCCTCGGCCTCGAGCGCGGCGATGCGCAGCAGCAGGGCGTCGGGGTGGTCGCGCAGCCAGACGTTCCATGCCGGATCGGCGAGCACGTCGGCAGCCTGCCCGCGTTCGAGACGCCAGCGCGCGAGCTGGAACCACGCGGCCAGCGTGGCGGGACCGCGGTCGTTGCCGCGACCGTCCATGAACGCGGCGAGCGCCGTCATCGCGCCGTCGGCATCGCCGCTCGCATGGCGCAGCTGGGCGTCGATGACCGGCAGGTAGGTGCGCAGCAGCGGATGGCCGGCCTCGGCCTCGGCGGCCTCGCGATAGCGATCGGCGAGACGTGCGGCGAGCGCGGCATCGCCTTGCACCGTGGCGATGCGGACCGCCTCGGCCGTGACCTGTGCGGCGTTGCGCTGCATGCCGCCGGAGGCGTAGAGCGCATAGGCGCGGTCGAGGTGATCCAGGGACAGTGTCCAGCGCCCGGCGCGTTGCGCGAGATCGCCGAGGGCGGCATGTGCCTCGGCCTGCCAGTACACGTTGCCTTCCCGCTCGCCCGCGGCGAGCACGTCGGTCGCGGCACGTGTCGCGAGATCGGGCTGGTCGAGCGCGGCGAGCGTCCAGGCGGCGAGGACCATCGTCAGCGCCTCGAACTGGCGATCCCCCCGGTGGCGAGCGATGCGCAGGGCCTGTGCGACCAGCGGCATCGCCCGGGCCGGGTGGCCCGTGTTGAGTTCGGTCGCACCGAGGTTGGCGAGCAGGCCGGTCTCGAGATGGGCATCGCCGCTGCCGCGCGCAGCGTCGAGCGCCTCGCGCAGACGCGCCGCGGCAGTTTCGGCATCGCCTTCGCTGTTGTCGACGCCGGCGAGGTTGGCGAGCACGAGCGCCTCGCGGCGCCGGTCGGCGGCACGCCGCGCGATCGCGAGGGCTTCCTCGAAATGCCCGCGCGCCGTCGTCGTGCGGCCGCGGTCGTCCTCGATCGAGCCGTAGGCGACCGCGAGCTCGGCGCGGAACAGCGGTCGCGCGAGAGTGCCCGGCAGGGCGAGCGCCTCGTCAAGCCTTCGCGTGGCCGCGTCGAGGTCGCCGCGTCGGTAGGCGACCGAGGCGAGCTGGCGCAGCGCCTCGCCGAGCAGCACGTCGTCGCCGCGTTCGCGCGCGGCATCGGCGACGCGCGTGGCCTGCGCTGCGCCGGCCTCGAGATCGTCGGTCATGACCAGCGCGGTGGCCAGGCGCAGGCGGGGCCACAGCAGGTCGGCATCGTGGTCGATGCACAGTTCGAAGTACCGGCGCGCGCCGAGCAGGTCGCCGCGCAGCTGTGCATCGAGGCCGCGTGCGTAGGCCTCGGCGACGAAGGGATCGCGGATGCCGGATTCCGCCGCGGCCGCCGGCGTGACCGACCCGCGCGCGAGCCAGCCGCGCACGCGCGCGACCGCGTCGGCGGCCAGTGCCGCGGGTGCCTCGCCGTGCAACTCGTCGCGGCGTTCGATGCCGTCGCGGCCGACCAGCCGCACCACGAGCCGGTGCAGCGGTCCGACGCGGTCGAGTTCGGCGAACACCATGTGGTTGGCCCCGGACGCCGCGACGAGCGCGCGTCTCTGCGCAGCGTCATCGTCGGCCACGTCGGCGAGCACCTCGCGCACGGTCGCCGACGGCACCACGTCGAGGTCGGTCTGTTCGGCCAGCATCGCCGCGAGCAGGCCCATCATGCCGTGGCTCACCCAGGCCAGCGAGGCGTCGCCGCTGCGTTCGGCCACGGGTGCGACCGCGAGCACCGGGCGTGGCGTCGCCTCGGCTATGCGGGTCCGGGTGTGCCATGCGAAGGCGGTGACGGCAGCGGCCACGAGGACGAGCGCGGCGCCCGCGACGCGCCATGCACTGTACCGGCGTGGCGATGCCGAGAGCGGCCTCGGCGCGACGTGTGGAGGCGGCGGCTCCGCATCAGGCTCGGCGTGACGCGGCGCCGGTTGCGGATCGTCGGCATCGATCGCGCCGACCCATTGCAACCCGTGCGCATGCACGGTGCGGATCACGCGCTGCGTGTTGCCGTCGTCGCCGAGCGCGCGGCGTGCCTTGCGCAACAGCTGCGACAGCGCGGCGTCGGTGACCGGGCGGTGTCCCCACAGCGCCTCGCCGATCTCGCGCTTGGACAACGCGCGCCCGTTCGCCGTGGCGAGCAGCAGGATCAGGTCGAACACCTTGGATTCGACGTCCAGCCGTGCGCCGTCGTGCCACAGCTCGCGCGTGTCGACGTCGATGAGGCGGTCGCCGGTGTGGAAGCGCGCAGGCAGGGACACGTGGTACTCGGAGCGGGGATTGTCGGCGATGGTAGGTGACAGGATGCGTGCCTGCCATGGCGCGGCGTCGGATCCTCCGGGACGCCCGCCGACGCGCGATCGTCGCGCGCGCCGGCGCGCTTGGCCATAATCGCCGACCCGCACGCCGGACCCGGACCATGGACTACGTCTTCATCGACGACCTGCGCATCGACACCGTGATCGGCATCTTCGACTGGGAGCGCCGCATCCGCCAGACCGTCGCGCTCGACATCGAGATGCGTTTCGACAACACGCGCCCGGCCGCCACCGACCGCATCGAGGACACGCTCGACTACAAGGCCGTGTCCAAGCGCCTCATCGCGTTCGTCGAGGCGGCCGAGTTCCAACTCGTCGAGACGCTGGCCGAGCGTTGCGCGGCGATCATCCTCGACGAGTTCGGCGTCGGCCACGTGCGCCTGCGCCTGTCCAAGCCCGGCGCCGTGCGTGGGTCGCGCGCTGTCGGCGTGCAGATCGAGCGTTCGCGCGGCTGAGGCGCCTCGTTCCCGCTTGACGGCCGCCCGGCGATACGGGCATGTTGCCATGCAATATCGCCATGAGCGCCGGCGTCCGGTGACGCCGGTCGGCGCGGCCAAGGTGAGCGAATGGACTGGGGGCGTTACCGTTCATCCACCTACGACGAACTGATCCAGGCCGACGGGCAGCCACGTCCCGCGGCGCGTCAACTCGTCGACTACCTTGCCGGCCTGTCGCGCCGCGAGCTCGCCGAACGCCAGGTCGCCGCCGATGTCGCCGCGCGCGTCATGGGCGTCACCTTCACGGTCTACTCCGAAGGCCGCAACGTCGACCGCACGCTGCCGTTCGACCTCATCCCGCGCGTCATCGCGCGACCCGAATGGGAACGCACCGAAGCCGGCCTGCGCCAGCGCATCCGCGCGCTGAACCTGTTCATCGGCGACATCTACGGCGAGCAGAAGATCGTCAAGGACCGCGTGTTCCCGGGCGCACTGCTCAAGGATTCGGTCAATTTCCGCAAGCAATGCGTCGGCGTGAAGCCGCCGCTCGGCATCTGGTCGCACATCTGCGGCTCGGACCTCGTGCGTGACGGCGACGGCACGCTCTACGCGCTCGAGGACAACCTGCGCATCCCGAGCGGCGTGTCGTACATGCTCGAGAACAGGCTCGTCGCCAAGCGCGTGTTCCCCGAGCTGTTCGAGACCACCGCCATCCTGCCGGTCGACGCCTACCCCTCGCAGCTCTACGACACGCTCGCCGCGCTGACGCCGCGCCCGGGCGACATCCCGGTCATCGCGCTGCTGACGCCGGGTATCTACAACAGCGCCTACTTCGAGCACTGCTACCTCGCGCAGAGCATGGGCATCGAGCTCGTCGAGGGCGGCGATCTGTTCGTCGACGACGACGACTGCACCTACATGCGCACGGTCTACGGGCCGCAGCGCGTCGACGTGATCTACCGCCGCGTCGACGACCTGTTCATCGACCCCGAGGTGTTCCATCCCGATTCGGTGCTCGGCGTGAAGGGCCTGATCCGCTCGTGGCGTGCCGGCAAGGTCGCGCTCGCGAACGCACCGGGCGCCGGCGTGGCCGACGACAAGGTCGTGTTCGCCTACGTGCCCAAGATGATCAAGTACTACCTCGGCGAGCAGGCGATCCTGCCGAACGTGCCGAGTTACCTGTGCGCCGAGAAGAAGGACCGCGACTACGTGCTCGCCAACATCGAGCAGCTCGTCGTCAAGCCGGCCAACGAGTCGGGCGGCTACGGCATGCTGATCGGGCCGCGCGCGACCAAGCGCCAGCACGAGCAGTTCCGCAAGCTGATCCTCGCCAACCCCCGCAACTACATGGCGCAGCCGACGCTGTCGCTGTCGACCGCGCCGATCATCACCGACAAGGGCCCGCAGCCGCGCCACCTCGACCTGCGTCCGTTCGTGCTGTCGGGCAACGACATCCACGTGACCACGGGCGGCCTCACGCGCGTGGCGATGAAGCGCAACTCGCTCGTCGTCAATTCGTCGCAGGGCGGCGGCGCCAAGGACACGTGGATCGTCGACCTGGACGAGGTGCCCTGATGCTGTCGCGCGTCGCCGAAAACCTCTACTGGTTCAGCCGCTACGTGCGGCGTGCCGAGAACACCGCCCGCCTGGTCGGCGTCAGCGGCCAGCTGCAGCTCGACATGCCGCGCGCGGCGCGCTTCGACTGGCGTCCGCTCATCGACACGGTCGGTGCGGGCGACGTCTTCGCCAAGCTCTATCCCGACTCGGACGAGCAGGCGAGCGAAGCCGACGTGATGCGCTTCCTCATGATCGACGAGCGCAATCCGCTGTCGCTGCGCGGCTCGGTGCGTCATGCGCGCGAGATCGTGCGCACGATCCGCGAGACGCTGCCACAGGAAGTCTGGGAAGCGGTCAACGACATCCACCTCTACATCGACGCGCAGGGCGAGCGCAGCGTCGGGCGACGCTACCGCCTCGAGTTCGTCAACCGCGTCATCGACGGCTGCCTGCGCGTATCGGGCCTGCTCACGGCCAACGTGAGCCGCGGCATCGGCTACCAGTTCCTGCGCCTCGGCACCGCGCTCGAGCAGGCCGACATGACCACGCGCATCATCGACGCGGGCGCCGCCGGCATCGTGCGTGCACGTGTTGCCGAGAACGCCGAGGCGTTCAACGCGATGCAGTGGATGAGCGTGCTGCGCTCGCTCGCGGCGCTGCAGATGTACCGGCGCCACGTGAAGCAGCGCGTCACGCCGGAGCTCGCGCTGCGCTTCCTGCTGCAGAACGACGAGTTCCCGCGCAGCGTGCTGTTCTGCCTGAGCCGCGCGCGCGGCATCCTGCCGTCGATGCCCGAGCGCAAGGCGGTCGGCAAGGCGCTGGAGGTTTCGGTCGCGCTCGTGCGCGACGCGGACGCCGCCAAGCTCGGCGACGATCCCTGCGACTTCATGGACCGCATCCAGGTCAGCCTCGGCGCGCTGCACGCCGTCGTGCACGAGGCCTACTTCAAGGTCTGAGCGGCGCGATCACTGCTGCTGTTGCTGCTGCGCGTCGCCGGCATCGACGCGCACGTCGCGCGCCAGTGGCATCGGCGCGGGGATTTCCCACGCGAACTTCGGCAGGCTGCGCACCGCGGCCTCGAGCTTGCGCGACCAGGTGTCGTGGATCTCGGCGTAGAGCGGCGTGTCCTCGTCGAGGCGCAGGCGTTCGGCGACGCGCAGTGCGTCGGTGCGCACGAGCACGAGGTCGATCGGCAGGCCGACCGAGACGTTGGAGCGGATCGTCGAATCGAGCGACACGAGCGCGCAGCGCGCGGCGTCTTCGAGGCGCGTGTCGGCGTCGATGATGCGATCGAGGATCGGCTTGCCGTACTTGGACTCGCCGATCTGCAGGTACGGGGTCTCGGGTGATGCCGCGATCGCATTGCCGAGCGGGTAGACGAGCATGATCGCGGGCTCGCTGCCGGCGACCTGGCCGCCGATCACGAGCGTGGCCTCGACGCTGACGCCGTGCTGGGCGGCGTCGCGCACCTGCGCCTGGGCGGCGACGAGCAGGCTGCCGACGTAGTCGGCGGCTTCGGCGACGTCGCGTGCCGTGGCGAGGCCGGCTGCGGGTTGCGGCGAGGCCATGTCGCGGCGCAGCCGGGCGACGACGGCTTGGGTCGTGGCGAGGTTGCCCGAGGTCAGCAGCACGAACACGCGTTCGCCAGGGACCTCGAACAGGTGCAGCTTGCCGTGCACGCTCACGTCGTCGAACGACGCGCTCGTGCGCGTGTCGGCCGCGAACACGAGGCCTTCGCGCACCTGGATGCCGACGCAGTAGGTCATGTCCCGTCCCGTGATGTACCGGTCGGGGATTCTAGCGGCCGCACGCTTGCACGCACCGCCCGCGAGCCGCGATGCTGGGCGATCCGCCGCCACGCGCGGGGAGCCCAGGCTCCTCCTCGATCCGCGCGCGGGCACTTGCCGAGGAGTCGATCCATGCCGCGCGTCTACCTGAGCCTCGGCTCGAACCAGCAGCCCGAGCAGCACCTGCGTGCGGCGCTCGAGGCCTTGCGCGAGCGCTTCGGCGCGATCGAGGTGTCGGCGGCGTACCGCACGCCGGCGGTCGGTTTCGACGGGCCGGCCTTCGTGAACCTCGCGGTCGCGCTCGACACCGGGCTTGTTGCGGGCGAACTCGATGCATGGCTGCATGCGCTCGAGGATCGCCAGGGGCGCCGCCGCGACGTGCCGCGCTTCTCGAGCCGCACGCTCGACCTCGACATCGTGTTCTACGGCGACGAGGTGATCGAGGGTCCCGGTCATCTGCAGGTGCCGCGCGACGAGCTGAAGCATGCGTTCGTGCTGCGCCCGCTGGCCGAACTCGCGCCGGCGTTCCGCCACCCGGTCACCGGCGTGTCGCTCGGCGCGCTGTGGGACGCGCATCCCGCGCGAGGCGACGTGCTCGAGGTCGTCACCCTCTAGGCCGTCACACGTCGCGCCACCGATGCTTTACGTGCACGCGGTGCGGTGCTGCAATAGCGCCCGCTGGCAACCTGCCATCGTTCAGGGGACAACCGGTCATGTTCGAGAAGTTCGCCCACAGCTGGGCGCTCGTGAAGGCGAGTGCGTCGGTGCTGCGCTCCGACAAGGAGCTGCTCGTGTTCCCGCTGCTGTCGGCGGTGTGCAGCCTGATCGTCGCGGCGAGCTTCTTCGTGCCCGCGCTGCTCGGCGGCGTGTTCACCTCGTTCGAGCGCAGCGGCGGCCCCGCGCCGCTCATGTACCTGCTGCTGTTCGGCTTCTACGTCGTTCAGTACTTCGTCGTGATCTTCTTCAACTCGGCGCTGGTCGGCGCCGCGCTGATCCGCCTCGACGGCGGTGATCCGACGCTCGCCGACGGCCTGCGCATCGCCGGTTCGAAGATCGGTCCGATCCTCGGCTATGCGGTGATCGCCGCGACGGTCGGCGTGATCCTGCGCGCGCTGCAGGAGCGTGCGGGCTTCATCGGCCGCTTCATCGTCGGCCTGATCGGCGTGGCCTGGACCGCGGCGACCTTCCTCGTCGTGCCGGTGCTCGTGAACCAGAACGTCGGCCCGATCGACGCGGTCAAGCGCAGCGCCGAGATGCTGCGCAAGACCTGGGGCCAGAACCTCATCGGCAACGGTGGCATGGGCCTCGTGTTCGGATTCCTGATCTTCGCGCTCATGTGCGTCTGCGGCGGTGTCGTCGTGCTCGCGGCGAAGACCGGCAGCGTGCCGCTGCTCGTCGCGACGGTCGCCGTCTCGGTGGTCGTGCTGCTCCTGCTGATCCTCGTGCAGGCGGCCATGCAGGGCGTGTACTCGGCGGCGCTGTACCGCTACGCCTCGGGTCGCGAGGCCGGCGGTGCATTCAGCCACGAACTGGTCGCCGACGCGTTCCGCGTCAAGGCCTGATCGTCCGGAAAGGAAAGGCCGGTCCGCATCCGCGGGCCGGCCTTTTTCGTTTCAGCGCCGACCGGCGGGCGTGTCGAGCGCGGCGAGGCTTTCGGCGAGTTCCCGCCACGCCGGCAGGCGCGGCAGCACGCCGAGCGTGGCGAGGTATTGCTCGTCGACCGGCTCGCGTGCCGCGAGCGCGACCGCCACGTGCACGGCGCCAGGCACCCAGAAACTGCGCTGGCCCGAGCGCTGCGGCTGGCGATGGAACGCGACGGCCTCGACGATCGGCATCGGCAGGCCCCACAGGCCGAGCAGGTAGGCACCGGCCTCGGTATGGCCGGGACGGTCGTCCTCGACGCCGTCCTCGGGCGGATGGCGCTCGTTGCGCACGCCCGGCAGCAGCAGGCCGATGTCGGCGAGCAAGGCGGCGGTGGCGCCGAGTTCGGCGCTGGTCTCGGGCAGCATGCGCGAGGGCAGGCGCGAGGCGAGCAGGGAGCGGCGCTGCAGCTCGGTGCGGTCGATCTTGAGCGAGCTCGACATCGAGAACACTTCGCTGGCGAGCACGAGGTCGCGCAGCGTGGCCATGCCGAGCCGCGTGACCGCGCTGCGCAGGTCGCTGATCGAACGACCGTTCGAGAAATAAGCCGAGTTGCACATGCGCAGGACTTTCGCCGCGATCGCGGGATCGCCGGCGATGAGCTTGGCGATGTCCGCCGAGCTGCTGCGCTCCTCGTCCTCGAGCGCGTGCATGAGCGTGAAATACAGCTGCGGCGGCGACGGCAGGTTGTCGATGCGGCCGACCAGCGCGCGCAGGCGCGGATCGTCGAGGATCTCGCGCAGCTCGTCGATGCTGTGGATCGCCTCGATGAGGTGCTCGGAGGCGAGCGGCAGCGAGAGGAACCGGTGGGCGACGCCGACGAGGCGCGCCGGTGGCGCCTTCACCGAGCTGTTGGCATCGATGAGGGCGATGCGGATCGCCTCGGGACGCAGCGTGCGGGTCTGGTCGAGCAGGTCGGCCGGCGAATGGTTGGCCGATGCCGGACCTGCGATGACGACGTCGAACGGCGTGCGCGACAGTGCCGCCATCGCGGCACGGCCGCTGGCCGCTTTCTCGAGCTGCGTGTCCTCGCCGAGATCGGCGACGTAGTCGCCGAGGTCGGGCGGAAGGATCGCTTCGTCGCCGACGAACAGGATGTGCAACACGGGTCCCCTGCATCGCGGACCTGCAGCGGCCCGCTCCGGGAATGTACCGAATGATCGTGCCCTGCGCACGACCGCGATGCCGCATCGTACGCCGGGCTGTGCCGGTTTTCACAAACAGCGGTGATACCCGGGGCGCATCCGCGGCGATGGACCTCAGATCGCCAGCGAGCGTCCGCCGTCGATGCGCAGGATCTGGCCGGTCACGAACGTCGCGTCGCGCAGCAGCCAGGCCACGGCGCCGGCGACGTCCTCGGGCGCCCCGGTGCGGGCGAGCGGCGTGCGCGCGACCAGTTCGTCGCGGCGCGCGTAGTCGTCGCCGTTCTCGGGCCAGAGCACGGCCCCGGGGGCGACGCCGTTGACGCGGACCTCGGGCGCCAGCTCGCGGGCCAGGGCCAGCGTCATCGCGCCGAGCGCGGCCTTGGCCATGCAGTAGACGCTGAAGCCCGGCAGTGGTCTTTCCGCATAGATGTCGACGAGGTTGACGATCGCGCCGCGCCGCGCGCGCAGCGCGTCCGCGGCCGCCTGGGCGAGGAACAGCGGCGCGCGGGCGTTGGAGGCGAACAGGCCGTCCCAGTCGGCCATCGTGATCGAGCCGACCGGCGTGCGATGGAACGACGAGGCGTTGTTGACCAGCGCGTCCAGATGCCCGAAGCGCGCGAGCACTCCGTCGACGAGGGCCTTCGGTGCCGCACCGTCGTCGAGATCGGCGACCAGCGTGTGCGTGCTGCCCGGCCGTGCCGACTCGAGGTCACGGGCGAGGGCTTCGAGGTCGTCGAGGGATCGACGCGCATGCAGGGCCACGTCGTAGCCGTCGGCGTGCAGGCGACGTGCGATGCACGCGCCGACGCGTCGTGCCGCACCGGTGACCAGCGCGACCGGGCGATGTTCCGCCTCGCTCATTAGGTGATCTCCACGCCCGCCGTTATCCTGACCAGAGTGCCGCAAGTCGGCGTGGCGGACCAGCCGTGAGCAACGATCTTCCCGCGCCGGGCGCGGATGAACTCGACCATTCCGCGCGGCTCGCCGCCGCCTTGCGCGAGGAAATCCTCGCGCGCGGCCCGATGCCGTTCCCGCGTTTCATGGAGCGCTGCCTGTATGCGCCGGGGCTCGGCTACTACAGCGCCGGACGCACCAAGTTCGGTGCCGCCGGCGACTTCGTGACCGCCCCCGAACTCGGTGACCTGTTCGCGCGCACGCTCGCCGGTGCGTTCGCGCCGATCCTGCGCGAGCTCGGACCCGAGGCCTCGTTCCTCGAACTCGGCGGCGGCAGCGGCGCGTTCGCACGCGATGCGCTGCGCGGGTTCACCGCGGCCGGCGTCGTGCCGGCGCGCTACGCGATCCTGGAGCCGAGCGCGGATCTTCGCGAACGCCAGCGCACGTTGCTGCGTGACGCGCTCGAGGCCGAACTGTTCGCACGCGTGGAATGGCTCGACGGCCCGCCCGAGCAGGCCTGGCGCGGCGTGCTGTTCGCCAACGAGGTCATCGACGCGCTGCCGGTCACGCGTTTCACGCTGCGCGACGGCGAGGTGTTCGAGGAGCACGTCGTTCTCGACGGGGAAGGCCGCTTCGTGCGTCAGGACCGCCCGGCCGACGCGCTGGTCGGCGCCGCGGTGCGCCATACCGAGCGCGATCTCGGCATCGGCTTCGCCGACGGTTACCGCTCCGAGATCCTTCCGCAGCTGCCGTTCTGGATGCAGGCCGTGGCCGGCACCCTCGAGGCAGGCCTCGCCGTGTTCGTCGACTACGGCGAGCCGCGCGGCGAGTTCTACTGGCCCGAGCGACGCGACGGCACGCTCATGTGTCACTACCGCCATCGTGCGCATGCCGATCCCCTGATTCTCGTCGGCCTGCAGGACATCACCGCCTCGGTCGACTTCACCGCGCTCGCCGAAGCCGGCAACCATGCCGGATTCGCGGTGGCGGGTTACACGACGCAGGCGCAGTTCCTGCTCGCGACGGGCTTGCCTGCCTTGTTCGAGGCCGGGGTCGCCGAGGCCGACGAGGTGACGCGTTATCGCCTCGCGCAGGAGGTCAAGCGGCTCACGCTGCCGTCCGAGATGGGCGAGCGGTTCAAGCTGTTGCTGCTCGCACGCGGCATCGCGCCGTCGGCGCTGCCGGCCGGACTGGCCGACATCGATCAGGGCCATCGGCTCTGAACGCGGACGTGCGCGCATGCTGAGCTGGCTGCTTTCGCCGCTGCGCCTCGGCGTGCTCGCGGTGATCGTGGCGGTGCTGCTGTGGCGCTGGCTGCCGCGTGGCATGCGTGGGCTCGCGGTTCTCGTGATCGTTGCGTGCGCGGCGCTGACCACGCCGTGGGCGGCCAATCACCTCGTGCGCTGGCAGGAAGCGCGTGCGTCGTCACCCGATGCCTGCGCCCCGCCTGTGCCGGACGCGATCGTGCTGCTCGGCGGCGGCTTCTCGATGCGTCCGCGCGACACCGCCGACGTCATGGCGCTGTCGCCGGCGAGCCTGCGGCGCAGCCTTGCCGCGGCCGAGCGCTACGGCCTCGCGCCGGTGCCGATCGTGGTCAGCGGCGGGCAGGGACCGTACTCCGGTACCGACGTCACCGAAAGCGCGCTGATGGCCGCGCTGCTGCAACGGCTCGGCGTGCCGCGCGAGGCGATACGCGAAGAATCGCGCTCGCGTACGACCTGGCAGAACGCGCGCCTGACGGCGGAGCTCGAACCCGCGGTACCGCGGCGCATCTGGCTGGTGACGTCGGCGCTGCACATGGCGCGCGCCGAGTTTTCGTTCCGCGAGGCGGGCTTCGATGTCTGCGCATGGCCCGCGGAACGGATGTCGGCCAGCGGCGGGCGTTTCCGCTACCTGCTGCCGGCGACCAGTGCGCTGGCCAAGACCGACGCCGCGCTGCACGAAATCCTCGGCGAGTTCGCCTACCGGCGTGGCTGGATGCGCGACGACGTGCGCGTGCCGGAATCCTCGACCGGCGAGGAGTGAACGTCAGGCCGCCTTGAACTCGCGGCGCAGCCAGTCGTCGAGCAGGCGCTTTTCGTAGCGCAGCGTGTCGCTCGTGTTCGGCGTGCCGCGCGACAGGAACGCCGCATCGCGCAAGGTGCGCTCGCCCTCGTCGATGACCTGGCCGTCGGCGCCGCGTCGCGTGAAGCGCAGCGTGATGCGCGGCGGGTAGATGTCCTTGACGATGCGCACGTCGTCGAAGTTCGGGCCGCGCCAGGGTTCGAAGGCGCCGGCGAGCTTGATGTCGGTGAACGTGACGTCGAGGCTCTGGCCGGGCGGCAGCAGCGTGTCGGCGCGCGTCACCACGTGCTTCTGCAGGCGGCCCAGCCAGTCGGTCGCGCGCAGCATGCCGCGGCCGTGGCTGTCGCGGACTTCCGTGAACGCCGCGGGATCGGTCCAGCTCACGTGGACGCGTGCACCGTCGGCGGGCAGCGGCGCGGTCGCGACCGCGGACGACATCGCGGTGGCGGCACCGATCGCGAGGAGAGTGGCGAGGAAGGGACGGAAGATGCGGTTCATGACGACCTCGTGCAGCGGCGCGCGTGTCGCGCCATGGTGCCATGGACGGTGCTCGCCGCCGAAAGGTCGCAGCGGCCCCTCAGGCCGGAAGGCCGAGGTTCACGTGCAGGCCACCCTCGGCACCACGCGAGAACGTCAGCGAGCCGCCGTAGGTCTCGGCGATGTCGCGCGTGATCGCGAGGCCGAGCCCGGAGCCCTCGACGCGCTCGTCGAAGCGCGTGCCGCGTCGCGCGATGCGTGCGAGCTGGTCGTCGTCGAGGCCGGGGCCATCGTCCTCGATGGCGATCTCGAGGCGTTCCGGACCGCCCCGTGCGCGCACGGTGACGCGCGAACGTGCCCACTTGCCGGCGTTGTCGAGCAGGTTGCCGAGCATCTCCTCGAAGTCGGTGGGCTCGCCGCGCCAGTAGAGGCCTGACGGCGTGGTGTCCTCCCACGAGAGGCCGCGGCCTTCGTGCAGTTTCGCGAGCAGGGTGACGAGTGCGGCGACGCGTTCGCCGACGTCCAGGCGCCGGCGTTCGCCGGCACCACTGCCGGCCCGTGCGAGGTGGCGATCGATGAGGCGCACCATGTCGCATGTCTGGGCGCGCACGACGGGCGCGGCGACGTCGGACGGACCGCCGGCATCGGCCTCGAGCACGGCGAGCGGCTTCTTGAGCGCATGGGCCAGGTCGGCCGCGTGGCCGCGCGCGCGCGCGATCACGCGCGCGCTGCGTGCGAGCACGTCGTCGAGCTCGCGGGCGAGCGGATCGAGGTCGCTGCCGTAGCCTTCCCCGACGCGTTCGCGACTGCCGTCGCGGATCGCGGCGATCGCGTCGCGCAGGCGTGCGAGCGGGCGCAGGCCCAGGCGTACCTGCACGAACGTGGTCAGGGCGAGCGCACCGACCAGCGCGAGCAGCGTCGCGGCGAGCACGTGGTCGATGCGCTGGCGTTCGCGGTCGACGTCGTCGGCGGGCCCGAACACGCGCAACACCAGGGGCGCGGTGGACGAGAGCGGGCGCGCGAGCCCGAGCAGCGACTCGCCGCGCGGACCGGTGGCGCGCAGCAACGCCGCACCTGTCGCCTCGGGTGCCGGCGTCGTATCGAGGCCGGCATCCCACAACGAGCGCGAGCGCAGCGGCGCAGGGCCGCCGTCGACCTGCCAGTACCAGCCCGAGAAGATGCGCGTGAATTCGTCGGCGGCGCGCGGGTCGTCGAACTGTGCGTGCCCGTCGGCGTCGACGACGATGCGTGCCGCGATGCGATCGGCCTGGGCGAGCACGCGCTGCTCGAAACTGCGCGTGACGACGTCGTGCAGGTTGCCGCGCAGCCACCAGCCACCGATGCCGGCGACGACGAGCGCGGCGACGATGCCGAGCACGAGCAGGCGCGCGGCGAGGCCGGAACGCCGCATCTCAGTCCTCGGCCGCGAGCCGGAACCCGAGACCGCGCTCGGTGTGGATCAGCGGTCGTCCGAGCTTGCGGCGGATCCGCCCGACGAGCACGTCGACGGTGTTGGAATCCGGTTCGAGGTCGCGTGCGTAGACGTGTTCGCCGATTTCGCTGCGGCTGACGACCTGGCCGGTGCGGTGCATCAGGTAGGCGAGGATGCGCTGCTCCTGCGCGGTCAGCTGGAGTGGTTGTTCGTCGAGGGTGAAGCGCGAGCTGTGGGTGTCGAATTCGAGAGGGCCGACGCGCAGCACGGCGTCCGCGTGGCCGCGTGCGCGACGCAGCAGCGCGCGCACGCGCAGGACCACCTCCTCGAGGTGGAACGGTTTGGCGAGATAGTCGTCGGCGCCGGCACCGAAACCCGAGAGCTTGTCGCTCCAGCGGTTGCGCGCGGTCAGGATCAGGACCGGGAAATCGCGCTTCTGCTCGCGCCAGTGGTGCAGCACCGAGATGCCGTCGCGGCCGGGCAGGCCGAGGTCGAGCACGGCGGCGTCGTAGTCCTCGGTGGCGCCGAGGAACGCGGCCTGGTCACCGTCGGCGGCGTGCTCGGCGAGCAGGCCCGCGTCGCCGAGCACGCGGCACAGGCGTTCGGCGAGCTCGCGGTCGTCCTCGACGACGAGGACGCGCATCAATCGGCCTCGCCGTGGCCGAGCACCTCGCCGGTCATGGCGTCGACACGCACTTCGAGCGTGCGCCCGTCGGCGCCGCGTACGTCGATCTCGTAGAAGCGGCGACCGCTGCGCTCGCGTTCGAGCTCCACCTCGACCACGAGACCCGGGTAGCGCCCGGCGATCATGTCGAGGATCTCGGGCAGCGGCTTGAGCGCCTCGGTCGAGATCGCGCGGTGCGCGTCGTCGTCGACGATGTCGCCGTTGGCGGCATCGACGGCGAGTTCGAGTCGGCGGCCATCGGCCAGCTGCAGTTCGATCTCGTAGACGTCGCGTCCGTCGCGGCCGCGCTCGAGCTCGACGTCGACGACCACGCCCGGATGACGCTGCAGCACGCCACGCAGCACGGTCGCGAGCGGCAGCATCGCGGCCGGGTCGACGCCCTCCGCGGTCGAATCGAGGATCGTGCCGGTGGCGGCGTCGACGTGCACATCCTGCTTGCGGCCATCCGTGCCGATCAGCTCGATGTCGTAGATGCGGCGGCCGTCGCGTGCGCGCTCGAGCTCGACGTCGAGCACGCGGCCCGGATAGCGCGCCTGCACGGCAGCGAGGATCTCGGCGAGCGGCTTGATGCGCCCGGCCGCGACGGCATCGCGCACGGCGTCGTGGTCGTCGCCGTGGACGTCGGTTGCGCAGAGCAGGGCGAGGGCGAGAAGGAGGCGCGTCATGACGGGATGCTCGGGTCGCCGGATTAAACGCGTTGTGAACGCGACCGTCAAAACCCGTTTACGGCGCACCGTCCAGAGTGCCTCCACCCCAACCCGTGGAGACACCGACGATGCGCCTCACCCGCCTTTCCCTTGCCGCCGCACTCGCCCTGTGCGTGGCGGTCCCCGCCATTGCCGAGGAGAACGCGACGGTCGTCGAGCCGGTCGCCAGTGCCGGCGAGGCGCTCGCACGCATCGCCGAAGGCGGCCTGTACGCGCCGTACGACCTCGCGTTCCGCCATGGCCTGTGGAGCGCCGATGCGACGACCGCCGACGGAGTACGCGTCGACGTCGTGGTCGATGGCGTCACGCGTGCGCTGTGGACCAGCGCCCCCGGCTCGACGACGCCGTTCCTGACCGCCGTCCAGGTGCGCGAGCGCCTCGTCGCGGCCGGCTACACGCAGATCGAGGACATCGAGTTCGACGACGGCTTCTGGGAAGCCGAGGCACGTCGTGCCGACGGCGTGCGCGTCGACCTCGTGCTGCATCCGGTCACCGGTGTGATCCTCGCCGAGACGATCGACGGCCCGGGCGGGACGACGCCGGGCGGCACGATCCTGACCGCCGACCAGATCCGCGCGGCGCTGACCGCGGCTGGCTACACACAGATCCGTGACCTCGAGTTCGACGACGGCTTCTGGGAGGCCGATGCGCGCAACGCAGCCGGCCAGCGCGTCGAGCTGAAGATCGATCCCGTCACCGGTGCGGTGGTGCGCGAAGAGCGCGACTGACGCGGCGCGGCTCTCCCTGCCGTCCGCCTCTTGGCCCTCCCGCTTGTGCGGCGAGCCGTTCCCTTAATCTGTTGAAATCGATGGGGCCCGCGAGGGCCCCTTCATTTTAGGCCGGTGATTCCTACGAGCACCGCCTCGCTGCCTAGATCACGAGCACGCGTTGCCTTCCTCTTCACCGGGAATCAGGCCTTGATTGCGAAGCATGCAGTCCACGCGACCTAGCGCGTAGGCGTACGGCTCGGCGGGCAATCCCTCGAGGATCGCATCAGCCTCACCAGCAAACACGGGCCAGAAGTCCGCGTCGTCTGGAAACTCACCCAAGATGCGTGGCAGCTTGGCCTCCAGTTCGTCGAGTCGGGATACCAGTTGGGGATCATGATCGGTCATCTTCGGACTTCCGCAGCACGGTAGGATTCGCTGGCGCGCGAGCGAATCGTGCGACCTCAGGAGTGAATGCATGCGGTATGCGCACGTGTCGCGGATGATAGTGAAACGAATCCGCGGCTCCGTTGCAGTCGGCGGAGAGCGTCCTGCTCGCAGGGGGAGCCGGTGCCGCAGAGCGCGGGACGCCGAGACTACGAAATGCGCGAATTCGTCCGCAAGGGGATTTTGTGCAACAAGTCGGCAGCCGCAAACCTTTTACTGATGAGTGAGCGGTTAGAGGTCCGGAAGCTGCTGCGTCACCACGTCGATGTCCTCCCAAGGGTCCGACTTGCGCCGGCGGATCCGCTCGAGCGCGCCCTTGATGTCAAAGGCATCGCCGGCCTTGACCCGACCAAGCTCCGACCAACTCAAAGGCATGGCAACGCCCGCGGACTCGCGAGCGCGCACCGAATACGACGCCACGCTCGTCGCGCCGCGACCGTTGCGCAGCCAGTCGACGAAGATCTTGTTCTTGCGGTTCTTCTCGCCAGCGACAGCGACGAAGTCCTGGGGGTGCATGGCGGAGAGCGCTTTCGCCACGCCATGAGCAAAACGCTTCACGTCCTCCCACGGTGCCGGCGGATTGAGTGGGACGACGACGTGCAGTCCTTTGCCTCCGGAGGTACGCACGAAGGCTTCCAAGCCTACCGACGCGAGCTGTGTGCGCACCTCGCGCGCGCCTGCCACGATGCGCGACCATGCTACGCCTGCGCCGGGATCGAGATCGAAGACGATGCGACTGGCGTGATCGGGATCGCCCATCGGCGAACCCCAAGGGTGGAACTCGAGCACGTTCATTTGGACCAACTCGAGAAGCCCGGCCTCGTCCTGGATGCACAGGTAGTCGTGCTCTCCCGAAGCCTTGCCCACCGTCATGCCGTGCACATTTTTGCCCCAGCCGCGGCCGACATGCTTCTGAAAGAAGCACGCCTTACCCACGCCGTCCGGACATCGAAGCACGGACACCGGCCGTCCATCGAGCTCCTTGAGGATCCACGGCGCAACACCGCGGTAATAGTCCGCGACCTGCTGCTTGGTGAAGCCGCGCTCGGGATACACGACGCGCTCGGGATGTGTCAGCGTCACTTTTTCCTCAGTTCGCGGCTTGGCCGCTGCCTTCGTCTTTGCCTTAGAACGAGGCGGAGAGTCCTCGGACGCCGAAAGGTCCTCGATCGACTTGTCCGACCGAAACGCCTTGAAGGCCACCTGTCGAAGCAGTCCGTGTCCGCCGTAACCTTGGTAGAACACTTCGGCCACCAGACGAGGCTTCACCCAGATGGCCAGCCGGCGATCGACCTTGGCCATACGCTCGATGTCAGCGGGTGGCTTGGCGATTTTCGATCGCTCGAGCGTGACGCGAAGCTCCTTGAGCTGAGCATCGCTGAATCCCGTGCCGACGCGTCCCACATAGATGAGTCCGCCGGCATCATCCGGCGCGGCCAGCAGCAGCGCACCGATGCCTGCTCGGCCACCCTTGGGCTCCGTGAAGCCTACGACGACGAATTCGTCCGTCGGGCGCGCTTTGGCCTTCACCCAAGCGCCACTCCGAGAGCCGGTATACACGCTGTTGATGCGTTTACTGACGACACCTTCCATGCCGCTGCGAGCCGCCTGCGCGAACACTGCCGCGCCACCGCCGATCTGATGCTCCGAGTAGCGCAACAGCTCATGCGACCGCTTCTTCAGTCGGTCCGCCAGCAACGTCTTGCGATCCAGAAGGGGCACATCCCACAGGTTCTTGCCATCGACATACAGCAGATCGAACAGCACATAGAGGGCCGGTGCCTTGGACTTGGCGGACAGCCGCGCCTGCAACGCATTGAAGCTCTCGCGTGCACCATCCAGCACGACCATCTCGCCATCGAGCTGCGCGCTCTTGAACCCGAGCGACTCGACGGCTTCCGCGAGCTCCGGCAGCTTGGCCGTCCATTCGATACCGTTACGGGACCACAGTCGCGCCTTGCCGCGCGCCACGGTGGCCAGGATCCGGTAACCGTCCCACTTCACCTCGTGCAGCCACGCGTCGCCGGGCGGCGACGCGTCGAGGGACTGGCACAACTCGGGCGGGAACGGCTCCCTTAGGGGAGCGCGTTTTCCTGGGGCCGGAGCTCTGAGCGCTCGCGCCACCGCTGATGCTGCCGGCGAGGCCTCGGAGGAGGACGCCTTCTCACGTGGCCAGACCTTCTTTCGTTTCGCGATCGAGATCGGCCGATCGGTCTTGGGGTCGACAAAGGCATCTGCATCGCGCGGGCCCGAGTAGGCGTCGCGATGCTTGATCAGCAGCCACTGCTGTTTGGAGCCTTGCTTACGTGTTCGAACGAGAACCCATGATCCGCGGAGTACATCGCCGTGGAGGGTGAACTTGAGCTCCCCCTTCGCCAAGCCTTCGCGCACGCTGCCCTCGGGCTCCCACGTACCGGAATCGAACACGTCGACATGGCCGGCGCCGTAGTTGCCCTTCGGGATGTCGCCTTCGAACGTGGCATAGGAGATCGGATGGTCCTCGACTTCCATCGCCAGCCGTTTCACGGCGGGGTCGAAGCTTGGACCTTTGGGTACGGCCCAGCTCTTGAGCACGCCGTCGAACTCCAATCGGAAATCGAAATGCCGATGCGACGCGTGGTGCAGCTGCACCACGAAGATTCGCCCGCCTGATTGGCCGCCTTTGGCAGGCTCGGGCGTCTTGGAGAAATTCCGCTTCTTGGCGTACGTCGCGAGGCCCATCGGATCAGCCCGGCGTGCGCCGCGGGTCCTCGCCATAGGTGTGCTCGGTTTCGAAGGAGCCATCCTCACGATGCACCACGACCTGTGACAGACCACCCGCGTCGTGGATTTCGCGTGCGTGCTTGCGACCTGCCGTCACGGCTTCCTCTTTGGTGTCGTGACGACTGACATTGTCGCCACCGACCTTGCTGACGTGCCACTTACCGTCGTCTTGGGTATGAACGACGTGAAAGACCTCGCGAGACATGCGAATTCTCCTCCGGTGCTGAATGACGGCGCGAGATCGCGCCAACCAGTGGTATGCGCGCGAACACCTTAATCCTCGCTAGCCGAAGACCTCGCGGTTGTGCGCACTTGCCGATCTAGCACTGCCGTCGTTCCTAGCATCCGGACTTTGTGCACATTTAAGCGCTCTCTTCAGCCGGCAGTGAGGTGCCATGGTGCATGGTTGTCGGCGGCCTCCACGGAAGATGCATCATGGGTTGGCTCAAAGCAGTGATTCACGACAGCACGACCTTCGTAGAGCTGACCGAAAAGTTGCGGCTGGACTGCGAGCGTTGCGCTCACGGCGCGGGGTCTTCGCCCTGCATCTACGCGTCATTCGAGAGGCAGGAGATTGTGTGGAACGACACGGCCCTCGCGTTGTTCGACGCGTTCTTGGCTCTGGATCACGTGGAAGATCTTGCCGAGCTTCCGTCGCCGGAGGTTCTCGTCCGCCTCTCCCCCGCATCCTGATTCCCACCCATCGCCCGACACGCCGCGGTGTCTGCGAAGGACGCGCGGCATGCCCAGCAGGAGACGACGTCATGCAACGCAAATACAACACCGACCAGGTCCATGAGCTTCTCTATCAGGCCATCGAGACTGAGCGCGGCGGCATCAAGATCTACACCGCGGCCATCCAGGCGGCAGTGAATGAGGATCTACGCAAGGAGTGGGGCGAGTACCTCGAGGAGACGAAGACGCACGAGCAGGTGTTGACGCGCGTGTTCGAGCAGCTCGGCCTGGATACGGAGACCCAGAGCCCCGGTCGCGACATCGTTGCCCATCACGGTGCGTCGCTCGTGAAAGCCATTCAGATGGCGATGGCAAAGGCTGATCCGGCGGCCGCCGAGCTTGTCGCTGCAGAGTGCGTGGTCCTCGCCGAGACGAAGGACCATACCAACTGGGAGCTCATCGGCCACGTGGCCGAGCACGCTCAAGGCGAGACGGCCAAGATCCTCAAGCAGGCCCACCAAGCGGTGGAGAAGGACGAGGACCATCACCTGTATCACACCAAGGGCTGGTGCCGGGAGTTGTGGATCCAGTCGCTTGGCTTCCCTGCCGTGCTCCCGCCGCCGGAGGAGGTCAAGAAGGTCGAAACCGCGATCGGCGCCGCGCGTGCCGAGAACGCGCGCGATACGATGCTGTGAGGACGACATGACGACGCGCGATCGTAAGGATGTCGGACTCGACGAAGCGCCTGACGCGATCGTCGAGGAAACGCGGGCCGAGCGAGAGGCCCGCAAGCGACGGGAATCGGACAACCTCGATCAGGCGCTCGAGGAGACTTCCGACTGCTCGGATCCCATTAGTCCCTTCGTGCCGGCCAAGGCGCCCGCATGCGATGACACAGCACCCGTGCACGTGGATCACTCGATCGACTGGCATCAGGCGCCCTCGTGGGCTCGCTTCTGGGCTTGGGACGCCGACGGGGCACGCTGGTACAGGGATCCGCCCGAATGGCGCGAGGAGGCGTCGGGCGGCGGACGCTGGAGAGAGGATGCATCCATCGAGGCTGAAGCAGGTTCGGTTGCGAACGCGGACGCTTTCGCGAGTGAAGAGGCCGGAGACTTCGGCTACCACGGCCCGGCACGCGAATCCCTGTTCGCCCGTCCGGTGCAGGTCCCGTGACCCAAGAGGTACCAAGGGCGACGTGCCCCACCTCGCAAATCGGGCGCCCGCTTCAGGCGGGATGACTGCGCGCTTCGTAGTCTGGCCCTCCACGACACCAGGTAGCGTCCTCGCCCATGCATTCCTTCCCTTTACCCCAGCGTCTATGGATCGTTCGCCACGGGCAGAGCGCGGGAAACGTGGCTCGCGACTCGGCCGAGGCCGCCAAGCTCGAGCTGATCGACCTCTCCACGCGCGATGCCGACGTGCCGTTGTCGGACCTCGGAATGGAACAGGCCAAGGCGTTGGCGGCGTGGATGGCCCGGCAGTCACCTGAGGAACGGCCCGAACGCTTGATGACCTCACCCTTTGTTCGATCCGTGCAGACCTGTCGCGCGATGGCCGACGCGCTCGGGATCGATACTGACTGCGTGCACATCGACGAGCGCCTGCGCGAGAAGGAATTCGGCGTGCTTGACCGCTACACGACGCATGGCATCCGCAGTACGTTCCCCGAGCTCTCCGCCCAGCGTCAATCGGTAGGAAAGTTCTACTTCCGACCGCCGGGTGGCGAGAGCTGGTGCGACGTGATCCTGCGTCTTCGCAGCGTTTACGACGAGATCAAGATCGACCATGCCGGGCGGCGCGTCATGATCGTTGCGCACCAGGTCATCGTGAATTGCTTTCGCTACATCCTTGAGCGCTTGGATGAGGCGACCATCCTTGCCATCGACCGGGAGGGCGACGTGCCCAACGGCGCGTTTACCGAGTATGCGTTGGCTGAGGATGCCCAGACGCTGAAGCTCGTACGCGCGAACATGGTGCCCGAGGATCTTGCTGCCGTGGGCGCCACGCGAGCTCCCGATGCCCCCGCTGGGCCGCGCTGACGGCTCGCGCCCGACGGCGCTCACGCCGTCGTTCCTGCGGCGTCACCCTCTACCATCCGTGGACGGGATCGCCAGCAAGGAAGATAGAGGGCGCGTGCTCGTCATCGGAGGATCAAGTGAGGTGGCGGGCGCCGTCCTGCTTGCAGGCTTAGCCGCTCTCCGTGCAGGCGCCGGCAAGCTCCAGATCGCGACATGTGCACCGATCGCACCGCATCTCGCCCTCCGCGTTCCCGAAGCCAAGGTGATGGCCTTGCCGTCGCGCGGCGGACACATCGCGCGTGCCTCGCGCGATCTGTTGCAGGCCGCACGACATGCCGATGCGATTCTGATCGGATGTGGCATGGACGCCACCGAATCGACCCGCCGACTGGTCAGCGAGATTCACGCGGTACGAACAGCGCCCCTGGTGCTCGACGCCGGTGCAATCAGCGCCTGCATGAAGCTCGACGTTCACGACACGTCGACGCTCATCACACCGCACCATGGCGAGATGGCGGCACTGCTCGATATTCCGGTGGAGAACCTCGACACGGATCCCGTCAAGCTCGTGCACGCGTTCGCGCAGCGCACAGGGTTCGCTCTTGTATTGAAGGGCACCTCGAGCTTCGTCGGCACGCCAGACGGTCCGACTCTTCGCTACGCCCTTGGGTGCGTCGGACTGGGAACGTCAGGCTCGGGCGATGTTCTGGCCGGCCTGGTTGCGGGGTTCCTCGCGCGGGGTGCGTCGCCGCGTCACGCCTTGGCTTGGGCTGTGGCGAGCCACGGGGAGGCAGGACAGCGACTTTCGCGGCGATACGGCCCGGTAGGGTTCCTCGCACGCGAGATCGCCAGCGAGGTTCCGTCGATTCTCCATGCATGGGGTGTGGGTATTGGCCAGCGGAGGGCGTAGCCATGTTCGAGCTTCAACTGCCGTGGTGGGAATTGGTGCTTCGAGGTGTCATCGTCTACATCGCCGTGTTGGTGATGATGAGGATCTCGGGCAAGCGAACGGTGGGCGAGTTCACGCCCTTCGATGTGATCGTCCTGATGCTGTTGTCGGAGGCAGCGTCCAACTCGATGACCGGTGGCGAGGAATCAGTGCAGGGCGGACTCATCGTCGTCGCCACGCTCATCGGTTTGAACTACCTCTCGGCCTTCCTCAGCACGCGCAGCAGGATGGTGGACAAGCTCCTGCAGGGACGGCCCGTCGTACTGATCCGTCGGGGAAAGGTCATCAAGGACGCTTTGCTCGCCAACAACATGCCCGAGAATGATCTTCGCGAGGCCATGCGCTCTCAAGCTATTCGGCGGTATGAGGACGTGGAGCTTGCTCTCCTGGAACCCGACGGCGAGGTATCGTTCTTCAAGCGCGAATCGCCTACGGACGACGACTCAGCCAGCGCCTAGGCGATGCGCCCTCGGCGCTCGGAGGATCGTGCCGTCCATGCCCTCGCGCGATCAGTCGTTGAAGCTCCTACCCACCGCCATGCTGCGTATCAGCCTCGCCGCGTCACGGTCCACGAGCTGCTGGAGAGCCCGCCCATTGCGCGCGGCGGTCTCCGACGCTGTGGCGTCAGAGATAACGACCACGTCGAAGTCGCGGCTCCTGGCATCGATCGCGGTCGCGTGGACGCACGAATCGCCTGTCAAGCCGGCGATGTACAGACGCTTCACGCGCGCCCAACCCAACAGAAGCTCGAGAGGTGTCGCTGCGAAGGAGGAGTGCTTGGGCTTGAGCACGATGTAGTCGCTCGCACGCGGCGCCAAGGCGGACACGAAGTCCGCACCGAGAGCGTCGGGCTTCGTGCAGGCCCGCACAGTCGCAGACGCCTCCGAGCGCCACTGACCAAAGTTGTCATTGCAGTAGACTACCGGGTAGTCGGCGGTATCGAACGCCTCACGAACGCGCAGCAGCGCCGGCACAATGCGGCGCGCGTGGCGAAGCAGTCGCTTTGCTCCGTCGAAGTCGAACGGATGGATGACATCCACAAGTAGCAATGCAGAACGCGTCCGACGTGTCATGGTAGGAACTCCAGATCACTGCTGCGCAGATCAAGCCCACGTCCGCGCGCGCATTCCATTTGTACGTGTACAGCAGTGAGCATCAGGTCCCTCGCGCGCGTAACCGCTTGGAGGCCAATCGAGCACGATGAATCGCTCAGGCCTGCGACGCGTGTTGCGCCGGGAACTCATGGCGTGAGTACCACCTTGCGGCACTCGTCTTCCTTGTCGTTGAACATGGTGTAGCCCTGAGCGGCCTCCGCCAGCGGCAAGCGATGACTGATGATCGCCTCGGGCTTGAGCTCGCCTGCTTCGATGCGGTCCAGAAGCTCAGGCAGGAAGCGCTGCACGTGAGTCTGGCCCATTTTGAAGGTCAGGCCCTTGTCGAACGCATCGCCGATGAGGAAGGCATGGACGAAGCCGGCGTACACGCCCGGCAGACTCAGCGTGCCGCCGCGGCGCGTCGCCGCGATGCACTGGCGGAGCACTGCGCCGCTACTGGACTCGATCTTGAGCGCCGTGGCTACCGTCTCGGTGGTGCTGCCCTTCGCTTCGAAGCCGACTGCATCGATGCACGCATCGACGCCGCGAAACCCAGTGGCTTCCAGGATGGTGGCAGCGGGATCGTCGTCTTCGTCGAAATTGATGGGGATCACTCCGTACGTGTCGCGTGCAAAGCGCAGTCGGTAGGTGTGGTGGTCGACCATGAAGATCGTCTCGGCACCGAGCATCCGCGCGCACGCGGCCGCCATCAAACCCACAGGGCCGGCGCCGAAGATCGCCACAGCGTGGCCCGCTCGAATGCCGGCGTTGAGCGCGGCTTGGTATCCGGTCGGAAGGATGTCGGACAGGAAGAGCACCTGCTCGTCCGCGAGGCTTCCGGGAATGACCTGAGGTCCGACGTTGGCGTGCGGCACGCGCACGAACTCAGCTTGTCCGCCGGGCACCCCGCCGTAGAGATGGCTGTATCCGAAGAGCGCTGCAGGCGGTCGCAGAGACTTGGCATTGAGCGCGGCGCCAGGCCCGGTGTTCGTGGTCTCGCAGCACGCGAACTCTTGATTCTCGCAGAAGAAGCAATGGCCGCATGCGATGACGAACGGGATCACGACGCGATCGCCCTTACGCAGTTTTTCCACGCCCGGACCCGCGTCTTCCACCACGCCCATGAATTCGTGGCCGAGGATGTCGCCTTCCTTGACCTGAGGGATCTTGCCGCGGAAAAGATGCAGGTCCGAGCCGCAGATGGCGGTCGCGGTCACACGCAGCAGGATGTCGTCCGGCGCGACGATGTCGGGATCGGGGACGGTGTCCACGCGAACATCCTTGGCGCCATGGTAGGTCAGGGCTTTCACGAGCGACTCCTTGCATGTCGGGATGAACACCCATACACGATGCGATCGGAACCCAACCTAAGCATGAGCGGCGCTCGTGCACTTTGATAGCGAGGATTCACCGATGCTTTATAGGACGCCTGTGAATGCCCGCACGACCGTGCCGGCCCTTCCACTCATCGGTGGGCAACGGTTGCGGTGACGAGGGATACTCTTCTCCAAGAACGCGGCATGGAGACTCGATCGTGCGCCAAACCATCACGTACTCGGGGACGGGCTCTTTTCACAATCGCAACAACGCGTGCGTCACGGCCAAATTCGCACTAAGAGGCAAGACGGGCATCGACAACGTGACGATCACCGAGCAGAACGGCTCGGCCGTGATCACCTTCGATGGCGATCCTTTCGTCGTGCAGTCGGCCTTGGCGACTCCTCGCACTACCATCTATTTCGTGCGTGTCGAGCCTCTAGCCGCTCCCGTGGAGGACGTTATCGCCACCGCGAAGGCGGCCCTTGCCTCCATCGGTCCCCTCCACGGTATCGAGGTCGATCACGAGGTCGCTGGTCATGCTCTGACCTTCGAGTATGCGGGCGAGCCGGATGCTCGGATGATCGAACGATCGCTCAACCATGCTGGGCTCGCCATGCGCGCCATGGATGTGCTCTGAGATCGCACCTGTCAACCGTGCATCGCCAGGCCCTCCGCCACAGGTGCGTAGAGCACAGCGGCATTAGCCTGCGGTGTCGGGAGTTCTTCAGCACGCCCCCGGCCGCGCCGAACTGAGGGTTCCTCATCACGCCCCCGGTCCGCTGAGCCGGGAGTTCTTCAGCACGCCCGGGCCGCGCCGATCTGAGAGTTCTTCATCCCGCCCCGGTCCGCTGACGTGGGAGTTCTTCAGCATGCCCGGGCCGCGCCAGCCTAAGAGTTCTTCATCACGCCCCGGTCCGGTGAGCCGGAGTCCTTCAGCAAGCCCCGCCGCGCCGATCTGAGAGTTCTTCATCATGCCCCGGCGAGCCGATTGGATCTCGCTGGAAGCAGCACACAAGCGGGTCACGCACGGGAACGCCTGATCAGCGAGCGTCGAGAGGCCGCGAGTGAGTCTGACCGGCTGGCTCAGTTGGAGATGAGCGCGGCGCGGGACCCGGGGATCGCACAACGTCGGCACTTCCGCAGGTGCACTGGATCTGGCCGTGGTGCGGGAGCGGGCTGTACTCGCTTTCTTGTTTCGGCGGTCCTGAGCGCCCGTATGGATTGCGCTCGTCGCCGGACTCGATGCTCACGTTGGCCGACATACGCACCGATCGCGTCACGGACGTCATCAGCGCCAATCAAGGTCTCCAGACGCGCATCCCAGCGGGGATTGAATATGAATCCCAGTCGACGCGTGTCTTCGCACTCGCATTCGCTCAGCGCCGAGTCCGAGAACGGGTGCCATGGTTCCCCTCTCCCAGGAAGGACCGACATCATGCAAAACCGACTCTCGTGGGCGATCGCACTGACGATCGCTTCCTCCGCAGCATGGGCCCAGCAAGGTGACGGCACCGACGTAGGCGTGTCAGCCCACGTGCTCAAGCCTCGTTTGGTAGATGCCACGCCCGAGCGCATCGCCGCGCTCAAGGTCGCGGATGGCTACGCGGTTTCGGTCTTCGCGCGTGACCTCAAGAACGCGCGCATCCTCGCGGTAGCCTCCAATGGCGACACCTACGTCAGTCGACGCGAGCAAGGTGACGTCGTGCTGCTCAAGGACGCCGATCGGGATGGCGTGGCTGACGGGCCAGCGTTGACCGTGCTGAACCGCCCCGGCGCACATGGCTTGGCGCTCCACGACAACACGCTCTACGTCGCGACCGCGAAAGAAGTCTTCGCGGCACCCGTGAAAGCGGACGGAACATTGGGGCCCGCTACCATGCTCATGGGTGATCTACCCGACACCGGACAGCATCCCAACAGGACGTTGCGCGTGGGTCCCGACGAGATGCTCTACATCAGCGTCGGCTCGACCTGTAACGCGTGCAACGAGGCCAACCCCGAATCAGCGACCCTGCTGCGCGCTTCGCTCGACGGCGCCTCGAGGACCATCTTCGCCACCGGTCTACGCAACACCATCGGCTTCGACTGGCATCCCCAGACGGGCCAGCTCTGGGGCCTTGACCACGGCATCGACTACCTCGGCGATGACGTGCAGGCCGAAGAGCTCAACCTCATCGAGCGCGGCAAGCGCTACGGCTGGCCGCACGTCTACGGCGACGGGGGCATCAACCCGCAGTCGACCCCGCCAGGCGAGATCACCAAGGAGCAGTGGAAAGCGCTCAGCGCACCGATGGTGATGGGCTACACCGCCCACGCGGCTCCCATGCAGATGCAGTTCTACACCGGCAGTGCGTTTCCGAAGGATGCACGAGGCGATGCGTTTGCCACCATGCGCGGCAGCTGGAATCGCAAGCCCGCATCGGGATACGAAGTCGTGCGCATCCACTACGACCAAGGCCGCCCGCAGCGCATCGAGCCATTCGTGACAGGCTTCCTGACGGCCGATGACGCGCACTTCGGGCGACCTGTCGGTTTGGCGCAGACACCGGATGGCGCGCTGCTGTTTTCCGATGACACCAACGGGATCATCTATCGCGTAACCGCCACGAAGGCTGGGAAAGCAGACAAGCGTGGAAATGCGATGCGCGCGCCTTCGAGCGCGATGATCGAGCAGGCGAAGAAGGGGGTCGGTGTGCCTCTGACGCTGGAGAGGTCGGAGGTCGGCGCCAAGACGGGACTCACCGTGACCTCGACGTCGTTCGCGCCCGATGCTGCGATTCCGGTCCGTCACAGCGAGTACGCCGACGGGGTGTCGCCGGCACTCTCATGGACCGCCGTGGAGCGCGCCAAGTCCTACGTCATCATCATGGAAGATCCCGACGCGAAGCCCATCACACCGTTTGTGCACTGGGTCGCCTGGAATATTCCCGCAAACGTCACCAGCCTGCCCGAGGGGCTTCAGGAACAGGAGCGGCTGACGCTGCCGGAGGGCGTGCTGCAGGGCGCTACGTCGCGCGGCTCACCGGGTTACTTTGGGCCGCGCCCGCCCGTGGGCGATCCACCGCACCACTATCACTTCCAGGTGCTCGCGCTCGACACCATGCTCGACCTGCCGCCGGGCTCGGATCGAGACGCGGTGCTCACGGCCGCGAAGGGCCATGTTCTTGCCTCTGGCAGGCTCGTGGGCACCTACGCGCAGTCAGTAAAGCCGCCGAAGTGACATTTCAGCCGTGAGTCCGGATCGCCCAATAGGCGCCCACCGGATCGGAGTCCACACTTTGACCCGAAAAGCCGAGCGGAGATCGCGTTTCCCCAGCACGGGGTAGCGTCCGCTCGGCTTGCCGGGAGTTCTTCAGCACGCTCGTCAAGGGCATACGGAACGGTTGGGGCGCTTCCGGGTTTGACCGGCGCACGGCCTGCGTGCCTCCCTGGAAGGGATACTTGAGTACGGCCTATACGGACGGCAGCGGCTGGGCCCAGTCCGCGATGCGTTTGTAGTCTTTGCCGTCTTCGCCGACCGCGAGCACTGGGCTGTAGAGTGTCATGCTCACAGGCGGTGCAAGCACCACACCTTTAGGGAGAGTGTCCGGTGAGTACAGCCACGTCACGTGGGGCGACCACGAGTACCGCTCGCCCGTGCCAAGGCTCGCGCACGCATCCGCAAGCTCCAGCGCAGCATCGTGGAGTTTCGTCGGTGTCGAGGATGGCGTGAACACGCTCGCTCGCGTAGGCCCGCCCCCGTCGAGGGTGAGCGCACGATCAAAGAGCAGAGCGCCCGGTAGGAATGACACGCGATCGCCGAGCTGGCGTAGCTGGTCCTCGAGCTCGAGCACGCGTGTGACGTAGCGCCCGACGTAGGCGAGCGTCATGTGCAGCTTCTGAGGGCGGACAAGCGGTCCGATGAGAGCGCACAGCGTCTGAAGACGCTCTGCCGTCGTCATAAAGGCATCGAGCTCGTCCTCGAGTGGGAAGGCCGCGAAGAAGTAGCTGCACGCCATCAGGGGGTGTCCTTGTGATGCGTCCTCAAGAGCTGAGCCACGACCGGCTCGACATCACGGCCTTGGAAATGCTCGAGCACGTCGTGCCAGCTCATGAAGCTCACCGCTTCGTGCTGCACGTAGTCGCCCAGCGTCACATCCTCGGCGAGGGTGTCGGCCGCGTGAGCAGCCAAGTGGCCAGCCCAGACCATCAGGCCGAGCGTTCCACGATCTGAGATGGTCACCGCCACGTAGGAGCCATCAGGGAGGGGCGCGTGGGCACGTGCGTGCAGGGTGACGGTAGAGCTCATGGCACGCGTCCTTATGCGCGTCTTTCGGGCTGTTCAGGTTAAGTCAAACTGCCTGTCGCAACCAAGCAACTCGCCGATTGTCTGTCCGGGGAGCGTCCTTGCCACGCAGCGACTTCCCGATCGGGGCGCTCGTTCGTATGCTGTGCCCATACCCAGAGCGCCGTGCATGACGACCAATCTCGTTCAAGTCCGCAGACCCACACCAGTCAGGACGGCACGTTCCTCGCGATTACCCTGTAGCGCAGTAGTGATAACTGCGTACGAGTGTGGGCCGGGCGCCTTCATCCGATGTCGATTTCGGCGCACCGCGACGAGATCCAGCCCGACGATCTCATCGATCGCGTCAGCGTCAGCTTCACCAGCAGAATCGACCTCGAGGCGCACTTTGCTGGCAGCGCCTATGACGCCTTAATCGATGAGGCGCTTTCGCGGGCGACGTAGCTTTGAAGGCTTATCCACACATCGGCGGACGATCCACATGAAGACCACTGTGCATCCAGAAGGCGATGCTCAGCAGCCCACGGTGATCGGTTTCGAGATGCCGTCGGACGACGAGCTTGGCACGGGGCGGGCTGGAGTCATGGGCGCATTGCTCGATGTCCCGCCTTCGCTTAGCTGGGCAGTCGCCCTGAGCGTTCTGCAGGACGCTTTTGCGCTTGAGCACGGTCTGGATACGATTCGGCTGGTTGGTCAGCAGTTGACGATTTCAGGTCGCGTCGCAAAGCTTCGCCGGCTTCCACCCCACGTGCGGGAGTTTGTCCAGCAGATCGCGATCCACAGCATGAAGGTTCGTCATGCGCGTGCCATGAGCGGTGCGGAGCCCGTCGTGGAACGTGTGCAGGCGACGGAAGCATTCGATGCAGCGGAATCGCTGGTCGACATTCAGGCCATTGGCCGGATCCCTGGTATTCCCGCCATGTTGGAAGCCGTGGCGTCGGCGACGGGCATGGGATTCGCAGCTGTCGCGCGCGTCACGGACACGCGCTGGACGGCGTGTGTCGTGCACGACCTCGTGGGGTTTGGTCTGAAGGCCGGACAGGACCTCGAGCTGGAGACCACGATCTGCAACGAGATCCGCCAGCATGGCAAGCCGGTGTTCTTCGACTCGGCGTCTCGCGACGATCACTTCGCGAACCATGCGACACCGGCGATGTACGGTTTCGAGAGCTACATTTCGGTGCCGATCTATCTGCCGGACGGCACGTTCTTCGGCACGCTGTGCGCGCTGGACCCCAAGCCGGCGAAGATCACCGAACGCACGATTCGCACGCTCGAGATGTTCGCTTCGGTGATCGGCCGAGAATTCGAGGTTGAGCGCGCCAAGCGATAGAGCGAGCGTGAACGGGGCATTCGGGTGTGTCATTCACCGAAGGGCCATGCCTGGGCGATCAGGCTGGTGACGTCGGCATCTGCCGCCCTCACAAGGACCTGCCATGAACACCTCGACCACTCCCGCCCGAGTGCGACTTCATGTCGAAGACTCGGGAGGCAACGGACGTCCCGTCGTCCTGGTCCACGGATGGCCGTTGTCGTCGACCTCGTGGAAGGCTCAGATCGGTCCGCTGCGTGATGCAGGGTTTCGTGTCGTGGCGTACGACCGACGCGGATTCGGAGCATCGGAGAAGCCGACTGGCGGCTTTGACTATGGCACGCTGGCCGACGATCTGGCCGGCGTCATCGATGATCTCGGACTGCAGGACGCCACGCTCGTCGGGTTCTCGATGGGAGGTGGCGAGGTCGCACGCTATGTCGCTCGACACGGCGAAGGAAAGCTTCGAAGCGTGGTGTTCGCCGCGGCGGTCCCTCCGTACCTGCTCAAGACCAGCGACAACGCCCAAGGCCCACTGACACAGGCCAAGGCCGACAAGATGGAGGCCGCGCTGCGCGAGAACCGCCACGCGTTCTTCGACGACTTTGCGAAGGACTTCTTCTCGGCGAACGGCACCCTCAAGGTCAGTGAACAGGAGCGCCAAGCCGCGATCGCGCTGTGTGAGCAGGCCGACCAGACGGCCGCTCTGGGTTGCATGAAGGCTTTCGCCACGACCGACTTCGAGGGTGACCTCGGGAAGGTCACCGTGCCGACGTTGGTGCTCCACGGCGACAGCGACGCGACCGTTCCGTTCGAAGGATCCGGCAAGCGTACGCACGCCGTGATACGCCACAGCGAACTCGTCCTTCTCCAAGGCGCTCCACATGGATGCAATGCGAGCCACGCCGAAGCGTTCAACCGCGCCCTGCTGGCGTTCCTGGGGCGTTGATCGCGAGACGCTCCTTCGATCAGCAGCGAGAACCTCACGGGAGAATCCGTCGTGTCGCAAGGTGACAAGTCCGCCTACACCGCCAAGCAGAAGCGCAAGGCGGCCCACATCGAGGAGGCGTACGAGAAGAAGGGCCTCTCCAAGAAGACGGCCGTGAAGCGCGCGTGGGCGACCGTTAACAAGCAGGACGGCGGCGGCAAGAAGAAGACGAGTTAGGCGCCCTGCACGAAGCGTCACAGATAAGCGCTGGTGTAGTTCGCGCTCAGGGGCGGTCGATGATGAAGATGGTATCGCCTTCCATGCGGATGGCGCCCCATCCCTTAGTGAATTGGACGAGCATGTCGAGATTCAAGATCTCAATCACCGGATTGCCCGAGGGCCTCTCCTGCGATACCCCGTTCCAGTCCCACTGCTCGACATCAAAGCCGAGCCGACGCAGGGCCTCGACCTTGCGCGAATCGCGGATTGTCTCGTGCGAAGACAGCGAAATGGAGAGAGTGAACTTCATGGCTCGGCTCCATCGATAGAGACGGTCATGGTAGCAGCTGGAACTTAGACCTACTTTTACAGCCGGGTAGGTGCGGAAAGCGGCCATCGTCCGATCAAGATCATCGAAGCGAGTCAGTCGCTCAGCCTGACCACTCGGGGTTCCAGACGATCTCCCACAGATGGCCGTCAGGATCGCGGAAGTAGCCCGAATAGCCACCCCAGGACGTTTTGTCTGCCTCCTTCACGATGGTCGCGCCGGCAGACTCCGCAATCTTCATGATGGTATCGACCTGATCGCGCGACGTGACGTTGTGGCCGAGCGTCACCTCGGTCGAACTGGCGGGACCGATCGGAAGGCGGGTGTCGTGCGCGATGCTGGCGCGCGGCCATAGCGCCAGGCGCAAACCGGGCTGCAGGTCGATAAACACCACGGCGCCGTGTTCGATCGTCTCGCCAACGATCCCTTCGGTGGCGAATCCAAGGCCGTCTCTGTAGAAGCGCAGCGAGGCCTCCAGATCGTCGACGCCGAGCGTGATGACGGTGATTTTCGGCTCCATGGTGTGCTCCTAGGTTCTACGCATGCTGCGCGCGCGAGAAATCTCCACGACAGCGACAGCGGTTGAGAAGCTACACAAGAAGCTGCTGAAGCTCGCTGGCAGCGACTCGCCCCTACATGGCGCGAAGCTCAGCGATGTCGAAGCGCACGATGGCGGCCTGTTTCGCCGCGACGATGGGCGCGGCGAAACGTATATCGATCTCTTACGGCGCGCTGGCGCGAACGGCCTCGATGTCAAAGCCGGCTCCGGCATACCGATGGAAATGATGCAGTTCTCAATGGCGTCATACGGGGCGCAATTCTGCGAGGTACGCGTGCACGAGCAGACAGGCGAGATCCGCGTCTCGCGTTGGCTGGGCGTCTTTGACTGCGGGCGCATCATCAACCCCAAGACAACTGCCAGCCAGCTTCGGGGCGGCATCATCATGGGCATCGGCATGGCGTTGTCGGAGCAAACCCAGTTCGACGAGCGCCGCGGCCGTATTGTGAATCGCTCGATCGCCGAGTATCACGTCCCTGTGAACCTGGATGTTCCCGACATCCAGGTGATGACCACCGATCACGCTGACCCACACTCGCCGCTGGAGCACGCGGCGTGGGCGAGATCGGGGTCACCGGCGCCGCGGCCGCGATCGCAAACGCCGTGTTCAACGCCACCGGAAATCGCATCCGCGAGCTCCCAATAACGCTCGACAAGTTGCTCTGAGCTATCGCCCGGCGCAACTGCGGGCACTGGTTTCCTTTGAACACTGGGCCGGTTCGCACGCGAGGGCCTTCCTGATGCTGAAGGCGTGAACGCCATCCTGCCATGCACGTCACGCGCAGAAGCGCATCTCTTCATGGTGATTGCGACGCTCAAGCGCGATCTCATAAGGTCAGCGAGAGCGCGCGTATACAGATGGACATCACACCAACGTTGCTCGTGCAGCGTGTCCCGCCCGTTAGCTTTCGTCGGACTGAATGATGCGCGCGGTCGACCGTTTGAGTCGGGCTGACGTTCATTGTCCCAATGGCTTACTTCGGGCACCCCGGGAGCTGCATAGCTTCCATGGATACCGAGGACAACCCCATGAAGCTCATTCATATCGGCCTCGCTTTGGCGAGCGCCAGCGCTGTCTGCTTCGCTTTCGCAGCCGATCCGCCTGTGCAGGACGCGAAGACCACCAAGCACGCGACCGAAAAGAGCGTGACCGCTCTCGATCAGCCTAACAATCAGGCCGACATCGATCTCGCCGCCGCCGTTCGTTCCGCCATCGTCGACGACGAGGCGCTGTCCACCATCGCGAAGAACGTGACCCTGGTGGCTGCAGCCGGTCACGTAACGCTGCGCGGCACCGTCGCCTCGGCGGACGACAAGGCTCGGGTAGAAAGCATCGCCAGCCGCGTAGCGGGCGTGAAGCGCGTGACCAACCAGATCGCCCTCGACACGCCCTGACTCAACCCTTCGATTTGCCGGAGATCCACATGAAAGCTTCCGTGTATTGCACTGCCCGCACCGTCGACCAGGCCGAGCTCATCATCGCTGACCTCAAGGCGTCCGGCTTCACGAGCAACGACATTTCCGCACTTCTCCCGGACAAGCGCACGACCAAGGATTTCGCGCATGAGCACAACACCAAGGCACCCGAAGGTGCGACCGCGGGTGGTGCTGCGGGCCTCGGTGTCGGAGCCGCGCTGGGCTGGCTTGCCGGCATCGGCGCACTCGCGATTCCGGGCGTCGGCCCGCTGATCGCTGCCGGTCCGATCATGGCCGCGCTCGCGGGCGGCGCTGTCGGTGGCGCCGCAGGCGGGGTGATCGGCGCACTCGTGGGTATGGGCATCCCCGAGTTCGAGGCCAAGCGCTATGAAGAGAAGATTCGTAGCGGCAATGTCCTGCTGTCGGTCCACACCGAGGACAGCAAGCAGCGCGATGTCGCCAAGGACATCTTCAAGCGCCACAACGCCGACGACATTTCGACTGGCTCGGAAGCCAGCGCTCCCAAGGCCTGATCCCGACCTAGCCACCTTGTGCGCCTTGAGCGCACCTTACGAGGAGTACCGCCATGAACGAAGATCGCATCAAGGGTAAGTGGAAGCAGCTTTCTGGCACGATCAAGGAAAAGTGGGGCAAGCTGACCGACGACGATCTGAAGGTTGCCGAAGGCAACCGCGAGTACCTCGCCGGCAAGATCCAGGAGCGCTACGGCTACGCCAAGGATGAAGCGGAGAAGCACGTGCGCGACTTCGAAGGCACGCTGTAACGCGACACCCAGGGGGCTGCTTCGGCAGCCCCCGTTCGCGTGAACCCGTCCGTCAACGGCTTACCGATCGTCGTCACATGCAGCGCCAAACGTCACCTCGATCTGCTTGATCCCTTGCTTCACGCCCATCGCCGACCCGGCATGACCCTCCGCCGGTGCGGAGAGGGCCACCGTCGCCGGCCACCGAAAGCACACCGGAAGGGTCCGGAAGTTGCTGCCCACCGGCTCGAACCACCATGCGGTGCACGTATCTTCTGAGTCGCAGAGCGCTTTGCACTGCATCGGCTGCGCTGTCGCCTCGAGTTCGATGGGATCCAATACCGGTGCATCGCCCGTCGTTGCGGCACCACCCGTCGGCCACGTCGCCATGCCTTCCATGAAGAGCTCGCCTACTGTGTACTCGCCACATGCGCGCGTCGGCTCGTTTGAGGGCGGCGCCTGCGACACGGCGTCGGCGACGGTGCGAAGAGCGGTGCCAAGCTCGCTGGCGTCCGCGGCATCCAGGTACTGGCCGCCGGTGGCGTCAGCGATGCAGCGCAGTTGACGCTTTGCATCAGGATTACCAGCGACGTCAAAGCCGACCGTGTGCACGGTGAGATCCACGCCCGCGTCCTCCAGCGCCTTCGCGACGGCACACGGATCGGCATCACAGGTTTCTTCGCCATCGCTCACCAGAATGACGGTCGCTTTGCGCTCCTGCGATCGCAGGGCTTGTGCTGCGCGAATGACGGCATCCCCCATCGGGGTCATGCCCTTCGGAGTGATCTTGACGAGTCGCTGGCGAATGACATCGCGTGCACCTCTTTCGGAGGGCTGCAGGACTTCGATATCGGTGCAGTCGCCCTTGCGTCGATGACCATAAGCCACGAGCCCGAGGGGCTCATCGTCCTCCCATGTATCGAGCATGGTCGCGATCACGTCGCGAGCGATCTCGATCTTCGTGGTCGGTCCGAGTCGGCCCCACATCGAACCCGATGCGTCCAGCACGAGTAGCGTGCCGCCAGAGTCCTGCGAGAAGGCGTGAGGGGAGGCGAAGAGTGCGGCTGCGACGAGCCAACGCAAGCGGAATGAGTTCATGGTGCACCTGAGAACAGAGAGGTGAACGGAGGGTTGAGCTGCGCCGCTGTATTTGCTGGCGCCGCGGTGTTCTCGAGCGAGCGGCTTCAGCGCAGCAAGACGGGATCCATGTCGTCGGCGAAGAGTGAGGCCTCGCGCTGCAACTCGGTGGCACCGACATCGCAGACGGAAAGACCATCCGCATTCCCGTCGGCAGGTCGGTCCTCGTCACGCGCGTCGCCCGCCGTGCACGCGCGACCGTCCACCGTTCCAGGTGGGACTTCGCCGAACCCTGCGTCGATCGCGAGCGAGCCGGCCAGCAGTTCGATGACGGGTGTGTCGTGGTACTGCGAATCGGTCCGCCTGAGCGCGCGAATAAAACGCCCCTCGTTGGGCGCCAGAATCCGACCGGCGTCCAGCAGTGAGCAGCTCGTATCCACCACCAGGTTCCGGGCGACGCCCGATGTGCTGGAGTACCCCGAATCGGGTGCGCAGGCCGCGCTACCGTCGCTCGTGGGGGCAAAGTAGTTGTTGGACAGCGCGTTGACCATCGCGATGCCGGCGAGACGCAGATGGCCAGGCTCTCCGTCGCGCGACCCGTTCTTCCACCAGCTGTTGTTCTTCAACAGCATGATGACATGGCTCAACTCCATGGCTGGACCCGCGCGGTTGCCGACCATCGTGTTGTTCGAGAGCTCGACCACGCGTAGCGGCTGTGAACTGCCCTGATAGAACACGGCAGATCCGCGAGCCGCTTCGTTGTCGAAGAAGAGCGACTGCCTGATGGTCACAGGGGACGAGAAGGATGCCAGCGCACCGCCCGCCGTGTTGATCGCACTCCCGCTGCGGGACGCGTTGCCGACAAACTGACTTCGGGTGACGGTCACCTGACTGGCAAGCATCGCTCCACCGCTCGCGGCGGTCGTGCCTTGTGCGATGTTGTTCCGGAACGTCGAACGCTCGATGGTCGCTGCCGCGGTTGCACGAATGGCGCCGCCATAGGCGGGCCCGGCGACGTTCTCGGACCGGTTGTTCTCGAACGACGCATCACTGATGAAGAGCATCCCCTGGCTTTCGATGGCACCGCCTTGGGCCATCGAACCTGCGGAGAGCGCCACGCACTCGGTGAAGCGCGACCGCTGGATCACGATCGCTCCTCCGGAGCTGGCCATGCATCCACCGCCTGCGCCGTTTCCTGAGAAGCCGTTGCGGACAGTCAGATCTCGCAATGTGAGCGTCCCGGTGTCACCCACGGCAAAGACGCGGTCTTGTCCGTTCCCGTCGATCACAAGGCCTGGCACGCCATTTCCCGAAATCGTGATCGAACGGCCGTTTACGATCGGTAGGCTGCTGGAAAGGACGATGACACTCTCGGCTGGCAGCGAGAACACGATCTCGTGAGGGGGTGCAGCCGCCGATGCGGCCGAGACCATGGTGGTTCGCAGGCTACCCGGGCCATTGTTGGCGGTGGTCGTGACCGTGAAGGTCGCCGCGTGCGCCGAGGCCACCAGGAGCAAAGCGAGGCAGGCCGCGCCCTGCGCGCTCCGGGCGAGCACCGATCGGATCATCCAATGCCCGTTCATGGGGTGAGCCCCGTGTACTGCTCCATGCGCTCCATGACCGCCCGAACAGCGGTGATGGCCGCCTCGCGGTTGGCATCGGGATCGTCGCTGACGTCCGCTTCGATCGTGAACTGACTTTGCCCGATCAGGACGTGAAGATGCCCGCCCTGCTTGCCGGGCTCCCACGCGGCTGCGTCACCGACATGCTCGATGGCTTGAGCCGGTGTCGTCCTCAAGAGGCTCACCGCCAGGCCTTTCACCTGAGCGGCCTGCTCGGGCGTCTGATCGCCTTGGGCGGTGCGAGCATCAACCTGCGCTTCGAACTGGCGACGTTGAGCGTCATCCAGCACCGTGAAGAAGCGCGAGTCGAAGCGTTCGCGTGTCATGCCGCTGCGCAGGCCCTTCAGGGCCATCACCGTCTTGCGCGGAACCTTCATGCCCGCGTACTCGATCACACGCGCACTCGGCCAGAGATGGCGCACACCGTCTCCACCCGCGTCCGGACGTGTATCGACGCGATCCACACGTTCATTGGCGATGGACGCGGCCACCTCGGCGGGAAAGAGCGCGATCGCCTGTCCCTTCCAGCGCGCCACGGGGTCTGGCGCGGGTAGCGCTCCAAGGGCATCCGGCGTCCGCGCTGAGGCCGTTCTCGACGGGGAGGTCGACGTCGTGCGGCTATCGCATGCGCCCAAGGCGAGCACGCTGAAGAGAAGGGTTAGACGGCGCATGGGATGGGGCTTGCTGGTGGGATGCTGGCCTCTACGGGAAAGCGGGAGCGATCCGGACAAGGGCTCTGCAATTTGTCGCCAACCGCCTCGGGCAGCGATGATCGTGTCTGGATCGGGGAGGAGATCGTGCGTGGAGATCGCGGACTGGCGGCGCGTGGAGGCTCTTGTTGACGTGGCTCTGGAATGGCCAGAGCCGCAGCGCTTGACGCGTCTGGGCGCGGCCGATGAGCCACCTCACATCATCCAGGCGGCTCGCCGCCTGCTGGCCTCGATCCAGGCCAGCGAGGGTTTCCTCGATGCCCCTTCAAGTCACGTCGAGCCTTCAACCGTACACCGGCTCTCACCCGGTGAGCGCGCGGGGCTCTGGTCCATCGTGCGCTGGATCGGCCGTGGGGGGATGGGAGATGTCTACGAAGTTGAGCGCGCCGACGGCGCCTTCTCGCAGCGTGCCGCGTTGAAAGTCGCCGTCCAGCGTGACGGCGGTCTCGCCGAAGGGTTCGGTCGGGAACGCAGGATCCTTGCGCGACTGGAGCATCCTGGCATCGCGCGTCTCATCGATGGTGCGGTGCTCACGGATGGGCGCCCGTACATGGTCATGGAGTACGTCGAGGGTCAGTCCGTCGACGAGTACGTCCACGTGCGTCAGTTGGGCGCGCGCGAACGTATCGCGCTCATGCTTGAGGTTGCCGATGCGCTCGCGTTCGCGCATGCCCATCTTGTCGTACATCGCGACATCAAGCCCTCGAACATCCTCGTCGACGCGACCGGACGCGCGCGACTGATCGACTTCGGCGTCGCAGGCTTTGCCGGTGATGCGATAGGCGATGGCATGGCGTTGTCGATCGACTATGCAGCGCCCGAACAGCTCCAAGGCCGAGAAGTATCGGTCGCCACGGATGTGTTCGCGCTCGCCGCGGTGTTGCGGCGCCTGCTTGTGCAAGCGCCCACGCACGAGGCCTCCACGCGGCCCGCGCCCGTGGCTCTCGCGCGTGCCTTGTCCGCGGCGTCGTCGCCGATCACACGCGCTGCCGTCTTTCCTGCGCAAGGAACACTTGTCCGCGGAGTGCTGCGTGCCGACCTCGAGGCCATCCTCGCCAAGGCACTGCAGCCGGAGCCCGAAGCCCGCTACGCGAGCGTGGAGCGCTTCGCCGACGACGTTCGGCAAGCCCTGCGGCGCGGCAGGATCGAGGCACGCGTCGACGAGCGCGGACACCGTATGCGCCGCACGGCGTATCGCCTGCGATGGATCCTCGCCTCGTCGGCCCTGCTTCTGCTCGGACTCGGCGTCACGCTCTGGCAGGCCACGGAAGTCGCGCGCCAGCGCGACGTGGCGATCCGGGAGCAGGCACGCCTGGAGGCCGTGCAGCAGGCGGTGTTCCACATGTTCCGGTCTGCCGGCGAGCTCAAGGGGGGCGGCGCGACCGCATCGGATGTGCTCGGAAACGCCGCCCAGCGCATCCAGGACGAGTTCGAGCGCGCGCCTCAACAAGGCGCGCCGGTCCTGCACGCGCTCGGCGAACTGTACTTCCTCATCACCGACTACGCTGCTGCAAAGCCGCTGCTGCAGCGGCTCGCCGATGCGGATCCCGCGCATGTGGATCCCGCGCTGATTGCCGCGGGTCGCTACGACCTGGCGCAGGTCCTCCTGCGGCAGGGCGATGCCACGGCTGCACGGCCCTTGCTTGCCGCAGCCCAGGGCTACTGGCACGGCGAGCCGTCACGTTGGGAGTCGAGGCTCGTGGACAGTCGCCTGCTCGAGGCGCAGTTGCTGCGGCAGGAGGGTGCGGTCGAGCAGGCGATCGACCTCCTGCGCGCCGCGTTGGCCCGCCGTGTGGCCCTGAGCGGGGCTCACCATCGTGAGACCGGCGTGTTCCACAACAATCTCGGGGTGAGCTTGTTTGCCGCCGGCGACCTCGCCGGTGCGCGCGAAGCCTTCATCGCGGCAAACGAAGTCTGGGCGAAGAGCGGCCTCGACGACTCGCCGGACGCCCTCAACACGCTCAATAACTGGGGCGCGGTGGAGATGACCGCAGGCCACCCGGAGGCCGCCGAGCCGATCTTCGAACGTGCCGTCGCGCTGCGTCGCCGCTTCTATGGACCCTCCGCTGCCACCGCCGCGCTCGTATCCAATCACGGCAAGACGCTGCTCGCGATCGGCCGTGCCGCCGACGCTCGGATCGCGCTCGATGAAGCGGCGACGATGGCTGCGCAGTACGCTGGACGAGGCAGTGTTCACCACGTGTCGGCACTCGCGGGAGCCGCGGAGGCCGCTCTGCTGGCCGGCGACCTCGCCATCGCTGAGGCTGATGCCGTTACAGCACTTGATAGTGCACTCGGTGCGCTGGGCGCGGACCATCCCGCGGTGGCGATCGCCAGCTTGGCGCTCGCCGGTGTGCGCGCGTCGCAGTCTCGCCCTGATGAGGCCGTGCGTCTGCTTCAGGAGGTCGATCGCATCGCCACGGCGAGCCCCGGTGCGACGGCCCAGAGGCTTGCTCGCCAAGCCGACGTCCTGCGGGTCAGGCACGCCCTTCCAGTCGGTCGAACAACCAAGCCCGCGCCTTGAGCCAGTCACGACGTACCGTCCGGTCGGTCACGCCCAGGATGCGCGCGGTGTCCTCATCGGAGTAGCCGCCGAAGAAGCGGCACTCTACGACATGGGTGAGCCTTGGGTTGAGTCGAGACAGCTCGACGAGGGCCTCCTCCAGTGCGACCAGGCGTTCGTCGCTGATCCAGAAGGGGCCCTCTTCGGCGTCGATGGCGTCGTCGAGCGGAATGATCGCGTCCGGACCGCCACGCTTGGCGGTGAGCTTCATTCGCGCGTGATCGACCAGTGCCTGACGCATCGCCAGCGCGGCGGCGCGAAGGAAGTGCGTCTCGTCCTGCCAGCCTTCGGTACGGTAGAGCTTGAGGTATGCCTCGTGCACGAGCGCCGTGGTGCACAGCGTCTCGCTCGCGCGAAAGCGTCGGCGCTCACGCTTGGCGTGGCGTCTCATCTGCTCGAGCAGAAGCGGGGCAAGCTGGCGTGCGGTGGATTCCACACGCCCATCCACGGCGTCGGGCAACGCTTCCATCGGGTCATTCACGGAGCACACGATCCCCTCACCCATCCGACGTCGACTATGGCGCAGCGCCAAGCCTACGGCCAGCGGCACATGGCGATCTCGCGGCGCGGCGCCTCATGCTCACGTGACGCGCATGCTCCTGGACCGGAAGTAGCCCCACGACAATCCGATCAACGCGGACGCCACCGACGCCATCAGGACCCCCAGCTTTGCAGTACCCAACAGCGCCTCGTCGTTGAACCCCAGCATGGCGATGAAGATGGCCATCGTGAATCCGATACCGGCGAGCATCCCGACCAGCAACACGCCGCTCCACGTGACGCCGGTGGGCAAGCGACACAGGCCGGACTGCACAGCCAGCCAACTCGCCATCACGATGCCGACAGGTTTGCCCAAGACGAGACCCGCAATCACGCCCATCAGCACGGTAGGCGCGCCTGGGTGCGCAAAGTCGATACCGCCCAGCGGAATGCCGGCGTTCGCGAAGGCGAAGATGGGCATGATGCAGAACGCGACCCATGGATGAAGAAGGGCTTGGATTCGCGTGACCGGCGCAAGCATCTCGCGCTGCGCCCAGCCGAGCTCACGAACACGCGCCTGCTTGGAATGCATGGAGGCGGCTGCCGGGCTCCGGTCATCGAGCTCCGACACGGCGTCGCGCGCGACCCGCATCGCAGGCTCTCGCGCAAGCACCGAGCGCACGGGCGTCATGAGTCCGAGCACGACCCCCGCGAGAGTTGGGTGAACGCCCAGACGATAGAACCCGATCCACACGACAACCGAAGGCACGACATAGGCCCATGCTGTGCCGATGCCTGCCATCTGAAGAGCCATCACTGCCGCGATACCGAGCGCTGCCCAGAGGGCACCGTCAGGCTGCAGTCCGCCCGAATAGAACAGGGCAATGACGAGCACCGCGATGATGTCGTCGATGATCGCGAGCGCGAGCAGGAAAATGCGGATGTTGGAGGGAATCGAGCGTCCCAAGAGGGCCAGCACGCCGACCGCGAACGCGATATCGGTGGCCATGGGGACCGCCCATCCATGGCGCACACTGGCATCGGTGTTGAAGCCGAGGTAGATGAGTGCGGGGACCACGACGCCGCCCAGCGCTGCCGCCAAGGGCAACGCTGCCGATCGCGCATCGGCCAAGGCGCCTTCGTGGATCTCACGGCGGATTTCCATGCCCACGACAAGGAAAAAGACCGCCATCAGGATGTCGTTGACCCAGAAGTGAAGCGAACGAGTGAAGGTCCAGTCGGCGATGCCCAAGGTGACCGGGGCATGCCACAACGCGCTGTAGCTCGCCGACCATGGCGAGTTGGCCCACACCATGGCGCCGATCGCAGCGCAAAGCAGCACGAGGCCGCTGATGGCCTCTACATGGAGGAATTTCTCCACGACCTGAAGGGCGCGATGCGTGAGGGCATGGGGGCGCGCGAGATCGCGCAAGACATCCGGCGAGGTAGGCATGGCAGCTCCGGCCCGGCGGCCCGACCGTGCTGTGTTCCTGCCTGCTACCCGCGTAGTGGCACCCGACATGAAGGATAGCGCATGACCACGATCGGTGCCTGCACCCTACCCACGCTCTGGGCGTTGCACACTGCCCATCCTCGGTAGGCACGTGCCCCCGGCCATTGCTGAGCTGCTGCTAAGAGACCGCCTCGACATCGAACGTGACCCAGTCGGGCGCCCACTGCATGCCTTGGATGACGTAGATGCGCCACAGGTCGGAGGTGTAGCGAACCCTGAGCAAATGCGCGCCATCTTCCGGTGGCAACATCAACATGCTCAGAAGGCGAACCGCATGTGATCCTACTTCGCTGTCCGGGTCCAGTTGCTGGCTGAGAAAGGTCAGCTCGATCAGCGTCACTCCAAACGCGTAAGGCGCCGCGTCCTCCGCAGACTGGCCTACGGGCCCTCCGCCATTCCCGCCGCCTGACACCGACTCCGAGACGTTGATGTCGACGACGACCGTACCGCGATGGTCGGTCAGGTCGAACCAGGCATGCCTGAGGTAGAACGTGCGATGGGGATCGTCGACCCGGGCGCTACGAATCGACAGATTGACGGCACACTCCATGCATTCCCCTTCTCACGCCACGACGGCGTGCGTTCGGCATCGCGGCAACCATACCCCAACCTTTCGTTCGGGCTGTAGTGTCGGCCCAGGCGCCGACAGCCCATTGCGCGAGCGCGCGACGCTGCCGTCTCACGATGAAGCAGGACCCCCATGCCATGAGCCAAGACACCATGAGCGACGTGACGGCCATTTTCCCCAACCGCTGTACACGCTGCCATCTATGGACCGCCACGATGGCGCGCATCGAGCCCAAACGATGCGTCTTGACGTGCAGCCTTTGCCAGGGAGAAACCTACGTCCGAGGCACAAGGTCTCGCTCGCTCGAGTTGATTGCGAAGCTGCGTCGCTTTGCCGACATTGTTGAAGCCGAGCAATCCGAGCTCGCCCGCCTCAAGACGCACGGGACTCATGTGGCCTATCGGCCCGGGCGGTCCACTCCAGTGTGAGGGCGCGGTCGTGTCTTTGGCGCACCACCGCGGGCGAAGAGCTTGAGCTGCGCGTTCCGTCGGTTGGCGATCTGTGGAGGGCAAAAGCGCGCGGAGGGCGCCGCGGGGCGACTCGCCAGGACGCGAAAGGCACGTGTCCGGATCGCTCAGGCTTTCCCGTAGGGGAAGAACTCATTCCTCCGGAGCTCGACCATGTCTGTCGCCGATCACCCTCAACCGCGTCAGTGCCGCATCAAGCGGGTCCGGTGGCTTTGCGCAGTAGCCGCTGCCGTGTGTTGCGCGCCGGCCGCATCGTTGTACGCGGCGACGTTCGTGGTTACTTCAACCGCCCCGAGCGGAGCCGGGAGCCTGAGGAGCGCCATGACGCAAGCCCTGAGCGCGCCGGCACCGCCCCACACCATCCAGTTTTCACTACCCGCCGGCAGTGTGATCGCGCTCGCCTCGCCGCTGCCGACGCTGGCGTCCACGCCCCTTGTGATCGACGGAAGCGGCACACCCGGGTTGGTATTGGACGGAGTTGATACCGCAAGGCCGTTCGAAGTGGGTGCTTCCAGTTCCCTGACGTTGCGCGACATGACGATCCGCAATGGGTTCATCAACAACGATCGCGGCGGTTGCATACGGGTCACCAGCGACACCTCCACACTGACCTTGGACCGCGTGGTGCTCCAAGGCTGCCGGGCGATCAGCATTGCGACGAATGGTATCGCGCTCGGCGGTGCGGTCTCGACCGAGGGCGGAGCGTTCGTCTATCGCAGTGCGTTCCTCGACAATGCGGCACGTGCTCCGGGGTCCATCGCGGGCGGTGCGATGGACGTGCGGCGAAGCCTCTGGATCGAGAACTCGCGCTTCGAGAGAAACGAGGCCGTCGGTACCGGCAACAATGGCGCGTCGGGAGGAGCCGTCATCACGGGGACGGGTACCCTCACGGTGCTGCGCAGCCAGTTCATCGACAACCGTGCCGTGCAGACGATCACGCCCAACCTGAGTTTCGGCGGGGCCATTGCCGTGCGCGACAGGACCAACACGACGGTCAGGCAGTCGCTGTTCCTGCGCAACGAGAGCGGCCAGGGTGCCGCGGTACACGCCGCGCTGCTGACGCTGCCCAACACGATGAGCATCGCCATTAGCAATACCACCTTTGCGGGGAACCTGAGCGGCTCGGCGCTGAGCATGGGCAACGTGCGCATGGATCTTCGCAACAACACGTTCTGGAAGAACGCAGCACGAGGAACCTTCGGTGCGCATCTGAACGTGTATGGAGCGAACTCGACCGTGCAAGCTGCCACGCACAACCTTCTAGCCGGAAGTGCGGACGGTGGAGCGCTGTGTTCGTCGTCATCGTTGCCCAACGGTCTCCAAGGCACCGGCGCGAACTTAATAGCCGACACGAGCTGCGGCTATCTGGATGCCTTCAGCTACATCAACACCGGCGATCTGCGGATCCGCGGACTTCGTGCCACCGGCAGTGCGCTCCACGACATCCCCGTCGTCGACCTGCTGGCGGGCAGCCCGGCGATTGATGCCGGCAATCCGGATACCCCGGGCTCAGGCACCGTGTTCGTATGCACAGCAGGCGATGCTCGCGACGAGTCCCGCCCCGCTGACGGCGACGCCGATGGTGTCGCGATCTGCGACATCGGTGCGCACGAGCTGCAACGAGAGGCGTCGCTGTTCGCGGATGACATGGACCCGATTCTTCTGCGTTGAAGCGGGCTCTTGTCAGGCCAGCACTACATCGTGTGCCATTGACGCGTCTCCCCAAACGATTCGGGCGCAGTGTCTCAATCGGCTTCGCGCGATCCCTCGCGACGCCGGCGCGCAAGCTCAATGACGCGGAAGGGTTGCTATGCGAAGACCTCGTAAGGTGCCCGATCGTCTAGCGCTGCGTCGGGTGCAAACAACCACAGGGCGGCGTCGCGACCGCTTCCGTCAGCGTCACGGGGCAACACGACGAGAAGATCGGCGACGTCTGCCCGCGGTTGACCCACCCCGTCGAACTGGAACGACGGATAGCGGTAGGCGTTGCCGTCCCAGACGCCGAAGATCAGGCCTCGCTTGCGAGCCCGTGACGCCACCATCTTGGGATTGCGATGGAGCGGATCTCCCGCAAGCGCTCGCCCAACGCTCGCGCTGTCTCGGAAGTTCGCTGTATCGGCGAGCAACACCCTGAGTACCTCGCGTGAGGTGGACATCGTTTCACGTTCTGCGGGCGGCGGTCGCTCGATGCGGCGGCGCTCGGGGCGCTGATCCTCGTGGGACAGCAACGCGATCCACGAGGCGATGTGCTGCTCGACGTTTCTGGCAGAGCCCGCACGCGGAAGCGCGATCTCGAAAACGCTCCCGAGCACGCCGCGATCGGCCTGACGGCGCAAGGCCGTGTGAGCCGATGGGTGTTCGAGCCGTCCTTGGGATGTGTCGAGGCAAAGCATGACGCGACCCACGAGTCGCTTGGGCACATGCTGGTGCAGAAGATCCAGCATCGTCGTGCGAAGTCGGGTGATGCACGACCAATCCAGAGCACCGTCATGCGAACCCGTCCATTCAAACAGGCGAGCTCGAGGCTCGTTGGACGTGTCGGCCGAGAGCGTTGCCTGCAACGCGTCGAAAGACGCACTGCCCGCGCGAAGGTGAGGCGGGTGGCCGGAAAGTTCCAGGAAGCGTACGGCTGCCATGAGCGGGCCCTGTCACGGACGATGCGCCGAGGCAATGTAACGCTAGGTGTTACGCGATGGAAACAGCCGTCAGGATGCTGCTGAAGTGTCGAGCACGGTCGCGGGGGTTGGCTTCGCCGAAGGGTGCAGCGGGCGCGCGCTAACCGACGCGCAGTGCTCAGAAGCGCCGTCCTCCAGCAGCCGATCCGCGTTGGCGATACTCAGAGGAAGCCGAAGCTCGACTGCTTGGCTCGTATGAGTTGGTCCTTGTCCGTGATGGTCGTGGCCTTGAGTCGTCGTTCGCCATCGGGCCCGAGAATGGCGATGTCTCTATGCTGGACCAGGCGTGCGAGCGCTTCCTTGTATCGCAGGCTGTCGGCCGGGGAGAGGTTGCAGGTGGTCGCGAAGAGCTCGCCGAACGACAAGCCCTCATCATGGGCGTAGATCATGTGGGGCAACTGCTCCATCAGCATCGTAATGCTCGAGGTCTCAGCGACGTCGTCGAAACAGAAGCCGTCCATGTCGCCCTGGCGGGTGTAGGCGCTGTCGCGATCGGCGCTGTAGCCCAGCACGCGGAACATGTCGATGCCTGCACCACCGTAGTGGATGAAGTGGTTGTTCTTGGTCCAGTGCACGCGCGCCATGACGTCTCGCGCACGGGGATGCTGAGAGAGGTGAACGAGCCAGTAGTTGCCGTGTCCTCGCGTACGGATGAAGAACAGCGTGTAATAGCGCGCACCGCACGCCTCGACGAGATCACGATAGAGGCAGCTCTGGATGTAGAGCCGCCAGTCCTTCTCGCTGCGCTTGATGTCCGGGATCGTGCGGCCGCGCAGCACATCGGGGATGCCGATACCGGTGAGCGTTTTCGTGCTGGCCGTGTCATTGGCGTAGGTCAGGAAGGAGTCGACGTTGAAGGTCAGGATGACCTCAGAGGCCGGTAGCGTCTGGAAGATGTCGCGAATCTGGGAAGCCGGAACGTCGGTGTAGCCGTACTGGTCGAGCAGGAAGATCGAGCGCCCGTTACGAGGATTCTTGGTTTTGATGTAGGCCAGAATGGCCGGCGCCTGCTTCTCGAATGTCGTGTTGAAGACATGAATGTCGCGACCCAGGCGAGCACCGTATCCCTGATCGGCCAAGGTGCGCAGAAGCGAGGCATGGGCGTCGGCATTGCGTTCGACGAAGAAGTAGTCGAACGACATGCGGATGGGCTTGAGGCGCTCGCGATTCATGACGTCCGCGGCAGCTTCGGCGGCTCGCAGGAACGTGAAGGGCGAGCCGAGCACAGTCTGGCGGGTAGCATCGTGGATGTAGATGCCGCCACCGGCGAATCCGTCGACCATGGTCAGCTTCAGCTCTTCCTGCTGAGGTGAACTGACCACGGTCTTGATGTAGTCGATCAGGTAGCTGTGCAGCACCTCGTGCTTGGCGAGACTGTGCTGCTGGATGGTGGCGGGCTTTCCATCAGCGGGCCACTCGTATGGCTTCCTGGCCATCCACTGCTCCGTCAGAACGCGTGAGCTGGCATTTCATCCCAAGTGCGGCCGTTGAGCAATCGTCCATTTTTCGACTTGGCGCGCCGCTGGCCGTCGGCCCCCCAGCCCCCCCATTGCTTGAAGAAGAACGCGACGTTCTGCGCGGCGCATTGAACACGCACGGCCTCTGCCCATTCCGGCCTCATGGGACGCGCCTTCGGTCCCGACTCTCCGCCCACGATCACCCAGTGGATGTCGTGCAGATCGAGCACACCCACATCCTCCAACAGCGGCTCGACAGAGAGGAACCGAATGCGTGCGGGAACGGTACGCAGGTGGTCGATGCGGGGAACCCCATGGCGCTGGTTCTCGACCGACACGCCCAGCCACACGTTGGGCGGCACGGCTCGAGTGCGGAAGTAGCGGGCAAGCCGGGCCGCGCGCTTGGTGAGGATCTGATAGCTGTGCTGAGGCGTGGCCGCGATGACCTCGAACACCTGATCGATATAGGCCTCGGGAACCTTCTCGTGGAAGAGGTCCGACATCGAGTTCACGAAGTACACCGTCGGCTTGCGCCGCCGAATCGGGTCCTTCAGACGCTCGGGAAGCACGCGCAGCGCGAAACCGTTTTCGTAGCCCGGCGTGCCCATGGCCTGCAGGCGCTTGGCCATGGTCTCCGCATAGCAGTGCTTGCATCCGGCGGAGATCTTCGTGCACCCGACGATCGGGTTCCACGTCTGCTCGGTCCATTCAATTTTCGATGCCGTCGTCACAGCGGCCGCTCCACGGATAGGTCTTTGTAGGTCACATGCGTCTCACGTTGCGCGATGACCGACCATCGCCAACGAAGAACCCGCTCGTGAACATCACTACATCCACACGGGATTATCGCAACTCGCCACCGCAACAACAGCAAGGCCTCGGACCCGCAGTTGAAGCTCTGGGCACAGCCTGCGGTCAAGGGTTCGACAGCGACCTCAGCCACCCTGGAAACGCTGCGAGCGAGGCGAAGGGGCGATTCTGGAACAGCACAGGCTGCGTGCAGCCGAGTGCTTCGGTGTCACGCTCCAGGCCCGACGATCCGAACCTCTGCAACCCCGCCTCGGCCAGCGCGAACATCCACGCTAAGACGGTGTGCACGTGCGCTTCGAGATCCTCCGTCGTCAATTTCTCACCCGTCAGTTGACCGTGCAGGAGCTTGTTGCGGTGCTGTCGGATGGTATCGATGATCGGGAAGAGCTCCGCGTAACGCGCGCCGACGAACTCCGCGACCGATATCCCTGCGAACTGCGCAATGCCTTTCAAGCATGGGCCTGCCATGAGGGTCCTGTTGTCGCGAATGGCGTTGCGCGCGCTCGTTCGCTCCGCAGGATCGAGCCCCACGGCCTGAAGCACGAGGAAGGTAAGGAGGCGACGCGCCTGCTTCTCATACTTCGCCCACGCGAGAATCAGCGAGTCTAGCGCGCGCGTGTCGGCCTCGGTCGCCCACACGGCTTGGACCGTTTCGAACTCGTCTTGCAGGATGGGGGGAACGGTGAGAGTTGTTGGCATATCGACCGCCTTCGACAGGACCTAGAACGCCAACTGCATGTGGTAGAGCGTGATCTCAGGCGTGACTTCGGGCAGCGTGCGCTGGTGGCACGTGGCGAAGGATGCATACGATGCAAAGCGGCTCGGTGGCTCCTGCCACAGCTTGCCGTCCGCATACTTCGTCAGGCCGAGAGCGGGATCCGTCTTGCCCATCGAGCGCTTCAGTGAGGTCGCGATGTCCGGGCCCGGCACGTTGCTGAAGCCGATCATGAAGGCGATTGGCTCGTTCGGCGCATAGCTTCCGGTGACGAATCGACGCACGCCCTCGTCGAAGTAGGCGCGCAAGCTTCTGGCTGCGCGCTGATCGGCGTGCATCTTCTTGCACTCGAAGATGAGTTCGATCTCGTGGCGATTGTCCACGACGGTGTAGAAGCGAATGTCGAGCCGCCGCGGATCATCCTCGGACCGCGAGTTCTTCGTGACCTCGCAGTCCCACGGGCCGGCGATGCCCTGCTCCGCACGCGTGTGGTGGAGCCGATTGCCTAGCTTCTTGGTGAGCTCCACCTCGGTGAGCTCGAAGGTGTAGCCGCTCGCTGAAGCCGCGAGCTTGCGGAACGACGTCACCACGTGCGCGACGATGCGCTCAGTGTCAGCGGGCTTGAGCGCGAGCAGCCACGGATCGTCGTCAACCTTTCGCGAAGCGCCCATACGTTCCCTGTACATATTCCAGAAGTCGGAACGCATCGTCCAAAGCTGCGCTCGTGAGCCATAGGCGTCGGATGAGAGGCTTCGCGAACACGATCGTGTCGCCGGCCCTCACGAAGAGATCGGTTGAAACACCGTGCCCCTCGCGATGGGCTTCGAGCAGGTGGTGCTCGCGCAGCGTCGCCAGGATCTGGTTGATCGAGGTATCCACGACGTGGGCCCCGGCATCGGTCGGGGTGTCGGCGGAACTGGCCGTGGCCGATACGATGCCGTAGCCCGTCTCGCCGGCCGTCCACGTGCGCACGCGTGCGTTGAACTGACCCTCGCCCCCGCTGAGTGCGCGGTAGCGATCCAGCTCCCCGACGAGCGTTTGGGCGTAGGCCTGCAGCTGGGTCTCCGAGGGCGCCGTCTGCAGTCCATTGGGCATCGATCCGAGCGCTGTAGGTTGCACGTACGGCAGCACGTCATTGGCCACATCGGCGACGACGCGTCTCATGCGTGCATCCAGCCCGAAGTAGTCGTGGATGAGCGTCTCGATCTCCGCGGGCAGAAGAGCGCCGCGTGGGGTTCCGGGGCTGCGCAGCGCGTTCTTCGACCACGTGGCCACGCGCTCGACGATGGTCTTGGCGCGCCGAGGATCCTGCGCGTCCTGCCACAGCCAGAACGGCAGGCGATCGACCTCGGCCTTCTTGATCTGCGTGCGCTCGAGCACCGCGGTGGGGGCCGTCAGGAGGGCCCAGTAGGCGGCCAGGTCCGAACACAGGTAGGCGGCGAGGAACCGCATCGTGTCTTCGTCGTCCTCGAGATCGCGAACGCACGCCATCGAGTTGGTGAACGAGAAGGGCGCGTCGGAAAACGCCGCACGGATGCGACGCACGGGTGTCAGGCCATCCGGATAGACGACGCGCGCGCCTTGATAGACCTGGGGGTCTCCGATCGAGGCGGCCTGCGTGAGCGAGAACGGCCGCAGTTCGTCGTCCTGCAGCGCGACGCTCGACCAAGCGTAGGTCTTGGCGTCGAGGAACGGGATGGCTTTCAGGGGCGCGATGTCCGCCTCCTTGGTCCCGTCCTTCATGTGGAAGCCCTTCGTGGAGACGAAGCGCTTCCGGGCGATCTGGGTCTGGATCGTGCCGCGCTCGCGCATCTCCACGAGCACACCCAGCTCGACCTCCGAACCCCAGTAGAGCGGCTGCAGAATGAAGGGGTCGTGCTGGACGCGGCGCTGGCTCAGCCAACGGCGATCACTACCATGCACCACCATGCGCCGGTAGGCGAGCGAGACGTCGGCCTTGGGGGTGAGGTACTCGAACAGCATCGGTCGGCTCGACGCCTCGCCCGTCGTCGGCACATCCGCGCGAATCACGACGGCGGCGTGCTTGGCCTTGAACAGCAGCGAGCGCATGTCCGCGAGGTTGAAGAGACGGCGCACACGCACGTTCTCGAACCATCTGGCCACGAACGACTGATACGTAGGTTTGACGAAGATCGATGCCGGCAGGATGAGGCTCATGCGTGCGCCGGGCGCCGCCAGACTCGTCAGGCGCTCGACGAAAGCGACCGCGATCTGGCGCAGCTCGGCGCGTTCGGCCGACGAGTCGAGGTACTTTTCGTAGAGAGGCTTGTCCATTCCGGCAGGCTCTTGCCATGGCGGATTGGAGATGAGCACCGTAGGACGGGGCACCACGCCGGTCGCGATGGGGTGCTGGGGATGGAAGATGTCGCCGTGGTGCTTGTCCCAGAAGATGTTCTCGCCGGCGAGGTGAGGCAGCTTGTCGTGCTGCTCGTCGAGGATCTCGGCGATATCCGTGGGGACCAGGTCCTCGAGCAGCGCGAGGTACAGGCTGAAGGAGGTCACGCGGCACGCCGATTCATGGACGTCGGCGCCGAAGATCGTGGCCTTGAGCAGTTTGGCGCGCTCACCCAGCGAGAGCCGGCGCTGAGCCTGCTGCTCGGCACGCCCCAACAGTCGACGAAACGCCGTGGTCAGCAGGATGCCCGATCCGCACGCACCGTCGAAGACGACGGGCGCGTCAGGAAGGGGATCCAGTGCTTCCTCGACTGCCAGGCGCGCGAGATGGCGCGGTGTGTAGAACGCGCCAAGATCCTTGGCCATCGTGCCGATGAAGGATTCGTAGACGCTCGAGAGCAACTCGACGGGAATGAAGCGGAAGTCGTAGCGCCAGAGCGATCCTTGGCCCGAGGCCAGATTGGTGCGCTCCAGGAAGTGGAAGACCGTCTTGAAGCTCGCAGGCGAGAGCTTTTTCCACGCGTCTTCGGAGCGCGGCGTGAGGAAGTCGCCATTGAAGTCGATCTTCAAGCGACGAAACAGAGCGTCCAGACCCACGCCGTGGCGGTGCTCCACGAGATCGTGCAGCGCCCCCACCTGATGGACCGTGCGATACCGGGTGTCCACGAGTCCCCGATGTTCAAGGTAGGACACGAACAGCACCTGCGCCATCAGGTACTGCGCATCGATTACGGTGCCGACGTCCGGCGCCAGCCGCTCGACGGCAATCTTGAGGTTGGCGATGAGGTCGTGGTCGACGCGACGGCTGCTGGCGAACCAGTCCTCGTGCGCGGCCAAGAACTCGGGCGACTGAACGGCGTGCGCCGAGTAGAGGCTGGCCGCGCCGGCCTGCTGCTTGAGCAGGAGCTGGCCGGCTGCCACGCCCGGCACGGCAGGAAGCGCCCGCACGGCATCGTCGCCCAGCACCAGTACGACGGAGATGAGGCCTTGGCTCCACACGCGCTGCTGGAGCGCCTGGTAGGTCGCGGCGGCGGTGACGTGGGGGTCACCCTCAATGAGGCACACGGCAGGTACGCCGTCGATCTCGAACACGGCCGCGGCCGCGATCTGGCCGTTGGGGTCGAGAAGCGCGTTGAGCTCCGAGGCGTAGGGGTGGTCGAACGCCACAACGTCGCCACGCCGGCGCAGCTGCTCGGGAAAGTCAGCGTACGCCAGATGGTCGAGCCAGTCGTCGAGTGCCGTGCTCATCACCACAAGAGAGGTCCGCGGGAGGCGTATCGTACTCCGTATGCGATAGTCTATCACAAGAATTGCCCTACGCATGAGGAGTAGGGTACGCTTCTCGCGTGGAGAAGATTAACCCCGCCCATGTCGCGCGTCGACAACGGTTGCGATTCATCGAGTCGCTGGCGTGCTGGGAAGGGGCCGTGCAGCGCCAGCGGGTATGCGATGCGACCCACGTCTCGGCTAACCACCTCAGTCGCGACTTCAAGTGGTACCGGGACGCCTACCCGGACAATCTGATCTACGACGTTTCGGGCCGTTGCTACCGCCCGGGCAAGTCCTTCCAGCCCAAGATCGCCACGGGCGCGCCGGACGAGTACCTGGCGCTGCTCCTACTCCGCACAAACGCCAGCGTCGATGACGGCGCGGTGTGGCTGCCGGGTCCCGCGGCGGCCGACGCCGTGCCGACGCCGGGGGGCACCGTCGCGCGCGACGTCCTGCGTGCCCTGACCGGCGCGATCGCCCATCAGCGCGCCGTCCAGGTCACCTACCAGTCCATGACGACGCCCGAGCCTGTCGACCGGCTGCTCTGGCCGCATGCGCTGGTCTACAACGGGTGGCGGTGGCACGTGCGCGCCTATGACGCGGAGCGCGAGCGCTTCGCCGACTTCGTGCTGGCCCGTTTCGAGCGCGTCACTCAGGCGGCCGCCGGCAAACGCAAACCCGAGGCGTCCCCCGAATCGGACGTCGAGTGGACGACGCAGGTCACGATCGCCGTCACACCGGCGTCGGCGCTCACGGCTGAACAGACCGCCGTAGTCGCACGCGAATACGGCATGGTCGATGCGGACGGTCGCTGGCTGTGGACGCCGACTATGCGCCGCTGCATGGCGCCCTACTTCGGCCGGATGTATCGCCTCGAGGCGCCCTCGCCGAAGCGTCTCATCCAGCTGCTGGATCCTTCGCAGGCGGCCCTTTTCGTTTTCGAGCAGCAGGACGCCTGACCGGCTCGATCCATCGCGGCACGTTGAGGATCTCCTCGATCGACCACGGCTGATCGGTCAGCCCCAGACGCATGCCAGGCGTCTTGCCGTCTTTACCGACGTGCTGGAAATTGTGCAGCACGCGAACGATGTCGAGCAGCCGGCACGCGACAGCCGGGTTGTAGGGCGAGTACGCGTACCAGTGGCGAGATCCGCCCGACGATGTCTTGATGGGTCGCTCGAGCAGCGACACGCGGCGTCGGACGATCATCATGAAGCGATCGGTGTTGCGAATCGTCGCCTTGAGCATCTGGGCGGCGAGATCGGCGGGCGTGTCGGACTCTCGTGGCGTGAGGTGCCGGACGCGCAACTCCGGCTCGGCACGATTCGGGAGCGGATGTCGAATCCACGCACTTGGGTCGGTGGCCGCCTCCAGGTCACGCGCCAGTAGCTGCAACGCCATCTTGTCGCGGCTCAGGCCGGGAGTCGCCTTGCGAGCGCGATCCAGCGCAGCCTTGGCCTGCATGACGGCAAGCTCAACCTTGTCGATCGTAAGCTTTTTGGTGATGTCCAGCTCGTACGCGCGGCACCGGCCGGCGAGGATTTCGTCGCGAAACGCCGAAATGGTGCCCTGCTTGAGGCCAGCGTCGGGGTCGAGGTAGAACGTGATGGTGCGCGCGCTTCCGAGCAGGTACCTGAGCGTCAGGAAGTGCGCAACGAACACGTATTCCTGCCGGACCTGCACACCATGCGCCGGCGCCGCTGTCTCCCAAAGCTCATCGAAGAACGCGTCGCCTGCCTCCGAGCGCGATCCGCGCTGCACCGAGAACGAGGTGTCATGGGACTCTTTGACCACTCTCGCCGCGTGTGCTGCGTAGTCGCGCGCAAGCCAGATGCGGGCGGCCTCGCGCTCGTAGATCAGCTTGTCGTAGTCGCCGCGTTGCCGTGCCTCGCGCTCTGCACGTCCCGGGTCGACATCGGGGTCGAAGTTCGTGTGTGCAGCCAGCACGTAGCCCGACTGGTTCTCCGCGGAGACGATCGCGGAAAGCACGAAGGCACGCCGGTCGAAGTGGCGGCCCCAGTTGACCAGAAAGTCCTGTCGGTCGGTGCCAATCTCCACGGAGTCCAGCGGCAGCGTGGGGAGTTGGCGCTCCAGCCTTGCGGCGAACCGCATGCACTGGGCGTGCGCGAACTCGAGCTTACGATAGAGCGTTGTGGCACTGACGCCACTGACCTCGAGAATGCGCCGCATCGGCGACTTGTTGACCAAGAGCTTGAGGATAAGATCGTTCTTCTCGGGTACGCGCTGACGCCACTGCGCATTGATGGGCACCGAGAAGGTTTTCTTGCATCCAGCGCAACGAAACCGCGTCGAGCCCGCGGTGGTCTGCCCGAACTTCTGCAGGCGATCGGAGCTGCCGCACGTTGGACACACGGCCGGCGTATCGAGGCGCAGGTAGGCGGTCTGGCGCCGATGCTCTTCCACACAAGCGCGGTTGCTTCTCACTCGGGTGGAACTTCTGCACACTCTGCACTTGAGCGACACCTTGTAATCCGAGCCGGAGAAGGTGTATCCGTCTGTGTTTCCGGCCCTGCGCCAAGCGGGATCGTCTCCGGGCATGGCTCCGAAGTTCGAGCAGAGCGTATTCCTGCAGAAGTTGATCTGCAGGGACTCGAACGGCGGGGGGCGTGCCCCCGACCTCGAGCGCCTCTTCCGCTCGCCCACGAAGAAATCCCCGTCGTCGTGCGACGACGGGGACTGTATCACTTCAACAGATTAAAGGAACGGCTCGGCTTGTGCGGGAGGGCTTTTTTTTGTGGGTTTCCCAGCCCGGTGAGGATGTTCCCGTGCTCGGCGGATCCCCGGGCATCCGCGCCCCCGGGCGCCGATGTCCGTTCCATACCCGTTCGCGCGTAACCCGGACACCTGCAGTCGACCTGCCGCTTCCGGAGCCGGACCATGCGCCTCATCGATGTCGTCTTCAGTGCGGCCACCGTGTCGTCGTTCCTCGCGCTCGGGGCCACGCCACTTCCCGCGATCGCGGCTGCCGACGCGACGGCCAGTCTCGCGGACGTCCCGTTCGCGCCGGACCCGGGCTTCCCGCTCACGAGCCGACGCGACGTCATCGTCGGCGGCACCGGCGCCGGTGCGACCGCCGTGGCGGAACTCGCCGCGGGCGGCGACATCGTCTACGGTGGCGTCGTGTCGGGCAACGTCGTGCTGCAGCGCGTGACCGGCGCGGGGCTGCGCGGCACATGGCCGGTCACCGGCGAGCCGAATCCGGGCCTGCTGCGCCATGTCTCCGCCGAAGGTCTCGCGTTCCGCAGCGTCACCGACATCGCCGTGCTCGGCGGCCGCCTCTACGTGCTCGCGAACCGCCAGCGCTCGACTTCGGTGACGACGAACGACGTCGTCGTGCTCGTGTTCCGGCTCGACGGCACCTTCCTGTCGAGCAACGTCGCGATGGGCGATTTCCGCGACGAGTACGGCGCCGGACTGGTCGCGTACCAGACGTTCCCGCTCGGCGGCGGCACCGTGACCTGGATCAGCGTGGTCGGTCATCGCGTGCTCGACTCGGTCGAGAGCAATCCGTTCCTCACCCGCGCGCGCCTCGAAGGCGACATGCTCGTGCGCGACACGAGCATCGGCGACACCAATGGCTACGTGCAGATTCCGGTGCCGGGCGGCCTGTGCGCGCCGTTCAACGAAGCCTGCTCGATGGAGGTTTCGAGGATCACGACCAAGCCGACCGGCGTGATCGGCAGCGCACCCATGCTCTACGTCGCCGGCGCGATCCGCGTCAACAACCAGAACTGGGACTACGGCCTGCTGTGCATCGGCGCCAACGGCGCGCCGTGCACGGGATTCGGCAACGGCGGCTTCGTGCGGCGGGCGTTCGACAGTGGCGGTTCGCTGGTCGACCGCGCGACCGGTCTCGCGGTGCGACGTGCAGGGACGTTCGGTGCCTACACGTACACGGTGTACCTGACCGGCAATGTCGCGCGCCGCTGCGAGGCCGGCATCGGCGCGATGGCCTTCGATGGCGACGACGGCAGCGTGACGCTCGGCTTCGGCATGCTCGGCAGGGTGCTCGTCGGCGGTCACGACGGCGGCGCGGGCACGACGCCGGTGTGCTTCCTCAACGACGGGCCCGACGTCACCGAAGGTGCGGCGCTGTCGGGCGGACGCCTGTTCGTCGGTGGTGCGCGCGTCTACGAGGATTTCGGCGGCACCTCGCACAGCGACCTGCAGACGCTCGTGCTCGACGCCGTGTCCGGCGCCGTGGTCGATCCGCTGCGCACGCACGCGGTGATCTATCCCGACGGCGACGCCACGCCCGAGCTCGATGCCGCCGTGCGATCCGTCGGCACCGATGCGGCCGGGCGCGTCCTCGTCGGAGGGCAGTCGGTCACGCCTGCCTCGCCGTATCCGCCTGCGTTCGTATCCGGTCGCTTCGTGCCGGACCGCATCTTCGGCAACGGCTTCGAATGAGCGCTTCGAACCGTCGCCAGGGCCGGCGCGTCAGGCCGCCTCGGCGAAGGCGTCGCGGGTGAGGTTCTCCGGCGCGTCGGTCGTGCAGACCACGTCGTCCTCGATGCGGATGCCGCCGTACGGCCGGAACGCCTCGACGCGATCCCAGTCGATGTCGGCGGCTTCGGGGCGTGTGCGCAGCCCCGCGAGCAGCATGTCGATGAAGTAGAGGCCCGGTTCGATCGTCACGACCATACCGGGCGCGAGCACGCGCGTCAGGCGCAGATACGGATGGCCGTCGGGTTTCGCGATCGTGCCGCCGTCCTCGCCCGCGGCGAAGCCGGCGACCTCGTGCACCTGCAGGCCGATGCCGTGGCCGAGCCCGTGCGGGAAGAACACCGCCGACACGCCGGTCTCGACAGCCGCCTCGGCCGACATGCGGATGACACCATGCTCGCGCAGGATGCCGGCGAGCACGTGGTGAGCGTGGACGTGCAGGTCGCGGTAGTCGCGACCGGCGCGCACGCCGTCGCAGAAGCCGAGCTGGGCGCGGTCGACCGCGTCGATCAGGGCCTGGAACTCGCCGTCGCGCTGCGCGGCGTAGGTGCGCGTGATGTCGGAGGCGTAGCCGTGGAACGACCCGCCCGCGTCGATCAGGAACGAGCGCGGCTGCGCGGGCGGCGCGTGGTCGAACTCCGTGTAATGCAGGATCGCCGCGTGCTCGTTGAGCGCGATGATGTTGCTGTAGGGCAGGTCGGCCTCGGTCTGGCGTGCCGCGGCGACATAGGCCATGTGGATGCCGAACTCCGACTCACCGGCGCGGAACGCGGCTTCGGCGGCGCGGTGCGCGCGCACGCCGATGCGGCTGGCGACGCGCATCATCGCGAGCTCGTAGGCGGTCTTGAACGCGCGGTGGTAGTGCAGGTGATCGAGCACGGCGCGCGGGTTGTTCGGCACGGCGTCGCCGACCGCCCATTCCGACTCGCCGAGGATCGCGCAGCGCGCCGTATCCGCCGGCAGGTGCGCGCGCGCCTCGGCCGGCTCGCGGATCACCACGATCTCGAAGTGGTCCACCCAGTAACCGGCCGGCGCTTCCGGCACGGCATGCCAGTAGTCGTGCGGCTGCAGGAACACCAGCCTGGGCCTGCTCCCGGGCGTGTAGACGATCCACGAGCCCGGCGCCTTCGTCGACGGCACCCAGTGCTTGAAATGCGGGTTCACGTAGAAGGTGTAGGGCCGGTCGTCGAGGAACTGGTAGCGCGGATGGCCGGCCGGAATGACGAGATGGTCGAAGCCGCCCCGAGCGAGGGCCGCATCGGCGCGCTGTCGGAGCGTCGCCAGATGCTCGTCGTAGAGCGGGTGCAGGTCGGGGTGGCGGCTGTCCATCGAACGGTGTCCTCGCAGGGAGCGCCCATTGTGCCGCGTCGCCGCGCGAGCAGGCAGGGTCGGATGGCAGGGGCTGCGACGGATCGTCGCGTAAACGCGTCATGAACGCGCGAGTCAACCGGCGTTTAGCTTCGTTCGTTCACGCTTCGACGCGGGGACGACATGCGCCGTGGACACTGTTTCGATGAACGACGAGGTTTTCCCCATGCTCCGCCCCCACGCGGATGCGCCGCTCCCACGCCTCAGTGCGTGCGTGATCACGCGCAACGAAGCCGCCAACATCGCCGATTGCCTTCGATCACTGTCGTTCTGCGACGAGATCATCGTGGTCGATTCGCACTCCAACGACGACACGCGCGCGATCGCCGAATCGCTCGGCGCCCGCGTCATCGTGCGCACCTTTACGGGCTACCGCAGCCAGAAGCAGGCCGCGGTCGACGCCGCGCGCCACGACTGGGTGCTGTGCCTCGATGCCGACGAGCGCATCGGCGAGACCCTGCGTGCGTCGATCGATGAGGCGAGGGCGAAAGCCTTCGGCGACGCGGCGGGATTCCGCATGGCGCGCTGCACGGAGTACTACGGCCGCCCGATCCGGCGCGGCAACGGCTACCCGGACCGCAAGCTGCGCCTGTTCGACCGGCGCCGCGCGCGCTGGGGCGGGCGCGAGATCCACGAAAAGGTCGTCGCGGACGGACCGGTGGAATCCCTGCGCGGCGACATCGAACACCACGCCTACCGGCATGTCGGTGACCAGTGGGCACGTCGTGACCGCTACGCGACGCTGATGGCACGCGCGCTGCACCACGAGGGGCGTCGCGCCTACTGGTGGAACCTGTGCCTGAGCCCGCTGCTGCGCTTCCTGCGCGGTTACGTGCTGCGTTTCGGTTTCCTCGACGGTTGGCGCGGCTGGGCGCTGGCCTGCGTCGGCGCCGACAACGTCTACCGCAAGTACATGCGCCTGTGGCTGCTCGATCGCGGCCTGCCGATCGACGACGAGCCCGCGTCGGCCGGGGTCAAGGCGCAGGGTGTCGACGCCGACGTTCCGGCGGTGGATCCCGCGCCCGCGCGCGGCCACTGACGCCTCCGCGATCCGCAGGACATCGACCGGACTATCGCCTGATAGGTCGCGCCGATTGCCTGACGTGCGTGGGGTGCGCACGATGCGCCTCCTTCCGGCGCGTCCGCCGTCGCTCCCGACGCGCCACCGGCCATCCGCAGGTTCCGTGTGAGCACACCCGTCATCAAGCCCTACGCCGGCCCCGCCGGTGGATGGGGCGCCTTGCGCAGCGTCGCGCGTCATCTCCTCGAGCAAGGTGTTCCCGCGCTCGGCGCGAAGACGCTGCTGTCGGCGAACCAGCCCGACGGTTTCGACTGCCCGGGCTGCGCATGGCCCGATCGCGAGCACGCCTCGACCTTCGAGTTCTGCGAGAACGGTGCCAAGGCCGTCGCCGCCGAGGCGACGAAGCGGCGCGTGACGCGCGAGCTGTTCGCGCGCGAGAGCGTGGAAAGGCTCGCCGGCTACAGCGACCACTGGCTCGAAGGTCAGGGGCGGCTGACCGAGCCGATGCGCTACGACGCGGCGAGCGACCACTACGTGCCGGTGTCGTGGGACGAGGCGTTCGCCTGCATCGCGGGGCATCTCCAGGCGCTCGATTCACCCGACGAGGCGATGTTCTACACCTCGGGCCGGGCGAGCAACGAGGCTGCGTTCCTGTATCAGCTGTTCGTGCGCGAGTACGGCACCAACAATTTTCCGGACTGCTCGAACATGTGCCACGAGCCTTCGGGCGTGGCGATGACTGCGCAGCTCGGCGTCGGCAAGGGTACGGTCACGCTCGAGGATTTCGAGCATGCCGACGCGATCTTCATCTTCGGCCAGAATCCCGGCACCAACCATCCGCGCATGCTCGGCGAGTTGCGCGAGGCGTCGAAGCGCGGTGCCGCGATCGTCGCGTTCAATCCGATGCGCGAGCGCGGACTCGAGCGTTTCGCCGATCCGCAGGACAAGCTCGAGATGCTGCGCAACGGCGACACGCGCATCGCCTCCGACTACTTCCAGCCGCGCATCGGCGGCGATCTCGCCGCGCTCAAGGGCATCGTCAAGCACGTGCTCGAAGCCGATGCGCGCGCGCTCGCCGAAGGTGCGCCACGCGTCGTCGATCTCGAGTTCATCGCTGCGCACACGACCGGCTTCGAGGCGTTCGCGGCCGAGATCGCCGCAGAGGACTGGGCGCTGATCGAGGAGGAGTCCGGCCTCACGCGCGCCCAGCTCGCGCGTGCGGCCGAGGTCTACCTGCGCGCCGGCAGCGTCATCTGCTGCTGGGGCATGGGCATCACCCAGCACAAGCATGCGGTCGCGACGATCCAGATGATCGGCAACCTGCTGCTTCTGCGCGGCAACATCGGGCGTCGCGGTGCCGGCGCCTGTCCCGTGCGCGGGCACAGCAACGTGCAGGGCGACCGCACGATGGGCATCTCGGAGAAGCCCGCGGCGGCGTTCCTCGACCGCCTCGGCGAGGTGTTCGGCTTCACGCCGCCGCGCAAGCCCGGCTGCGACGTCGTCGGTGCGATCGAAGCGATGCGCGACGGCCGCGCGAAGGTGTTCGTCGCACTCGGCGGCAATTTCGCCGCCGCCACGCCCGATACGCATGCGACCGCCGAAGCCCTGCGTGGCTGCGCGCTGACCGTGCACATCACGACCAAGCTCAACCGCAGTCATCTCGTGCACGGCCGCGACGCGCTGATCCTTCCCTGCCTGGGCCGTACCGAGATCGACCTGCAGGCGGCAGGTCCGCAGTCCGTGACCGTCGAGGATTCGATGAGCATGGTGCACCTGTCGTCGGGCATGAATGCGCCCGCGTCGCGCGACCTGCTCTCCGAGCCCGCGATCGTGGCGCGCATGGCCGCGGCGACGCTCGGTGCGCGCAGCCGCACGCGCTGGGCGTGGCTGGTCGAGGACTACGACCGCATCCGCGATGCGATCACGCGCGTGTTCGACGATTTCCACGACTTCAATGCACGCGTCCGCGTGCCGGGCGGCTTCCGCCTGCCGAACGCCGCACGCGAGCGGCGCTGGACGACGCGCGAGGGACGGGCCGTGTTCATCCCGCACGCGATATCGCGCGACACACCCGTGCATCGCGCGAGGGCGACGAGTGCCGAGCACGTCTTCACGCTCGCGACGACGCGCTCGCACGACCAGTACAACACGACGATCTACGGCCTCGACGACCGCTACCGCGGCGTGCGCGGCGAGCGTCGCGTGCTGTTCATCGGTGACGACGACATCGCCATGCTCCGCCTGCGCGCAGGCGATCGCGTCGACGTGCGCAGCCTCGCCGAGGACGGTGTCGAACGCGTCGTGCGCGGCTTCCTGCTCGTCGCCAACGACCTGCCGCGCGGCTGTCTCGCCGCGTACTACCCCGAGACGAATCCGCTCGTGCCGCTGTCGAGTCTCGCCGACGAGGCGCGCACGCCGACCTCGAAATCGATCCCGGTCGTGCTCTCGCGGCACGACGCGACCGCCGCGCCGGTCCGGATATCCCGTGACATCGCCGCCACCGTCACTGGCTGAGCTCGTCCTCGCCGAGCTCGCGGCGGTCGACACGCCCGTGTCGGCCGCGCGCCTGTGCAAACGCCTCGGCGTGCGCATGAGCGTGCTGCTGCGCACGCTGGCGATGCTCGGCGCCGATGCCGCGGGCGAGGGGCAGGGATGGGTCGACGTCGAGGACGACGAGGGTCGCCTCCTGCTCGCCTTGTCGCCGCGCGCGCGCGCGGCTTTCGCGGCGGCCGTCTAGCCCTTCCCGGCGCACTCGGCCCGCTCCGCCCGCCCCTCCGTACGTGATGGGCTGCTCCCGATCCTTGTCCACCTCGCAGGCTGCACCGGCCTCGTCCCTCGAACCCCGTCGGCGTCGTCGCAACCACGCCGCGTACGCTTGTACGTGCCTACCTGAATGAACGCCAAGCTGCCGAAAATCCAGCGGTTTTTGCCTGAATTTTCTTGACACCCCCTGACCTCCGGCATAAGGTGGTGAGAAGTGGTTTTTCGTGGTGATCGGTGGGGCATGTTCCAGGGCGAGACCTCGGTTTCAGTCGACGACAAGGGGCGGATCTCGATCCCCTCTGCGCATCGTGACGCCGTCGAAAAGCTCAGCGGCAACCGCCTCGTCGTCACCTACAACCCGTTCGAGCTCGGCTGCCTGTGGATCTTCCCCGAAAAGGAGTGGGAGCGGGTTCGCGACGAGGTCAACGGGCTCAACAAGGCCAAGGCCGTGCATCGCAACCTGCAGCGCCGGCTCGTCGGCGCCGCGGCACACGTCGAGCCGGACGGCAACGGACGCATTTCGTTGCCGGCCAGCCAGCGCACCGGCACGGGCATCGAGAAGAAGGCGGTGCTCCTCGGCATGGGCAACAAGCTCGAGCTGTGGAGCGAGCAGGCGCACCTCGCCAACATCCGCGAGGCGATCGGTGAGGAGCAGATCACGGAGGACATGCTCGATCTCAATTTCTAGCCGGAGCGGGTGATGCAGGAGAAGGAGTTCAGGCACGTACCGGTCATGCTCGCCGAGGTTCTCGAGGCGTTGCAGATCGGTGCGGACGGAACTTACCTCGACGGCACGTTCGGGCGCGGTGGTCACGCGCGCGAGGTGCTCGCGAGGCTGGGCTCCGCGGGACGGCTGCTGCTGATGGATCGTGATCCGACGGCGATCGCCACGGCCCGCGAAACGTTCGGCGAGGACGAGAGGGTGCGCATCCGGCACGACAGCTTCGCGGAACTCGCGGGCTGGCCGGAAACGGCGCAAGGCCTGGATGGCGTGTTCTTTGACCTGGGAGTGTCGTCGCCGCAACTCGACGATGCCACGCGCGGCTTCAGTTTCCAGGCGGAGGGTCCCCTCGACATGCGCATGGATCCGACGTCGGGCGTGAGCGCCGCCGACTGGCTCGCCGACGCGCCGGAAGCCGCCATCGCCGACGTGCTGTGGCAGTACGGCGAGGAAAGGCTGAGCCGTCGCATCGCCCGCGCGATCGTCGCGCGCCGCGCCGAGGAGCCGCTGCGCACGACTGCGCAGCTGGCCGACCTCGTCGCCCGCACGATCGGCTACCGCGAGCGCAACAAGCATCCGGCGACACGCACGTTCCAGGGCCTGCGCATCCACATCAACGACGAGATGGGTGCGCTGGAGAAAGGTTTGCAGGGCGCGCTCGAGCGGCTCCGGCCGGGCGGGCGCCTCGTGGTGATCAGTTTCCATTCGCTGGAGGACCGCGTGGTCAAGCGCTTCATGCGGGGACGGGAAGGGCAGCCGGCATCGCGGCGCCACCTGCCTCCGGTCGAGGCGCCCGAGTCGGCCTTCGTCGCGCTCGGCAAGGTCTTCCCGGGCGAGCGGGAGCTCGCCGACAACCCGCGTTCGCGCAGCGCCGTGCTGCGTGTCGCGGAGAAGCGGCGATGAGCGTGGTGCGGGTGGTGTCGATGCTCGTGCTCATGCTCGCGGTGATCGGCAGCGCGATCGCGGTGGTGTACACGCGCCACGACAGCCGCCGCATGTTCGTGGAGCTCAACCGTCTCACGGATGAGAGAGACAACCTCAATTTCGAGTTCGGCCGCCTGCAGCTCGAGCAGGCGACCGCAGCCGAGAACAACCGAATAGAACAGGTCGCCCGCGGGCGTCTCGGCATGGTCTCGCCGAGCGCCGCGGAGATGATCGTCAAGCGACATTGAAAACGGCAGTGAGGGGGAAACCCACAGCCATGAACGCAGGTCCGGCCGTACAGGCCGCGTCCGCGGCCCCGGTCCTGCCGGGGCGTCGAAAAGCCTGCGCAGCCGTGCAGGCTTTCGCGTGCCCGCGCGCCGGGGTGACGCCATGAACACGCGCGGCAAGCCGGCCAACCTGCGCGGGCGCCTGTACGTCGTGCTGATGGTGCTCGCGCTGTCCTCGACGCTGCTCGCCGCGCGTGCGTTCGAGCTGCAGGTGGTCAGCAAGGAGTTCTACCAGGAGCAGGGCGACGCGCGTTACCTGCGCGACATCCCGATCCCGGTTTCGCGCGGCACGATCTTCGACCGCAACGGCGAGCCGCTCGCCGTGTCGACGCCGGTCGAGTCGATCTGGGGCAATCCCAAGGAGCTGCTCGCCAACCCGGACCGCCTGCCCGAACTCGCCGAGGCGCTGGGCGTGACCACGGATGCGCTGACCGAGCGCCTGCTGCAGCGCAAGGACAAGGAGTTCCTCTACCTCAAGCGCCCGGTCGATCCGGATGCCGCGCAGCAGCTGCTCGCGCTGCAGATCCCCGGCGTGGCCAGCGAGCGTGCGTTCCGCCGCTACTACCCGAGCGGCGAGATCCTCGCCCATACGCTCGGCTTCACGAACATCGACGACCGCGGCCAGGAAGGTCTCGAGCTCGCGTTCGACGAGTGGCTGGCCGGCAAGCCCGGCGTCAAGCGCGTGATCCGCGACCGCCTCGGCCACGTCATCGAGAACGTCGAGCTGCTGCGCGAGGCGCAGCAGGGCCGCGACCTCACGCTGTCGATCGACCGCCGCATCCAGTACCTCGCCTACCGCGAGCTCAAGGCCGCGATCCTCGAGCAGAAGGCGACCTCGGGTTCGATGGTGATCCTCGACGCGTCCAGCGGCGAAGTCCTCGCGATGGTCAACCAGCCGTCGTTCAATCCGAACTCGCGTGCGGCGAGCGAGCCGGCCTACCGGCGCAACCGCGGCGTCACCGACGTCGTCGAGCCGGGCTCGACGATGAAGCCGTTCACGGTCGCGGCCGCGCTCGAGAGCGGCAAGTGGAAGCCCGAGACGCCGATCGACACGACGCCGGGCAAGATGATGCTGCCGGGCGGCTACACGATCGGCGACATCCGCAACTACGGCCTCATCGACGTCACCCACGTCATCACCAAGTCGAGCAACGTCGGCTCGGCCAAGATGGCGATGACGATGAGCGCCGACCACATGCGCGACGTGTTCCAGCGCTTCGGCCTCGGCGAGGTCACCGGCTGCGGCTTCCCGGGCGAGTCGCCGGGCTACCTGCCGATCGCCAAGGCCTGGGGACCGACCGAGAAGGCGACGATGTCGTACGGCTACGGCCTCAGCGTGACGCCGATGCAGCTCGCACAGGCCTACTCGGTGTTCGCCAACCACGGCCGCCTGCGCCAGCCGACGTTCGTGAAGGGCGCGAGCAACCCCGACAGCGCCGTCATCGATCCGCAGATCGCCGACCAAGTCGTGAAGATGCTCGAAACGGTCGTGTCGCCGGGCGGCGGCGGTCTCAAGGCGGCGGTCGCCAATTACCGTGTCGCCGGCAAGACCGGCACCTCACGCCGCGCGGTCGGCGGCGGCTACGAGAAGCGCTACGCCTCGCTGTTCGCGGGCATGGTGCCGGCGAGCAACCCGCGCCTGGTCGGCGTCGTCGTGATCCACGATCCGCACGGCGGCCACGGCGTGTATTACGGCGGCCTCATCGCTGCCCCCGTATTCGGCAAGGTCATGGACGGCGCGCTGCGCCTGCTCGACATCCCGCCCGACAACGTGCAGCGCTGGTACGCCGGTGCCGCCGCGGTGAACCAGGGCATCGGGCCGATGAGCCCGCCGCCCGACTACCCGCCGGATCAGCCGAACTACGAGGAGGCGATCCCCGAATGAGCGCCTCGATGCGCCTCGGCGACCTGCTCGACGGCCATGCCGATGCCGGCATGGCCGCGGACGTTCGCGTGCACGGCCTCGGCCTCGATTCGCGCGCGCTCGACGCGGGCGACGTGTTCGTCGCGCTGCGCGGTGGCAGCGACCACGGCATCCGCTTCGTGCCCGCCGCGGCCGCACGCGGCGCCGTCGCGGTGATCGCCGAAGCGCCGGCGACGGATGCCGCGACGGCCTTGCCGACCGTGTGGATCGAAGGCCTGCGCGATCACGTCGGCGCGATCGCCGCGCGTTTCCACGGCGATCCGTCGCGCACGCTGCGCGTGGTCGGCGTGACCGGCACCAACGGCAAGACCTCGACCGTCCAGCTGCTCGCGCAGGCGCTCGAGACGCTCGGTCGTCGCGCCGCGACGATCGGCACGCTCGGCGCAGGCCTGCGCGGCGCGCTCGCATCCGGCGAGCGCACCACGCCCGATGCGATCAGCGTGCAGCGCCTGCTCGCGGCGTTCCGCGATGCCGGCGCGACCGACGTCGCGATGGAAGTGTCCTCGCACGCGCTCGAGCAGGGCCGCGTCAACGCGGTGCACTTCACGCTCGCGGTGTTCACCAACCTCACCCGCGACCACCTCGACTACCACGGCACGATGGAGGCCTACGGCGAGGCCAAGCGTCGCCTGTTCGCATGGCCCGGACTCGGTGTCGCCGTGGTCAACCGCGACGACGCGTTCGGCGACACGATCGCGCGCGGTCTCGCGCCCGGCGTGCGCCCGGTCGGCTACGGCGTCGACTCGGCCGATGCCGACGTGCGCGCGACGCGCATCGTGTCGCACGCGCGTGGCCTCGGTTTCCACCTGCACACGCCATGGGGCGAGGGCGAGGTCGAGTCGCGCCTGCTCGGCCGCTTCAATGTTTCCAATCTGCTCGCGGTCGCGGCGAGCCTCGGCGCCCTCGGTGCCGGCTTCGAGGCGATCCGCGAGGCGCTCGCCGGCCTCGATCCCGTGGTCGGTCGCATGAGTCGTCTCGGTGGCGACGGCCGCCAGCCGCTCGTCGTCGTCGACTACGCGCACACGCCCGACGCGCTCGAGCAGGCCCTTTCGAGCGTGCGTGCGCACTGCGCCGGCGTGCTCGTCTGCGTGTTCGGTTGCGGTGGCGAGCGCGACGCCGGCAAGCGTCCGCAGATGGCCGCGATCGCCGAGCGCCTCGCCGACCACGTGATCGTCACCGACGACAATCCGCGTGGCGAGGACGGCGATGCGATCGTCGCCGACATCGTCGCCGGCTTCGAAGCGGTCGAGCACATCACGATCGAGCGCGACCGCGCCCGCGCGATCGCACGTGCCGTGCGCGCCGCCGACGTCAACGACGTCGTGCTCGTCGCCGGCAAGGGCCACGAGGCGTATCAGGAGATCGCCGGCGTGCGCCATGCGTTCGACGATCTCGCCGTGGCGGCCGCTGCGCTCGCGAGGCGCCCATGCTGAACCTGCGCCTCGACGACGTCGCACGCGCCACGGGCGGTCGCCGCGTCGGACCCGACGTGGCCATCGACAGCGTGTCGACCGACACGCGCGCGATCACCGCGGGCGCGCTGTTCGTCGCCCTGCGCGGCGAGCGCCACGACGCCCACGATTTCGTGCCGACGGCGCGCGATGCCGGTGCGGCTGCCGCGCTCGTCGCGCGCGAGTTGCCGGTCGACCTGCCGCAGGTCGTCGTCGACGACACCCAGGTCGCCCTCGGCGCGCTCGCGCGCGAGGTACGTGCGCGCCGCGACGTGCGCGTCGCCGGCATCACGGGCAGCAACGGCAAGACCACGGTCAAGACGCTGCTCGCCTCGATCCTCTCGCGCCATGCGCCGACCCACGTCAATGCCGGCAACTTCAACAACGAGATCGGCCTGCCGCTGACCGTGCTCGCGATGCCGGCCTCGGCCGACTTCGTCGTGCTCGAGATGGGCGCGGGCCAGCCCGGCGACATCGCCTGGCTCGCCGGCATCGGCCAGCCACACGTCGCCCTCGTCAACAACGTCGCGCCCGCGCATCTCGAGCGCATGGGCAGCCTCGAGGGCGTCGCCGAGACCAAGGGGGCGATCCACGCGGCACTCCCGGTGGACGGCACGGCCGTCATCAATGCCGACGACGCGTTCGCCGACTACTTCGCGGGACTCGCCGCCCCGCGCCGCGTGCTGCGTTTCGGCCTTGCCGCGACGACGGTCGACGTCGGCGCGCGTAACGTCGAGACCACCACGAACGGTTCGCGCTTCGTGCTCGTCACGCCGGCCGGCGAGACCGCCGTCACGCTCGCGCTGCCGGGTCGTCACAACGTGCTCAACGCGCTCGCTGCGGCCACGCTCGCGTTCGCGCTCGAGGTGCCGCTCGCGACGATCGTCGCCGGCCTCGAGTCGGCCGATCCGGTCGCGGGGCGCAGCACGCGGCATCGCCTCGCCAACGGCGCGCGGCTCGTCGACGACAGCTACAACGCCAACCCGGGCTCGTTCGCCGCGGCGATCGCGGTGCTCGCGGCCGAGGCCGGCACGCGCATCCTCGTCATGGGCGACATGCGCGAGCTCGGTGTCGACGCCGAGCGACTGCACGCCGACACCGGCGCACTCGCGCGCAAGGCCGGCATCGACCGCCTGATCGCGGTCGGCGCGCTGAGCGCGGCCGCGGTCCGCGCGTTCGGCGACGGCGCCACCCATTTCTCCGACCAGACCGCGCTCGTCGAGGCGCTGCGCGCCTCGCTGCCGGCCGATGCGGTCGTGCTCGTCAAGGGTTCGCGCGGTTCCGCGATGGACCGCGTCGTGCGCGCGCTGCTCGGCACCTCCGACGCCTCGGGAGGGCGACATGCTGCTTGAACTCGCCGACCTGCTGCGCAGCTGGTACAGCGGTTTCCACCTGTTCCAGTACCTTACGTTCCGCACGATCATGAGCACGCTGACCGCGCTCGCGGTGTCGCTGCTGATCGGTCCTGCGGTGATCCGCAAGCTCGCCGACCTCAAGGCCGGCCAGGTCGTGCGCAGCGACGGCCCGCAGACGCACCTCGTCAAGGCCGGCACGCCGACCATGGGCGGCACGCTGATCCTGCTCGCGATCGTCATCGCCACCGTGCTGTGGATGGACCTGTCCAACCGCTATGTGTGGATGGTGCTCGGCGTGACGATGGCGTTCGGCGCGATCGGCTTCTACGACGACTACAAGAAGCTCGTGCTGCGCGACAGCCGCGGCCTCGCCGCGCGCTGGAAGTACTTCTGGCAGTCGGTGTTCGGCCTCGGTGTCGCGATCGGCCTCTACATGACCGCCGACACGCCCGCCGAAACGGCGCTGTACCTGCCCGTGTTCAAGACCGTCGCGATCCCGCTCGGCATCCTGTTCGTGCCGCTCGCGTATTTCATGATCGTCGGCTTCTCGAACGCGGTGAACCTCACCGACGGCCTCGACGGCCTCGCGATCATGCCGAGCGTGCTCGTGGTGACGGCGCTCGGCGCGTTCGCCTACCTCGCGGGCAACGCGGTGTTCTCGAATTACCTGCAGATCCCGTCGATCCCGGGCGCGGGCGAGCTCGCGATCTTCTGCGGTGCGATGGCCGGCGCGGGACTCGGCTTCCTGTGGTTCAACACGTATCCCGCGCAGGTGTTCATGGGCGACATCGGTGCGCTCGCGATGGGCGCCGCGCTCGGCACGATCGCGGTGATCGTGCGCCAGGAAGTCGTGCTCATCATCATGGGCGGCGTGTTCGTCATGGAGACGGTGTCGGTGATGCTGCAGGTGGCGAGCTTCAAGCTCACCGGCCGGCGCATCTTCCGCATGGCGCCGATCCATCATCATTTCGAGCTCAAGGGCTGGCCGGAGCCACGCGTGATCGTGCGCTTCTGGATCATCTCGGTGGTGCTCGTCCTCGTCGGCCTCGCCACGCTGAAGGTGCGCTGATGTTCGGCATGACCTCCCAGGCCACGCGACGCACCGGACCCCAGGGTCGATACGATGCCGGCATCGTGCTGGCCGCGTTCGCGCTGGTCAGCGTCGGCGTGATCATGGTCGCGTCGAGTTCGATCGCGGTAGCCGACAACCAGCGCATCGGTCCGTTCTACTACCTTTTCAGGCACCTCCTGTTCCTCGGCCTCGGCATCGGCCTCGCCGTGGCGATCGCGCGCATCGAGCTCGCCTGGATCGAGAAGCACGCCGTGCTGCTGCTGCTCGGCGGCATCGGCCTGCTGCTGCTCGTGTTCGTCCCCGGCATCGGCATGCGCGTGAACGGCGCGAGGCGCTGGATCCACGTCGGCATCTCGGGCTTCCAGTCGGTCGAAGTCGTCAAGCTCGTGCTGATCACCTACCTCGCGAGCTACCTCGTGCGCCATCGCGACAGCGTGCAGAGCAGCCTCGTCGGCGTGATCAAGCCGCTCGGCATCGCCGGCCTGCTGGTCGGCCTGTTGCTGCTGCAACCCGATTTCGGAAGCGCCGTGCTGCTCATGGCGGTGACGCTCGGCATGATCTGGCTCGGCGGCGCGCGCCTGCGCAATCTCGCGCTGCTCGGGTGCGTGGCGACGCCCGCGATCGCGTGGGCGGCGATCTTCGAGGAGTACCGCTTCAAGCGCCTCAAGACCTTCCTCGATCCGTGGGTCGATCCGTTCAACGACGGTTTCCAGCTGACCCAGGCGCTCATCGCGATCGGTCGCGGCGAGTGGTTCGGCGTCGGCCTGGGCGCGAGCGTGCAGAAGATGTTCTACCTGCCCGAGGCGCACACCGACTTCATCCTCGCGGTGATCGCCGAGGAACTCGGTTTCTTCGGCATCGTGATCGTGCTCGCGCTCTTCGCCTGGCTGGTCGGTCGCGGCCTGCGCACGGGCATGCGCGCGGTCGAGGGTGGCCAGCGCTTCGCGGGCTTCTGCGCGTTCGGCGTGTCGCTGATGATCGCGCTGCAGGCGCTCGTCTCGATCGGCGTGAACCTCGGCGTGCTGCCGACCAAGGGCCTGACCCTGCCGCTGATCAGCTCGGGCGGCTCGAGCCTGCTCATGACCTGCGCGGCAGTCGGCCTGCTCGCACGCGCGAGCTACGAACTCTCGCGTGCCGAGAGCGCGGCCGCGCAGGCGATGCCGAACGTTCCCGCGGAGGCCGTGCGCGCATGACGTCGACATCCGCCAGCGCACCGGTCGTGATCATGGCCGGCGGTACCGGGGGCCACATCTTCCCCGGCATCGCCGTGGCGCGCGAACTCGTCGCGCGTGGCGTGCCGGTCGTGTGGCTCGGTGGCCGAGGTGGCCTCGAAGGCACGCTCGTGCCGAAGGCCGGCTTCCCGCTCGAGACGCTCGCGTTCTCGGGCGTACGCGGCAAGGGCGTTCTGACGTTGCTGCTCGCACCATTGCGGCTGCTGCGCGCGGTGTTCGCGGCGCGCGCGATCCTGCGCCGCGTCGCACCGCGCAGCGTGCTGTCGATGGGGGGCTACGCGGCCGCACCGGGCGGGCTCGCCGCGCGCATGCTCGCGTTGCCGCTGCTCGTGCACGAGCAGAATCGCGTCGCCGGCTTCACCAACCGCCTGCTCGCGCGCGTCGCGCGTGTCGTTCTCGGCGGCTTCGACGGCGTGCTGCCGGGGGCGGAGTGGGTCGGCAACCCGGTACGTGCGGAGATCGCCGCGTTGCCGGCACCGCGTGACCGCATGAACGATCGCGAGGGGCCGTTGCGCATCCTCGTGCTCGGCGGCAGCCAGGGCGCGCTCGCGCTCAACACTCAGCTGCCGCTGGTGTTCCAGCGCCGCGGCGACGCGGTCGACTTCACGATCCGCCACCAGTGCGGCGCCCGTCATCTCGACAAGACCGTGGCGGCCTACGCCGCGGCCGAGGTCGAGGCCAGCGTCGACGCGTTCATCGACGACATGGCCGCGGCCTACGCCTGGGCCGACCTCGTGATCTGCCGCGCCGGCGCGCTGACGCTCGCCGAGCTTTGCGCGGCCGGTGTCGGTGCGCTGCTCGTGCCTTACCCGGCTGCGGTCGACGACCACCAGACGCGCAACGCCGAGGTGCTCGTCGAGGCGGGTGCCGCGCGGCTCGTCGCGCAGGGCGACGATTTCGTCAAACACGTCGGCAGCGAACTCGACGCGATCGGCCGCGAGCGCTTCCGCCTCGTGCAGATGGCGACCGCGGCGCGTGCGCTCGCGCGCGCCGACGCGGCGGCGCGCATCGCCGACCGCTGCCTCGCGGAGGCCGCATGACCCCGCAACGCCTGCCACGCCACGGCGACATCATGCAGGACTTCCGCCGCGTGCACTTCGTCGGCATCGGCGGCGTCGGCATGAGCGGCATCGCCGAGGTCCTGCACAACCTCGGCTACACGGTCTCGGGCTCGGACCGCAGCACGTCGGCGACGACGCGCCGGCTCGAGGGCCTCGGCATCGACGTGCGTCCCGGCCATGCCGCCGCGCACGTGGCCGACGTCGACGCGATCGTGGTCTCGAGCGCGATCCGCGAGGACAACCCCGAACTCATGGCCGCGCGCGAACGCCGCATCCCGGTCGTGCCGCGCGCCGAGATGCTCGGCGAGCTCATGCGCTTCCGCCGCGGCATCGCCGTCGCCGGCACCCACGGCAAGACCACGACGACGAGCCTCACCGCGAGCGTGCTCGCCGAAGCAGGCCTCGACCCGACCTTCGTGATCGGCGGCCAGCTCACCGCAGCCGGCGCGAATGCACGCCTCGGCACGGGCGAGTATCTCGTCGCCGAGGCCGACGAATCCGACGGTTCGTTCCTGATGCTGTCGCCGGTCGTCGCGATCGTCACCAACATCGACGCCGACCACCTCGAGAACTACGACGGCGACTTCGGCCGCGTGAAGAAGGCCTTCGAGGACTTCCTGCATCGCCTGCCGTTCTACGGCCTCGCCGTGCTGTGCGTCGACGACGCCGAGGTCGCCGAGCTCGCCGCGGCGACACCGCGCCGCGTGCTGACCTACGGCATCGACCAGGCCGCCGACCTGCGCGCGAGCAACGTGCGCCAGGACGGCCCGTGCATGCACTTCGACCTGCACGTGCCGGACGACCACACCACGGTACCGGTCACGCTGAACCTGCCGGGCCGTCACAACGTGCTCAACGCGCTGGCCGCGTGTGCGGTCGGCTGGCAGCTCGGCGTCCCGGCCTCGGCGATGCAGGCCGCGCTGTCCGGCTTCCAGGGCGTCGGCCGCCGCTTCACGCTGCGCGGCGAACTCGCGCTCGACGATGGCAGCGCGCTGCTCGTCGACGACTACGGCCACCATCCGAGCGAGCTCGCCGCGGTGTTCGCGGCCGCGCGCGGCGGCTGGCCCGAGCGTCGTCTCGTGGTCGCGTTCCAGCCGCATCGCTACTCGCGCACGCGCGATCTGCTCGACGACTTCGCGCGCGTGCTCGCGGACGTCGACGTGCTCGTGCTGACCGACATCTACCCGGCAGGCGAAGCGCCGATCGCGAACGCCGACGGCCGTGCGCTCGCGCGCGCCGTGCGTGCGCGCGGCAAGGTCGATCCGGTCCTCGTCGACCATCCGCGCGAACTCGCCGGCGTGCTGCCGGCGCTGCTGCGCGACGGCGACCTTCTTCTTCTGCTCGGCGCCGGCGACATCGGCGCCGCCGCCAACGAGCTCGCCGCGCTCGGCGAACTCAGGAGTCCCGCATGACGTCCCGCACCACCGATCCGCGCCGCTTCGGTCGCGTCGCCGTCGCCCTCGGCGGCACTTCGGCCGAGCGCGAGGTGTCGCTCGATTCCGGCCGCAACGTGCTCGAGGCGCTGCGCGCGCGCGGCGTCGACGCGCATCCGGTCGACGGCATTCCCGCGCTGCTCGACGCGCTGCGCGCGGGCCATTACGCACGCGTGTTCAACATCCTGCACGGTCGCGGTGGCGAGGACGGCATGCTGCAGGGCGCGCTCGACGCGCTGCGCGTGCCGTACACGGGCAGCGGCGTGCTCGGTTCGGCGCTCGCGATGGACAAGGTGCGTACCAAGCAGGTGTGGCAGGCGGTCGGCCTGCCGACGCCGCGCTACGCGAAGGTGTCGGCCGACGACGACATCGCCGCGGCGATCGCCGGCATCGGTTTCCCGGCGATCGTCAAGCCGTCGCACGAAGGCTCCAGTGTCGGCATCACGCGCGTGTTCGCGCAGGCCGACGTCGCCGCGGCGGTCGAACACGCCGCGCGTTACGACGGCGAGCTGCTCATCGAGCAGCTCATCGAAGGCGACGAGCTCACGGTCGGCGTGCTCGAAGGCACGGCGCTGCCGTCGATCCGCATCGTGCCGAAGGGTGCGTTCTACGACTATCACGCCAAGTACGTCGCCGAGGACACGCAGTACCTGTGCCCGGGGCTCGACGGCGAGGCCGAGGCGGCGATCCGCGCGCTCGCGGTGAAGGCGTTCGAGGCCGCGGGCTGCTCGGGCTGGGGCCGCGTCGACGTCATGCGCGACCGCTCGGGCGCGAATTTCCTGCTCGAGGTCAACACGACGCCGGGCATGACCAGCCATTCGCTGGTGCCGAAGGCCGCGCGCGCGGTCGGCATCGCGTTCGAGGACCTGTGCTGGCGCATCCTCGAGACCAGCTTCGCGCGCGAGGACGGCGCCGCATGAGGACGCCGCTGCCGCTCAAGCTGCTGGCCTGGGGCATCGCGCTGACGCTCGTCGCGCTGCCCATCGTCGGCGTGCTCAACGGCTGGTTCGCGTCGGACCGCTGGCCGGTGCGCAAGATCGAGCTGCGCGCCGAGTACAACCACGTCAGCGCCGAGCAGATCCGATCGGCGGTGCAGGGCGAGCTCGGCACGGGCTTCTTCGCGATGGAGCTCGGCGAGGTCCAGCAGGCCGTCATGGGCCTGCCGTGGGTCGAGCGCGTCGAGGCCCGCAAGCAGTGGCCCGACACCTTGCAGGTGACCGTCTACGAGCGCCAGCCGTACGCGCGCTGGGGCGAGGCGCGCCTGATCAGCCGCACCGGCGACATCTTCTCGGTGCCCGGCGCAGAAGGCATGCAAGGCCTGCCAGCGCTGTCGGGCCCGGACGAGCGTCTCGCCGAGGTGCTCGCGTTCTATGCCGAGTGCCTGCGCGAGTTCGCGGGCAGCGGCCTCGGCGTGCGCGCGGTCGACCTCAGTGCGCGCGGCAGCTGGCGCCTCACGCTGGCGAGCGGCGCGCTGATCGAGCTCGGTCGCGTCGAGCCGCGCCAGCGCCTCAAGCGCTTCCTCGATGCGTGGCCGCAGCTCGCCTCGGGCGCCGCGGGGCCGCCCGTCTACGTCGACCTGCGTTACGAGAACGGCTTCGCGCTGCGCTGGGCGCTGCCCGCGCCGGGCGCACCGAACACACCTCCCGCGTCCCCGCACCCCACGCCCGGCACGACGCCGGCCGGACAGGCCTGACGATGAATCGCAAGTCGGAAAAGAACCTCATCGTCGGGCTCGACATCGGCACGTCGAAGATCGTCGCGATCGTCGGCGAGCACGAGCCTGGCCAGCCGGTCGAGATCATCGGCATCGGCTCGCACGCGTCGCACGGGCTCAAGCGCGGCGTCGTCGTCGACATCGAATCGACCGTGCAGTCGATCCAGCGTGCGATCGAGGAGGCCGAGCTCATGGCAGGCTGCGAGATCCGCTCGGTCTACGCGGGCATCGCGGGCAGCCACATCCGCTGCCTCAACTCGCACGGCATCGTGCCGATCCGCGATCGCGAGGTGACCGAGGCCGACCGCGAGCACGTCATCGAGGCCGCGCGCGCGGTGGCGATCCCGGCCGACCAGGAGCGCCTCTACGTCGAGCCGCAGGATTACGTGATCGACGGCCAGGAGGGCATCCGCCACCCGATCGGCATGAGCGGCGTGCGCCTCGAGTCGCGCGTGCACCTGGTGACCGGTGCGATGAGCGCGGCCGCCAACATCCGCAAGTGCGTGTCGCGCTGCGGCCTGCGCGTCGACGACCTCGTGCCGCAGCAGATCGCGTCGAGTTTCGCGGTGCTGACCCAGGACGAGCGCGAGCTCGGCGTCTGTCTCGTCGACATCGGCGCGGGCACGACCGACATCGCGATCTTCACGCAGGGCGCGATCCGCCACACGGCGTCGCTGCCGATCGCGGGCGACCAGGTCACCAACGACATCGCCGTCGCGCTGCGCACGCCGACCGCCCACGCGGAGGAGATCAAGGTCAAGTACGCCTGCGCGCTCGCCCAGCTCGCGCACGCCGAGGAGACGATCCAGGTGCCGAGCGTCGGCGACCGCGCGCCGCGCCGCCTCGCGCGGCAGACGCTCGCCGAGGTCGTGCAGCCGCGCTACGAGGAGCTGTTCTCGCTGGCCCAGGCCGAACTGCGCCGCTCGGGCTACGAGAGCCTCGTCGCGGCCGGCATCGTGCTGACCGGCGGCGCCGCGAAGATGGAAGGTGCGAGCGAGCTCGCCGAGGAGATCTTCCACATGCCGGTGCGCCTCGGCACGCCGCAGCACGTGACAGGCCTCGCCGACGTGGTCTCCAACCAGGTCCACGCGACCGGCGTCGGCCTGCTGCTGTACGGCAGCCGCCAGCAGGCGCGCATGCCGGGTGGCCGCGGCGTCGAGGCGGTCGGCGGCATGTGGGACAAGGTTTCGAAGTGGTTCAAGGGCAATTTCTGAGCCGTGCACGGGCACGGTGCGGGACGTTCCACGCTTTGCGCAGGACGCGCGGAGCGGCGACCGAAACGGTCGCGAAGCGGGCGGCGCGCCAGCCGCCCGTCGGACGGTCGCCGGCCAGGAGGCCGCGCGGGTGGCAACACACACAAATCAAGTACGGCTCGAGCCGACGGAGGACGGGAACATGTTTGAACTGATCGAGAAGATGGCACCGAACGCGGTGATCAAGGTCATCGGCGTGGGCGGCGGCGGCGGCAATGCCGTCAGCCACATGGTCAATGCACACGTCGACGGCGTGGAGTTCGTCTGCGCCAACACCGATGCGCAGGCACTCAAGAACAGCGGTGCCAAGCACACGCTGCAGCTCGGTGCGAACGTGACCAAGGGTCTCGGCGCCGGTGCCAACCCCGAGGTCGGCCGCCAGGCCGCGCTCGAGGACCGCGAGCGCATCGTCGAGCTGCTCAACGGCGCCGACATGGCGTTCATCACCTGCGGCATGGGCGGCGGCACGGGCACCGGCGCCGCGCCGGTGGTCGCACAGCTCGCCAAGGAGATGGGCATCCTGACCGTCGCGGTCGTCACCAAGCCGTTCCCGTTCGAGGGCCGCCGCCGCATGCAGGTCGCGCTCAAGGGCATCGAGGACCTGAGCCAGCACGTCGATTCGCTGATCACGGTGCCGAACGAGAAGCTGCTCACGGTGCTCGGTCGTGACGTCACGCTGCTCAGCGCGTTCAAGCAGGCCAACGACGTGCTGCTCGGCGCGGTGCAGGGCATCGCCGACCTCATCACGCGCCCGGGACTGATCAACGTCGACTTCGCCGACGTGCGCACGGTGATGGCCGAGATGGGCATGGCGATGATGGGCAGCGGTTCGGCGCGTGGCGACGATCGCGCAGTGGCCGCCGCGGAAGCCGCGATCAACAACCCGCTGCTCGAGGACGTCAACCTCGCCGGCGCCTGCGGCATCCTCGTCAACGTGACGGCGGGCCAGAACCTCACGATGCGCGAGTTCGACGAGATCGGCCAGGTCATCCACGAGTTCGCGAGCGAGGACGCCACGGTCGTCGTCGGCACCGCGCTCGATCCCGAGCTGCAGGACGAGGTGCGCGTGACGGTCGTCGCGACGGGCCTCAACCGCGGTGCCGCGCGCCAGCCGGTGCGTGCGCCGGAGCGCGAGATCCTGACCGCGCCGCGTCCGCCGATGCGCGTCGTGCGCAACGCGACCACGGGCGAGATCGACTACGCCGGCATCCCGCGCATGAGCGCCTCGCGTGCCCAGGCGGCTCCGGAAGCGGCGGCCGTGCCCCAGGCGAGCAGTGCGGCCGACTCGCAGATCGACTACCTCGACATCCCGGCGTTCCTGCGCCGCCAGGCCGACTGAGGAGAGATCGAGGACTTTACGCCCCCTCCCGAGGTCCACGCCCGCGCCGGACGCGCGGGCCGAGGGCTGTCGCGCGGCATCCGCCGATCCGGCGACGTGCCGTGGCGTCCCCCGTACACCGCTGCGTGGCGTCGCAGCGGTGACGTTCCCGCACCGCGCCCGTCCGTCTCCGTCCGGACGGGCGTGGTGCGCTCCGACCGCGGACCTCCCCATTTGTTGCACATTCGCAACAGGTGTTGGCTCGGCGCGTCGACTTGCCTTCTACTGGCTGGAGCCGTGTGCTAGCATCGAGCGGCCAACGATGCTCCTGCCCCAAGGGACGCACACAAAAGAAATGATCAGACAACGCACGCTCAAGAACGTCATCCGGGCGACGGGCGTAGGTCTCCACACGGGCGACAAGGTCTACATGACGCTTCGCCCCGCCGCCGTCGACACGGGTATCGTGTTCCGGCGCGTGGACCTCCCCGAACCGGTCGAAATCCGCTCCTCCTGCGAAAACGTCGGCGACACGCGTCTCTCCACGACGCTGGTCAAGGACGATGTCCGCATCTCGACGATCGAGCACCTGCTCTCGGCGATCGCGGGCCTCGGCATCGACAACGCCTATGTCGACCTGTCGGCACCCGAAGTGCCGATCATGGACGGCAGCGCCGGTCCCTTCGTGTTCCTGCTGCAGTCGGCGGGCATCGAGGAGCAGGCCAAGGCCAAGCGCTTCGTGCGCATCAAGAAGTCCGTGACCGTGCGCGACGGCGACAAGTGGGCGCGCTTCGAGCCGTTCGACGGCTTCAAGGTCGGCTTCTCGATCGACTTCGACCATCCGATGTTCGCCAAGCGCACCTCGACCAGCGAGATCGACTTCTCGACGACCTCGTTCGTCAAGGAAGTCAGCCGCGCGCGCACCTTCGGCTTCATGCGCGACATCGAGATGCTGCGCGAGCGCAACCTCGCGCTCGGCGGCTCGATGGACAACTCGATCGTGCTCGACGACTACCGCGTCCTCAACGAGGACGGCCTGCGTTACGAGGACGAGTTCGTCAAGCACAAGATCCTCGACGCGATCGGTGACCTGTACCTGCTCGGGCACAGCCTCATCGGTGCGTTCTACGGCTACAAGTCCGGTCACGCGCTCAACAACACGTTGCTGCGCGCGCTGCTCGCGGACAAGACCGCGTGGGAAGAAGTGAGCTTCGAGGACGAGAGCAAGGCACCGATCTCGTACGCCCATCCGGCGCACGCGATCTGACCACGAGGTAGATGTGCGGACGCCCGGCCCCGGGCGTCCAGGGGAAAACTCCGCAAGGACACCAGAGGAGCCTTCAGGCTTCCGCGGGAGGATCGTCGTCGGCGAAGGACGCCAAACTGAGACAAAGGGCCCGCAGTTCGGGGTCCGAGAGGTGATGTGCCGCCGTCCGCAGATGCATCGCGGCGGTTGCGGAAAGAGGCTTCCGTCTTGCCGTTTCCACGGGAACGGGCGGCAGGGCTGCCACTTTCACAACGACGTGCCCGACCGTGTCGCCACAAGCGACGCGGGCCTCCGCCAGCAGCGCTGCGTGATGCAGCCGCAGGCGGGTCGCCCAGGCCGGGCTCGTCGCGAGAAAGACGAGGCGTCCGTCACGAAGGTCCGCGAGGCGACATTCGCGGGCCAGAGGGGCGGGCAACAGGTGGCGCAAGCGACCATCCAGCGCATCCAGTGCGCGCGCCCTTGCGGCGAGCGACTGGAGGTCGACGCACTGCGTGACGGGCACGGGCCCGCTGCGGGGTGGTCGGGAAGGTGGACGCTTGGGCTGCACGGCGGAACCCCATCGGCAAAGACGGCATGAACATCATTCTAGTCGCGAAATCCCATTCGACCCCGCGCAGCCTCGACCTCGGCTGCCGCCGCGGCAAGCTGATCGCGATCGCCGCCGCCGGCGTCGCCTTCCTCGCCTGCGCGACCGTCGGCTTCGGTGCGGCGGTGCTCACGATCAACCCGCGCGATGCCGCGATGAGCGACCTCCTGACGCTGCGCGAGGCGCTCGCCGACCAGCGCTCGGCGCTCGCTGTCGTCGAGTCCGACTCGCGTCGCGACCTCGATGCGCTCGCCCTGCAGCTCGGCCAGCTGCGCGCGCAGGCCATGCGCCTGAATGCGCTCGGCGATCGCCTGACCCAGGTCGGCAAGCTCGAGGGCGGCGAGTTCGATTTCGCCGAGGAACCCGCGCTCGGCGGTCCCGAGGAGCCCCTCGGCGCGACCACCGCGCCGCAGGCGCTCGGCGCCGGCATCGACGGTCTGCGCGCGGAGTTCCTGCGCCAGGAGGCACAGCTCGGCATGCTCGAGAACCTGCTGCTCGACCGCAAGGTCGAGAACGCGCTGCTGCCCGCGGGCATGCCGGTCGCGCAGGGCTACATGGTGTCGGGCTTCGGCCGCCGCACCGATCCGATCAACGGTCGCCAGGCCCAGCACCTCGGCGTCGACTTCGACGTTCCGCTCGGCAGCGACATCCTCGCGGTCGCCGAAGGCGTGGTCACCTACTCGGGCGTGCGCTCGGGCTACGGCAACACGGTCGAGGTCGACCACGGCAACGGTTACATGACGCGCTACGCGCACAACCAGAGCAACCTCGTCGAGGTCGGCTCGCGCGTGCGCATCGGCGAGAAGATCGCCAAGGTCGGCTCGTCGGGGCGTTCGACGGGTCCGCATTGCCACTTCGAGGTCTGGCTCAACGGCCGACCCGTCAACCCGATGGTCTACGTGCGCCAGGCACGTACGACGCGTACCTGAGTACCACCCGCCCCGGCGCCGCGCGGCATGGCCCCCGGGCCTGCTGCACGGCTTGAATCCGCCGCGGCGGGACCCAGCTGCTTGGTGTTCCGCCGTCCGCCGCCGTATCATCGGCGGCTTTCGCTTTTCTGACGGACCCGCCGACGCGGTCCGGCACCTTCATACGGACGACCTCGACCGATGTTCCAGCGTTTCCTGACGGGCATTTTCGGCAGCCGCAACGAGCGCATCCTGCGCACGCTCAACAAGACCGTGGCGAAGATCAACGCGCTCGAGCCGCGCTTCGAGGCGCTCGACGACGAGGCGCTCAAGGGCATGACGGTCGCGTTCCGCGAGCGCATCGCCAAGGGCGAGTCGCTCGACGCGATCCTGCCCGAGGCCTTCGCGGTGGTGCGCGAGGCTGCCAAGCGCGTCATCGGCCTGCGCCACTACGACGAGCAGCTCATCGGTGGCATGGTGCTGCACTCGGGCAAGATCGCCGAGATGCGCACGGGTGAAGGCAAGACGCTGGTCGGCACGCTGCCGGTCTACCTCAACGCGCTCGCCGGCAAGGGCGTGCACGTGGTCACCGTCAACGACTACCTCGCGCGCCGCGACTCGGGCTGGATGGGCCGGGTCTACAACTTCCTCGGCATGAGCGTCGGCGTCGTCTACCCGGGCATGGACCACGGCGACAAGCGTGGCGCCTACGAGGCCGACATCACCTACGGCACCAACAACGAGTTCGGCTTCGACTACCTGCGCGACAACATGGCGCTCTCCAGGGAGCAGCGCTACCAGCGTCCGTTGTTCTTCGCGATCGTCGACGAGGTCGACTCGATCCTCATCGACGAGGCGCGCACGCCGCTCATCATCTCGGGCCCGGCCGACGACTCGCCGGCGCTCTACGTCAAGGTCAACCGCATCGTCCCGAAGCTCGACCGCCAGGCCAAGGAAGACGCCGAGGGCGACTACTGGGTCGACGAGAAGCAGAAGCAGGTGCACCTGTCCGAAGCCGGCATGGAGCACGCCGAAGAGCTGCTGCGCCGCGACGGCATCATCGGCGAGGGCGAGAGCCTCTACGATTCCAAGCACCTCGCGGTCGTGCACCACCTCAACGCCGCGCTGCGCGCCAACGCGCTGTACCAGCGCGACGTCGACTACATCGTGCGCGACGGCGAAGTCGTCATCGTCGACGAGTTCACGGGCCGCACGCTGCCGGGTCGCCGCTGGTCCGACGGCCTGCACCAGGCGGTCGAGGCCAAGGAGAACGTGCCGATCCAGCGCGAGAACCAGACCCTCGGCTCGATCACGTTCCAGAACTACTTCCGCCTCTACAAGAAGCTCGCCGGCATGACCGGCACGGCCGACACCGAGGCCTACGAGTTCCAGTCGATCTACGGCCTCGAGGTCGTCGTGATCCCGACGCACCGGCCGATGGTGCGCAAGGACGAGGCCGACGTGGTCTTCCTCAAGGCCAAGAACAAGTACGACGCGATCATCGACGACATCAAGGAATGCTACGAGCGCCGCCAGCCGGTCCTCGTCGGCACGACCTCGATCGAGACGTCGGAGTACCTGTCCAACCTGCTCAACCAGTCGAACGTGCCGCACGAGGTGCTCAACGCCAAGCAGCACGAGCGCGAGGCGATCATCGTCGCGCAGGCCGGCCGTCCGGGTGCGGTCACGATCGCGACGAACATGGCCGGCCGCGGTACCGACATCGTGCTCGGTGGCAACCTCGAGTCGGAGCTTTCGCTGCTGCCGGCCGACGCGCCGGCGAGCGAGCGCGAGCGTGCCGAGACCGCGTGGAAGGCGCGCCAGGACGAGGTCAAGACGTCGGGCGGCCTGCGCATCATCGGCACCGAGCGCCATGAGTCGCGCCGCATCGACAACCAGCTGCGCGGTCGTTCGGGCCGCCAGGGCGATCCGGGCTCGAGCCGCTTCTACCTGTCGCTCGAGGACAACCTGCTGCGCATCTTCATGGGCGAGCGCGTCGCCGGCCTCATGCGCATGTTCGGCATGAAGGAAGAGGACGCGATCCAGGACCGCATGGTCAGCAAGCAGATCCTCAACGCGCAGCGCAAGGTCGAGGCGCAGAACTTCGATTACCGCAAGAACGTGCTCGAGTTCGACGACGTCGCCAACGATCAGCGCAAGGTCATCTACGACCAGCGCAACGAACTGCTCGAGAGCGAAGGCATCGGCGAGACCGTCGATGGCATCCGCCACGACGTGTTCGCCGAGCTCGTGCGCCGCTTCGTGCCGCCGAACTCGATCGACGAGCAGTGGGACATCGCCGGCCTCGAGCGCGAGCTCGAGTCGGAGTACGGCCTGCAGCTCGACCTCAAGGGCTGGATCGCCGAACAGGAAGAGACCGATCCGACCGGCATCCAGCGCCGCGTCGACGAGGCGTCCGCGCGCCTGCTGCGCGAGAAGGAAGCGCTGCTCGGCACCGACACGATGCGCTCGCTCGAGAAGCACGTGATGCTCTCGGTCGTCGACAACTGCTGGAAGGAGCATCTTTCCAGCATGGACTACCTGCGCCAGGGCATCTATCTGCGCGGTTATGCGCAGAAGCAGCCCAAGCAGGAGTTCAAGCGTGAAGCGTTCCTGCTGTTCGAGCAGATGCTCGAGCGCATCAAGCACGAGGTCGTGCAGCTGCTGTCACGCGTGCGCATCCGCAGCGAGGAAGAGGTCGCCGCACTCGAGGCGCAGCAGCGTGCGCAGGCCGAGGAACAGGCGCGCTCGATGCAGTTCCAGCATGCCGAGCCGGCCGGTTTCGGTGCGGATCCCGAAGGCCAGCCTGCGCAACTGCCCGCCGTGCAGGCGACCGCTGCGACGGTGCAGCGCGACGCGCCCAAGGTCGGCCGCAACGATCCGTGTCCCTGCGGGTCCGGCAAGAAGTACAAGCACTGCCACGGCGCGCTGACCTGACCGGTCGCGCGCATGCCGGCACCCCGTGAGACGATCCACGTCGTCGCCGGCGTCCTGCGTGACGCCCGCGGCCGCATCCTGCTGACCGAACGTCCGCCCGGCAAGTCGCTCGCGGGCATGTGGGAGTTCCCCGGCGGCAAGGTCGAGCGCGGCGAGTCCGCCCGCGACGCACTCGCGCGCGAACTCGACGAGGAACTCGGCATCGCGATGCAGTCCGCGCGCCCGCTGATCCAGGTTCCGAACGGGCGTATCGTGCTCGATGTGTGGGACGTCGATGCCTGGACCGGCACACCGACCTCTCGTGAAGGTCAGGCGCTGGCCTGGGTCGATGCCGACGGCATCGAACCCTCGACGATGCCACCCGCCGATCGCCCCGTCGTCACCGCCTTGCGCCTGCCGGACCGCTACCTCGTGACGCCCGAGCCTGCGGGCGCCGAAGATGACGCTCTTCTCTCCGGTGTCGAGCGTGCGCTCGAACGCGGCGTGAGGCTCGTGCAGTTGCGCTCCAAGGCGCTTCCGCGCGCTTCCATCGCCACGCTCGCGCGCCGCCTGCGCGAGACCTGCCACGCGCACGGCGCACGCCTCGTGCTCAACGGTGACTGGGCGCTCGCCGAAATACTCGGCCTCGACGGCGTGCACCTGCCCGCGGCGACCGCCGCGACGCTTGGGCAGCGCCCGCTGCCGTCGCATCGTCTCGTCATCGTGTCCTGCCACGACGAGGCCGAGCTCGTGTACGCCGAACGGATCGGTGCCGACGCGGTCACGCTCTCGCCGGTGCGCGATACGCCCAGCCATCCCGGCACGCGTCCGCTCGGCTGGGCGCGTGCTGCCATGCTCGTCGCGCGTACGCCCCTGCCGGTCTATCTGCTCGGTGGCCTCGGTACGGACGACCTCGCGCAGGCGCGCGAGAGCGGAGCGCAGGGCATCGCGGCGGTGCGCGCGTTCCTCGACTGACACCCTGATCCGGTTCCACGGCGGAATCCGCTGCGCGGGTTCCGCCCTATGCGAGATCACCCACGGGTAGGGCGGAACCGCCGCAGGCGATTCCGCCGTGTCGTGGAGGCGGGGCCAGCCTGGGACGGACCGGGCGATCGCTGGGGTATCAGCGCCCGATGCCCGCCGCCGCGAGATAGCCCGCATGCAGCGCGTCGATGCGTGCATCGAGCGCCTCGAGCAGTCCGCTGTTGTCGACGACGTCGTCGGCGATCGCGAGGCGCTGTTCACGCGTCGCCTGTGCCGCGACCATCGCCTCGGCGAGCGCGGCGTCGATGCCGTCGCGCGCGACGAGGCGCCGGATCTGGATCTCGCGCGGCACGTCGACGACGAGCACGCGATCGGCCCACGCATAGTGGGCGTGCGATTCGACCAGCAGCGGGATGTCGAGCACGACGTAAGGCGCGGTCGCGGCGAGCGCACGCTCGCGCATCGTCGCGCGGATGCGCGGGTGCAGGATCGCTTCGAGTCGCGTGCGCTCGGCCGGATCGGCGAACACGCGCGCGCGCAGTGCGGCGCGGTCCAGGCGACCCTCGGTGCCGATCATGCCGGTGCCGAACGTCGCGGCGATCTCGGCGAGCGCCGGCATGCCCGGTTCGACGAGCTCGCGCGAGACGCGGTCCGCGTCGACGAGTGCCGCGCCGCGCGCGACGAAGCGGCGTGCGACCTCGCTCTTGCCCGAGGCGATGCCGCCGGTGAGCGCGACCGTGTACACGCCGGGCGTCGTCAGCGGAACGCGTTGATCGCGTCGCGCATGCGGATCGCCTCGGCGCGTGCGGCGGCGGCGTAGTCCTCGCCGCTGCTCGCGTAGAGGATCGCGCGCGACGAACTCACGAGCAGCCCCGTGCCGTCGGCGCTGCGGCCGTTGCGCACGACCGCTTCGACGTCGCCGCCCTGCGCGCCGATGCCCGGCACGAGCAGCGGCATGTCGCCGACCAGGCCGCGCACGGCGGCGAGCTCGGCGGGGTAGGTGGCGCCGGTCACGAGCAGGCAGTTGCCGTTCGCGTTCCATTCCGAGGCCACGAGCGCGGCGACGTGCTGGTAGAGCGGACGGCCGCCGACGTCGAGGTCCTGCAGGTCGCGTGCGCCGGGATTCGACGTGCGGCACAGGATCACCACGCCCTTGTCGGCACGGTCGAGGTAGGGCTGCGCCGAGTCGCGGCCGAGGTAGGGATTCACGGTCACCGCGTCGGCGCCGTAGCGTTCGAAAGCCTCGTGCGCATAGTGCTGCGCGGTCGAGCCGATGTCGCCGCGCTTGGCGTCGAGGATCACCGGTACGCCGGGCTGGTGCGCGTGGATGTGCGCGACGAGGCGCTCGAGGGCTTCTTCCGCGCCGATCGCGGCGAAATGCGCGATCTGTGGCTTGAAGCAGCAGGCGACGTCGGCGGTCGCGTCGACGATGTCGCGGCAGAACGCGAACACCGCATCGGGATCGTCGCGGAAGGCCGCGGGGAAGCGTGCGGGTTCGGGATCGAGGCCGACGCAGACGAGCGAACCGCTGCGCTGCCAGGCCTGGTGCAGCGAGTGCATGAACGACATCGTGGTCTCCTCGCGCCGCAGGCGCGGGACCGGCACGTGCCGGTCCCGCGCGGGCGTGGTCAGGCGAGCTTCTTGTAACGCAGGCGGTGCGGCTTGGACGCTTCCTCGCCGAGGCGGCGCTTCTTGTCCTCCTCGTACTCGCGGTAGTTGCCCTGGAAGAACTCGACGTGCGAATCGCCTTCGAAGGCGAGGATGTGCGTCGCGATGCGGTCGAGGAACCAGCGGTCGTGCGAGATCACGAACGTGTTGCCCGGGAACTCGAGCAGCGCGTCCTCGAGCGCACGCAGGGTCTCGATGTCGAGGTCGTTGGAGGGCTCGTCGAGCAGCAGCACGTTGCCGCCCTGCAGCAGCGTCTTGGCGAGGTGCAGGCGGCCGCGTTCACCGCCCGACAGCGTGCCGACGAGCTTCTGCTGGTCCGGACCCTTGAAGTTGAAGCGGCCGATGTAGGCGCGCGACTGGATCTCGATGCCGTTGATGTTGAGGATGTCGGCGCCGCCCGAGACTTCCTGGAAGACGTTGTGGTTGCCTTCGAGCTTGTCGCGGCTCTGGTCGACGTAGGCGATGTTGACGGTCTGGCCCTTGTGGATCTCGCCCTTGTCCGGCGTTTCCTGGCCCGTGATCATCTTGAACAGCGTCGACTTGCCGGCGCCGTTCGGGCCGATGATGCCGACGATCGCGCCACCCGGCACGACGAAGCTGAGGTCGTCGATGAGCACGCGGTCGCCGAACGACTTGGTCACGTTGCGGAACTCGATCACCGAGTTGCCGAGGCGCTCGCCGGGCGGGATGAAGATCTCGTTGGTTTCCTGGCGACGCTGGTAGTCGACCGACTGCAGTTCCTCGATGCGCGCGAGGCGCGCCTTGCCCTTGCTGCGGCCGCCCTTGGCGTTGCTGCGCGCCCACTCGAGCTCGCGCTGGATCGCCTTCTGGCGTGCCTTCTCCTGGTTCTCTTCCTGTTTGAGGCGCTCGTCCTTCTGCTCGAGCCACGAGGAGTAGTTGCCCTTCCACGGGATGCCGCGGCCGCGATCGAGCTCGAGGATCCACTCGGCGGCGTTGTCGAGGAAGTAGCGGTCATGGGTGACCGCGACGACCGTGCCCGGGAAGTCGGCGAGGAAGTTCTCGAGCCACTCGACCGATTCGGCGTCGAGATGGTTGGTCGGTTCGTCGAGCAGCAGCATGTCGGGCTTGGACAGCAGCAGGCGGCACAGCGCGACACGGCGCTTCTCGCCACCCGAAAGGTTGCCGACCTTCGCGTCCCACGGCGGCAGGCGCAGCGCGTCGGCGGCGACTTCGAGCTGACGCTCGAGCGCGTGCGCGTCGTTGGCGGCGAGCAGGTTCTCGAGGCGCTGCTGTTCGGCGGCGAGCTTGTCGAAGTCCGCGCCTTCCTCGGCGTAGGCCGCGTAGACCTCGTCGAGGCGCTTCTGCGCGTTGATCACGTCGGACACCCCTTCCTCGACCGATTCGCGCACGGTCGCCTCGGGATCCAGGCGCGGTTCCTGCTCGAGGTAGCCGATCTTGGTGCCCGGGTTCGGGCGCGCCTCGCCCTGGAAGTCGGTGTCGACGCCGGCCATGATGCGCAGCACGGTCGACTTGCCGGCGCCGTTGAGGCCGAGCAGGCCGATCTTGGCGCCCGGGAAGAAGGACAGCGAGATGTCCTTGATGATCTGGCGCTTCGGGGGGACGATCTTGCTGACCCCGATCATCGTGTAGATGTATTGCATCGCGAGCTCGAGCCGGTGGAATGGGAAGCCGGCGATTATCCCCGAGCGGCGCCATCGCGTCACGTTCGGGCCGGCGCGTCGCCGTCGTGTCGTCCCGATGCCGCCCGCCGCGAAGCCCGTCGCTGCACCGGGGCCTTGGAGGCGCTAACCTGCTCATCCTCCGGGGGGAGTCCAGGGGCCGTGCCACGACACGGAGCGCGCCCCCATGGAATCCGGAACCCCGCGTCGGCACATGCCGGTGCTTTCTCTCATGGCCTCGACGCTGGCTGCTGCCGCCTCCGCGGCGGTGCACGCGTTGCCGCAGCGTCTCAACGACACCGGCCAGACCGCCTGCTACGCCATGGACGGCATGCCGATCGCCTGCAGCGGGTCGACATTCGCCAGCGCACAGGATGCGAACGTCGGGCGCGACCTCGCCGCCGCCGGGGGAACTCTGATCAAGATCGGCGCGGGTGCGGCCGGTTTCGACTTCACCAAACTGGGCGTGGAGGGCGCGGTGCTTCCCGCGAGCGCGGCCGTGCCCCTGTGGCGCTGCACGCGCGACAACGTGACGGGCCTGGTCTGGAGCGTCGACGTCGATCCCGTCACGGGCTGGGAGGCTGCGCGTCAGAACGCCGCGGCGCTCTCGGCCTCGGTCCTGTGCGGCCGAAGCGACTGGCGCCTTCCGGATACCGGTGAGCTGCTCGGGCTCGTCCATTTCGACGAGCAGGGACCGGCTGTCGACACCGGCTACTTCCCAGCGACGCCGGCGAGCGCGCACTGGACCGCACAGCGCGACCGCAACCCGGAAGCATCCGCCACGCGGGCCTGGAACGTCGACTTCGGTGCGGGTTTCGTCGCGACGGGCCTGCGTGCGTCGACGGCCGCCGTTCGCGCCGTGGCCGGCGGCGGCGCCGGTGCGGTACTCGTCGATCACGGCGACGGCACGGTGAGCGACACGCAGCACGGGCTCATGTGGACGCGCTGCGCGCTTGGCCAAACCGGTGCGGCCTGTTCGGGAGAGCCCGAGAAGCACGGCTGGTCGCAGGCGATGGATGCGGCACGTGCGCGCAACGCGTCGAACTGGCTCGGCCATGCGGACTGGCGCGTGCCGAACGCCAAGGAGCTCGCCACGCTGGTCGACCGTGCGCGCGTGCAGCCCGCGATCGACGCGACGATGTTCCCGCGCACATGGCCCGCTGCGCACTGGACCACCACGAGCTATGCCGCTGACGCCCACGCGGCCTGGGCAGTCTTCTTCGGCAGCGGCGATCTGCTCGCCTACGACAAGCAGGCTCCGGCGCGCGTGCGTCTCGTGCGGACGATCGCCGCGGTGACGGTCGCGGTGCCTCGCGACGCGCTGTTCGACGCGGGGTTCGATCGGCCCTCGGATCCGCCACCGCCCACCATCACCTTGCCGCAGGTCGTCGTCACGACCGTCGGCGGCGTGCCGATCACCTCGACCGAGGACTACGTCGATGCCTCGATGACGATCACGCTCGCCGACGGGAGCGCGAGCTACGCCGGCACGCTGCGCATCCGCGGCCGCGGCAACTCGACCTGGGGCATGCCGAAGAAGCCCTACCGCCTCAAGCTCGACCAGCGTGCCGGCCTGCTCGGCATGCCGGCGCACAAGGACTGGAACCTGTTGGCCAACTACGCCGACAAGAGCCTGCTGCGCACCGCCGCGGCGTTCCAGTTCGGCGAGCGCCTCGGGATGGCGTGGACGCCGCGTGCGCGCATGGTCACGCTGCGGCTCAACGGCGACGAGGTCGGCATCTACCAGCTGGTCGAGAAGATCGAGGTCGATCCGGCACGCGTGGCGATCGACGAACTCGACGAGGACGACGTCTCACCGGAGGTCGTCAGCGGGGGCTACCTGCTCGAGATCGACAGCCGACGTGACTGCGAGGTGCTGTTCGAGACGCCGCGCGACGTTCCCGTCTGCGTGCAGGCCCCGGGACACGTGCCGGCGGTCCCGCAGCAGCTGGACTACATCGCGGGCTACCTGCGCGACACCGAGGACGCGATCCACGCGGCCACGTTCGCCGATCCTGCCACCGGCTATGCGGCGTGGATCGACGTCGACAGCTTCATCGACTGGTTCCTCGTCAACGAGCTGTTCCGCAACCAGGATGCGGCCTCGTACTCGAGCATCTGGCAGTACAAGCCGCGCGGCGGGAAGCTCTTCCGCGGGCCGCTGTGGGACTACGACCTGGCCGCCGGCAACGTCGATTACGGTGTCGGTCCCGATCCGGAGGGCTGGCACATCCGCAACGGCATCTGGTACGCGCGCCTGTTCCAGGATCCGGCCTTCGCGTCTCGCGTGCGCATGCGCTGGCAGGCCGTGCGCGCGCGGCACGTCGATACGCTGCCGGCCTGGATCGAGGCGTCCGCCGCGGGTCTCGGCAGCGCTCCGGATGCCAACTTCGCGCGCTGGCCGATCCTCGACCGCTACGTCTGGCCGAACCCGGTGTTCGCGGGCTCGCACGCGGGCGAGGTCGGCTTCGTCAAGGACTGGCTGCGCCAGCGCATCGCCTGGCTCGACGCCAACCTGTGAGGCTGCGGCGGGCGGCTTTGGGGCCGCCCGCCCGAACGCGGTAACATGGGCGTCTTTCCCCTGTCGCAAGGCTGGTCACACGATGTTTCCGAGGGATTCGCGTATCGAAGGCTTCGACCCTGAACTGGCCGGCGCGATCGCCGCCGAGGCGCAGCGTCAGGAAGACCACGTCGAGCTCATCGCCTCGGAGAACTACTGCAGCCCGCGCGTGCTCGAGGCGCAGGGCAGCCAGCTCACCAACAAGTACGCCGAGGGCTACCCCGGCAAGCGCTACTACGGCGGCTGCGAGTACGTCGACGTCGCCGAGCGCCTCGCCATCGAGCGCGTCAAGCAGCTCTACGGCGCCGATTACGCCAATGTGCAGCCGCATTCGGGCTCGCAGGCCAACCAGGCGGTCTACTTCGCGCTGCTGCAGCCGGGCGACACGATCCTCGGCATGAGCCTCGCCCACGGCGGCCACCTCACCCACGGCGCCAAGGTCAACGCTTCGGGCAAGCTGTTCAACGCCGTGCAGTACGGCGTCAACGACGCCGGTCTGATCGACTACGACGAGGTCGAGCGCCTCGCGCTCGAGCACAAGCCGAAGATGGTCGTCGCGGGTTTCTCGGCGTATTCGCAGGTCGTGGACTGGGCGCGCTTCCGCGCGATCGCCGACAAGGTCGGCGCCTACCTGTTCGTCGACATGGCGCACGTCGCCGGCCTCGTCGCGGCGGGCGTCTACCCGAACCCGGTGCCGCACGCGCACGTCGTGACCTCGACCACGCACAAGACGCTGCGCGGTCCGCGCGGCGGCATCATCGTCGCCAAGGGTGCGGGCGAGGAGATCGAGAAGAAGCTGCAGTCGATCGTGTTCCCGGGCATCCAGGGCGGCCCGCTCATGCACGTGATCGCGGCCAAGGCGGTCGCGTTCAAGGAGGCGCTGGAACCCGCGTTCACGACCTACCAGCAGCAGGTCGTCAAGAACGCCAAGGCGATGGCGAAGGTCATCATCGAGCGCGGCTACCGCATCGTCTCGGGCGGCACCGAGAACCACCTCATGCTGGTCGACATGATCGGCAAGGACGTCAGCGGCAAGGACGCGGAAGAGGCGCTCGGCAAGGCCCACATCACGGTCAACAAGAACTCGGTGCCGAACGATCCGCGCAAGCCGTTCGTGACCTCGGGCCTGCGCATCGGCACGCCGGCCGTCACCACGCGCGGTTACACCGAGGCCGACTGCACCGAGCTCGCGCAGTGGATCTGCGACGTGCTCGACGCGCCGAACGACGACGCGGTGATCGCCGACGTGCGCGCCAAGGTCACGGCGCAGTGCAAGCGTTATCCGGTGTATGGCTGATACGGTCGCCCGCGACCTCGATACCCCGTCGTCCGCGGTGACGCGGACGACCGCCGCAGCGGAGGCGGCACGCTGATGCATTGCCCGTTCTGCACGCACGAGGACACGCGCGTGATCGATTCGCGCGTCTCCGACGACGGCGCGACGATCCGCCGTCGCCGCGAGTGCCCGCAGTGCGGCGAGCGCTTCAACACGTTCGAGACGGCCGAGATCAAGCTGCCGGCCGTGGTCAAGACCGACGACCGACGAGAGGCCTTCGACGAACACAAGCTGCGCACGAGCTTCTACCGCGCGCTGCAGAAGCGCCCGGTCGCGAGCGACCGTGTCGACGCCGCGGTGCGCGCGGTGATCGACGACCTGCGCCGCAGCGGCGAACGCGAGGTGCCGTCGCTGCGCGTCGGCGAACTCGTCATGCGCGAGCTCAAGAAGCTCGACCAGGTCGCCTACGTACGCTTCGCCTCGGTCTACCGCAGCTTCGAGGACGTGCAGGCGTTCCGCGAGGAGATCGAGCGCCTCGAGCGTGACCTGCCGGTCATCGAAGGCCTGCAGCTGCCGCTGCTTGCCGAAGCGGTCGCGGCGCGCAAGCGCAAGTCCTGAGCCGGCGATGGCGGGCCCGTTCTCCGCGCTCGACCACGCGCACATGGCGCACGCGCTGCGCCTCGCCGCGCGCGGTCTGCATTCCACGGCTCCGAATCCGCGCGTCGGCTGCGTGATCGCGCACGCCGACGCGGTCGTCGGCACGGGCTGGCACCAGCGCGCCGGCGAACCACATGCCGAGGTGGACGCGCTGCGCGACGCCGGTGACCGCGCGCACGGGGCGACCGCCTACGTCACGCTCGAACCCTGCGGCCTGCACGGACGCACGCCGCCGTGCGCGGACGCACTGGTCGCCGCCGGCGTCGCACGCGTCGTCGTCGCCGCGCGCGATGCATTCCAGCGCGACGGCGGTGCACTCGACCGCCTGCGCGCGGCAGGCATCGTCGTCGAGCTCGGCCTCATGGAGCGCGAGGCACGCGAGCTCAACCGGGGATTCTTCTCGCGCGTAGAACGTGGCCGGCCCTGGGTACGCGTCAAGCTCGGTGCGAGCCTCGATGCGCGCACCGCGCTCGCCGACGGCCGCTCGCAATGGATCACCGGCGAGGCCGCGCGTGCCGACGTGCAGCGCTGGCGCGCGCGCAGCTCGGTGCTGCTGACCGGGCGCGGGACCGTGCTCGCCGACGATCCGCGCCTCACCCTGCGCCTCGACGGCATCGATACGCCCGGCGTCGACGCAGCGGCCGGCACCGTCGCCCCGTTGCGGGTCGTGCTCGACGCCGACCTCGCCACGCCCGCCGGCGCGCACGTGCTCGACGGCCACGCGCCGACGCTGTTCGTGCACCGCGACGGCCTCGAGGTCGACGCGCGGTTTGCCGCGGTCGAGCGCGCGACGGTTGAAATGCGCTCGGGCCGGCTCGATCTGCAGGCGGTCATGACGCTGCTCGCGGCACGCGGTGCCAACGAGGTCCAGGTCGAGGCCGGCGCGACGCTGTCGGGCGCGCTGTTCGCGGCGGGCCTCGTCGACGAGATGCTCGTCTACGTCGCGCCGGTGCTGCTCGGCGACACGGCACGCGGCCTGTTCGCACTGCCGGCGCTTGCCGACATGGTCGACCGCCCGCGCCTGCGTGTCGTCGACCGGCGCCAGGTCGGCCACGACGAACGCCTGCTGCTGCGCCCCGAGGAATGAGGTCCACCATGTTCACCGGCATCATCCAGGCCCTCGGCCACATCGCGATGAGCGAACCGCGCGGCGGCGACCGCCGCCTCATCGTCGAGGCCGCGGCGCTCGGCCTCGACGACGTGCGCGAAGGCGACAGCATCGCGGTCGCTGGCGTCTGCCTGACCGCGCTCGACGTCACCGCGGCGACGTTCGCGGCCGACGTGTCGGTCGAGACGCTCGAGCACACGACGCTCGGCGCGCTGCAGGTCGGCGACACGGTCAACCTCGAGAAGGCGCTGCGGTTGAGCGACCGCCTCGGAGGGCATCTCGTCTCCGGCCACGTCGACGGCCTCGCGACGGTCGTCGAGGTGCACGACGACGCGCGCTCGCAACGCTGGACCTTCGAGGTGCCGGCCGCGCTCGCGCGCTACATCGCCGCGAAGGGTTCGGTCTGCCTCGACGGCGTCAGCCTCACCGTCAACGAGGTCGACGGCATGCGCTTCGGCATCAACCTGATCCCGCACACGCAGGCCGTGACGACGTTCGGTGCACGCCGCGCCGGTGACCGCGTCAATCTCGAGGTCGACCTCATGGCGCGCTATGCCGAGCGCCTCGCCTCGATTCCCGCGGACGCCCGCGACTGACCTTCCCGCGCGCCGTGCACGGCGCGTCGCACCGGATGCCACGCATGAGCTTCGACACGATTCCCGACATCCTCGACGATATCCGCGCCGGGCGCATGGTCGTCATCCTCGACGACGAGGATCGCGAGAACGAGGGCGACCTCGTCATGGCCGCGGGCAAGGTGCGGCCCGAGGACATCAACTTCATGGTGCGCGAGGCGCGCGGCCTCGTCTGCCTGTCGCTGACCGCGGCACGCTGCCGCCAGCTCGGCCTCAAGCCGATGGTGCTCGACAACACCTCGCCGCATCACACCAACTTCACCGTGTCCATCGAGGCCGCCGAAGGCGTCACCACAGGCATCTCGGCCTACGACCGTGCCCACACGATCCGCACCGCGGTCGCGCCCGACGCGCGTCCCGAGCATCTCTCGCAGCCCGGCCACATCTTCCCGCTCACCGCGCAGCCCGGCGGCGTGCTCGTGCGCGCGGGCCATACCGAGGCGGCCTGCGACCTCGCCGCGATGGCCGGCCTCGAGCCGGCCGGCGTGCTCGTCGAGGTGCTCGCCGAGGACGGCACGATGGCGCGGCGTCCCGCGCTCGAGGCGTTCGCGAAGCGTCACGGCCTGCGCATCGGCACGATCGCCGATCTGATCCGCTACCGCCTGCAGACCGAGAAGACCGTCGAGCGCGTGCGCGATGCCGCGGTCGATACCGAGTTCGGCGCGTTCCGCCTCGTCGTCTACCGCGACGTCGTCCAGCGCACGCTGCATTTCGCGCTCGTGCGCGGCACGGTCGACGACGGCACGCCCGTGCTGACGCGCGTGCACGTGCGCAACACGCTCTCGGACGTGCTGCACGTGCAGCGCGACGACCTCGGCATGACGGTGACCTCGGCCCTGCGCCGCGTCGCCGACGAAGGGCGCGGCGTGGTCGTCGTGCTCAGCGAGGCGGGCGAGAGCGAAGCACTGCTCGACGGCCTCGCCGGCATCGTGCCGACGGCGGCCGATCCGGCACGCGAATGGCGCCGCCACGGGCTCGGCGCGCAGATCCTCTGCGACCTCGGCGTGCGCCACCTGCGCGTGCTCGGTACGCCGCGCAAGCTGGTCGGCCTCGCCGGTTTCGATCTCGACGTGGTCGGTTACGAGGACGCGACGCTGCGCTGAGGCGGCGTGCCGCGGGGTCCACGATAGGCCACGCGCAGGCTCGCGACGAGCATCGCGAGCGACAGCGCCGACCACAGCAGCGCCCACAGGATCGCCGGCAGGCCGCTCAGTTCGGCCAGTGTGCGTGCATCGGTGTGCACGCTCGCATCGCCCGCGAGCATCACGAGATCGAGCAGGCTGTTGAAGCCGTCGAGCACGAGCTGCACGGCGAGCACGAGCAGGAACGCGTCGCGCCAGCCCGCGGCGAGCCGCCAGCCGGCGAGCACGAGCGCCGCGGCCAGCGCGAGCCCGGTCGCGAGTCCGAACGCGTTGCGCACGAACACGAGGCAGGCCAGCGCGAGCGCGACGCCGATCACGACGAGCAGCCCGCGCGAGGACACGCGCCGCGCGGCGAGCACGATCAGCACGTTGCCCGCGAGCGCGCAGCCGACATAGCCCGCGCTCGCGACGATCCAGCGGATGCCGCCGGCCGACCACGCCGTGCCCGAAAGGTCGGCATGCACGAGGAAGCGCTCGAAGCGCCCGCCCGTCGCGACCGCGGCGAGGCCGTGCGAGAGCTCGTGCACGAACGTCGCGAACAGCCGGAACGGGTACGCGACGACCTCGGCATACGGCAGTCGCCACGCGACGAGGATCACCGCGCCGAGCGCGACCGTCGTCAGCAGCTCGCCCCAGCGCCAGCCGTGGGCGAAGTCACCGCGTGGGGCGTGCATGGGATTCCCGAGCGGAGTCGGTGTGGGTCCAGCGGCATGCGGCATGCTCAGGGCAGCGCATAGGACACCTTCGTTCCCGACACGAGAACCACGCCGGCGTCCTGCAGCTGCCTGACGCAGGCATCCAGCTCTGTGCTGTCCATGGTTTTCTGGAACAAGGTGTTGATGGCGTTCTTCAGGGTGGCGATGCTGCGAGGCTTGGCTGCCCCGCGCTTCCTGAGGTCGACGATGATCTTCGACTGTCGCTCGTCGCTTGCTGGTGGCTTTCCGACCGATTCCGCCTTCAGTGCGGGAATGTCGCCTATGTCTACCGATCTTCGGGAAAAGATATCCCTTGTCTTGAGATGCGCTACAAGCGGATCGAACCCGGAATCCTTGGAAATGATGTGAAAGAAGCCTTTCGGATCGGCTGCGGCAAGTTCGCCGATATAGAACGCGATATGGAAGTCGAGCGCATTGGGCCCATTGCCCGAGATCGTCACGTACTGTGCCCGTTCGCCGAGTCCTTGCAGGGATGAGGCGAACTCGACGCTGATCTTCTTCTGGTTCTCTCCCAGGAAAACGAGGACCTTGAAGTTCTCCCGATCCAACGACCGGAGGGAGACCGGCTGCACGTTCTCGTAGTCGATGAGGACATAGTTCGTCCGCATGATCGCCATCCTTGACGCTACGGGGGACTCACTTCGCCGCGAGCTCGCCCGCGACCTCGCGCAGTGCATCGGTGTTGCCGATGCGCGAGATCTGCTGGATGAGGTGGTCGGCGATGCCTTCCTCGATCGCGGCGAGCTCGTCGGGCGAGGCGCCGATGGCCTTGGCGATGCCGGCGACCGCGTCGCGTTCGCCGGCCGTGTACTTGCCGTCGGCGTGCGCGAGCAGCACGCACGACTGCAGCAGCACGGCCTTGCGCTCGGCCGAATCGAACGCGCGCGCGGCGTCGTCATCGAACGGCGTCGCGACGAGGTCCTCGAACGAGGCGAGTGCGCCGGCGTCCTGCTGGCAGCTCTCGTAGAAGCCGCGCAGCATGACGAGTTCGGTCGCGTGCACGCCGTCGCTCTGGGCCACGGCGTGCATCGCGCGCACGATCGCCTGGACGTGGTGCAGCTCGATCGAAGGGGGCAGGGACGTCATCGCATTCTCCTCGTGTCGGGGTGGGCCGGCGCCGCGCGTGTGGCGGCGCGCCGGCGTCAGCGGATCCTGAGTTCGCGCTGCAGCTCGCGCAGGCGCGCGTGCAGCACGTCGGGGGTGACGTCGCGGAAGCGCACGGGCAGCATGCTCTTGCGCGAGGTCTCGAACACCGCGAGCGTCTCCATGTACTCGAGCATCGCGGCATCGCGTGCGGGCACGTAATCCTCGACGGCACGTGCGAACGCGTCGGCATCGACCGCGCGCGCGTCGCCCGCGAATTCGAGCGCGAGCAGGGTGACGGCCTCGAGGTCGGCGTTGGAGTAGCCGACCAGGCGCGCCGAGGTGCGCTCGCGTTCGGCATCCCAGTCGATCGCGTTGCCGAGTTTGTACCGTGCGAACAGCGCCTTGAGCACGGCTTCGACGTCGGCGGCGTTGTCGGGGTAGAAGAACGGGATCTTGCGGTCGATGCGGCCGGCGCGCTTGATGTCGATGTCGAGCTTGTCCGGGCGGTTCGTCATGAGGATGAACAGCACGTTGCCGCGATTGTCCGGATCGCTCATGAACTCCTTGAGGCGCGCGATCACGCGCGAGGAGGTGCCGCCGTCGCCGTCGCCCGAATCACCGCCGAAGCTGCGGTCGCCCTCGTCGATGATGAGGATGATCGGGCCGAGCGCGCGGACCATGCCGAGCACCTTCTCGAGGTTGGCCTCGGTCGAGCCGACCCACTTGGAGCGGAAGTTCTTGAGCGTGACCGCCGACAGCCCCGAGTCCTTGACGAAACACTTGGCGACGAAGGTCTTGCCGGTGCCCATCGGTCCGACGAACAGCAGGCCCATCGGCACGCGGTTGCGGTCGCCGGCGCGGATCGCGCGCGCGATCTGCATGAGCTCGTCCTTGATCGGCGCATTGCCGCCGACCGCCTCGAGGCCGAGGCGCGCGTCGACGAACTCGATCAGGCCCGCGCATTCCTTCTCGATGATCTCGCGCTTGCGACGATGCACGAGTTCGATGACTTCGGCGTACGGATCGCCGGCGTCGGTCTCGGGCAGCGGGTGCGCGGGGTTGATGAGGCGGCGGATCTCGTCGGTGTCCATGCCGCGCGTGATCGCGGCGAACTTGGTCGCGCGCTCGGCCGCGTCGGCGCTGTCGCCGAGCAGGCGGCGGATCAGCGCGAGGCGTTCGCCGTCGGCGAGGCCCGCGTTCGTGCGCGGCGTCAGCATCTGCGCGAGCTGCACGGCGCGCAGGCCGGCGCTGTGCTCGGCGAGGCGCTCGACATGCGCGGCGTCGATCGAGGCATCCGCGTGGCGGATCACCGCGGCACGCGCCTCGCGGTCGGGCAGCGGCACCTCGACGGCGGCGACACGCGGGTTCGCGACGAGCCGCGGGTGCAGCTCGGGCAGCGACTCGACGAGCAGGAAGACCACGTTGTCCTTGTTCGCGAGCTGCGTGCTCAGCGACCAGCGGTGCAGGCGGATCGCCGCGATGCGGTCGGGCAGCGACAGGAAACTCTCGTCGCCGGGCGGCGCGACGCTGCCCGCGTACGGGATGATCAGCGCCGCGCTGTTGCGCAGCAGGATCTCCTGCTCGATCGCCGCGAGTGCTTCCTCGGGCGGCTTGTTCGCGCCGAGCGGCTCGGAACCGGCCGCACTCGTGCGCTTGGCGTAGCGCACGCCGCTGGACGGGTCGTAGACGAGGATCGTGTCCTTGTTGTCGCGCAGCAGCACCTCGACGAGGAAGTCGACGAGCGTGTAGGTGCGCCCGCCGTGCAGGATCTCGTCGAAGACGTTGTTGTGCAGCACGAACACGGTGGCCTCGCCACCGACGTACTTGCGGCGGACCGTCTCGGCCCAGCGCGGCAGCGGCGTCGCGTCGGTGGCGGCGTCCATCGTGCTCACATCTGGCGGTTGGCGGCCTGCGCCTGCGCGGCGCGCTGGCGCTTGAGCTCGTCGAGCTGGGCGCGCGCGGTGACGCTGCCGCTGCTCTGGCGCAGCTTGTCGAGGCGCACGTCGAGGTCGGAATCGCGCAGTTCCTTGCCGAGGTTGGCTTCGGCGATGGTCGTCTTGATGTGGTCGCGCACCTTGTCGAGCGCCTGCACGTCGGCCTCGACGCTGAGGCCGTCGAGCTGCGACTGGATCTGGATGCGTGCCTGCGCGCTCTGCATCTTGGCGAGCATGCGGTCGCGCTCGGCCTTGAGCTTGCCGATCTCCGTCTTGACCGAGAGCAGCGCGCTCTTGGCGTCGTCGGCGTCGACCTTGGCCTGCTCGGCTTCGACGCCGATCGCGGCGAGCTCGGCTTCGACCGCCGACTTCTTCTGCAGCAGGATCAGCGCAAGGTCGTCCTGATTGGTCGCGAGCGCGGTCTCGAGGTCGGCGTTGACCTGCGCGAGCGCGCGCGTCTCGCTGGCCACGCGCGCGTCGATGTCCTCGCGGCGGCGGATGATCGCCGCGGTCGCGCTCTTCAGGCGCGTGTACTTGCCGACCATGCTGTTGATCGCGTTCTCGTAGGCGATCTCGGGATGGTTCTTCTCGACGTCGGCGATCCACAGCGACACGAAGCCCTTCCAGAGGTTGCCGAGTCGCGCGAAGAAATTGATGCTGGCCATGGAGCTCTCCTGGGAAAACGGTGGCGGTGGCGCGCTCAGTCCTCGGACGCGTTGACGCGCTGGAAGAAGCGGCGGTGGTCGCGCGCGAAGGCCTCGAAGCCCTGCTGCAGCTGGCCGGTCAGGGCGGCATGGTGGGCCGGCGCGACGAAACGGAACGCGAGGCGCGCGCCCTGCGTCGCCCACTCGAAATGATCGGCTTCCGCACCGCCGCCGTGGCCCGAATGGATCGCGATCCAGTAGTAGGCGATGTGGTCCTGGCCGGCGACGTTGACCGTGGTCGTGAGCAGGTGCTCGACGAGCTCGGGCGCCTCGGTGCGAAGCGTGGCGTCGATGATCGAGAACTCGGCGTCGGCGAGCAGCTCGGAGCTGAGGTGGTAGCCGATTGCCGAGAAGATCGGCGCGAGCTCGTCGGCGCTGCCGGCACCGTACCCGTGCGCGACCTTGCCGTTGAGCTCGGTCAGCCAGGCCGGGTCGTCGAGCAGCGTGTTGAGCGCGCGTGCGTCGGCCATGCCCTCGGCGCCGTGCGAAGCCTCGTAGTCGACCAGGCCCTTGAGCGTGGACTGGGCGAGGCAGCGATGGGTGTCGCGGTGCACGGTGTCGTGGTCGTCGAATTCGTCGCGCGCGGCGTCGAAGAAGTAGCTCGCGACATAGACGCTGCGGTCGGCGAGCGCGCGCACCGGCTGCTCGGGATCGAGAAACAGGCCGCGCGAACGGCCGATCTTGCCGGCCAGCGTGGCGACGCCCGAGCCGAAGAAGCCGTTCCAGCTCGCGTAGCGGCCGAGGAAGCGCACGCGCTGGCGCGGGTCGGCGAGCGCCTGGCGCACGGCGTTCTCGACCATGGCCTGGTGGGCGGCGAAATCACAGAGTCCCTCGAGCATCTCGCGCGTGATCGTCGTCATCGTCGGTCCTTCAGTGGCGATTCGCAGCAAGCATACGGGATGCGGATTTCGGGACAAGTTCGCTGACCTCGCTGCCGTACGAGGACTCCAGCTCTTCCTCGAGGCGCAGGCGGTCGATCGCTTCCTGCAGGCGCGTGCCGCCCGAACCCGAGGCCGGCGTCGACACGACGGCCTGGTAGATCTCCTCGACCGTGTCGGGCAGCGACAGCAGCGCCGCCTCGACGGCGACGAGGCGGCTCGCGGTGCGGCGCTGCCGCAGCAGCAGCTCCTCGAGGTCGGCGCGCGCCTTGCGCAGGCTGCGTGCCTCGGGTGCGCCCGCGTCGATGCGCGCGCCGAGTTCGGCGATGCGCTTCTCGAGGCTCTTCTCGTCGACCGCCTTGAGGCGTTCGACCATCGACAGCTCGGCCAGCCACAGGCCGAGGAAGTCGAGCCCGCTGTCCTCGACGCGCTCGATGTCGCGCTCGGTCAGCGAGTTGCGCGTGTGGCGGCCCATCTCGCGCAGCGAGTCGACGCGAGCGCGCATGCGCTTCCACGTGCGCCAGCGTGGATGGTCGGCGACCACGCGCCGCTCGATCTCGCCGAACAGGTGGGCCGCGGCGCGGTCGTTGCGCTTCTTGCGGTGGGCGCGGTCGACGCGGTTGCGAAACGTCGCCGACGACGGCACGAACATCGACGCGATCGCCTCGCCCGCGCCGAACGCGAGCAGCGGCAGCGCGATGCCGGGCAGGCCGAACGGGATCGCGAGCAAGGTGCCGAGCGCGACCGTGCCGAGGCCGAGGTTGATGTTGAGCGGACTCGTCAGCATCGCCCGCAGGTAAGACGGCGGGTCGTCGTCGCGTTCGGCGGGCGTGTTCACGCGCGGGCGGCCCTCAGATCGACACCGTCACGCTGCCGCGCCGCGAACTCTTGGCGTGCAGCTGGTCGAGGATGCGTTCTTCCAGGCGCACGGCCTCGGTCGAGCGCTGCCAGGCCGACGAGCGAGGGCGCGGCTCGAGGATCGCGAAATCGTCGGCGATCTTCGCCGGCGCGGTCGACATGACCAGCACGCGATCGCCGAGCGTCAGCGCCTCGGTGACGTCGTGGGTGACGAACACGATGAGGCAGGGGTTCTGCTCGTACAGCTGCACGAGCAGCGTCTGCATCTCGGCGCGCGTCTGCGCGTCGAGCGCGCCGAACGGTTCGTCCATGAGCAGGATGCGCGGGCGCAGCACGAGCGCGCGTGCGAGTGCGACGCGCTGGTTCTGGCCGCCCGACAGCTGCGAGGGCAGGTGGTTGCGGTGCCCGCCGAGTCCGACCGCATCGATCATCGCATCGACGCGCTGCTCGGCCTCGGCCTTCGGTACGCGCTCGCGCCAGCACTTCAGGCGGAACGGGAACGCGACGTTCTCGCGCACGCTGAGATCGGGGCGGTTCGCGTAGCGCTGGAACACCATCACGACGTCGTCGTGCGCGCCGTGGCAGGGCACGCCGTCGATGAGCACCTCGCCCTGCGTCGGCGTCTTCGTGCCGATCGGGCGCACGCCACCCATCATGTGCAGCAGGGTCGACTTGCCGCAGCCCGACGGGCCCAGCAGCATGACGATGCCGGGGCGTTCGAGGTGCAGGCTGATGCCGTCGATCACGCGCACCGTGCCGGTGCCGTCGCGCTGCGGGTATTCCTGGACGATGTCGCGCAGGTCGAGGCTGACCTGCGTGGCGTCGGTGGCGGTCATACGCGGGTCTCCCACGGGTACAGGCGGCCCTTGATCCAGCGCATGAGGTGGTAGCTCAGCAGGGCGAACGCGATGATGACGATGATGCCGGCGAAGACCTGGTCCATCGCCGAGAAGCGGCGCGCGTTCTGGATCAGCTGGCCGAGGCCTTCGCGCGCGTTCACGTACTCGGCAACGGTGATGTAGGTCCACATCACCGACACCGCGACGATGACCGCATCGGCGATGCGCGGCATCGCCAGCGGCAGCACGGCGAGGCGGATGCATTCCCACGGCGTCGCGCCGAGGTCGCGCGCGCTGATCCAGTACGCCTGCGGTACCGCGCGCACGGCGTCGCGCACGAGCGGGATCAGGTAGACCACCGCGCCGGCGTAGAGGAACAGGATCTTCATCCACTCGCCGATGCCGAACCACATGACCATGATCGGCAGCAGTGCGACGACCGGGGCGGAGCGGAACGGATCGACCAGCGGCGAGAGCGCGGCGTTGACGCGCGTCGACGCGCCCATGAGCACACCGACCGGGATGCCGATCGCGACGACGAGCACGCCGGCCGCGAATACGCGGCCGAGCGACCAGATCGTCGCGTTCCAGAGCAGGCTGCGCTGGTTCTCGCCGTCCCACACGAGGTAGGCGAACGCCTTGGCGACCTGCCACGGCGACGGCAGCTTGTTCGGGCTGACGAGGTCGAATCCGGTCAGCACGGCCCACAGCACGAGCACCGTCAGCACGGCACCGACGCCGAGCGCGCGCGCGGTCGACGCGGCCAGCGGCGCGTACGGGTTCCAGGTCGAGGAGGCGTCGCTCATCGTCGCCTCAGCGCGCCAGCACGGCCGCGCGCGTCGTGCGGTTGAGCGCGCGGCAGTCCTCGAGCGAGAGACCCTCGGCCTGCGCATTGCCTTCCGCGCAGATCGGCTTGTCGGGGCCGTTGCCGACGATGCGGAAGCGCGCTCGCTCGAATTCCCACTGCGAGACGAGGTAGTCGACGACGGCCTGCGCGCGCGCGCGCGACAGGCGCATGTTGGTCTCGCGCGAGCCGGTCGAATCGGTGTTGCCCGAGATCTCGAAGTAGGCCGAGCCGTTGTTCTCGACGAACGGCACCATCTCGTCGTCGAGGGTCTTCTGGGCACGCTTGGTGAGGTCGGCCGAGCCGGTCGAGAAGCTCACCGTGACCGGCTTGGTCACGCTGGCCTCACGCGTCGCGGCCTGCTCGCGCTCGCCTTCGCTGAAGGTGAACTCGGGCTTGGCCGCGGCCTGCTGCGCAGCCTGGCTCTTCGCGAGCAGGTTGCGCACGAAGCGCGTGTCGACCGAATCCTGCGGCGCGATGACCGGACTGTTCGGATTGGCGAGCGCGCCGGCGCGGCGGTAGATGCCGTCGAAACGACGGTACACGCGCTCGTAGTGGTTGGTGCCGCCGACGAGGCCGAGGATGCGCGCGTTGTCTTCGAGGCCGGTCCAGACGAGGTTCTGGAACAGGCCCTTCACGAAGTCGCGGCCCTGGTCCTTGGCGAGCAGGGTGAAGAACTCCTCGGTGCGCACGAGCGCGTCGACCGCCTCGTCGGGCGCCTTGCGCGCGGCGTCGACGCCTTCGAGCCAGCCCGCGACGAAGCCCTGGAACGCCTTCTCGTTGGCCGGCTCGGCGAGCGCGCGCTGGTCGCAGACGATGACGTCGTAGATGAGGTTCGTCGCGGTCTTGGTCGAGTAGACGACGTGCGCACCCGGCGTCGACTTGAGCGCGAGCGAGAGGTCCGGATCCCACAGCGCCGCAGCGTCGACGTTGCCTGCGGTGAACGCGGCGCGCACGCCGGCGGTGCCTTCCTCGGCATTGATGTAGACGTAGCGCACCGAGCTCTTCGCGCGCGCGGTCATGCTCGAGTTCTCGATCGCGTCGATCGTCATGCCGTCCGACGGCGTGAACTGCAGCAGCGCGACGCTGCGCCCGCCGAGGTCCTCGACGCGCTGGATCTTCGGGTCGCGCGCGATGATCGCGTCGCCGCCCTGGGTGTTGTCGACGATCATGATCGCGCGGCCGTCATGGCCCGAGTTGCGCAGGTTGGGCTGCTCCTGTGCCCAGAAGTCCGAGGTGCGCCACGCGCACTGCGCGGTCTTGGATTCGAAGATCGTCGTCAGCGTCGGGATGTCGTCCTGGATCACGAACTCCACGTTGACGCCGTTGCGCTCGAAGATCGAGCCCGGCGCAGTCTTGAGCGACTTGCCGTTGGCGAGCAGCGCCGGCGCGTAGCCGTGGAAGCTCACGATGCTGACCTTGAGCGGGTTGCCGGCGCTGCCGAGCGCGCCGCCCCGCGGCGCGGAGGCCGCCGGTGTCGCGGAAGGTGTCGTCGACGCGGCCGGCTGTGCGGGGGCGCCCGGCGTCGCGGCCGGGGCCGTGGGCGTATTGCTCGCCGTCGACGAACCCGTGCCCTTGCCCTGCACCATGTCCTTGACGCCGAGGTGCCACGCCGCCGCGGCGGTGCCGCCGAGGATGATGAGGGTCACGAGGCCCTTCGCGAGGGGGGTCAGCTTGGCCATGTCGGCTCCTGTGAGTCGAGAGGGAGTATCAGGGCGACGCCGGCGTCGTGCCGGTGCCGGTACCGAAGATCGCGGCGATGCGCGCGAGGCGTGCACGTTCGTCGTCGAGGCGGGCGCTCTCGCGCTGGCAGGCGTCCTTGGTCGCGCGTGCCTCGGCCTCGAGTCCGGATTTCTCCTCGGTCGAGCGCGTCACTTCGCGTTCGAGCAACGCCTCGAGATCGCCGATCTGCTGGCGGATGCGCGCGACGGCCTCCTGCTGGCGCTGGTCGCGCGCCTGGATCGCCTCGCGGGCGAGCTGGAGCTGGTCGCGTGCGTGCGCCTCGAGCTGGCGCTTGGCCATGTCGAGTGCGCGCGTCTTGCGTTCGGCGTCGAGCAGCACGTCCTCGATCGCCCAGGTGTCGTCGGCGGCGTCCAGCGCGAGCACGGCGGCCTTGCGCGCGGCGGGATCGAGCGCGGCGAGGCCGTCGAGCACGCGCAGCAGCTTCTCGGCCGAGAACGGCACGGCCGCCACGTTCTGTTCGGCGTAGATCTCCTCGAGTGCGCGCTGCTCGACGATGCCACCCGAAGGGGCGACGACCTCGGGCACGGGCTCGGATTCGGGGACAGGCGCCGGCTCGGATTCGGCGGCGACGACGGGCTCGGCCACCGGCGCGGAGACCGGGCGTGGCGGATCGTCGGTTTCGACGAGCCCCACCTTCTCCAGCACGCGCAGCAGCTTGCTCATCGTCGTCCCTCCGCACCGTCGGCCGGAGAGTGTAGAAGATTCGCGTGACGAGTGGCGTGCGTGCGCGGCGTGGCCCTCGCAGCGTCGAAAATCCGTGGTGATCCGCGACGGCGTCGCCGCGCCGTCGCGGAGGATGCTGCACGGGTCAGGCGCGTGCGCGTCGGCGCAAGCGCAGGGCGGCCGCCAGCGCCACGAGTGCGGCGAGCAGCGCGCCGGCGACGCCGCCACCGACCGGCAGCGTCGCGACCGCGGGTGCACCGCCGCCGACGACGATCGGGAATTCGGCGAGCACGGTCGGATTGGTGTCGAGCGTCGTGACGATGCGGATGCGATGCGGACCTGCCGACAGGGCGGGCAGGACCAGCGGCGACGCGTACACCACGTCGGGGCCGGGCGGACACAGGAAGCCGCAGCCGAGATCGTAGAGAACGTCGATGCCTTGTGTCGTCACGCGATGCATGGACGGATCGCCCGGCGTGGGGCTGTGGAAACCGAGCGAGGCGGAGTTGCCGTACCGGTAGAGGACGGCGTCGAAGGCGCGGTCGGCCGGTGGCGGATCCGGTACGAGCACGAGCCGGGCGCCGGAGACCGGATCGTCGACGGCGGCGACCTGCGGCGCGAAGACCAGGGCGAACATGATGAGCGCGGCGCGCGCCGCATGCTGGAACGAGATCCTCGACGGCAGGGACATGGCGGGTTCCTTCTTTCCGATGGCCGCCACCCTGGCGGCACGCTGCGTCGCATCCGGCGGACGTGACGGGGCGCAGCGTACTCCCGAACTGGAGGCCTCGCCACGCCAGGGACGAACGGCTCAATGACGTGGCCGAACGTCCCCTCGCGCGTGCTCAGGTGGCCTTGGCGAGATCGTCCAGCATCGCCTTGAGGAAGCGCGCGGCCTCGCCGCCGGTCGCGGCGCGGTGGTCGAAGGTCAGCGACAGCGGGATGATCCTGTGCGCTTCGAAGCCGCCCATGACCGGCGTCATCTGGTGGCGGCCCTTGCCCGCGGCGACGATCGCGACGGTCGGCGGCACCACGACAGGCGTGGCGTAGCGGCCCGCGAACACGCCGAAGTTCGACAGCGAGATCGTATAGCCCTTGAGCTCGTCGGCCGGGATGCTGCGGTCGACGACCTGGTCGCGAAGGCGGTTGATGGCCTGGCGCAGGCCTGCGGCGTCGAGCACGTCGGCGTTGCGCAGCGCGGGCACGAACAGGCCGTCGTCGGTGTCGACCGCGATGCCGATGTCGACGTGCGGGTGCAGCGTGCGCGTCAGCGTGTCGCCGTCGAACCACGCATTGAGCGCGGGCACGGTCTTGCAGGCCTTCACGAGCGCACGCACGAGGCGCACGGTGATGTCGTTGCCCGGTGCCCAGGCGTGGATGTCGGCATCGTCGCAGAGCGTGGTCGGCACGACCTTCGCGTGTGCATCGGCCATGACGCGCGCCATGTTGCGGCGTACGCCCTTGAGCGGTTCGGGCTGGCCCGTCGCGGACTGCGTCGGCGGCGCGGTGCGCATCGGACGGCCCGATGCCGAGACCGGCGTGCGCGACGGTTCGGCAGACGGTGCCGGCGCCTGCGGCGCACGCGCGGCGGGTGCGGGCGCGTCGG
>JASCPI010000099.1 GCA_029959555.1 Lysobacteraceae bacterium PS02065 | reverse complement strand
CCTCCCCCCCCCCCCCGGGGGGGCCGCGCGCGGGCCCCCGGGGGGGGCGGCCCCCCCCCCCCCCCCCCGCGCCCGTTCCCCGCGATGACGCGCGCCGAGTTCCTCCGCCTGTTCGCCGCCGCGGCCGTCGCCCCGCTGCTGCCGCGCGCCGTGCGTGCGCAGGAGCCGCCGGCCTACGACTTCCGCTTCACGCGGCTCATGTACGAATCGGGCGACTGGGACGTCGACCAGCGCATGCCGTCCAACCTCATCGACGCACTGATCCAGTACACGACGCTGCGTGTCGACCCGGTCGAGCAGGTGCTGCCGCTGGCCGATCCGCGCGTGCTCGACGCGACGTTCTGCTACCTCGCCGGGCACAAGCTCGTCGAGTTCAATCCCGACGAGCGCCGCCATTTCGAGGCCTACGTGCGCAACGGCGGCTTCGTCTTCGTCGACGACTGCAACCACGACATCGACGGCCTGTTCGCGACTTCGTTCGAGAGCGAGATGGCGTCGATCTTCGGCCGCGACGCGCTGCGCAAGCTGCCGAAGAAGCATGCGATCTACTCGAGCTTCTTCACGTTCGACGGCCCGCCCGCGACCACCTTCGAGCTCAACGGCTGGGGCGACGACCTCGTCCACGACTACCTCAAGGGCATCGAGATCGACGGCCGCCTCGGCCTGCTCTACAGCCACAAGGACTACGGCTGCGAGTGGGACTACGACTGGCGCAACAAGCGCTTCCTCGCCGAGGACAACACGAAGTTCGCGGTCAACATCGCGATCTACGCGCTCACCCACTGATCCCCGCCGGTCGGCACCATGACATTGTGCAGGTGCACACGTGTCGTGCCGCCGCGATGATGACCCCGCCTCCCGCCGGATCCCGCCCATGAACGAACCGATCACCGAAGCCGCCGTGCAACAGCGCCTCGCGCGCCTCGGCGCACTGCGCGCCGCGATCGCCGAGGTCATCGTCGGCCAGGACGAGGTCGTCGAACAGCTGCTGATCGGCCTGCTCTCGGGTGGCCACTGCCTGCTCGAAGGCGTGCCGGGACTCGGCAAGACGCTGCTCGTTCGCTCGCTCGGCGACGCGCTGTCGCTCGCGTTCCGGCGCATCCAGTTCACGCCGGACCTCATGCCGAGCGACATCCTCGGCACCGAGATCCTCGAGGAGGACCACGGCACCGGCAAGCGCCACTTCACGTTCCAGAAGGGGCCCGTGTTCACGAGCCTGCTGCTCGCCGACGAACTCAACCGCACGCCGCCGAAGACCCAGGCCGCGCTGCTCGAGGCGATGCAGGAGCACACGGTCAGCTACGGCGGCACGACCTACGCGCTGCCCGAGCCGTTCTTCGTGCTCGCCACGCAGAACCCGCTCGAACAGGCCGGCACCTATCCGTTGCCCGAGGCGCAGCTCGACCGTTTCCTGCTGCACATCCGTGTCGACTACCCGAGCGAGGCCGAGGAGCGCGCGATCCTCGACCGCACGACCGGCCGCGCGAACCCGCGCGCGACGACCGTCATGGACGGCGCCGAGGTGATCGAGCTGCAGAAGCTCGTGCGCGACGTGCACGTCGGCGACGGCCTGCTCGACTGGATCACGCGTCTCGTACGCGCGACGCGCCCGCAGACCAGCGAGGTCGCGGAGGTGCGCGAATGGGTGCGCTGGGGCGCCGGTCCGCGTGCGGGCCAGTCGCTCGTGCTCGCGGCCAAGGCGCGCGCGCTGCTGCACGGCCGCCTCGCCGCGACGCGCGAGGACGTGCAGGCGCTCGCCGCGCCGGTGCTGCGCCACCGCCTGCTGCTCTCGTTCGCGGCCGAAGCCGAGCAGCGCAGCACCGACGACGTCGTCGCGGCGCTGCTGCGCGCCTTGCCGCTGCCGGCCTGAGCTCGCGCCGATGCGCCTGCCGGCCGCCCTGCGCGCGCGCCTGCGTGACCTGCGCCTGGC
>JASCPI010000098.1 GCA_029959555.1 Lysobacteraceae bacterium PS02065 | reverse complement strand
GGCTTCATCGGCTCGGGGGTCGGCGCGATCATCCTGCTGATCATCTACGCGTTGTTCACGCGCAAGCGCTGATGCGCGTCGCCGCGTGCCCGCCCTCGCGGCGGGCACGCGGCGTGTGGATCACTTGCGCGCGTCGAGCGTCTTGTTCCACTCGGCCAGCTGCGGTGCAGCCTTCTCGAACAGCGCCGTCGTGTCGCCCTCGATCGTGATCGATTCGATCGTGTCGCCACCGCGGATCGCGTCGACGACCTTCTGGTCGGCCGGACCGTCGACCACGCCGAACACCGAGTGCTTGCCGTCGAGCCACGGCGTCGGCACGTGGGTGATGAAGAACTGGCTGCCGTTGGTGCCCTTGCCGCCCTGGATGCCGGCGTTGGCCATCGACAGCACGCCCGGCGTGTTGTGCTTGAGCGTCGGCACGATCTCGTCGTCGAAGCGGTAACCCGGGCTGCCGGTGCCGGTGCCGGTCGGGCAGCCGCCCTGGATCATGAAGTCGGGGATGACGCGGTGGAACGTCAGGCCGTCGTAGAAGCCACGCTGCACGAGGTTCACGAAGTTCGCGACCGTGATCGGCGTCTTCTCGGCGTGCAGGTGGAGCTTGATCGGGCCGCGCGAAGTCGTGATGGTCGCGGTCAGGGCATGGGCGCTCATGGCGGGTTCCTTGGAAACGGGCGCGCAGCCTAGCCCATTTCGGGTGAACGCCCCAAACGGCGCCACGGCGGGCGTCGGCGGCGTTATCCGGTTATGCACAGCGCTCCTTTCCACGCCCTGCGAGGCTTGCCTAGCGTGCCCCCCCTGCACCGGCCCCGCCGGATCGAACCTGCCGCACCGGAGTCCGCACGATGAGAGTGCTTTCCTGCACTGCCCTGCTGCTGGTCGCCACGAGCACCTCCGCGGCGGCCTGGGACCGCAACGACTGGCCGACCAAGGTCACGTTCGACGACGGCACAGAACTCGCCGCGTCGCTGAGCTTCCAGTACGACCTCAACCGCTTCTCGAACGACACGCTGCCCGACGGCAGCGCGCGCTTCGCCGACGACGAGGGCTTCCGCCGCCGCGAGTTCGGGTTCTCGGTGCGCAAGAAAGGCGTGTGGGATGCCGGCGCGGTGTTCGATTTCGAGGCGCACCAGTTCCTCGACGTCTACGCGCGCGTGCAGTCGAAAGCGCTGTTCGGCCGTGACGTCGGTGCGTTCCGCATCGGCCAGACCAAGACGCCGGTCGGCTTCGAGGGCGTGACGAGCTCGCGCGCGACGTCGTTTCTGGAAACCGCACTGCCGACCCAGGCCATCCACGCCAATCGCCGCATCGGCATCGACTGGGCCCTCGAACGACCGACCTGGATCCTCAACCTCGGGGCCTACGACGGCGACCTCGCCGGCGACTTCGACGGCCCGACGGTCGGAGGCCGCGTCGCCTGGACGCCGATCAAGGCCGACGGCCACGTGCTGCACCTCGGCGTCGCGGCGACGCGCGAAAGCCCCGACACGACCAGCAACGGGCGTGGCGACACGGTGCTGCCGTCGGCGCGCTTCCGCGCTCGCCCGGAAGCCGGGCTCACCGACTTCCGCCTCGTCGACAGCGGCTCGCTGTCGCGCGTGAAGGACATCGACCGTACGGGCCTCGAGGCGCTGTGGATCGACGGGCCGTTCTCGGTCCAGGGCGAGTATCTGCGCGCACGCGCAGGCCGCGACGGCGACCTCGCCGACTACCGCGCCGACGGCTGGTACGCGTTCGGCAGCTGGGTCGTGACCGGCGAATCGCGCCCGTACAGCGGCGGCAACAGCGGCAACATCAAGCCCAAGGGACGCTGGGGCGCGGTCGAACTGTTGCTGCGCTACAGCGCGCTCGACCTCGACGACGGCCTCGTCCGAGGAGGCCGCCAGCACGACTGGACGCTCGGCGCGAACTGGTACCTCGACACCCATTTCAAGCTGCAGGCCAACATCATCCGCGCGACCAGCGACCGCGGCACGCTCGCGCTCGATCCGCATATCGTGGCGGTGCGTGCGCAGGTGATTTTCTGACCGCTGATCGCGCCGATGACCCGCCAGCACATCGGCAGCATGTTTTGATTCGAGCGTCCGGGGTGTGTTCCGTGTTTGCGCGCGTTCACTAATAGACGAGCTCGATCTCGGGTTACCGACCCTCGACGCACTCGGAAGCGCTCAAGGGGATCCCGGCTTTCGCCGGGATGACGAAGGTTCGAGATTGACAGGTCGGACTCGATCCTCGCCGTGACTTCGCGACGACGCAGCACTCCCTTGCACCGTCATTCCGGCGAAAGCCGGAATCCCCTTGAGCGCTCGGAGCGAAGCGAGGGACGGGCGGCTGGACATCTCGGCCGAAGCCGGCGTGGTCCGCTGCGTGGCATCGCACAGCAACCCAGGGTCGAGCAACACGGGGGCCAACACGGGGTCAGGTTCATTTTCCCGACGATGAGACCCTCCCTCGCGGGGGCATCACCCGGAAAATGAACCTGACCCCTTGCCTTGCCGTATGCCCACGCAAGCTCCCGACGCGCTTCGCCGCACCCCTACCCCACGGCATGATCCTCGTTCATATCCATAGCGCTGCGCGGAACGCCGCAGGCCTGCACGATTCCCCCACATTTAGCGTGCGCGTAACACCTCGCGTGCTCTCATCGCCCGTCATCACTGCTGTACCGGAAGGGGACCATGGACCACTCACCGATCTCGATCGCCGAGGACTGGATCGACGCCGTGCGCGTGCGCATCGGCGAGCTTCCCGCGCAACCCGACGTGTGGGACATCGAAGCCCTGCGCGACCGCCTCACGGCGGTGCCGTGGCTGCCGGGCTGTCCGAGCGCGGCCGGTTCGGAGGTCGCCCATCTTCCGCGCCGCTACCGCCGCCACCTCATCGCGCAGGACGACACGCGCAACTTCAGCGCGCTGCTGATCGCGTGGCCGCAGGGCTACACGACGCCGCTGCACGATCACGACGGCCTGTGGGGCATCGAGCTCGTCGTCGAAGGCGCGCTCGCGATCGAGGAGTTCGCCAAGGGCGGCAGCGAGGCCGATCCCGTGCTCGAGCACCAGCGCACGCTGATCCTCGGCATCGGCGACGCGACCACATTCGACGGCCCGGGCTACGTGCACGCCTGCCGCAACCTGTCGGCGACCAAGCCGGCGCTGTCGCTGCACGTGTACGGCGGTTCGCTCGAGTCGTACTCGACGTTCCACACGCACACGCAAGGCCGCTACACGGCGACGCGCCAGACCGCCAGCATCGACGCGGTGCGCATCTGAGGCCGCCGGCGCGGTCCACGGGCCGCGCCGCCACCAGGGGAACGACATGACACGCATCGCGGTGATCGGCGGCGGCGCAGCGGGCGCGAGCGTGCTTGGCGAACTGCTGCGCCAGTACACGGGCAACGGCCTCGAGCTCACCTGGTTCGCGGGGCGCCGCTCGACCGGGCGCGGCATCGCGTATTCGACGCAGTCCGAACACCATTTGCTCAACGTGCGTGCGGCCGGCATGGGCCTGTTCGCCGACGACGTCGGCGCGTTCTTCCAGTACGCGAGCTCGCGCCATCCGCACGCGAAAGGCTCGGATTTCGTGCCGCGCGCATGGTTCGGTGATTTCATCGAAACCACACTCGGGGCGCTCGTCGAGACCGCGCGCACGCGCGGCCACACGCTCACGACCGTGCAGGACGAAGCCATCGCCGTGCGCGGCAGCGATGCGCTCGGCTACGTGGTCACCTCGCGTGACGGTGACGACGTGCACGCCGATGCCGTCGTGCTCGCGGTGGGCGCCTTGCCACCGAGTCCGCTCGCCGAAGCCAGCCACGAGGCTCGCTGCAGCGGCGCCTATGCGCTCGATCCGTGGCAGTGGCCCAAGGCCAACGAGGCGCCACGCCACGTCGTGGTACTCGGCGCCGCGCTGACCGCGATCGACACGATCCTCGATATCGCCGAGCGCTGGCCCGAGGCGCGCATCACCGCCGTGTCGCGACGCGGCCGCCTGCCGACCACGCACCTCGACACGCCCGGCGAGCCGTACGCGCATCCGCAGGATCTCGTCGACGCCATGCTCGCGCGTCCCGACCTGCGCCACTGGCTGCGCCTGCTGCGCGAGACCAGCGCGGAACCCGGTCTCGACTGGCGAGCCCTCATGGACGGCCTGCGCCCGTCGACACCGCGCCTCTGGCAGGCGCTCTCCGAGCACGAGCGCGCACGCTTCCTGCGCCACCTGCGCCCCTTGTGGGACCTGCACCGCCACCGCCTGCCGCCGCGCACGACGCGCGCGATCGAGGCGCTGCGCGTGTCCGGCCGGCTCGAGGTCGTCGCCGCGCGCATCGCCGGCATCGACGGGGCCGGCCCGCTCGAGGTGCGCCTGCGC
>JASCPI010000097.1 GCA_029959555.1 Lysobacteraceae bacterium PS02065 | reverse complement strand
GCCTGCTCGGATCGATCGGCTACATTCCACCGGCCGAAGCCGAAGCCAACTACCATCAGCAACGTCAGTGCGTCACGGAGACGTGACTCACACCAACGAGCCTCCGGGATTCCCGGGGCGATTCAGTTGCAGCCAGAAGGACGACCATCACCACCAGCACGACCTCGATGCTCAACGAGAGAGACACACTAGCCACGGCTACGGGCGTCAACGCCCGCGCGAAGCCCTGGACACGTGCGATCTCCCCGTTCCATTGCCCGGCCGCGGAGTTTCCATAGATGGCTTGGACCAGCCACGGTTTGGCTAATGTCTGCAGGCCAGCCGGGTTACGGCCGGCACCCTTGTGTTGCGGTCACTTCTTGGACTTCTGGGTCAACACACTGCCGGCCAGAGTGCGCGTAGAGGCACTGGTGCGGCCATCGTTGAGGGCCTTTGCCGCAGTGCTGGCCGTGGATCCAGAGGACTGCTTGGACGTACCGGCCTGGGCCAGCGCACTGCCTGCCAGGGACTTGGCCGTCTTGCTGGCGCCGGGATCGCGCAACACCGAGGAGGCGGTGCGGGTGACCTTCGGGCCGGACTGTTCACGCTTGGACATCGGATATCTCCTGTATTCGTGGCGTAGGAAAGATCCAATGCGTCCTGCCACGGAGGGGGCGCATTGAAGGAATCAGGCCGCTTTGCGATAGGGCTGCTGCAGCTCCATTACGTCCAGAGTGAAATCCAGCGGGATCTGGATCGGCTCGGTGGGTTCGCGCTTGTCGTTGTACACATCGACATCAGTCTTGAGCTGAAGGCAGTCACCCACGATCTGCTGGCGGCGCTGGGCGAAGGACCTTACGAAGTGGTTGTGCGGGGCCTGCGGATCGTCCAAATCTGCCCACAGGGAGAGGGTCTTGTTGCCTCGCTTATAGGTCGCCGCATGCTTGGCTCGGTACCGACGACCGTGGCGGTCCACGCGATACTCCTCACGGAACACCTGGGCAATGTCGGCAGCGATGGCGTCGATGACCGTCCGGGCATTGGGCGTGTGCAGACCATTGCGCCACGCCCATTCGGCCACGGCGTGGGTGTCCAGCGGACCCTCGATGCCGGTTTCGGCTTTGTAGCGCTCGATGTACTCTTTGACAGCGGTGGTGTAGGACATGGGGCCTCCATCAGTCGGTGTGGACAACGCCCCAGCCATCGGTATGGGCTGAGCCGGTGACAAACGAGCGAACCTTGACCTGGTGCTTGCGAAACAGATCCCAGCGACCCAGGCGACGCTGCAATTGGCCTACGACCAGGCCGGGGTGAACGTTCAAGCGCTGCGCAAACAGCACCACACGCTCTTCCTTGAAGAACGGGTTGACCCGAGCAATGAAGCCGCTCATTTCGGCCGGGTCCACGCAAAAGGCGCCAGCGGCGGTGTTGGCTACCACTTCTTCCTCATTGATCTGTTCGGAGGCGGTGGCCTCAATTTCCTGATCCAGGATGTAACCCCGCTCACGCCCATGCCGATGCAACACGTGCTCCAGTTCGTGGCGCAATACGAACCAGAAGTTGTCGATCCGATCCAAGCGCAGCGACAAAGCCACCACCGGCTGGTCGTCGGCCAGCCAGAAGCAGGCGCCATCGATCTTGGTACCTGCGATCGGTTCCACGACCACAAAGCGGACCCCGCATTCGGCCAGCAGGCGCGCCACGTGGCGGGTTTCCTCAGGTGCGCTACGCATCGCCGCAAGGCGTGGCAGGGCCTGCCGCAATGCGGCCTCGTCATAGGGCGCGCTCACGATTTGTCCAGCCACCTGGCAGGCTCGGCGCAACCAAGCCAGTTGCAGGATCATGGGTGGAGCCTCGGCGTCGCTCTTCTTGGCCGCATGCGAAAAGAAAACCGGCTCATCCAACTGCCCGAGGCCGAAGAACTGCAGGAACTGCTGTTCCAGCACGTCGATGTTCTTGCTTGCGGTGATCCAGCCCCGCTTAACCATCTCGCGCACGGGGAAGCGCTCATACAGATGCGCCCGCCGGCTGATCAGGTCATCGGCCGTACGAACCTTGGAAAGCTGATACTGGCTCTCCAGGTTCATCCAAAGCTCGGCACCGGTACCCAGCGAGTCGCCCAGCTGGATAGCGGTCTCGGGGGTAATGCCTTTTTTTCCGGCGATGATCTCGTTGATCAGCCGCACGGGGCGACCGATGATCTCGGCCAACTCGGTCTGCGTCCATCCCCGTGCCTCCAGTTCCTCTCGGAGGAATTCGCCCGGCGGAAAGACTTCGGCGAACGTGTTCATAGGCGTGTCCTTGGGGATCAGTGGTAATCGGCAATTGAAACAATCACGACCAGCTTGCCGGTCTCGTCCTCTTCCAGGCGGAGGATCAGTCGCCATTGGTCGTTCAAGCGCATAGAGCGTTGATGCGCACGATCTCCTTTAAGCTTTTCGTAGTGCAGTGATTTCATGGCGTAGAAAACGCGTTCATCTGGTGCAGCACGGATCAGTTGCATGCGTTTGCGGAAGGCTTTGACCAGCGCGCCATCCAGGCCGGCCGTAAATGTGGCATCCGATTCCAGTTGCTTAAGGGTTTCGTTCTCGAACCTGACTTCCATGTCTGCGGACGCCCAACCTTTCGTATGCCTCTTTTACACTTAGTGTAATAGGGTCATATCTTGGTTTCAAGGGTGATTGCCGTTGCGCCCGTAGGAGGTTTCGCCGGGTTCCGTACCGTCAGAGCGCCATCTTGGCGGTCGAGGAGCCATCACGCGGGATAATTCAACATTATCCCGTATGACTATTTGCACCGACGAACGGCGGTCTACCTACTTTAAACGTATGTAATTACATGGTATGTAATACGTTACGAAATAAAGCGGGGTGGCACGATGGCGCGCGCAGGACTCTATAAGAGTGACGTCCAGAAGGCGCGCGACGCGCTGCTGGCCCAAGGCAAGAAGCCGTCAGTCGACGCGGTGCGAGTGGCCTTGGGCAACACGGGCTCCAAGACCACGATCCACCGCTATTTGCGTGAACTGGAAGAAGAGGAGGGCGGCGGTCCGGCACGCGCGGTGGCCGTGAGTGAAGCCTTGCAGGACTTGGTCGCGCGCCTGGCTACGCGACTTCAAGAGGAAGCGGAGGCGATCCTCACCAGGGAGCGAGAGCGCCATGGGGCCGAACTTCAGCGTCAGCAACAAGCGCTTTCCACCGCCCAGCAGGAAGCCGCTGCTCTGGGCAGCCAACTGCAGCGCACTGAGACCAGCTTGCAGCAAGAGCAAGCCGCTCACGCCCTGCTTCAGCACAATCTGGGTGAGAAGGTCGCGGAAATCGCCCAGTTGAACGAGCGCATCGCCGGCATGACGGTGCGGCTGGCTGATCACGAGGCGCATGCGCGTTCTCTGGAGGACAAGCATGCTCATGCCCGGGAAGCACTGGAGCACTACCGCACTTCCACCAAAGAGCAGCGCGAGCAAGAGCTGCGCCGCCACGAGCATCAGGTCCAAGAGCTGCAAGTAGCCTTACGTCAGGCCAATGAAGCCTTAGGCGCGAAGAATCAGGAGCTGTTGGTGCTGAACCGCGACAATGGTCAATGGCTGGAGCGCCACGGGCGGATTGAGCGTGAGCTTGCCCAGTTGCGACAGGCCCACGAAGGCCAACACAGCGAGGTCGTGGCGTTGCGCCAGACCGCGACGGATCATTTGGCACTGCAGGAGCGTTGGAAGACTGACGCCAAGGCCTTGGATGCCCTGCGCAGCGAGCTAGCTCAAGTCCAAGACACGCTTGCGCTGGAGCGCGAGCGCCGCGAGAGCGCTGAAGCCGATGCCTTGCGTGCCAACGCACGTCTGGAAGCGCTAGAGCCCCTACTGAATCAACTGACGCCGGCACAAAATGTGGGGAAGAAAACCCGGCGCGGCAGTACGCAGGGTGGGGGAGCCGACTAACGAGGGTGCTCGTTTGCCTAATAGCGGCTGGGGTGGCGCTCACCTGTCCAGTACGCCCATTCCATAGGGACGACCCACTCTACAAACAGTTTGGCTACTGAGGACTCCGGTGCCAAGTGATAGGGCTTGAACATGCCTTGCTCGGGCGAACTGGTCATCAGGTAGCGCAGGCGCTTCTGGACCTCCTGAAAGATGGCTTCCCGCACTTGGGCGCTGTCGTGCACGCCAAGACGCATCGCCACCGAGGCACCTTGGCGTACCGCCGCCCAGCAACAGTAACGCCACCGCGCGATCGGCAAGCCCGGCGGCCCGGATTGAAAGACGAACCCCACATCGCGTGCCCAGCCTGGGTCGAAGTGATGTTTGAGCAATTGCTGCTCCAGAAACTGCTCGGTCTCCCAGAGTGCAAGTTCATCCCACAACTCCAGTTTCGCGTCCGCCAAGTCCACATCGTGTGCCATATCGCCAAGTTGGTCTTCCAGCACCGGGAGCAGGTGCCTGCGCTCGTGGGTAGACCAGGCGAAAGCCCATTGCAGATCTTCGATGGGCGTGACCTCAGCATCGGGTCGGATCTGCCATCGATCTGAATCGCCCCGGGAATCCCGGAGGCTCGTTGGTGTGAGTCACGTCTCCGTGACGCACTGACGTTGCTGATGGTAGTTGGCTTCGGCTTCGGCCGGTGGAATGTAGCCGATCGATCCGAGCAGG
>JASCPI010000096.1 GCA_029959555.1 Lysobacteraceae bacterium PS02065 | reverse complement strand
CCCGACAGCAGCGCGACATTCCAGCCGACGCCAGAGGCCCTGGAGCTGCTGGCCGACGCTAGGAATGCGGCGATCATCTACATCAGCGGGCGCACCAGCACACTACGGCCCAGCGCGGCCGATGAGGCCCTTGCACTACGCCGTGCGCTCTCGGCCAGGTCGTACTTGGTGGCGCGCGGCGTCTCGCCGCTCAAGATCATGGTGAACTTCGCATCGGCCGCCGATTTCGTGGCAGACAACTCGACGGCCGAGGGCCGGCGCGAGAACCAGCGCGTGGACATTGAGGTGGTCTACATCCCCACCTACTGAGCGATCCGGCATCGCCATTCCTGGCGGTGCTGCAGGACGCTCCAGCAGCTTCGCATCGTCGGCTCTGACGATGCAGGCCCGGCCGGCTTCCCTTGACAGCATCGCCATTTCTGACGATGCTGGCCAAGTCCCGATTTACTCCAGGAAGAAGGCCATGAGATACCCCGGCGGCAAGGGCGGTGCCGGCGTCTACCAGACGATCATCAACAACATCCCGCCTCACGACACGTACATCGAAACGCACCTGGGCGGCGGCAACATCCTGGAGCGCAAGCGGCCCGCTGCCCGCAGCGTCGGCATCGACGTTGATCCCGAGGTGATCGAGGTCTGGCAGCAGCTCGACGTGCCCGGCCTGGAGCTGCACCACGGCGACGCCGTGGCCTGGCTGGAGTCCCACCAGTTCACCGGCTCCGAGTTCGTCTACGCCGATCCGCCCTACGTGATGGACAGCCGGCGCGGCGGCAAGCTATACCGCCACGAATACGACGACAAGGGTGCGGTCAGCGTCAAAGTGCGCGGTGAAGCGCCGATCGTCTATCTGACGGGTCAAACGTTCTATCAGCCCAAGAGCGCACCCGACACGCAGGTCGTCAACGCTTCCAAGACGGACGCTGCCAAGGTGATCAGCTTCCGCCTGAGCAACAGCAAGTGATCCCGGTGCTGCCGGCGTGACGAGCGTCGGCAGCGTCCGTCCCCGCGGCCTATTCATCAGGCCAACACCAGGAGTGCATCATGTCCAAGCCCCTCAGCATCGGCGCTTTCGCCGCCGTGCAATACCTGCCGCATATCGAAACCTTCCTGGCCACCGGCGACGGTGACTTCGACGGCCCGATCTGGGCCAAGGCCACCAGTGAAATCAAGTTCGTCGACGGCCGCGCGAGCTTCACGATGGTTCATGAATTCATGAGCCGCGACGGCAGCCGCATCTCGACGGTCGACACCGCCACAGGCATCCAGGTGCCGGGCATCGACGAGGTCTCGCTCACCGTCATGCACAAGGTGGTCGATTCCACCGGCAAGTTCGAAGGCCTGCGCGGCACCTTCCCGAGCTTCGGACTGCACAACTTTGCCACCGGCAAGGGCGTGCAGCGCTTCGGCGGCGAACTGAGCTGAAGTCAGCGCTAAGCAGCAGGTGCACCCGCTGATCGTGGGTGCGCCGGACGACCTCTCAAGGCGGCGCCGCCGGCACAGACCGACGGCGCCGCTTCTTCAAGGAGCACAGACGTGACACCCGAAGTTGAGGCAGCACTGCCGCGCCGCCTTCTGCTGCGGAATCATGCGCGCGCATTCGACCGCAGTCAGACTGGTGCCGTGGGCCATGATGCCGGCATAGACCATCAGCAGCTCGTCGGTAGAGCGCGGCTCACGTCCGAGCATGATCCAGCTAAAGCGCACCTGGGCGTCAACGGCCAGAATCACTTCCGGCAATTGAACCTCACCGATGCGGTGATCCAAAGCCGCGCGCAGCTTGGTCACTTCTGGGTCTTCGTCCTCTGCGGGCAATGGCGACAAATGGAGTTCATCATCCACGCGCAGTACGCCACTGCGGGCTGCAGCGGCCACCGCATCGACACCGGCAGTTACTCTGGCCAGCAAAGGCTTCAAGAAAGTGGCAGCCTTGCTGGGTAACGATAGACGGGCATAGTGTTTCTTGGACTCTGCCTGCCAACGCTCGTCCGTGAAGAACAAGCGCGCACGACCCCGAAAGCTCAGGCTGTGCTCAATCCAGACCGAGCCATTGCGCACCGCGCGGCGCAGGGCAAACAGGGTGGCCACCTCCAACGCCTGAAACGCCCGTTCCCGGTCTGGGCTGGAGATCGAAACCTGCCAGATCATTCCCAGACTTGGTGCCACCACTTCAACTGGCAGCTTTCTGGATCCTTTGAGATATAAAGCTTGCAGCTTGGCAAGGTACTCGATGGCAGGATGCTCGCCGGTGGCCTGCCAGGGCAGCTTTGCAATGGCGACGAGCAACGACCGCACGGGGCGAATTCCATCAATCAATCCCTCGCGGACCAGGGAGGCCCTGCTCGGTGGTTTGCGTTTCTGGGTTTCGGTGATCAAGGCTTCAAGACGGGCACGCAACTCAGCATCTGGCACCGCACCTTGCGCGCTCAAGGCAACAAGTTCGCCGAGCAGCGTTTTGTACATTGCGGCCCAATTGACGGTAGCGGGGACATCGGCGGCAGCCTGACGCCACAGATCGGCGATCCGGCGCTGCACCATAAGGATCAACTGGTCTGTGGTGGTGAACAGGCAATACCGAAGAAAGCATGCGACCTCCACGGTGCGCGCTGGCTCTTTGATCTTGGCTCCGGCTGAGGGCGGCCTGGAGACAAGTCGGCGCGCGTAGCGGCGCAAGATGAGATCGGGGATGTCTGCCAGGTGCTTATGAACGTCCAGCGTGTAAAGCAGGTCGATGCGCTCCAGTACCTCGCTGATTTGGCGGGTTGAGTGTTTCGCCGGTGCAGCCCATAGCCAACTCTGCTGGGTTTGTCCATCTGGGCGCAGCTCTGAAACTGAGGCTCGCCAGCGATCAAGTGTTGCTGGATCAACGCTGGCGGCGATGGCGGTGCCTGTTTCAACTTCAAGCTGGGCAAGTGCCGCCGCAATCAGTGTCCGAATTGCCCGCTCGTGCACGATCACCAGCTTGTTCTTGTACAGCCATTGACGCGCCCGCACGAGTAGCTGATCGCGGTCGGCGCAGCGCGCCACTTCGTCGCGCAGTTCACGTACCAGTGAGCGGCGCTGGTGCTCGCTCATCCACTGGAATCCAAGGACCGTGCAGGCTACTTGTTGGTGATCGAATAGCGTGCGCCCGCGTTCATACATGGCTCTCAGCGAGGCGACTTCTGGTGCTGCAATGCCAAGCTCGTTGCCAAGGTGGCGCCACAAGGCTACTGGAATTACCCGAAAGGCACCGAGCAAACGCCCACTCATGCGCAGGAAACCAATATGGAGCGCCAGACCAAGCTTGTGGGAATCACCTCGGCGTGCATTGATTGCGTCGCGCTCGGCACCATCGAAGGTGAAAAATGCCTTCATCTCGAAGTCGCTGATATCGCGGGGGAGCCCACGCATCCCCAAAAACGTTGTGTGCCAACCCTGCATCGTGAACCTCAAAAGTGGGAGGCCACCATACCCGTTTACAAAGCGAACAGGAAAGTCAATGAAATCAACGGTCTACCCAGACCACCCCCGCGCCAGTGCTAGCTTTGCGTACCGTCACTTATTGCACTGAAAACGAGGAGACCCCGAGCGAGGCGAAAAAAAACCGCCTCGGGGTGTCCGAGGCGGCAAGTCTGCATGCGGTTCAGGGAGGAAGAAACCGCGCCGGCGATCAGGGAGGAAAACCGCGCGGCCTGATGTGCAGCTCGGCCACTTTAGCCGGATTTTTCGACTTATCCGATGCGAGCGGCCCGCCGTGGGCGCTGCTCGATCTGCTGTTGCTTTTTCTCGACGTGCTTCTGCTCCTGGTGCTGCTGCTCGTCGCGCTGCACCTGGCTGATGGCCGCGCCGATCTGCCGCTTCACGCCCTCGATGCCCAGCTCGCTCTTGTGCGCCAAGTCGTTGAAGTCGGTGTGCTGCTTCATCGTGGACAGCGCCGCGATCTGCGCGCCGCTCAACATCGACGCCTTGAGCTTGGCCGCCTCGTCGCCGGCCAGCTCGACCTTGCCGGCGGCGGCGTCGGCAAGGCGCTGCTCGGCGCGCAGGTGGGTCTTGAAGCTGTCGGGCGTGATGGCGGGCAAGTCGCGCGGGTAGGTGTTCTCGGCCGGCGCGAAGATCGGGAAGATCGCCTTGCCGCCCACGGCCTGGGCGGCCGCCTCGGCCTTCTCCCGGCCGGGGTTGTTGCCGTGGGTCATGACCAGGTGCCGGTCGTCGTCGCCGGCGATGATGACCGGCTTGTCCGGGAACTTGGCGTGCAGCGCCTTCGCCACGGCCTCAAGGTTGCCGCTGTCGAAGGCGGCGACCGTGGCGTGGCCCACGGCCTCGGCCACCTGGGCCGCCGTGGCGTAGCCCTCCGAGATCACCAGCGCCGGCGCGGCCGCCAGGGCGTCCATGCCGCCGACCGGGTGGAAGCATCCTTCCTTCTTCGAGTCCTTGGCGAACCGCTTAGTGCCGTCCTCCTGGATGTATTGCATCGTCCATTGCTTGCCCTCTGCGTCGAAGGCCGGGATGTAGGTCTTCTGGCCTTCGCGGTCGGTCATCACGCCGGCCTGCGCCTGGATGCCTTTGGCTTGCAGGTAGGGCGTCGGCTGCTCGATGGGCACGAGGTCGGCCATCTGCCGACCGACGCGCTGCGCGGTGGCCTCCTGGGCCTTGTCCTGCTCGACGGCTCGCTGTGCCAGCTTCTCGGCCGCCTCGGCCTGGAGCTTGGCCTTCTCCTGGTCGCTCAAGGCGTAGCCCTTGCTCTTCCAGGTAATGTCCGTGCCGGTCTTGTTGTTGATGATCCGCCCGGCCGGGTGCCCGTCCAGGTGGCCCACGTAGAAGCCATCGAGCGCGCCCTTCTTGCCGCCCTCGACCGGCACGCGGTGCCGCTTGCCATCCATGATCGGGTGATCGCCCTGGGCGTTGCTGCCGGT
>JASCPI010000095.1 GCA_029959555.1 Lysobacteraceae bacterium PS02065 | reverse complement strand
GATCGGCACATGCCGATCCTCGACTCGACGTGACGCTCTGCCCCGCGGTGTCTCCTCGCGCAGCCGGCTGCGTCGACACGGCACACCCCTCCGGCCCTCGTCCCGGTCGCACCTGCGCTAGGATGGCCGTCCAGGCGGCCGCGACGTGCCGCATCGTCCGTCCGTGACCGCCGTGCTCGTTCCCGCCGCGCCAAGCCCGATCGCGATCCGCTCCTACGGATCATCGAGTACGCTCGATCGCCACGATTTCGCGCAGATCGTGCTGCCGCTCGCGGGTTCGCTGGCCATGGACATCGCGGGCAAAGGCTCGCGCCTCGACCGCAGCACGGGTGCGTTCGTCGAAGCCGGCGCGCGCCACGACCAGCTCGGCGACGGCCCGAACCGCTCGATCATCGTCGACCTGCATGCCGGCGACCTCGATGCGCGTGCGACCGGAAGACTGGCGCGCACGCCTTACCTCAGGCTGACGCCCGAGGCGACGGGACTGGCCGACTACATGGACGCGCTCGCGTCGCACGGACAGGTCGCCCCTCATCGTTTCCGCCTGTGGCTGCCGCTGCTCGTCGACGCCCTGCTCGGCGACGAACCCCGGCCGCGTTCGCGTCTCGCAGGCCTGCTCGCCCACGTCGAGGCCGATCCGGCGAAGGCATGGAGCGTCGACGCCATGGCCGCGCGTGTCGGCGTCGGCGCGAGTCGCCTGCACGCGCTGTTCCTCGAAGAACTCGACACGACGCCACACGCGTGGCTCGCGGCGCGGCGCCTCGAGCGCGCGCGCCATCTGCTCGAGCATTCGCGCGTGCCGATCGCCGAAATCGCCTACCGCTGCGGCTACACCGACCAGAGCGCGCTCACGCGTGCGATGCGCAAGGCGCTCGGCACCACGCCGGCGGCCTGCCGGCGCGCGGCTGGAGCCCTGGCCCACAACCCGCGAGTTCCGGTCAAGACGGACTAGCCTCCGCGGCCCGATCGTCTGCGTCGACAAGGAGACGATCATGGGACACCGCGACACCACCTTCGGCATCGCCTGCGGCGCAGGTGCGGGCGCCCTCTGGGGGCTCGTGTTCCTTGCACCCGCACTCGTGAGCGATTTCGCGCCGCTGCAGCTCACCGTCGGCCGTTACGCGTTCTACGGCCTGCTGTCGTTGCTGCTCGTCGCGCCGGTCTGGCGTCGCCTCTGCGCATCACTGGGTCGACGCGAATGGATCGCGCTCGCCACGCTCGCGTTCGCGGGCAACGCGCTCTACTACGTGCTGCTCGCGAGCGCCGTGCAACTCGGCGGCATCGCGATGACCTCGCTCGTGATCGGTTTCCTGCCGGTCGCGGTCACGATCATCGGCAGCCGCGATGCCGGCGCGGTGCCGCTGCGCCGGCTCGCACCGTCGCTGCTGCTGTGCACGGCCGCCGCACTGTGCATCGGCTGGGAAGCCCTTGCGGGCGCCGCATCGGGTGATGCGACGCCGAGGATCATCGGCCTGCTCTGCGGCATCGGCGCGCTGGTGTCGTGGACGTGGTTCGCGGTGTCCAACAGCCGCTGGCTCGCACGTCTGCCGGGCATCACGGCCCACGAATGGAACCTGCTGATCGGCGTCATGACCGGCGTGCAGGCCTTGCTGCTCGCACCCGTCGCGCTCGTGATGTATCGCGAACCGCACGCTGCGCAGGCGTGGGCGATGCTCGCCGGCGTCTCGATCGGCGTCGCCGTGCTCGCATCGCTGGTCGGCAATGCGCTCTGGAACCGCATGAGCCGACTTCTTCCGCTCACGCTGGTCGGGCAGATGATCCTGTTCGAGACGGTGTTCGCGTTGCTCTACGGCCTCGCGTGGGAACGCCGCTGGCCATCCCTGCTCGAGAGCATCGCGTTCGCGCTCATCGTGCTCGGCGTGCTGAGCTGCCTCGCCGCACATCGCACGAAGCGCGAGCACCGCGCAGCGCTGGCCGACACATGACGATCTCGCATGCCGCGCAGGCACGCCGAGATCGACACGTCACAATGCGATTGCAGGGCGGCGCCCGATGCCCGTGAGGACGCATGCGGGCGAAGGACGGCCTTGTTCGATCCTTCGCCCTAGGAGCGCCTCGCGCGACGTCAGTCGATGCCGAACGACATCAACTCGACCGGCACGGTGCCACCGAAATTGATCTCGTAGTTGAAAAGTCCTGCGGGCGCGGACGCGTTGTTGAAACCTGCCACGACCACGATGCGCGTCTCGCCCGGCGGCACCGCGAAGGTCAAGCGGCTGCAGCGATTGACCGATCCACTGATGTCGTCGTTGACCGCCAGGCAGTTCGCCAGGGGCGTCGCCGGATTGAAGCTGCTGTAGAGCGTGAAGAACGTGTCGTTCGCGTCGCCGCAGGTGCCACCGCCGGGCAGGCTCGACGTGACGACGAAATCCGCGACACCGGGATTGGTGTTCGTGATCGTGATCGTGTCGTAGGCCACGGCGGTACCCACTCCGGAGAGCGCGGCGCACGTCGTCGCGCGGTTGTAGGTCGAGTCGTCGGCATCGAGCGCACCGGTGAACGTATCGGGTGTGCCGCCCGCGTAGTCGATGATCGTGTTCTCGCTGGCCCGCACGGTCGGAGGCGTCGCCGGCCCCTCGCGTCCTGCATCGGGAACCTTGTCGCCCTGGGTGGCGGCAAGCATGGCGACGGCAACCACGGTGGCCATGAACATCGCGAACTCCCCTTGTCACGTCGAATGCCGGGATCGGATCCCGGATCCGCCCCGGCGTCCACGCCGGGGCGGAATCATCTTCGCATGATCGACGTGGGCACGGAGCAGCATCGCTCACGCGATCAACGGGCGTGCAGCCTCGTGGTGCACGCCCGATCGCTGCGACGGCCCTGACCATGCCGATGCGAGCCGTTCGACGACCGCGACGAGCTGCTCCTGCGGTTTCGTGTACGGCAGGCGCATCCACGTATCCAGACCGCCTTCTACGCCGAACACGGGGCCCGGCACCACGTGCAGCCCTGCCCGTTCGACGTCGGTGGCGAGTCGCGTCGCGCTGCCGTGCGGCATCTGCACCCACAGCGTGAGTCCGCCGTCGGGCACGCGGAAACGCCAAGACGGCAGATGCTCGCGCAACGCACCGACGAGCGCATCGCGCTGCGCACGCACGCGCTCGCGGCGCACCGCGAAGGGATCCTCGCTGCGCAGCACCTCGCTCACGACGAGCTGGTCGAACAGCGAGCTGCCGAGGTCGATCTTCGCGCGCGCGGCGACGAAACGCGCGACGAGGTCGCGCGGCGCACGGATCCAGCCAACGCGCAGACCGCCCCAGCAGAGCTTCGACGCGCTGCCGACCGTGATCGCATCCTCGGCGTGCGCGGCGAACGGTTTCGGCATCGGCGCATCGACGAGGCTCGTCGACTGCAGCGTCTCGTCGACGATCGCGACCGTGCGCGTCGCACGCAACAGGCCGGCGAGGTGCTCGCGCATCGCATCGTCCATGAGGAAACCGGTGGGGTTCTGGTAGTCGGGAATCAGGTAGGCGAGGCGCGGTGATGCCTGCCTCAGCGTGGCCTCGATACCGTCGACGTCCCAACCCTGCTCGCCGAGCGGATCAGCCATCGGCGACGCAACGAGGCGCGCGCCGCCGAGCCGCAAGGCCTCGATCGCATTCGGATAGCCCGGCGTCTCGACCGTGATGCGGTCGCCTGGCCGCGACAATGCGCGCGCGACGACCGCGATCGCCGCGAGCGCGCCCGACGTCACGATGATCTGATCGGCGTCGGTCGGCAGGCCGCGACGCGTGTACGACGCAGCGACACGCTCCTGCAGCACCGGCAGTCCGGACGGCAGGTAACCGTCGGTCGAGAGATACGCCGGCAACAGCGTGAGCGCACGTGCATAGGCTTCGGCGATGTCGGCCGAGGCCGAACCGGCCGCGCACGACAGGTCGATGCGTGGGTCATCCGGCCCGATCGGACCGAGCCCGTGCAGGGCATGGTCGTGCGCACGGCGGCGCTCCTCGGGCACGGCCGCGTAGGTACCCGAGCCCTGCTTCGCGACCGCGAAGCCGCTCGCGACGAGTTCCGCGTAGGCGCGCGTGACCGTCGTGCGCGACACGTCGAGTACCGCCGTGACCGCGCGCTCGCTCGGCAACCGCGTGCCGAGCGTGATGCGGCCGTCGCCGATCAGCGCCTGCAAGGCCTGGCACAGACCGCGATACGCCGGTGAGCGGTGGAAGGACCCGACGAGGGTGACGAGGCGTTCGGCCGTGATCGTGCGCTCCATGAGGCCACTATCGCACGATTGGATCTATGGCCAATAGCCAATCAGGCGCATCGTGGCCTCATGAACACGACGACCTCACCGACCGCTTCCCAGGGCCTGACCAACCTCGGCCCGCTCGCCCAGTTGCGCAGTGGCCGCCTGCCCGAACGCCTGCTGCGCCTCGTCACGGGGCTGTGGCTCTACGGCATCGCGATCGCGCTCATGATCGAAGGTGCGGTCGGCGCATCGCCATGGGACGTGTTCCATCTCGGCGCCTCGCTGCACCTGCCGCTCTCGTTCGGCACGGTCATGATCCTCGCCGCGGTCGTCGTGCTGCTCGGGTGGATCCCGCTGCGGCAAATGCCGGGCCTCGGCACGCTCGCCAACACGCTGCTGATCGGCCCGTTTGCCGACATCGGTCTCGCCCTGCTGCCGACGCCCGAAGGCTGGGCCCTGCGCATCGCGTTCCTGCTCGGCGGCGTCGTGACCTGCGCGTTCGCGACCGCGCTCTATATCGGCGCGCAGCTCGGTCCGGGGCCGCGCGACGGCCTCATGACCGGTCTCGCGCGCCGCACCGGCTGGCCGATCCGCCGCGTGCGCACCGGCATCGAACTGACGGTACTCGCGATCGGCGTGCTGCTCGGTGGCACGGTCGGTGTCGGCACGATCGTGTTCGCGCTCGCGATCGGGCCGCTGACGCAGCTCTTCCTGCGGTACCTCGTCGTCCGCATGCCGGAGACCTGAGCCATTGATTCGTGCTCCGCTGCCCGTGGTTCGAGCACGGGATCGAAGGTGCGCCAGGCACCGTCGTTGATCGTGCAAAGGCCGCACGCGCGCCACGATGCGCAGAGCGGTTCCACACGCGTGTCCACAGCTGTCCGCGGAACATCCGCTTACCGCTTCGCGCCGTCAGCGGAGCTATCGCGTGATGTTCCCTGCGCCCGGCGTCGCGCGACTTCGCGGTGTCGACGCGTCCTCCCGAAGCGGCGTTGCGCTTGAGCCCCTCTCCCTCCGGGAGAGCAACTGTGTTGCTCGTCAAGCTCAGCCCATGGCGGGAGGGCTCCAACGTGCTGAGTCGCGCAGCATGGCATTGAGCATGGTGAGCAGCTTTCGCATGCAGG
>JASCPI010000094.1 GCA_029959555.1 Lysobacteraceae bacterium PS02065 | reverse complement strand
GATCGAGGTCGCGTCGCCGTCGTCGACCGTGCGCAGGCGGCGCAGCAAGGCGTCGCGCGCACGGTCGGCCTGCGCGGCGGCGAGCCGGTCGAGCAGGCCGGGCCTGCTCATGGCGTCGCACCCGGGCGATGTGCCGTCCGGATTGCGCTTAGACTGCGCGCGGCAGTCCGGAGGAACGCATCGGCATGCATTACGACATCGTCGTCGTGGGAGGAGGTGCGGGCGGGCTCGAACTCGCCGCGCGCCTCGGTCGCAGGATCGGCCGCAAGACCGGCCCGGCCAGCGTGTTGCTGATCGACCGATCGGTCTTCCACATCTGGAAGCCGACGCTGCACGAAGTCGCCGCCGGGACGCTCGACGCGCACCAGGAAGGCCTGTCGTACATGATCCTCGCGCGACGCAACCACTTCAGCTTCTCGCCCGGCGAGATCGTCGCGCTCGATCCGCAGGCCAAGCGCATCACGCTCGGCGAGATGCGCGACGAGGAAGACCGTCAGGTGGTGCCGGAACGCACGATCAGCTACACGCACCTCGTGCTCGCGGTCGGCAGCGGCTCGAACTTCTTCGGCACGCCCGGCGCGGCCGATCACGCCTACGTGCTCGAACGGGCCAGCGACGCCGAACGCTTCCAGCGCCACCTGCTCGCGGCGTTCACGCGTGCAGCATTCGCCGAGCACCGCAGCCTCGGCATCGCGATCGTCGGCGCCGGCGCGACCGGCGTCGAACTCTCGGCCGAACTGCTCGAGGCCCACGCGCTGCTGCAGGACGGCTTCCGCGCCGAGCAGCGCTTCCGCCTCGACATCACGCTGGTCGAGGCCGCGCCGCGCATCCTCGCCGGCCTGCCCGAGAAGATCTCTGCGCAGGCGCAGCTCGCCCTCGAGCGCAAGAACGTGCGCGTGCTGACCGCGACGCCGGTCACCGAGGTACGGGAGGACTGCCTCGTCACCGCGGGCGGCGAGATCCCCGCCGACCTGATCGTGTGGGCGGCCGGCATCAAGGCGGCCGAGGCGAACACGCGTTTCGGCCTCGAGACCAACCGCGCCAACCAGTTCGTCGTCGACGACCACCTGCGCGCCTCGGCGCCGGGCGTCTATGCGCTCGGCGACTGCGCGGCGTGCCCGTGGGGCGACAAGCTCGTGCCGGCGCGCGCGCAGGCCGCGCACCAGCAGGCCGACTACCTCGCGCGCGGCCTGCTCGCGCTGCGCCGCGAACGCACCCACGACGCGCCGTTCCGCTACCGCGATTTCGGCTCGCTGGTCTCGCTCGGCGAGAACCGCGGCGTCGGCTCGCTCATGGGCGGCCTCGGCGGGCCGAACTTCTTCGTCGAAGGCCTGATCGCGAAGTGGATGTACATGTCGCTGCATCTCAATCACCACCGCGCGATCATGGGCACGCGCAACACGATCGTGCTCGCACTCGCGCGCCTGCTGCAGCGGCGCGTGTCGGGGCGGCTCAAGCTGCATTGAGTCGCGTGCGCGCGATGGCAGGCATCGGGTCCGTCCGAAGGGCGTGACGGCAACGCCGCCACGTCCCGTTCGTCCGGTGCGTGGCCTTCAGGCCGCGACCGTCTCGCGTGCGGCGCAGCTCTCGACGATGTCGGCGTGCACGGTGCGCGGGTCGTGGTCGTCACGGGTCACCTCGATCTGCATCGCGTGGATGCCGAGGCGGTTGAACAGCTGCTGGTCGGCGATGACGTCGGGGTTGCCGGTCGTGAGCAGCTTCTCGCCGTAGAAGATCGAGTTCGCGCCCGCGAAGAAGCACAGCGCCTGCAGTTCGTCACTCATCTCGGCGCGGCCGGCCGAGAGGCGCACCATCGAGGCCGGCATCGCGATGCGCGCGGCGGCGACGGTGCGCACGAACTCGAACGGATCGAGCAGCGCCGTGCCGGCCAGCGGCGTGCCTTCGACCTGCACGAGGCGGTTGATCGGCACCGACTGCGGATGCTCGGGCAGCGTCGCGAGCGCGTGCAGCAGGCCGGCGCGCCCCGCGCGCGATTCGCCCATGCCGACGATGCCGCCGCAGCAGGTCTTCATGCCGGCGTCGCGCACGTGGCCGAGCGTGTCGAGGCGGTCCTGCACGTCGCGCGTGGTGATGATGTCGCCGTAATCCTCGGGCGCGGTGTCGAGGTTGTGGTTGTAGTAGTCGAGGCCGGCCTCGCGCAGCGTCACCGCCTGCTCGGCCGTGAGCATGCCGAGCGTCGCGCAGGTCTCCATGCCGAGCGCGCGCACCTCGCGGATCATCGCGGCGACCTTCGGCACGTCGCGGTCCTTCGGCGAACGCCAGGCCGCGCCCATGCAGAAGCGTGTCGCACCGGCCGCCTTGGCCTGCTTCGCGCGCGCGACGACGGCGTCGAGCGGCATGAGCTTCTCGGCCTTCACGCCGGTCGCGTAGCGCGCCGCCTGCGGACAGTACGCGCAATCCTCGGGACAGCCGCCGGTCTTGATCGACAGCAGCGTCGACACCTGCACGGCGTTCGGATCGTGGTGCTCGCGGTGCGTGCGATGGGCACGGTCGAGCAGGTCGGCGAACGGCAGGTCGAGCAGCGCGTGGATCTCCTCGCGCGTCCAGTCGTGGCGGATGGCGGACATCGGCGTATTCCGGCTTTCGGTAAAGTCCGGCGAGTCTGGTGGCGGCATCGGAGGCTGTCAACGTGGAAAGGATGTCCGGGGTTGACAGGGTGGCCCGCGCGCTGCTGCGCGTGGTGCTGCCGCCGCGTTGCGCGTTGTGTGGCGGCGAGGGGACTGCATCACGCGACCTGTGTGCCGGATGCGAGGGCGATCTCGTGCGCAACCGGCGCGCCTGTGCACGTTGTGCCTTGCCACTTTCGGTCGATGCGGCGGCCTGCGGCAGCTGCCTGCGCCGGCCGCCGCCGTTCGAGGCGACGTGGGCGCCTTTCGTCTACGGCCACCCGCTCGACCTGCTCGAGACGCGCTTCAAGTTCCACGCCGACCTTGCCGCCGGGCGCGTGCTCGCGGGCCTCATGCTCGAGGCGGCGTGCGAGGCGCCGCCGGCGTTGCCCGACCTCGTCGTGTGCGTTCCGCTGCACGCGCGGCGCCTGCGCGAGCGCGGCTACAACCAGGCGCTCGAACTCGCGCGACCGCTCGCCCGTGCGCTCGGTGTGCCGTTCGCGAACGAGGCCCTGCGGCGCGTGCGCGCGACGCCTGCGCAGACCGGCCTCGACGCTGCCGCGCGCAAGCGCAACCTGCGTGACGCATTCGCGCCCGCGGCCGGCATCGCGTGGCCGGCGCATGTCGCGATCGTCGACGACGTCATGACCACCGGCAGCACGCTGCGCGAGGCCGCGCGCGTGCTGCGTCGTGCCGGCGTCGAACGCGTCGATGCCTGGGCGCTCGCGCGCGCTCCGGCCGCGCGCGGAACGTGAACCGGTTCACGATCGCGACGTCGACCACGACCGCGCCCGCCGGGCGCGCGTCCGTCAGGATCCCTCCACCCGCCGATGCCCGCGGCTGCGGTACGCGAGGCGCAGCGGGTCGTGAAGGAACAGCCCTAGCGCACGGACGCGCACTTCCCCGATACCGCCACGACGCGCAGCGGATGCGCGATACGGAAAGCCTACGGCGCAGGGATGCGCCGCACGGACGAGGAACCTCCCCCGATGCGTCTTGCCTCGATGATCCTCGGCTATCTGGGTTCACTGATCTTCGGACTCGCCTTCGCGTGGTCGTGGCTGTCGCCGACGACGCTCGAAGCCGGCGCGCGCGACCTCCTGCGCAGCGAAGTCACCCGACGCGTCGAGGCCCGCCTCGACACGCTCGCCGAGAGCCGTGCCGCACGCTGGGCCTCGCGCGCGGGCCTTGCCGCTCCGGACGACCTGCGTGATCGTGTCGGGCAGGCGCTTCCGGCTGCTCTCGACGGCGTGTTCGCGCGGATGGCCGATCGCGACTGCACCTGTCGCGGTACGCCGGCACGCGAGCCGTCGCTCGCCGACTGGCGTTCGATCGACGCGGCCACACTGCGCACGCACCTCGCCGAGCTCGCGCGTGGCCAGTACCTCGCGGCGGCGTCCGCGCTGCTGCGCGAGTTCCGCATCTTCATGGGCACGAACGCGCTCGTGCTGCTCGCGTTCGGCGTGGCCGCGTCGATGCGGCGCCATCCGCCGCGCGTCCTGCTGCTGCCCGCCGGCGTGCTCGTCGTCGCGGCCGTCGGCGTCGCGATCGTCTACCTGTTCGGGCAGGACTGGCTGCGCACGATCGTGTTCGGCCAGTACGTGGGACTCGGCTACGTCGCCTGGCTCGGTATCGCGTTCGCGTTCCTCGCCGACGTGATGCTCAACGAGGCACGCGTGACGCGCCACGTCTCGGGGTCGATCGGCATCGACGTCGGCAGCTGCGTGTGCTGACGCCTCAGCGGATCGCGAGCGCGAGCAGCAGGCCGATCCAGACCACGCAGCCGAGCACGTTGTTGTTGCGGAACGCGGCGAAGCACGCAGCGCGGTCGCGCGTGCGGATCAGCCACTGCTGCCACGCGAACAGGCCCGCGGCGACGGCGAGACCGGCGAAGTACGGCCATTCGAGCGAGGCACGCGTGCCGGCCAGCAGCATCGCGACGAGGAACGTCGCCATGAGCACGCCGAGGATGATGCGGTCGGCATCGCCGAACAGGATCGCCGTCGAGCGCGCGCCGACCCGGATGTCCTCGTCGCGGTCGACCATCGCGTACTGCGTGTCGTAGATCGTCGAGAACAGCACGTTGGCGAGGAACAGCAGCCACGCCAGCGGCGGTACCTCGCCCGTGACCGCGGCGAACGCCATCGGGATAGACCAGCCGAACGCGGCGCCGAGCACGACCTGGGCGAGGTGGGTGAAGCGCTTCGTGAACGGGTAGAACGCCGCGAGCGCGGCGCCGCCGAACGACAGCAGGATGGTCAGCGTGTTCGTGAACAGCACGAGCACGAACGCGAACGCGAGCAGGCCCGCGAACAGCAGCATCGCCTCCTTGCGCGACACGCGTCCCGCGGCCATCGGCCGCCCGCGCGTGCGTTCGACGTGCGCATCGAGCCAGCCGTGGTCGGCGTAGTCGTTGATCACGCAGCCGGCCGCGCGCATCACGAACACGCCGAGCGTGAACACGACGAGCAGGCCGATCGGCGGGAAATCGTTCGCCGCGAACCACAGGCCCCACCAGGTCGGCCACAGCAGCAGCAGCGCACCGACCGGGCGATCCATGCGCATGAGCACGAGGTACTCGCGCACGCGCTCGCGCCACGGATCGGGCAGGCGCGCGGTGAGCGCCTCGATCACGCGCATCGAGCGCGTCGAGGCGTCGGCGGGGCGTTCCTCGCGTCGCGTCGCGCCGGTCGACTTGCCCTTCTTCTTCGCGGGAGCAGGCGTGTCGTCGGTGCGTTTAGGCGCCGGTGCCGGCGGCGAAACGCGCGCCCCGGGGGGGTTTTGGGCGGCGGGCGGTGGCTGTCTCGTATAA
>JASCPI010000093.1 GCA_029959555.1 Lysobacteraceae bacterium PS02065 | reverse complement strand
GCGCAAAAGGAAACGCCCCACCGGTGTGATCCGGTAGGGCGTTGGATAAAGCGCTCAGCGATGACCTACTCTTGCATGGCTTAAGCCACACTACCATCGGCGCAGCTGCGTTTCACTTCCGAGTTCGGGATGGGATCGGGTGGTTCCACAGCGCTATGTTCGCTGAGCAAGCGGTGGAGACAGCGCACGGATGCGCCGGTCTCACGTTGGGTCTTGGGACGTAATAAGTGGGTTTCGGCTTTCCGATCGACGTGACGTCGAGGAAGCGAAGCAACTTGGAGTTATATGGTCAAGCCGCACGGATCATTAGTATCGGTTAGCTCGGCATTACTGCGATACACACCCGACCTATCAACCACGTAGTCTTCATGGTTCCTTCAGGGGACTTGTGTCCCGGGAGATCTCATCTTGAGGCGCGCTTCCCGCTTAGATGCTTTCAGCGGTTATCGCTTCCGAACGTAGCTACCCGGCAGTGCCACTGGCGTGACAACCGGAACACCAGGGGTTCGTCCACTCCGGTCCTCTCGTACTAGGAGCAGCCCCTCTCAAATCTCCAACGCCCACGACAGATAGGGACCGAACTGTCTCACGACGTTCTGAACCCAGCTCGCGTACCACTTTAAATGGCGAACAGCCATACCCTTGGGACCGGCTACAGCCCCAGGATGTGATGAGCCGACATCGAGGTGCCAAACACCGCCGTCGATATGAACTCTTGGGCGGTATCAGCCTGTTATCCCCGGAGTACCTTTTATCCGTTGAGCGATGGCCCTTCCATACAGAACCACCGGATCACTAGGACCTACTTTCGTACCTGCTTGATCCGTCGATCTCGCAGTCAAGCGCGCTTATGCCCTTACACACACTGCACGATGTCCGACCGTGCTGAGCGCACCTTCGTGCTCCTCCGTTACTCTTTGGGAGGAGACCGCCCCAGTCAAACTACCCACCATACACGGTCCCCGATCCGGATTACGGACCTAGGTTAGAACGTCAAGCACATCAGGGTGGTATTTCAAGGATGGCTCCACCAGAACTAGCGTCCTGGTTTCATAGCCTCCCACCTATCCTACACAGACGAACTCAACGTTCAGTGTAAAGCTATAGTAAAGGTTCACGGGGTCTTTCCGTCTTGCCGCGGGAACGCTGCATCTTCACAGCGATTTCAATTTCACTGAGTCTCGGGTGGAGACAGCGCCGCTGTCGTTACACCATTCGTGCAGGTCGGAACTTACCCGACAAGGAATTTCGCTACCTTAGGACCGTTATAGTTACGGCCGCCGTTTACCGGGGCTTCGATCAAGAGCTTCGCCTTGCGGCTGACCCCATCAATTAACCTTCCGGCACCGGGCAGGTGTCACACCCTATACGTCCACTTTCGTGTTTGCAGAGTGCTGTGTTTTTGATAAACAGTCGCAGCGGCCTGGTCACTGCGGCCCAGTCCCGCTCAGCTACGCATGTAGCCACGGATCTGGGCGCACCTTCTCCCGAAGTTACGGTGCTATGTTGCCTAGTTCCTTCACCCGAGTTCTCTCAAGCGCCTTGGGATTCTCACCCTGCCTACCTGTGTCGGATTACGGTACGGTTCTATCGCAGCTGAAGCTTAGAGGCTTTTCCTGGAAGCGTGGGATCAGTGACTTCGTCCTGAAAGGACTCGTCTCGGTGCTCGGCATGGATGGGAGCGGATTTGCCAACCCCCAATGCCTACCTCCTTTCCCCGGGACAACCAACGCCCGGTACACCTACCCTTCTCCGTCCCCCCATCGCACTGCGATAAAGTGCTGGAATATTAACCAGCTTCCCATCGACTACGCGTTTCCGCCTCGCCTTAGGGACCGACTCACCCTGCGCCGATGAACGTTGCGCGAGGAAACCTTGGGCTTTCGGCGGGGGGGCTTTTCACCCCCCTTATCGTTACTCATGTCAGCATTCGCACTTCCGATACCTCCAGCAGACTTCTCAATCCACCTTCACAGGCGTACGGAACGCTCCTCTACCGCTCACACATAGTGTGAACCCCGAGCTTCGGTACACGGCTTGAGCCCCGTTAAATCTTCCGCGCGGGCCGACTCGACCAGTGAGCTATTACGCTTTCTTTAAAGGATGGCTGCTTCTAAGCCAACCTCCTGGCTGTCTATGCCTTCCCACATCGTTCACCACTTAGCCGTGATTTTGGGACCTTAGCTGCGGGTCTGGGTTGTTTCCCTTTTCACGACGGACGTTAGCACCCGCCGTGTGTCTCCCGTGCTTGCACGTGTTGGTATTCGGAGTTTGCAATGGTTTGCTAAGTCGCGATGACCCGCTAGCCATAACAGTGCTCTACCCCCAACAGTGATACACGAGGCGCTACCTAAATAGCTTTCGAGGAGAACCAGCTATCTCCGGGTTCGATTAGCTTTTCACTCCTATCCACACCTCATCCCCTACCTTTGCAACGGGAGTGGGTTCGGGCCTCCAGTCCGTGTTACCGGACCTTCACCCTGGGCATGGATAGATCACCCGGTTTCGGGTCTACGCCGTGCGACTATGCGCCCTATTCAGACTCGGTTTCCCTTCGCCTCCCCTAGACGGTTAAGCTCGCCACACAACGTAAGTCGCTGACCCATTATACAAAAGGTACGCCATCACCCTTACGGGCTCTGACTGCTTGTACGCATACGGTTTCAGGTTCTATTTCACTCCCCTCTCCGGGGTTCTTTTCGCCTTTCCCTCACGGTACTGGTTCGCTATCGGTCGGTCAGGAGTATTTAGCCTTGGAGGATGGTCCCCCCATGTTCAGACAGGGTTTCACGTGCCCCGCCCTACTCACTTTCATCATGCAGGCCCTTTCGAGTACCGGGCTATCACCTTCTATGGCCGGCCTTTCCAGACCGTTCCTCTAGAACCTGCAAGACTTTTGGGCTGTTCCCCGTTCGCTCGTCACTACTTAGGGAATCTCGGTTGATTTCTTTTCCTCCAGGTACTGAGATATTTCAGTTCCCTGGGTTCGCCTCACATGCCTATGTATTCAGCATGAGATACTCCTTGCGGAGTGGGTTTCCCCATTCGGACATGACCGGATCAAAGCTTGTTGCCAGCTCCCCGGCCCTTTTCGCAGGCTGCCACGTCCTTCATCGCCTCTGACCGCCAAGGCATCCACCGTATGCGCTTAGTCGCTTGACCATATAACCCCAAGTCGCCTCAGGATCACATGCAAACAACTCGTATTACTTCGCCTACTTGCCTCAACGACACGTTCGACTCGTTCGAGCCAAAACGCTTATTACGTCCCAAGTTTTCAAAGAACACGGTGCCGACCTCAACGTCGGTCCGTTTCAAATCATCAATTCGTGTGCGCGCCGTTCAATGCGAGAATCTGGTGGAGCCAGTCGGGATCGAACCGACGACCCCCTGCTTGCAAAGCAGGTGCTCTCCCAGCTGAGCTATGGCCCCAGATGCGTGCCATCGGCATGACCAAATGGTGGGTCTGGGAGGACTCGAACCACCGGCCTCACCCTTATCAGGGGTGCGCTCTAACCACCTGAGCTACAGACCCAATCTGGAACGGGCCGTGTGACCCGTGGCGACAACGCATCATCGAACCGCCCTCTCGGACCGTTCGAGCATGTGCCGCTGCCGGCTTTCTCGTTGAACGTGCAAGTGCCTTGTGTGGACGCCTTGGGATGGCGAAGTCTTATCTCGAAAGGAGGTGATCCAGCCGCACCTTCCGATACGGCTACCTTGTTACGACTTCACCCCAGTCATGAACCACTCCGTGGCAAGCGTCCTCCTTGCGGTTAGACTACCTGCTTCTGGAGCAACCCACTCCCATGGTGTGACGGGCGGTGTGTACAAGGCCCGGGAACGTATTCACCGCGACAATGCTGATTCGCGATTACTAGCGATTCCGACTTCACGGAGTCGAGTTGCAGACTCCGATCCGGACTGAGATTGGCTTTCTGGGATTGGCTCCACCTCGCGGTCTTGCAACCCTCTGTACCAACCATTGTAGTACGTGTGTAGCCCTGGCCGTAAGGGCCATGATGACTTGACGTCATCCCCACCTTCCTCCGGTTTGTCACCGGCAGTCTCCCTAGAGTTCCCACCATTACGTGCTGGCAACTAGGGACAAGGGTTGCGCTCGTTGCGGGACTTAACCCAACATCTCACGACACGAGCTGACGACAGCCATGCAGCACCTGTGTTCCGATTCCCGAAGGCACTCCCGCATCTCTGCAGGATTCCGGACATGTCAAGGCCAGGTAAGGTTCTTCGCGTTGCATCGAATTAAACCACATACTCCACCGCTTGTGCGGGCCCCCGTCAATTCCTTTGAGTTTCAGTCTTGCGACCGTACTCCCCAGGCGGCGAACTTAACGCGTTAGCTTCGACACTGAGCACCTAAGTGTGCCCAACGTCCAGTTCGCATCGTTTAGGGCGTGGACTACCAGGGTATCTAATCCTGTTTGCTCCCCACGCTTTCGTGCCTCAGCGTCAGTGTTGTCCCAGATGGCCGCCTTCGCCACTGGTGTTCCTCCCGATCTCTACGCATTTCACCGCTACACCGGGAATTCCACCATCCTCTGACACACTCTAGCTGGCCAGTATCCACTGCAGTTCCCAGGTTGAGCCCAGGGCTTTCACAGCAGACTTAACCAACCGCCTACGCACGCTTTACGCCCAGTAATTCCGAGTAACGCTTGCACCCTTCGTATTACCGCGGCTGCTGGCACGAAGTTAGCCGGTGCTTATTCTTTGGGTACCGTCATTCCCGACGGGTATTATCCGACAGGTTTTCTTCCCCAACAAAAGTGCTTTACAACCCGAAGGCCTTCTTCACACACGCGGCATGGCTGGATCAGGCTTGCGCCCATTGTCCAATATTCCCCACTGCTGCCTCCCGTAGGAGTCTGGACCGTGTCTCAGTTCCAGTGTGGCTGATCATCCTCTCAGACCAGCTACGGATCGTCGCCTTGGTGGGCTTTTACCCCGCCAACTAGCTAATCCGGCATCGGCTCATCTTATCGCGAGAGGCCTTGCGGTCCCCCTCTTTCACCTTACGGTCGTATGCGGTATTAGCGTAAGTTTCCCTACGTTATCCCCCACAACAAGGTAGATTCCGATGCATTCCTCACCCGTCCGCCGCTCGCCGCCAGGTTGCCCCGCGCTGCCGCTCGACTTGCATGTGTTAGGCCTGCCGCCAGCGTTCACTCTGAGCCAGGATCAAACTCTTCAGTTGAACTCTTTGGTCAAGGCCGAAGCCCCAACCGATTTCTTCCGAGCGTGATCCAAGCATTTGGTTAAAGCTATGCTTTGACTTCTTGCTTGGACGCTCTTGATGTATCGATGGACTGTCATCCACCTCAAGGCGCCCACACAAGTCACTTGCGCACACTGTCAAAGATCAATGGCTTGCGAGGTCTTCTTCACCTCGCGCCCCAGGACATTTCGTCCGAGGGAGCCGCTCACTATACAACCATTTTCGAAACCGTCAACACCTCGCAGCGATCTTTTTCAGCACCACCGCGTCAGTCCCGACCGCTTCTCCAACACCCCGCCGACAACCCCGTTGCCAGGGCCCCGCTGCGAGGGGGGCGAATCCTAACGAGGTGATCGGGACTTGGGAAGGGG
>JASCPI010000092.1 GCA_029959555.1 Lysobacteraceae bacterium PS02065 | reverse complement strand
GTTCCGGCGCGCGGCGGCGCTCGGCCGGCGGCAACAAGCCCGGCGCGGGACGCGCCGGCGCGTCGGCGGCGGGACCGTCGCCACGACGCAGGCCTGCGCAGGCGGCGTCCCAGTTCGGCCAGCCCGGCGCCCAGAAGCCGATGCCCTCGATCTGCAGGTCGAGCAGGGTCATGCCGCCCGCCTGCCGCGCGCGAACGCGAGCGTCGAGTTGCTGCCGCCGAAGCCGAACGAGTTGCTGAGCGCGACGCAGACCTCGGCCTTGGCATTGTCGATCGCGATCTGCGGGCCGCACACGGGATCGAGCTCGGTGGTGCCGAGCAGGCCCGGGACGACACCATGCTCGAGCACGAGCAGGCTCACGACGGCTTCGAGGATGCCGGCCGCGCCGAGCGTGTGGCCGGTCCAGCCCTTGGTCGAACTCGCGCGCACGTGCGCCGGGAACAGCGCCGCGACGACACCGGCCTCGACCTCGTCGTTCTTCGGCGTCGCGGTGCCGTGCAGGTTGATGTAGCCGACGTCGGCCGGCGCGAGGCCTGCACGCGCGAGCGCGTCGGTCATCGCGAGGCGTGCGCCGAGGCCTTCGGGATGCGGCGTCGACATGTGGTGGGCGTCGCTCGATTCGCCCCAGCCGACGAGGTGCGGTCGCGTCGCGTCGCCGTCGCGCTCGAGCAGCGCGAAACCCGCAGCCTCGCCGATCGAGATGCCGCGCCGCGCGACGTCGAACGGCCGGCACGGCTCGGGCGAGACGAGTTCGAGCGAGTTGAAACCGTAGAGCACGCTGTCGCACAAGGTGTCGACGCCGGCGAGGATCGCCGCATCGACGAGGCCGAGGCGGATCATGCGTTCTGCCTTGGCGAAGATCTTGGCGCTCGACGAACACGCGGTCGCCGTGGTCAGGCACGGGCCCCGCACACCGAGCAGGTTCCGCAGGAACAGGCCGAGCGAGTGCGGGTTGTGCACCTCGGGGCGCTGCGCCCAGGCCGGCATGCGGCCATCGTCGAGGTCGCGGTAGCCGGCCTCGCTCTCGCCGATGCTCGCGGTCGAGGTGCCGAGCAGCAGGGCGACGCGCGAGGCACCGTGGCGCGCGATCGCGGCACGTGCGGACTCGAGGAAGCCGTCGGCCTGCATCGCCAGCCAGGCGAGGCGGTTGTTGCGGCATTCGTGCGTCGCGAACGCCTCGGGCAGCGCGGCATCTTCGACGCCTTCGACGCGGCCGATCGCGCACGGCAACGCGGCCGCGGTGAAATCGTTCGGGCGAAGGCCACTGCGCCGTTCGCGCAGCGCCTCGAGGTGGGCGTCACGGCCACGGCCGAGCGCGGAAGTCGCGGTGTAGGCGGTGACGGCAATCGGATCGATGGGGTCTGGCACGCAGGATCGACGCTTTCGAAGTGGCGGCGAGTATAGCGATCGCCCCGTGGACTGGCTGAACGCCGCGGCGCGACGTCAGCCTTCCGTACGCGGTCCGGCGCGCGATGCCATCACGCCGGCGGCGCTGGTCCGCCTGCCGCGGGGGGCGACGCCGCGGCCCGCAGGCGCCGGAACACGCGGCCGAACAGGCGGAACAGCTTCGGCACCAGCCAGGCGACGAAGACGAGGAACACGACCAGCAGGACGAGGAACACCCACGGATGCTGGATCGCCAGCCACAGGCCGACCACGAGCAGGCCATCCTCGCCGAAACTCGCGGTCCAGTTCGATAAAGGCTCGGGCGAACCGTTGAGGAACGCGCGCCCGCCGCTCTTGAACAGGTGCGTGCCGCTCGTCACGAAGCCGCCGAGCAGGGCCGCGGCGACCTGTGCGGCCGGCTCCGACTCGCCCATCGCACCCCAGGCCAGGAACGCGCCGGCAGGAATGCGCACGAAGGTGTTGAGCGCGTCCCACAGCGAATCGAAAGCGGGCACCTTGTCGGCGAGGAATTCACCGACCAGCAGCACGCCCGAGGCCACGAGCACCCAGGGATGCTCGATCACGGCGAGCGACGCGGGCAGATCGAGCACGTCGTAACGCCCGAGCATGCCGACCGCGAACACGGCGGCATACAGACGGAAACCGCTGGCCCAGGCGAGGCCGGCCGCGAGGGCCCATGACGAGAGTGCATCCATGGGGCCAGTCTGCGGCATCGCGCGGCGCGCGTCGACGCGACCGGCAGCGCTGGCGGCAACGGCCGGCCGATCGGCGGTCATGCGGCGCGGGGGCGCTTTCTGCTAGCGTTGCCGGCATCTTTCCGGGATCCCGCGGGGCACCGCCATGATGCGAATGTTCCTCATCGCCCTGACCATCGGCGGCATCGTCGTGGCGTTCATCACCCACAGTCCCGGCGTGCTCGGCGCCGCACTCGTCGCGGCGTTCGTCGGCGCGGTCGGCACGATCTTCTCGATCGCCGGGGCCCGCATCGCCGACCGCTCGCGTCCCGATGCCTCGCTGCTCGGGCCCGACGTGATCGCGGCGATCCGCGACCGCGCGCAGCGCCAGGCCCAGGGCAGCGCGGCTCCCGCGCGTCCGGCGGCACCGGCCACCCCGCGCGCCCTGCCGCCGTCACCTCCGCCACAGGGCTGACCCGCCGCGCGGGCGCATTCCGCGATCACCGCGTCGTTCATCTCCGGTGTCGAGCACGCCACGCAGACTCCGCGCGTCGCATCGTCGCGACCTCAACGCAAGGGGAACTCCATGGCGATTTCGGTCGAAGCACTGCTCATCATCCTGCTCATCGGCGGCATCGCGGGCTGGCTCGCCGGCCTCATCGTGCGCGGCTTCGGGTTCGGCATCATCGGCAACATCGTGATCGGCATCGTCGGCGCGTTCCTCGCGAGCTGGCTGCTGCCGCAGCTCGGCATCTCGATCGGTGGCGGCATCGTCGGCTCGATCCTGCACGCGATGATCGGTGCCGTGATCCTGCTCGTGATCATCGGCCTGATCCGACGCATCTGACAAAAAAAGGCCGGGCAATGCCCGGCCTCGAGGTGTCCCGCGCGGCCTTGCGCCGCGCGGGATCGGGGTGGAACCCCTTACTTCGTGATGTCGACGTCCTTGGTTTCCTTGAGGAAGAACGTGCCGATCACGAACGTGAACAGCGCGACGACGATCGGGTACCAGAGGCCGTAGTAGATGTCGCCCGTGAGCAGCACGAGGGCGAAGGCGGTGGTCGGCAGGAAGCCGCCGAACCAGCCGTTGCCGATGTGGTACGGCAGCGACATCGAGGTGTAGCGGATGCGCGTCGGGAACAGCTCGACCAGCCAGGCCGCGATCGGTCCGTACACCATCGTCACGTAGACGACGAGGATGGTCAGCAGCAGCAGGACCATCGGCTTGTTCATCTGCGAAACGTCGGCCACCTTCGGGTAACCGGCTGCGTCGATCGCCGCGGTGACGTCGGCCGAGAGCTTGGCCTGCGCCGCCTTGGCTTCATCGGCCGACAGGCCCGTCAGTGCGACGCTTTCGATCGTCGCCGCACCGATCTTCACGCTCGCGAGCGTGCCGGCCGGCGCCTTCTCGTTGGTGTACGGAACGCTGCGCGCGTTGAGCAGGTTCTTCACGAGATCGCACGAGTTCGTGAACTTGACGTGGCCCTTGAGCTCGCCCGGCACGAACTGGAACGAGCAGTCGGCCGGATCGGCGACGACCGTGGCCGGCGACGTCTGTGCCGCGACTTCGAGCGCCGGGTTCGCGTAGTGCGTGAGCGCCTTGAAGATCGGGAAGTACGTGATCGCCGCGAGCAGGCAGCCGGCCATGATGATCGGCTTGCGACCGATCTTGTCCGACAGCCAGCCGAACAGGATGAAGCCGCCCGTCGCGATGGCCAGGGCCGCGGCGATGAACAGGTTCGCCGTGACCGCGTCGACCTTGAGGGTCTGGGTCATGAAGAACAGCGCGTAGAACTGGCCCGCGTACCACACGACGGCCTGGCCGGCGGTCGCACCGAGCAGCGCGAGCAGCACGATCTTGCCGTTGCTCCAGTTGCCGAAGCTCTCGGTCAGCGGCGCCTTGGACTGCTTGCCCTCGGCCTTCATCTGCTGGAACACCGGCGACTCGTTGAGCTTCATGCGGATCCACACGGACACCAGCAGCAGCAGGAACGAGATCAGGAACGGGATACGCCAGCCCCACTCCTTGAACGCCTCCTCGCCGAGCATCGTGCGCACGCCGAGGATCACGAGCAGGGACAGGAACAGGCCGATCGTCGCGGTGGTCTGGATGAAGCTCGTGTAGAGGCCGCGCTTGCCCATCGGGGCGTGCTCGGCCACGTACGTCGCCGCACCGCCGTACTCGCCGCCGAGCGCGAGGCCCTGCAGGCAGCGCAGCACGACGAGCAGGATCGGCGCCGCGATGCCGATCGTTTCATACGTGGGCAGGATACCGACCAGGAACGTCGACACGCCCATGAGCACGATCGTGACGAGGAACGTGTACTTGCGTCCGATCAGGTCGCCGAGGCGCCCGAACACGATCGCGCCGAACGGACGCACCGCGAAACCGGCCGCGAACGTGAGCAGCGCCATGATGAACGCGCTGCCCGACGGCAGGGACGAGAAGAAGTGCACCGCGATGATCGCCGCGAGCGAGCCGTACAGGTAGAAGTCGTACCACTCGAAGACGGTACCGAGGCTCGACGCGAGGATCACGCGCCGGTGGTTCTGGTTGAGCGAGCCCGATGCGGGCGCCGCTCCTGCGGGTGTGCTGGCCATGTGTTCTCCCCTCCTCTTAGAACGAATACTTGGTCGTGAACTGCAGGCGCGTCAGCCTGCCGTCCGTGCCGTTTTCGAGTTCGCGCTCGCCGACCATGAGCTCGGCGCCGACGTCGACCTTCGGGAACGGCGAGTAGAAGACGTTCGCACGCAGGCTCTGCACGGATTCGGTCACGCCACCGCCGGTGAGCGCGATCGGGTTGTCGTACTGACTGCGCGCGTAGATGAGGTTCGAGCGCACCTTCGGCGACCACACGTGGCGCCAGCCGACATAGCCCGCGAGGCCGCCGAGCGCGTCGAGGTCGCCGCCCGCGTCGATCGCCGTATCGGCCGTGATGCCGAGGCCGATGTAGCGGCTGAAGCCGTTGCCCGCGGTGACCTGGTAGCGGATGTCGTCGCTCTTGCCGAGGTTGAACTTGCCGCCCACGGTGACCGCACCGGCCATCTCGGTGCCGTCGATGCCGGCGACCGTCGCGGTGCCCGCACGCTCGACCTTCAGGTTGCGCAACAGGCCGCCGACGCCGAACGTGCCCCAGTCGCCCTTCCAGCCGTAGCGCAGGGTCAGGTCGGGCATCGCGCCGCGGTCGGACTGCGTGACCGCGCCGCCGCCGTTCTGGATGTAGGTGACTTCCGGGTTCTCGAGGGCGACCGAGAAAGCGCCGTTCGTGTAGCGCACCTGGGCCTGGCGCACGAAGATCACGCCGTCGGTCGGGCCGATGAAGTCGACCGCGTCGGGCAGCGCGCCGACGTCCATGAAGTTCGACCATGTCTGGCCGGCCAGCCAGTTGTTCCAGTACGCGTAGGCGTGGCGCAGCGTGACGCCGTAGGTGTTGGTCGCGACCTGGGTGCCGAGCGAATTGCCGAAGAAGTCCATCTCGACGAACGCACCGCCCTTGTCGCCGGATTCGGTGACCGTGTCGACGCCGATGCCGAAGCGCGAGAACTTGGCGTGGGCGTCGTAGTCGACGTCCGACGCGCTGCCGCCGACCGGCGTCTGGCTCGGCAGGTACAGCGCACGACCGACCGCGCCGTCGGCGAGCTGGCCGTCATGCGCCTTGGTGGCCATGAAGTCGGCCTTGATGAAGCCCGAGTAGCGCAGCGTCGTGCCGGCCGGCGCGTTCGGCGTCAGCGACACGGCCTGGATCGGCTGCTTGCCGGCGGGCACGGCCGCGACGGCGGGTGCGGCCGGTGCCGCGGCCGGCGGCGGTGCGGCGC
>JASCPI010000091.1 GCA_029959555.1 Lysobacteraceae bacterium PS02065 | reverse complement strand
CCGTGGTCCTTCTGGTGCTCCAGCACCATCCGAACGGCCCGCTCCTGTACCTCGGGGGAGAACTTTGACTTCTTCATGGCTCCATCCTCTCAAGTGATGGAGCCTCCGGGAAAGACGGGGCGATTCATAACGTCCAACGCGGCCGCTGATGAGGGCACTTTGGGCCAATCGCTCCATCAACTGCAACAACTCACGCATTGCTGCGCGCACGCAGTCGCCACACCGGCGATGACCTGGCTGCCACCTCCTGTTCTGCAGCGGCATGCCATAGGGCCGCAAATCAGGCAGACCGTGCCCACGCGGCCATCGCTCGACCCCTTCCGACCTCCCATTGTGGGCTAAGCGCTGACGTTGGCCGGCCCTCAACCCTTGGTCTGAACTTCTGGAGTGTTGCCATGCAAGTGCGACGTGCGGCGCTGGCCGCTTGGTTGCTGCTGGGTGCAGGGATACCTGACTTGGCGGTCGACCCCATGACATTGGACGACGCGTTCGACCGCGGGGCGCCGTACTTGCTAGCGTATCTCAGGCGTGGCCTCGTTGCGTGGGTGGCGCGGAAGTGCCAGTGAAACGACAGCGGCACTAGCCACCAGGACGGCCGAAATTGCCAAACAGGCGCCAATGCCGGCCACTTGAAACACCCAGCCTGACAACACTGTGCCCAGCAGTCGACCCAGAGCATTGGCCATGTAGTAGAAGCCCACGTCCAACGACACACCGTCATCGGTGGCGTAGCTGACGATCAGGTAGCTGTGCAGGGAAGAATTGATCGCAAACAGCACGCCGAACAGCATCAGGCCGGCCACTAACACCGTCTGGGCGTCTTGACCTGCTGCCAAGGCCACAGCCATGGCCGCTGGCACAACCGTTAGCAGTACCGCCCAAATGAACGCGGCACGCCCGTCCGGCACCTTACCGCTACGCCGCCCGGTGAAGTACGGCGCCATCGACTGCACGATGCCGTAGCCAATGATCCAGACCGCCAAGAAGCCGCCTACTTCCCAGAAGTCCCAGCCCAGCGTGGTAGCCAGGAATACCGGCAAGGCAACGACGAACCACACGTCGCGCGCTCCAAAGAGGAACATGCGCGCGGCGGAGAGCAAATTGATCGCCCGACTTTTAGAGAAGATGTCGCGGAATTTTGGCTTGGCCTTGGCCTTGCCCAAGTCGCGCTTGAGCAGGGCAAGACTCAGTAGCCATACCGCCACCAAGGCCCCGGCCATGATCGCTACTGCCGGCGCGAAGCCTACGGCGGTGAGAAGCGCGCCCCCCAGAAAGAAGCCCAAGCCCTTGAGCGCATTCTTGGATCCCGTAAGTGCCGCGACCCAGCGAAACAGCGTGCCTTGCTGATCGCCGGGCACCAGCAGCTTGATGCTGCTCTTAGCGCTCATCTTATTAAGATCCTTGGCGATCCCGGACATAGCCTGTGCCGCCATGACCCACGGCACCGTCAGCCATACTGCTGGCACAAGCAACATGGATAGGGCGACAACCTGCAGCGCCAATCCGATGTTCATGGTGCGGTTCAGTCCTATCCTGGCGCCCAGCCATCCGCCCACCAGGTTGGTGATGACGCCGAAGATCTCGTAGAAAAGAAACAGCAGCGCGACCTGCAATGGACTGTAGCCCAGCGCGTGGAAATGCAGCACCACGAGCATGCGCAAGGCGCCGTCGGTCAGGGTGAATGCCCAGTAGTTGCCCGTAATCAGCAAATACTGGCGAACGTCAGGCGACAGGCGCAATCGCATCGTTCAGCCCGCTTTGCCGACAAGTTGCACCAGCTCGGCGGTGCGATTCACGTAGCCCCATTCGTTGTCGTACCACGCGTAGATCTTCACCTGCGTGCCATTGATGACCATCGTGGATAGCGCATCGACGATGCTTGATCGTGGATCGGTCTGGTAGTCGATCGATACCAGCGGACGGGTCTCGTACCCCAGGACGCCCTGGAGCTCACCCTCGGCCGCCGCCTGCAGCAGATCGTTGACCTCCTCGACCGAGGTTGGGCGCTCGACTTCAAACACGCAGTCGGTCAGGGAGGCATTGGTCAGCGGTACACGCACGGCGTGGCCATTCAATCGACCCTTGAGTTCAGGGAAGATCTCTGCGATCGCCGTGGCCGAGCCCGTTGACGTGGGAATCAGACTGCTCCCGCAGGATCGGGCGCGGCGCAGATCCTTGTGCGGTGCGTCTACGATTACCTGCGTATTGGTCAGGCTGTGGATGGTAGTCAGGCTACCGTGGCGGATGCCAATCTTCTCGTGAATAACTTTCACCACCGGCGCAAAGCAGTTGGTCGTGCAGGAGGCGGCCGATACGATGCGATGCAAGGCAGGATCAAAGCGCTGTTGATTCACGCCCATTACGATGTCCAAGGCGCCGGCAGACTTGACCGGTGCGGTGACCACTACGCGCTTCACTCCCTGGTCCAGGTAAGGCTGCAGCACATCGGGCTTGCGAAACTTGCCGGAGGATTCAATCACGACGTCGCATTCTGACCAGTCAGTAGCCGCGATCTCCTTATTGCGGGTAACGGGGATGCGAACGCCCTCGATGACAATGGCTTCGCCATCGGTGGTGACTTCGCGGTCCCAGCGGCCATGCACCGAATCAAACATCAGCAGATGTGCCAGTGTTTGTGGGTCACCTGCTGGGTCGTTAATGTGCACGAAAGAAAGTTCGGGATTGCCCCAAGCAGTGCGAAGGGTCAGGCGTCCCATGCGGCCGAAGCCATTGATGCCAACTCGAATGGTCATGGTATGAATCTGGAAGGAAGAAGGAGTTGAAAGGTCAGGATGACTTTCCGATTTCGCGCACTTGAGTCTCAAAGACAAGGCGGTCTATGGCTTCGATTCTCAGAGCCAACAGCAAGGAGATCCGATGCTGGAGCAGATGGAGCGCATTGTTGAACGCCTTGTGGATGTGTTCGGAGGAGCCGGCAACGGCGGCGGGATCTTCGATCCCCCAATGCGCAGTGACGGGATGCCCTGGCCAGATCGGACATGCCTCGCCGGCAGCGCGATCGCAGACGGTGATGACCAAGTCCATCTCCGGTGCGCCAGGAGCTGCAAATTCATCCCAAGGCTTGCTGCGCAAGACAGCGGTGGGCAGGCCGGCTTCCTGCAGCACCTGCAATGCCATCGGGTGTACTCGGCCACGCGGCTGACTGCCCGCGCTAAACGCATTGAAGCGATCTTTACCTAGTTGATTGGCCAAGGCCTCAGCCATGATGCTACGGGCAGAGTTTCCCGTGCACAGGAACAACAGGTTGTACTTGCGAGTCATAGGAGATCCTGTGGAGGAAGAATCACGCGCGGGTTTCGTACCAGCCCTTGGAGGCATTGACGATGCGAACGACGGACAACATGACCGGCACTTCCACCAGTACACCAACCACCGTGGCTAGTGCCGCACCCGAGTGAACGCCGAAAACACCCACGGCGGTAGCGACCGCGAGTTCGAAGAAATTGCTGGCACCGATCAGCGCCGAAGGGCCTGCCACACAGTGAGCTTCACCGACTTTGCGGTTAAGCCAGTAGGACACGCCAGCGTTGAGGTACACCTGGATCAGAATCGGTACGGCCAGAATGCCGATGATGAGTGGCTGATCCACGATCTGCCGGCCCTGGAACCCGAACAGAAGCACCAACATGACCAGCAATGCACTGAGTGAGACAGGACCAAGGCGCTTGAGAAGCACTTGCAGCGCAGCTTCGCCGCCCCGGCGCAGTAGCCAGCGTCGCACCAGCACAGCAATGATCACCGGCACGATGATGTACATGCCCACGGAGATCAGCAGGGTCGACCAGGGAACGGTGATTGAGGAAATCCCGAGCAACAGGCCCACGATCGGTGCAAATGCCACGACCATGATGGCGTCGTTCAAAGCGACTTGGCTCAAGGTAAACCGGGCGTCGCCCCCACAAAGTTGGCTCCAGACAAACACCATCGCCGTGCACGGCGCGGCCGCCAGCAAGATCAGGCCCGCGACATAGGAATCGATTTGGGCCGCCGGCAGATAGTCGGCAAAGACATGCCGGATGAAGATCCAGGCCAACAGCGCCATCGAGAATGGCTTGATCGCCCAGTTCACGAATACCGTGACACCAATGCCTTTCCAATGCTGGGTGACATCGCCCAAGGCTGCGAAGTCGATCTTCAGCAGCATCGGGATGATCATCAGCCAGATCAGCACGGCCACGGGCAGATTTACCTTGGCGATCTCCAGTCCTCCCAGCGCAGCGAAGGCGCCGGGGAACAAATAGCCCAAGCCGGTGCCAACGAGGATGCACAGGACCACCCACAGCGTCAGATGTCGCTCGAAGGGGCCCATCCGCTGAGACAGGGAAACCGTGTTTGGGGATGCATCGCTCATCGACTCACCTTCTTGGAGGGCTTGGCGCTGGACTTCTTGGCGGCGGGCATGCACGAGGTCACGGGGCTGCCGCCGCAGCAATTGCTGGTCAGAAACTCGATGAGCTCATTCATTTGCTGAAAATCAGCTCGATAGCAGATGTAGCGGCCGCGCTGCTCGCCCTCAATGAGCCCCGCGTTGCTCAACTCCTTGAGATGGAATGAAAGGGTGGCGCCAGGCAGGGAAAGCGCCTCGGCGATATCGCCCACCATTCGACCGTCTGGCCCCGCCTCAACCAGTAGACGAAACACAGACAAGCGAGTGGTCTGGCCCAGTGCGGCCAATGCCGCGGTTGCATTCTTGATTTCCATTAAACTAGAATATTGGAAGATACGAAGAATAGCAATACCCTATGACAGACATGCGACTGCCAAACCTCGTCCCGGGCGCACTCGATGTGCCGCACCCTTCCAAGCTGAGCCTGGACGGCCCTGAGCATCCCCCACGCATCCTGATTCTGTATGGCTCGCTACGCCCGCAGTCCTTCAGTCGCAAGCTCGCGTTGGAAGCTGAGCGCCTATTGCAGCATTTCGGTGCCGAAACGCGGGTGTTCGATCCACATAAACTGCCGCTGCTGGACAGCGTCGGGGTCGATCATCCCAAGGTGCAAGAGCTGCGTGCTCTGTCCGAATGGTCCGAAGGGCAAGTGTGGGTCAGCCCGGAACGCCACGGCACTATCACCGCCGTCTTCAAGAATCAGATCGACTGGCTGCCGTTGGAGGAAGGTGGTGTACGTCCCACGCAAGGGCGAACCCTGGCAGTGATGCAGGTCTGCGGCGGCTCTCAATCCTTCAATGTGGTCAACGCGCTACGGGTCCTGGGTCGCTGGATGCGGATGGTGACCATTCCGAATCAATCCTCGGTACCGAAGGCTTGGCAGGAATTCGACAAACAGGGACGCATGAAACCCTCCGCCTACTACGATCGCGTTGTCGATGTCATGGAGGAACTGGTCAAGTTCACCCTCATGGTGCGCGGGCGCAGCGCGTATCTGACCAATCGGTATAGCGAGCGCAAGGGCGACTTGGCTGCTGTGGAACTTGCTGCGGCCTCGGGGGCAGCGCAGTAGCGGCTCGTTGTAACACCGCAACCTTCCGCTCTTCACCGCAAACAGACTATAGAGGCACTACCTAGATGGAAGCCGTTATCTACCATAATCCGGCCTGTGGAACTTCTCGCAATACGTTGGCATTGATGCGTCATGCCGGCCTGGAGCCTGTGGTCATCGAATATCTCCACCATCCTCCCTCGCGTGAGCGACTGCTGGAACTGATCACCGGCGCGGGTCTGGGTGTAAGACAGGCCCTTCGGCAAAAGGGCACTCCCTATCTGGAGTTGGGGTTGGATAATCCCCTGCTAGGTGAGGATGCATTGCTGGATGCGATGTTGGCCCACCCGATCTTGATCAATCGGCCGTTTGTCGTGACGGAAAAAGGGATCCGTCTCTGCCGCCCCTCCGAGGTGGTGCTGGATCTGCTTCCGCCGGTGACGCGCCCGTTCGCGAAGGAGGATGGAGAACTCGTCATTGATGAGTCCGGACGCCGGCGACTCTAGTCGTCGATTCGATCCGGTTTCAGCCGCGTCATTTTGTTCTATCGTCATGGGCAGCACGAAGCTGATGGGCGACGGGGACGGTTGTGAATCGCCCCGTCTTTCCCGGAGGCTCCATCACTTGAGAGGATGGAGCCATGAAGAAGTCAAAGTTCTCCCCCGAGGTACAGGAGCGGGCCGTTCGGATGGTGCTGGAGCACCAGAAGGACCAC
>JASCPI010000090.1 GCA_029959555.1 Lysobacteraceae bacterium PS02065 | reverse complement strand
ACTCGGCGACGTCGGCGCGGCCACGGCCGCGCTCGACGCGCTCGCGACGGCACGCGCGCGCTGGTCCGCCGCCGACAGGCTCGACATCGGCAGGCTGCGTGCCGATCTCGCGCGTCGGCAAGGGCCTGCCCATGCGCTCGCCGCCGACGAGGCCTCATGGCGCGATCACGTGCAGGTCCACGGCGAGGCACATCCGCGCAGCGCGCGCGCGGCACTCGTATGGGCATCCGACCTGCGCGCCACGGGCGACACGGCGCGGGCCGACCAGCTCGAAGCGATCTGGAGGCCGAGACTCGCCACGGTGTCGCCGAACGACGCGGCATCCGACGCGGCCGTCGCCCCGTGAACTCACGCGCTCAGCGCGTGTAGAAGCCGTCCGGCATCTCGTCGTCGACCGCTTCGCGCACGACGCCTTGCACGCGTGCCGCGGGCGGACCGTGGGCGAGCCAGCGCTCCAGCGTGTCGAGCGCGTCGCCACTTCCGCAGGCCAGCACCTCGACACGCCCGTCGCGCAGGTTCCTCGCATGCCCGGTGATGTGCAGCCGCAGCGCCTCGGCGCGCGTGGACGCGCGGAACGACACACCCTGCACATGCCCGCTCACGAGGAAGCGCGCGCAGGGCATCGGCGGTCAGCCTTTCGGTGACGCCGCCGCGATCGCGGCCTCGAGGTCCTTTTCCTTGATCGGCCCGAGGAAATGCTTGGCCACGTGGCCATCGGGCGCGATCAGGTAGGTCGTCGGCAGGCCGCGCGGTGTCGCGAAATCGGCCGGCGGGTTCTCGACGTCGACCTGGGCGATCGCGTAGGCGACCGGACGCTTGGCGAGGAAATCGACGATCTCCTGCTTCTCGGTGTCCTCGTAGGCGAGGCCGATCGCGACGACATCCTTGCGCGCGGTCACGAACGCCGAGATGTCGGGCATCTCGGCGATGCACGGACCGCACCACGTCGCCCAGAAGTTGACGATCACCCATTTGCCGCGCTGCGCGGCGAGGTCGAAAGGCTTGCCGTCGATCGTGGTGACCGACAACGTCGGACGTTCGGCGTCGGCCAGCACCGGCGGTGCCGCGACGGCGGCGATCAAGGTGCAGAAGGCGAGAAGGGCGTTGCGCATGATCTAGGTGATTCCGGTAGAAACGGCACGCGCATCGACCGGCGTGCGCGCGGGGAGTTCGATCGCCGTGGCGACCGGCACGGCGAGGTGGCCGCGCAGCACCTGCGCGAGCTCGCGCAGCGCCGCGGCGTCCGCCTCGGTGAGGTCGCCCTCGCCGACCGGCAAACGGTAGTCCGCTTCGCGATAGACGTCCAGCAGGCTGACCCCGGCGAGGTCGCGGGCGAGCACCCACTCGCCGGATTCGGTCCGCCGGGCGATCGCGAGGCGGTCGAGGTCGTCGAGGAAGCGCTGCAGCAGGTCGTCGGTCAGCGCCGGCTCGGCTTCGCGCAGCTGGGCACTGTGCAGGCCACGGCCGTCGCGATGCGCGGCGGCGAGGTGGGTGATGACGCGCAGCAGGCCCGCGAAGCGCTGGCCCGGCTGCAGGCGCAGCGCGCGCGGACGGTAGTCGAACGCGGTCGCCGACGCGGTGATCGACGCGCCGAGCAGCACGATGATCCAGGACAGGTAGATCCACAGGATGAAGATCGGCACCATCGCGAGTGCACCGTAGACCTGCTGGTAGGTCGCAATGCCGGTCGCGTACCACGCGAAGCCGCGCTTGGCCGTCTCGAACAGCACCGCGGCGATCAGTGCGCCGACGGCGGCATCGCGCAGGCGCACGGTGCGGTTCGGGATGACCATGTAGGCGGCCAGCAGCACCACCCACTGGATCACGAACGGCAGCACCGACAGCAGGCGCGCGCGCAGCGAGAAGTGGTCGGCCGCCTCGCCGACCAGCGGCAGCGCGAACACGTACGAGCTGATCACGAGCGCGGCGACGACGAGCAGCGGACCGAGGCTCAGCGCAGTCCAGTAGATGACGAACCGCGACACCGCGCGGCGCTGCGTGCCGACGCGCCAGATGCGGTTGAACGTGTCCTCGATGCTCATCATCAGCGAGATCGAACTGAACAGCAGCGCGAGCACGCCGACCGCGGTGGCCTTGCTCGCATTCGCCGCGAACTCGGTCAGGTAGCCCTGCACGACGTCGCCGGCCGCGGGCACGAAATTGCGGAACGCGAAGCTCGTGAGCTGCTCGCGCCATTCGGCGAACACCGGGAACGCGGCGAGCACGCCGAGGATCGCCGCGGTCAGCGGCACGAGCGCGAAGAGGGTCGTGTACGACAGTGCGCCGGCGGTCTGCAGGCAGCGGTCCTCGACGAAGCGCTTCCACGTGAAGCGCAGGAACGCGAGGTGGCGTTCGCGCACGAAGCGCGGCATGGCAAACTGGGGGGTGCGCATGCGCCGAGCGTAGCGCGTCCCTCCCTGCCGGCCAAACGGCCGCCGACGATCCCGGACGAATCCACCGATGAGCGAAGTGCTGGTCCTCTACTACAGCCGCACCGGCAAGGTCGCGCAGCTCGCGCGCCACGTCGCACGTGGCATCGAGGAGGTCGACGGCATGCGCGCACGCGTGCGCAGCGTGCCGCCGGTCGCCGCGGTCACCCAGCAGACCGCACCGCCGGTGCCCGACGACGGCGCGCCGTACGTCGACGCCACCGACCTGCGCGAATGCGCCGGCCTCGTGCTCGGCAGCCCGACGCGGTTCGGCAACATGGCCGCGCCGGTCAAGCATTTCCTCGACGGCACCGGCGCCGAGTGGGCCTCGGGCGCGCTGGCCGGCAAGCCCGCCGGCGTGTTCACCTCGACGAGCACGATGCACGGCGGCCAGGAGAGCACGCTGCTGACGATGATGCTGCCGCTGCTGCATCACGGCATGCTGATCGTCGGCGTGCCGTTCACCGAAGCGGCGCTCAACCGCACGACCACGGGCGGCACGCCGTACGGCGCGAGCCACGTCGCCGGCGTCGACGGCGAACGCGAGCTCAGCGACGACGAGCGCACGCTCGCACGCGCCCTCGGACGTCGCGTGGCCGACGCGGCGCGACGCCTCGGCGGTGGCGCATGAGCGCGACGACGCTCGGCTTCGCCGCATGGGCCGCGCTCGTCGTGCTGCAACCGCTCTGGTACCTCTGGTGGGCCCCCCCGGCCGGCGGCGACGCCGGCCTCGCGCTCGCGATCACGCTGCCGCCGCTGCTGCTGCCACTGCTCGCGCTGCGCCGCGGTGCGAAGCGCGCGCTGCTGTGGATCGGCATCATCAGCCTCGGCTACTTCTGCCACGGCATCGTCGCGGCCTATTCGGAACCGGCTGCACGCGCACCGGCGCTCGTCGAGGTCGCGCTGTGCGTGCTGCTGACGTTCTCGCTCGGCGCCATCGCGCGCCGCCGCAAGACCTGAGCGCGCATCGCGCTCAGAGCTTCGTCACGCACTTCGCATGGTTCTCGCGCATCGTGCCGGGCAGGCGTTCGGCGAGGAAATCGACCAGCGCACGCACCCCCGGCAACAGGCCGCGCCGCGTCGCGTAGACGAAGTGCACGGTGCCCTGCGGCACCGACCAGTCCGGCAGCACGACCTCGAGTTCGCCGCGCGCGAGTGCGCCTGCGCAGACGAACTCGGGCAGCGTGGTCACGCCGATCCCCTGCTTGGCCGCCTCGAGCAGCATGAGGAAATCGCCACAGACCAGGCGTGCCTGCATCTCGACGTCCTGTGCGCGGCCTTCGCCGTCGAGTACGCGCAGCACCTGGGCGCCCTCGTGCTCGAGCATCGACAGGAACGGCAGCGTCGCGAGTTCGCATGGGGTGGTCGCACGGCCATGCACGTCGAGCAATGACGGTGCGGCGACGATCAGCGCGCGCGACACCCCGACCGTGCGCATCACCAGCGTGGCGTCCGCATCGATCACGCTGCGCACGCGCACCGCGATGTCGATGCCTTCACCGATCAGGTCGACGCGGCGGTTGCTCGCGACGAGGCGCACCTGCACCTTCGGATGCGCGGCGAGGAACTCGGGCAGCAGGCCGGCGAGCACGGTCTGCACCAGCGCGACCGGGCAGCTCATGCGCACGGTGCCGCTCGGTTCGGCGCGCAGTTCGGCGACCGCGTCCTGCGCGGCGCGCGCCTGCTCGAGCATCGCGCGGGCATGGGCGAGGAAGCGCTCGCCGACCTCGGTGACGACGAAGCGCCGCGTCGTGCGCTGCACGAGGCGCACGCCGAGGCGCTCCTCGAGGTGGGCGACGCGCTGGCTCAGGCGTGACTTCGGTACGCGCAGCGCACGTCCGGCCGCCGAAAAGCCCCCATGGTCGACGACGGCCACGAAGAAGCGCACGTCGTTGAGATCGCCGAGGGCATCACCGGGCATCGTCGACATTGTTCGTCACCGTGAACGATATGTTGCGATCTTGGCGTCTTATCGATGGATCGTCCACGACATAGTGTAAGTGGGTCGCCGGACCCCCGGCATTTTCCGCCTCGAGGCCACCCGCCATGTCCAACACCCTCATCGACGCCATCAAGGTCCGCCGCAGTCAGTACGCGCTCGGCAAGGCGCTGCCGCAGTCGCGCGAAGCCGTCACCGCGCTGATCCAGGCGGCCGTCAAGCACTCGCCGTCGTCGTTCAACTCGCAGAGCTCGCGCGCCGTGATCCTGTTCGGCGACGAGAGCCTCGCGTTCTGGGGCCTCGTCGAGGACGAGCTGCGTGCGATCGTGCCGGCTGACGCGTTCGCTGCGACCAAGCAGAAGCTCGACAGCTTCGCCGCCGGCGCAGGCACGGTGCTGTTCTACGAGGATCAGGACGTCGTCACCGGACTGCAGGGTCGTTTCCCGCTGTACGCCGACAATTTCCCGGTGTGGTCCGAGCAGGCCAGCGGCATGGCCCAGTTCGCCGTGTGGACCGCGCTCGCCAATGCCGGCATCGGCGCGAGCCTGCAGCACTACAACCCGCTGCCCGACGCAGCCGTCGCACGGCGCTGGAACCTGCCGGCGTCGTGGAAGCTGCGCGCGCAGATGCCGTTCGGTTCGAACGAGGCACCGTTCGGCGAAAAGACCTTCATCGACGACGCCGGGCGCTTCCGCGTCTTCGGCTGAAGCCACGCCCTCCGCGACGCACGCACCACACCGTTGCGTGCGTCCGTGGCGTCGCGAGGCGCGGTCTATAATCGGGGGATGACGTTCACGCAGGCCGGCCCTGTCCTCCCCGACACGTTCACGAGCGACCGCGTGCTGCGTGCGTGGCTCACCGATGTGCTGCCGGCCGACACGCTCGCCGCGATCACGCCGGACCTCGCGACGATCGGCATGCACGCCGCAGAGGCCTGGGCCACCTCGCGCTCGCGACCGGTCGCCGAGCCGGTGCATGTCCCGTGGGATGCCTGGGGTCGCCGCATCGACCACATCGAGTTGACGCCGACGTGGCGCGAAGGCCCGGCCCTCGCGGCACGCTTCGGCCTCGTCGCCGCCGGCCACGAGACCACGCACGGCGCGTTCGCGCGCTGCGACCAGTTCGCACGCGTCTACCTGCATCACGTCGCGAGCGCGTTCCACACCTGCCCGCTCGCGATGAGCGACGGCGCGGCGACCGCACTCAAGGCCTCGGGCAACCGCACGCTGATCGAACGCGCGGTGCCGCGCCTCGCATCACGCGACGCAGCCACGCTGTGGCTGTCGGGCCAGTGGATGACCGAGACCGCGGGCGGTTCGGATGTCTCGCGTACGGACACGCTCGCGCAGCGCGACGCCGACGGTCGCTGGCGCCTGCACGGCCGCAAATGGTTCACCTCGGCCGTCGTCGGCGACATGGCGCTCACGCTCGCGCGCCCCGACGGCGCCGACACGCTCGCACTGTTCTACCTCGAGACGCGCGACGCCGACGGCGCCTGGAACGGCATCCGCATCGACCGCCTCAAGGACAAGCTCGGCACGCGTGAACTGCCGACCGCCGAGATCCACCTCGATGGCGTGCCTGCGCAGCCGGTCGGCGACCTCGACCACGGCGTGCGCCTGATCGCGCCGATGCTCAACGTGACGCGCACCTGGAACGCGGTCTGCGCGCTCGCGACGATGCGCCGTTGCCTCGCCCTCGCGATCGACTACGCGAGCCGCCGCGAAGCCTTCGGCAAACCGCTGATCGCGCATCCGCTGCACGCCGCGACGCTGGCCGACCAGCAGGCCGCGTTCGAAGCCGCGTTCGGCCTCGTGTTCCATGTCGCCCACCTGCTCGGACGCAGCGACGCGGGCCTCGCCGATGCGGGCGAACGCGCCGTGCTGCGCGTGCTGACGCCGCTGGCCAAGCTGTGGACCGGCAAGCTCGCCGTGCGCATCGCATCGGAAACCTGCGAGGCCTTCGGCGGTGCCGGCTACATCGAGGACACCGGCATCCCGCTGATGCTGCGCGATGCGCAGGTCTACCCGATCTGGGAAGGCACGACCAACGTACTCGCACTCGACACCTTGCGTGCGATCGCCGGCACGGGCTTCACGCCGCTCGTGCGCGCGCTCGACACGCTGCTCGACGACGCCGGCATCGACATCGCGCACACGAACACCATGCGTACCACGTTGCACGCCGCGGGCGCCTGGCTCGAGGCCGCGCACCACGACGACGGCACGCGTCAGGCCGGCGCGCGCGGTTTCGCGCTCACGCTCGCACGCACGTTCGCGGCCGCGCTGCTCGCGCGCCACGCCGCACGCGTGGCGCGCC
>JASCPI010000008.1 GCA_029959555.1 Lysobacteraceae bacterium PS02065 | reverse complement strand
CCACGTGCACGGCGACGGCGGCCACGCCCACGGCTGATCGAAACGCCGGCCGCGCGGTTCGCGCGGCCGGCGGCGTCTTCATTCGAAGACGCGCTTGCCGTAGCGGAAGCTGTCGCGCCAGCCTGCGTCGTCGAGGCTGTTGAGCCTGACCGTGCCGCCGCTGTTCGGCGCGTGCACGAAGCGTCGTTCGCCGACATAGATGCCGACGTGCGTGATGCGGCGTCCGCCGAACGCGAACAGCACGAGGTCGCCACCGCGCAGGTCGCCTGCATCGAGCTTGCGGCGTCCTTCCTCGGCGATGTCGGCCGAGGTGCGTGGGAGCGACACGCCTGCCGCGTCGCGGAACACGTAGCCGACGAGCCCGCTGCAGTCGAAGCCGGTCTCCGGCGTGTTGCCGCCGTAGCGGTACGGCGTGCCGACGAGCGCGAGCGCGCGGAACAGCACCGCATTCGCGGCGGCCGCGTGCAGGTTCGCCGTGACCGGGGAGGTTGCGGGGCGCGGTGTCGTGGAGGGTTTCTTCGGTGCCGAGCCGCAGGCCGCGAGGGCGAGCAGGGCAGACAGCGCGAGCAGGATGCGGAGGCGGGTGGTCGGCGTCATCGGAGGATGACGCTGCGCGAGTGGCGCGCCGCTGTCAACGCGGGAAGAAAAAGGGCGCCGGCCGCGGATTCGTGGACGGCCGACGCCAGCGGGATGCGTGCGGCGATCAGGCCGCGGTCGTGCAGAGGGTCAGGTGCGGGCGCTTGCGGACCACCGGCTCGGCGGCAGGCATCTCGGCGTCGCCGACGAGGGCGTCGTGCAGCATGTGCACGGCTTCCTCGAAGCGGACCAGGCGTTCCTGCGCGGCAGCGGAGACCGAGGCCGGCACTTCGCCCGCATCGAGCAAGGCACGCAGCAGCGCGCGGTGCGACGGCGAGAAGTCGTGGTCGAGCAGCGCTTCGTCGAGGGCGCAGATGACGCCGGCCAGCCAGCCGGAGGTCGGGGCGCGCAGGGCGAGGAGCAGTTCGTTGGTCGGCACGGACATCGCGGTAACCCTTCGATGGTTGGACTCTGAGAAGGATGAAGCAGGCATCGTGCCAAGCTTGCAGTCCCTTCGTGTACAGGCCGCCACAGGACCAGAGAGGCCCGAATCCCCGCGTGACGGCGCGATGACGGCGTCGTGGCGGCTCTCCGACGGGCTCTGCGGCAGGCAGGCGGGTCGTGCGCGGCGGCCCCTCCGCGTCACTTGCTGACATTGAGTGCTGACACATCCTGCGCGGACTCCGCCCGGCGCGGCGCCTCGACGCGGCGTCGCGGGCAGGGACTCCGCCTCACGTAGAATCGCGCGCCATGACTTCCCGCAATCCCGATGTCCTCGTCCTCGGCGGAGGCGTGATCGGGCTGGCCAGCGCGCTCGCGCTGCTCGAGGCCGGCCGCAGCGTGACGATCCTGGAACAGGGGGCGACCGGTCGCGGCAGTTCGCACGGCAACTGCGGCACGCTCACGCCCAGCCACGCGACGCCCCTCGCGATGCCCGGCGTGATCGGCGAGGCGCTCGCGCAGATGTTCCGCGCCGACGCGCCGTTCCGCGTCAAGCCACGCCTCGATCCGGTGCTGCTGCGCTGGTTCCTGCGCTTCGCAGGGTTCTGCAACTGGCGCGACTTCGCGCGCATCACCGCGATCAAGGCGCCGCTGCTCAGTGCCTCGCGCCGGCTCATCGAGGAGCTCGTCGCGCGCACCGGCATGGCCTGCGAGTACCGCCACGACGGCACGCTCTACGTGTTCCGCGATGCCCGTGCATTCGAGGCCTCGCAATGGCTGCCGCGCGCGCTCGCGGAAGTCGGCGTACCCATCGAGGCGCTCGACGGCACACGCGTCGAGGCGCTCGAACCCGCGCTCAAGCCCGGCGTCGCCGGCGGCTACTTCAATCCCGACGATGCGCGCCTGCGACCCGACCGTTATGTGGCCGAGCTCGCACGCCTCGTGCGCGAGGCCGGCGGTGTCGTCGAGGAGGACACCGCGGTCGAGGGTTTCGAACGCGACGGCAGCCGCATCACCCACGTGCGTACTTCGCGTGGCACGTGGTCGGGCGGCGAGATCGTGTTCGCACTCGGCGCGTGGTCGCCGCTGCTCGCGCGCCAGCTCGGCGTGGCGATCCCGGTCCAGCCCGGCAAGGGCTACTCGATCACCTATGCGCGGCCGGATCGCTGTCCGCGCCTGCCGCTCGTGCTCAAGGAAGTCAGCGTCTGTGTGTCGAGCTGGGATTCGGGGTATCGGCTCGGCAGCACGATGGAGTTCGCGGGTTACGACCGTACCCTCAACCGCACGCGCCTCGACGCGCTGCGCCGTGGTGCCGCGCTCTACCTGCACGAGCCCGAGGGGCCGGTCGAGGAGGAACAGTGGTACGGCTGGCGTCCGATGACACCCGACGACCTGCCGATCCTGGGCCGCGTCCCCGGCCTCGACAACCTCTGCCTGGCCACCGGTCACGGCATGCTCGGCGTGAGCATGTCGGCGATCACCGCACAACTCGTGCGCGAGATCCTCACCGGCGCCACGCCGAGCCTCGACCTTGCGCCGTTCCGCGCGACCCGTTTCGGATGATGCCCTCGACATGACCGTTTCCTCGTTCGACCTCCTCGTCCTCGGCGCCGGCTCCGGCGGCATCGGCACGGCGATCCGCGCTGCACGCCACGGCGCACGCGTCGCGCTGCTCGATCCGGGACCGTTCGGCGGCACCTGCGTGAACGCCGGCTGCGTGCCGAAGAAGGCCATGTGGCTCGCCGCGCGCCTGGCGAGCCTGCAGCAGACCGCGCGCCAGGCGGGCTTCGCGACGATCGCGGGGCCGCTCGACTGGCCGGCCTACGTCGCGCGTCGCGAGGCCTACATCGGCGACATCCATGCGAGCTACCGTGCCCAGTTCGAGGCCGCGGGCATCGAGGTGGTGCGCGAGTCCGGACGTTTCCTCGCGCCGGGCGTGGTCGCGACGCCGACGCGCGAGTTCCGCGCGGCGCACGTGGTCGTCGCGACCGGCTCGCGGCCGCGTCCCGCCGAGATCCACGGGGGACACCACGCGATCGATTCGGATGGCTTCTTCGGTCTGCGGGCGGCGCCGCCGCGCGTCGCGATCATCGGCGGCGGCTATGTCGCCTGCGAGCTCGCCGGCGTACTGCACGCGCTCGGCAGCGAAGTCGAGCTGTTCGTGCGCGGCGAGGCGCTGCTCACGCATTTCGATGCGGACATGGTCGAGCACCTCGTCGGCATCATGCGCGGGCGCGGCATCGGCGTGACCTGCGGTCGCACGCTCGCGGCGATCTCGCGCAGCGATCGCGCCGGGCTCGCACTGTCGTTCGAGGAGACCGCGGCCGCCGAGAGCGGATTCGACAGCGTGATCTGGGCCGCAGGACGTACGCCGAACACCGCGACGCTCGACCTCGCCGCGGCCGGTATCGCGGTCGACGCCACGGGCCACATCGTCGTCGACGATCGCCAGGACACGAATGTGGTCGGCATCCATGCGGTCGGCGATGTGACCGGTCGTGTCGCGCTGACGCCGGTCGCGGTCGCCGCCGGACGCCGCCTCGCCGATCGCCTGTTCGGCGGCCAGCCCGAGGCCTGCCTGGACTATCGCGACATTCCCAGCGTGTGTTTCGGTGCGGTGCCGGTCGGTGCCGTCGGACTCACCGAAGCGGCGGCGCGCGAGCGCCACGGCGACGCGGTGCGCGTCTACCGCACGCGCTTCCGGCCGATGCTCAACGCGATCGTCGGCTGCGACGAGCGCGTCGCGATTAAGCTGATCTGCTTCGGCGACGACGAGCGCATCGTCGGCATCCATCTCGCCGGCGACGGCGTCGACGAGATCCTGCAGGGTTTCGCGGTGGCGATGAAGGCCGGTGCGCGCAAGGCCGATCTCGACGCGACGGTCGCGATCCATCCGACCGCGGCCGAGGAACTCGTGCTGCTGCGCTGACCTGCGCGCGATGACGGTGCGCGCATCCCGATGATGCAGGGTTCCCGGCCACCGCGCGTGCGGTGACCGGGAGCCGGGTGTCGCTTACTGCACGCCGCCGATCGCGATCTGGCCGAGCTTGAAGAACACATCGGTGTTGTCGAACACGCCCGTGAACGCAGCGGCGCCGCGGCCGTAGGCCGACAGCGGGATGTCGGTCGCCGTGTGCACGGCCTGGTTGCCGCCGACCTGACCCGTGATCAGGAAGCCCGCACCCTGGTTGCGCACGCTCGGGTTGGCCGGCGACGCCGACGGCGAGAAGGGCTGCTGCGAGTCGAGCGTCGGGTACACGGTCGGCAGCCACGTCTCGTAGCGATCCGCGTTCGCGCCGTAACCGATCAGCATGCGGTTGTCGATCACGGTCGTGACCGGGTAGCCGTCACCGGCGATCGTGTACTTCGGGAACTTCGCCGCTTCGTACACGCCGACGACCGACTGGCCCGCGTCCGGGTCGGCTTCGAGCGCCGCGGCCGTGACGGTCGCCGCGCCGATGATCGCCGCACCCGAGCACTCATGGTCGGCCGTGACGATGACGATCGTGTCGGGGTTCTGCTCGGCGAAGCGCTTCGCCACCGCGATCGCGCGGTCGAACTCGATCACCTCGAGCGGCCAGCGGTCGCTGTCCATGAGGTGCGATTGCTTGTCGATCGACGCGGCCTCGATCATCGCCACGAAGCCGTTCGGGTTCTTCGCGAGCACCTTGAGCGCCTTGTCGGTCATCTCGTCGAGCATCGGCTGGTCGGGGAAGCCGTAGGCGTCGACGACGGTGCCGTTGCCGCGGCGTCCGGCGACCTTGTCGAACGCGACGTTCATGTTCGAGAACGCGTAGAGGCCGAGCAGCTTGTCCGGCACGCGCGTCGCGAACGCGGCGTCGAGCGCCGTGCGGTCCGGCGTGTAGGTGTAGCCGGCGCCTTCGAAATCGGCGATGAGGTCGCGGCCCGGATCGATCGCACCGCGGCTCGCGCCCCAGCCCGCGACGAGGTCGTCGGGCAGCACGTAGTCGTTCGAACTGCGACGCTGCGAACCGTTGAGCGGTTGCGGGCTCGTGCTGTCACCGGCGTTAGGCAGGAACCACTTGCGGCCGCCGCCCATGAGCACGGTCAGGCCGGTGAGGTGGCGGTCGTCGAGGAACTGGTCGACGATGCCGGTTCCATTGCCGCGCGCCGAGGTGTGGATCGCGTTGGCGGCCGGCGTCGCGTCGAACACGTCCGACGTGGTCACGATGCCGAGCGACTTGCCCTGCAGCATGTGCAGGTATTCGGCGAGGTACTCGATGCGCGGGTTGTCGAACGCGTCGCGCGTGTCGTCGGGGAACACGCCTTCCTCGTTGTTGTTGCCCTTGTTGCCGTTGACGTAGTTCTGCATGCCCGGCGCGGAGTCGGTCACGATCGAGTTGAGCGACGCCGTCATGACCATGCCGCTGACCGGGAACGTGTCCATCGCCAGGCGACCCTTCGCCTTGCCCTGCGCATAGCCCTTGGACATGATGCGCGCCGCCGTGCGGTGCGAGGCGCCCATGCCGTCGCCGAGCATGATGATGATGTTCTTGGCGACCGTGCCGCCCGGCGTGATGCCGACAATCTCGAAGTTGCCGGTCGCGCTGATGCGCGAGCCGTCGCTCTGCCACGCGACGATCTTGAGCGCATGCACGCCGGGTTCCATGTGCGAGTACGCGCGCTGCGTGACGACCGCCGTGTTCGACGGCAGGCCTGCGACGAGCTTGCAGCCCGAGGCGCCCGTGGTGCGGCCCGAGGCGTTGACGCAGGTCGCGGCGGCGCCGGTCTCGGTCACCGTGCTGCGCGCAGCGGTGGACGGGATCGTGACGAGTTCGCCACCGATCGGGATGACCTGGTCGCGACGCGTCGGCGCACCGTCGACGTAGAACTCGAACGACGTGATGGTCTGGCCCGCGTCGGGCTGGATCGTCGCCTGCAGGTCGAAGCGCTGGCCGGGCAGGAAGCGCGCGATCACCGGCGCTTCGGCGCCCGAAGCGAACAGCTCGCTCGGCGGGGTGAGGCGGGACACCGTGCCGGCCAGCGCGGGCGCGCTGGACAGCAGCGAAGCGAGGGCGAGCGCGAGCGGGGCGTGGCGCGAAAGCGTGGACATGGGGAAACCTCTGCGAGGGAGGAGCGGAAAGGGATCAGGGGGCGTGCGCGAGCTTCGCGAGCGCACGCTCGGTCTTGCGATCGGGGACGATGCGCACGAACGAGATGCGCGTGCCTTCGCGGCTTTCCTGCGCGCCGAGCTCGAGCGTGCCGGTCACGTGGATGAGTCCGCGCAGGTGCGGCAGGACCCGGTCCGGATGCGAGGGAAGCTCGACGCGCACGAGGCCGGGCGGCAGGTCGTCGGCGAGGTCTTCGTCGGCGTCGCCGGACGCGACCGGCAGCGGCGAGAGCAGGAATCCGCCGAGCGTCGCCGGCGACTGCTGCACCATGAAGCCGACCATGCGCACGCGCTTGCCGGCGGCGGCCTTGAGCGTGTCGCTCGGCTCGAGCCCGCGCGGGCCGACCGGCATCGCGAACAGGTCGCGGAACTTGAGATCGACGACGTCCTTCGGCGGTGCGCCGAGTTCCTTCTTCACGGCGAGCGCGCGCGGTGCCTCACGCGATTCGACGGGCTCGGAGTGGGTGTGCGCGGCGACGTCGCCGCACGACAGCAGCGCCACGAGCGCGAAGGCCTGCGCGGCGATGGAACGAGGCATGGAGGATGACACGTGGGCGATCCCCGGCGAGCACGCGGCACGAGCGCCGCGGTGCGTTCAGGAAAGGCTAGGAACGTGTCGTGAAAGCGGGATGACGCCCGCGTTTCAGCGTGGCGACATCAGGCGTGACGGAGCCATCCGCGCAGGCGGTCGAGATCGATCCGGCTGCCGGCGCCGTCGTCGTCGAGATGCGGCACGACGGCGAGGGCACCGTCGAAGGCCTGGTCGCGTGTGTAGTCGTTGACCGTCACGAGTGTCGCCACACCGGCGGCGCGCGCCGCGGCGAGCCCCGCGGACGAGTCCTCGATCGCGAGGGCGTGGGTGGCGTCGACGCCGAGTCGCGCGAGCACATGCTCGTAGATGCCCGGATCGGGCTTCTTGCGCTCGGCATCCTCGGCCGTCGCGACGACCTCGAACACCGACAGCGGTACCGCCGAGGTCGCGAACAGCACCTCGACGTTGGCGCGTGTCGTCGTCGTCGCGATCGCGAGGAGCACGCCGGCATCGCGTGTCTCGGCGAGCAGGCGCTGCACGCCGGGTCGCCAGTCGACGCGGCCCTCGCGCACGAGGCGTGCGTAGTGGTGCGTCTTGCGCGCATGCAGCTCGCGTGCGAGCTCGTCGCGTTCGGCCGTGGCGAGCTTCACGTGCTTCGTCTCGAAGAAGTGCAGCAGGCGTTCGCGTCCACCGGTGACCGCGAGCAGCTCGCCGTAGCGCGGCACGTCCCAGAACCACGGTAGCGCGAGATCCTCGAACGCGAGGTTGAACGCGACGCGATGGCCGTCGCGCTCGGTGTCGGCGAGCGTGCCGTCGACGTCGAACACGAGTGCCTGCAGTCGTTCGACCGCAGGCGCGACGGTGACGCGGGAAGAGGGTGTCGACATGGGCTCAGTGGTAGCGCCGCGCCATGGCCTCGAGCGGCACGGGCCTGATGCGATCGGAGTGCCCCGCGCAGCCGAACGCCTCGAAGCGCGCCTTGCAGATGCCGCGCGCGGCCGCAGTCGCGGCCTTGAGCGCCTTGCGCGGATCGAACTCGCTGCGGTCCTCGGCGAAGGCCTTGCGCATCGCGCCGGTCATCGCGAGGCGGATGTCGGTATCGATGTTGACCTTGCGCACGCCGTGGCGGATGCCGCGCTGGATCTCCTCGACCGGCACGCCGTAGGTTTCCTTGATGTCGCCACCGTGCTCGCGGATGATCGCGAGCCATTCCTGCGGCACCGAACTCGAGCCGTGCATGACGAGGTGGGTGTCGGGCACGGCCTCGTGTATCGCGCGGATGCGGTCGATCGCGAGGATGTCGCCGGTCGGCTGGCGCGTGAACTTGTAGGCGCCGTGCGACGTGCCGATCGCGATCGCGAGTGCATCGACGCGCGTGCGCTCGACGAAGTCGCGTGCCTGCGCGGGATCGGTCAGCAGCATGTCGTGCGACAGCGTGCCCTCCGCGCCGACGCCGTCTTCTTCACCCGCGGTGCCGGTCTCGAGCGAGCCGAGGCAGCCGAGCTCGCCTTCGACCGACACGCCGACCGCATGCGCCATGCGCGTGACGAAGCGCGTGGTCTCGACGTTGTAGGCGTAGTCGGCCGGTGTCTTCTGGTCCTCGAGCAGCGAGCCGTCCATCATCACCGAGGTGAATCCGGAGCGCAGCGACTGCTGGCACACGGCCGGCGAGGCGCCGTGGTCCTGGTGCAGCACGACCGGGATGTCGGGCCAGGCCTCGACTGCGGCGAGCACCATGTGGCGCAGGAACGGCTCGCCCGCGTACTTCCGCGCGCCGGCCGAGGCCTGCAGGATGACCGGGCTGCGCGTCTCCTCGGCGGCGAACATGATGGCCTGGATCTGTTCGAGGTTGTTGACGTTGAACGCGGGCACGCCGTAGTCGTGCTCGGCGGCATGGTCGAGCAACTGGCGAAGGCTGATGAAGGCCATGGTGCGGATCCTCCCGGTGACGTGATGGAGCGGATTCAGGCCGGCTCGGTGGCGACGCGGCGCGCCTCGAGCCATGCGGGCAGCGCATCGAGACCATCGAGCAGAGGGCAGCCCAGCGTCTCGGGCGGACGACCCTCGTTGTAGCCGTGGCGCACCGCGACGATCGTGCAGCCGGCCGCGCGCGCGGCGAGCACGTCGTTGATCGAGTCGCCGACGAACAGAACCTCCGCCGGCGAAACACCGAGTGCGCGGCAGGCCGACAGCAGGTGTTCGGGATGCGGCTTGGTGAACGCGACGCGGTCGCCGCCGAGCACGAGGTCGAGCGGATCGGCGAGCCAGAAGCGGCCGAGCGCGGCTTCGGCGAAGCGCTGCAAGGCGTTGGTCACGACACCGAGCGCGTACCCGCGGGCACGCAGGCGCTGCAGGCAGCGCAACGCACCCGGGAACACTTCCGTGGCGCGGCCGAGCTGCTCGGCATAGCGCGCGACGTAGCGATCGTAGACATCGTCGGTGCGTGCGCCGTCGCTGATTCCGCGCAGCGCGAGCGCGCGCTCGACGAGCACCCGCGGACCGCGACCGATCAGTGCCGCGACCGATTCGACCGCAAGCGGTGCGAGGCCTTCGGACGCGAGCGCCTGGTTCAGTGCGATCGTGATGTCGGGCGCGGTGTGCAGCAGCGTGCCGTCCATGTCGAACAGCACGGCGCGGATCGGCGGGGTCATGCGCGTCGCTCCGTCTCGAGGGCGCGGCGCAGGTGCGCCGCGACGTTGCCGGGTGTGAAGCCGAAGAGTTCGAACAGCTGGGCCGCGGGCGCCGATTCGCCGAAGCGCGCGAGGCCGACGACGCTGCCCTGCGCGCCGACCAGGTGTCTCCACGGCAGCGGATGCCCGGCCTCGACCGCGACGCGCGGCACGCCGGGCGGCATCACTCTGTCGCGATACGTCGCATCCTGCGCCTCGAAGCGTTCGAGCGACGGCACGCTGACCACGCGCACGTCGCGGCCGTCGTCGCCGAGGCTCGCGCGCGCGGCGAGCGCGAGGGCGACTTCCGAACCGCTCGCGAGCACGACCGCGCGTGGCGTGCCCGAGGCGGCTTCGGCGAGCACGTAGCCGCCGCGTGTGATCGCATCGAGCTGCTCGCGCGTGCGCGGTTGCGCGGGTAGCTCCTGGCGCGACAGCACGAGGCAGGTCGGTCCGTCGCGACGCTCGATCGCCTGGATCCACGCGGCCATGGTTTCGGCCGCATCGCAGGGGCGCAGCACGAGCAGGTCGGGGATCAGGCGCAGCGAGGCGACGTGCTCGACGGGCTGGTGCGTGGGACCGTCCTCGCCGAGGCCGATCGAATCGTGCGTGAGCACGAAGATCACGCGCTGGCGCATCAGGGCGGCCATGCGGATCGCGTTGCGCGCGTAGTCGGAGAACACGAGGAACGTGCCGCCGTACGGGATGTAGCCGCCGTGCAGGGCGAGACCGTTCATGATCGCGGCCATGCCGAATTCGCGCACGCCGTAGTTGACGTGTCGACCCGCGGTAGGACCTTCGCCGTCACGTCCGCGGCGCACCGGTGTGGCGCCCTTGAACTCGGTCAGGTTCGAACTCGCGAGATCGGCCGAGCCGCCGAGCAGTTCGGGCACGAGCACAGCGAGGCGGTCGAGCGCCTGCTGCGAGGCCTTGCGCGTGGCGACGTTCGGCATCGCGACCTGCACTTCGGCGAGCGCGGCGCGAACCGCCGCCGGCCAGTCCACCGGCAGGTCGCCGCGCAGGCGACGTTCGAGCTCGGCGGCCTCGGCGGGCCACAGTCTTGCGTAGGCATCGAGGCGTTGCCGCCACTCTCCCTCGCGTGCACGGCCTTCGGCACGCGCGTCCCAGCGTGCCCGCACCTCGCCCGGGACCTCGAACGGCTTGTGCGGCCAGCCGAGATGCTCGCGCATCGCGGTGATCTCGTCGTCGCCGAGCGGCGCGCCGTGCACGCCGTGTCCGCCGGCCTTGTTCGGGCTGCCGTGGCCGATCACGGTGCGGCAGGCGATCAGCGTGGGCTTGTCGCGTTCGCGCCGCGCGGCCTCGATCGCCGCATCGATCGCGTCGACGTCATGACCGTCGACGTCGCGCACGACGTGCCATCCGCAGGCCTCGAAGCGTGCCGGTGTGTCGTCGGCGAACCAGTGCTCGACCTCGCCGTCGATCGAGATGCCGTTGTCGTCGTAGAACACGGTGAGCTTGCCGAGGCCGAGCGTGCCGGCGAGCGAGATGACCTCCTGCGAGAGGCCTTCCATGAGGCAGCCGTCGCCGACGAACACCCAGGTGCGATGGTCGACGACGGCATGCCCGTCGCGGTTGAACTCGCGCGCGAGCAGGGCTTCCGCGAGCGCCATGCCGACCGCGTTGGCGAGGCCTTGCCCGAGCGGGCCGGTGGTCGTCTCGACGCCGGGCGTGACGCTCCATTCCGGATGACCCGGCGCCTGGCTGTGCAGCTGGCGGAAGCGTCGCAGTTCCTCGACGGGCAGGTCGTAGCCGGTCAGGTGCAGCAGCGCGTAGAGCAGCATCGAGGCGTGGCCGTTCGAGAGCACGAAACGGTCGCGGTCGGCCCAGCCCGGATGCGCGGGGTTGTGGCGCAGGTGGCGTGTCCACAGCGCGACGGCGATCTCGGCCATGCCGAGCGGCGCACCGGGATGCCCCGAGCGTGCCGCCTGCACGGCATCGGCGGCGAGGAAGCGGATGGCGTGCGCGAGCGGCGCGCGGTCGGGCAGGGCGGACGTGTCGAGTCGGGCGTTCATCGGGCGTGTCCTCGGTGCGGCATCACGCGGCGAGCGCGCGGCGCTTGCGGTCCATGAGCTGCAGGATCATCGGCGTGAAGATGAGCTGCATCGCGAGGCCCATCTTTCCGCCCGGCGCGACGATCGTGTTCGCGCGGCTCATGAACGAGTCGCTGAGCATGCCGAGCAGCCACGGGAAGTCGATGCCGCGCGGGTTGGCGAAGCGGATCACGACGAAGCTCTCGTCGGGCGTCGGGATGTCGCGCGCGATGAACGGATTCGACGTGTCCACGGTCGGCACGCGCTGGAAGTTCACGTGCGTACGCGAGAACTGCGGGCAGATGTGCGCGACGTAGTCGGGCATGCGGCGCAGGATCGTGTCCATGACCGCTTCCTGGCTGTAGCCGCGGCAGCGCTGGTCGCGATGCAGCTTCTGGATCCACTCGAGGTTGACGATCGGCACGACGCCGATGCACAGGTCGGCGTGCCGCGCGACGTCGATCGTGTCGGTCTTCGCCGCGCCGTGCAGGCCTTCGTAGAACAGCAGGTCGGAACCGGGCGGGATGTCCTCCCAGGCCGTGAACGTGCCCGGATCCTGACCGTAGGGCTTGGCTTCCTCGTGGTCGTGCAGGTACTTGCGCACGCGCCCGCGGCCGCCTTCGCCGTAGTCGCGGAACAAGGCCTCGAGCTCCTCGAGCAGGTTCGCCTCGGGTCCGAAATGGCTGAAGTTGCGGTTGCCCGCGGCTTCGGCCTCCTTCATCGCGGCACGCATGCCGAGACGGTCGTAGCGATGGAACGCGTCGCCCTCGACGATCTGCGCGGCGATGCCTTCGCGCCGGAACACGTTGGCGAAGCTCTGCAGCACGGTCGTGGTGCCGGCGCCCGAGGAGCCGGTGACCGCGATCACCGGATGCTTGATCGACATGCGGGGTCCTCCGGTCCGGTCAGGCGCGCGCTTCGGGGCGGAACAGCGAGCGTTCGTTGAACAGCGGCGAGCTGAAGGGCACGTCGTCGCCGCAGTCGTGGTCGCGGTGGTACTGCTCGATCAGTTCGACCTCGCGACGCGAGCCGAGGATCACCGCGATGCGCTCGTGCAGGGTCTGCGGCGAGTGCTCGAGCAGGCGCTCGCGCCCGGTCGAGGCGAGCCCGCCGGCCTGCTCGACGAGCATCGCCATCGGATTGGCCTCGTACATGAGGCGCAGGCGGCCGGCCTTCTTCGGATCCTTGGTGTCGCGCGGGTACATGAAGACGCCGCCGCGGATCAGGATGCGGTGCACTTCCGCGACCATCGACGCGATCCAGCGCATGTTGAAATCGCGCGCGCGCGGTCCCGTGCGGCCGGCCTTGCATTCGTCGACGTAGCGTTGCATCGGCGGCTCCCAGAAGCGCTGGTTCGAGGCGTTGATCGCGAACTCGCTGGTCTCCTCGGGCACGCGCAGGTTCGGATGGGTGAGGATGAAGTTGCCGATCTCGCGATCGAGCGTGAAGCCGTGCGTACCGCGTCCGACCGTGATCACGAGCAGCGTCGACGGTCCGTAGATCGCATAGCCCGCGGCGACCTGCTCGCGGCCGCGCTTGAGGTAGTCGCCGAAGGCGGGCCGCTCGTCGCCGTCGTGGCGCAACACCGAGAAGATCGTGCCGACCGAGACGTTGAGATCGACGTTGGAGGAACCGTCGAGCGGGTCGAACACGAGCAGGTAGCGCCCGCGTGCGTACTCGGCCGGGATCTCGAACGGCTCGTCCATCTCTTCCGAGGCCATGCCGGCGACCAGGCCGCCCCATTCGCAGTGGCGCAGGATCGTCTCGTTGGTGATGACGTCGAGCTTCTTCTGCACCTCGCCCTGCACGTTGTGCGAATCGACCTCGCCCAGGTAGCCGCCGAGCGCGCCCTTGGCGGCCATCGCGCTGATCGCCTTGATCGCCGCGGCGACGTCGACGAGCAGCGCGGCGAGGTCGTTGGACTCCTGCGTCTCGCGCAGGTGTTCGATGAGGAATTTCGACAGCGTGGTCCGGCCGTGCAGCAGTTCCATGGCGCGCTCCCCTAGTGATGTGTCGTGGTGATGGCGCTCTCGCGCCCGCCCTGGAACACGCGGCTCGCGCGCAGGTCCTCGGACGACAGCGTCATGAGGCGCTCGCGGTCCGGCGTCGTCTCGCCCTCGCCGGCAGCCGAGAACAGGCGGCTGGCCTGGCGCAGGCGTGCACGGTCGAGCGCGTTGCGCACCGAGCGCGCGTTGGCGAAATGCGGCTGGGTCACGCGCAGCGCGATGTACTCGCGCATCGCGGCGAGGCCGGCCTCGTCGAACCGGTAGTCCATGCGCGCGGCGAGCAGCTCGGCGATGCGCAGCAGCTCGTCGGGCGTGTAGTCGGGGAAGTCGACATGGTGGGCGATGCGCGAGGCCATGCCGGGATTGCTGCGGTAGAACGTTTCCATGCGGTCGCGGTAGCCGGCGAGGATCACGACGAGGTCGTCGCGCTGGTTCTCCATGACCTGCAGCAGGATCTCGATCGCCTCCTGGCCGTAGTCGCGCTCGTTCTCGGGGCGGTAGAGGTAATAGGCCTCGTCGATGAACAGCACGCCGCCCATCGCCTTCTTGAGTGCCTCCTTGGTCTTCGGCGCGGTGTGGCCGATGTACTGGCCGACGAGGTCGTCGCGCGTCACCGCGACGACGTGGTTGCGCCGCGTGTAGCCGAGGCGGTGCAGGATGTCGGCCATGCGCAGCGCGACCGTCGTCTTGCCGGTGCCGGGGTTGCCCGTGAAGCTCATGTGCAGGCTCGGCGCACCGCCGCCGAGGCCGTGCGCGTGGCGTGCCTTGTCGACGAGCAGCAGCGCGGCGATGTCGCGGATGCGCGACTTGACCGGGGCGAGGCCGACGAGCTCGTCGTCGAGCTGACGCATGACCTCGCCGACGCCGCTCTGCCGGTACAGCGCGGCGAGGTCGACGCCACCCGTGGTGGCCACGGGATCGACGTGCGTGGCGAGCGTCGTGTCGGTGGCGGCGGCATCGGTCATGGCAGCCTCGCGAAGTCGTGGAGCGGTGGCACGCCGCGGCCGTCGCCGCAGGCGCGGCGTGGCTGGCGGGCGTGGCGGAGACGGGCAGGCTGGTCCTGCCCGTGCACGTCAGTAGCGCGCGCCTTCCGGGCGAGCGACCACGGCGTAACTCTCGATCGAGTAGCGCAGCGTGCGGCCCGGCTCTTCGGTGCGCACGAGGCGGAAACCGGGTTCTTCCTTCGGCCGGTTCACGATGAACGAGAGCACGACCGATTCGACCTGGTGCGTCGAGTCGAATGCAGTGACGCGGATGTAGTGGTCCGGAAAGGTCTTCCGCGCGTTGTGGATCTCGAGCAGGATGCCGGCCGCGTCGCGCAGGTCGAACATCGGCAGGCCGAACATCTCCCAGTACGTGTTGCGCGGATGTGGATCGTCGGTGACCTCGATGCCGACCGCCCAGCCCTTGTCGATCGCGTACTGCAGCTGTTTCGTGATCTGGGCGTCGCTGAGGTCGGGCAGGTACGAAAACGTGCCTTGGGTGATGCGCATGGGATTCTCCTTGGACGTGCGTCGGATCAGACGGCGGTCGGTGTCGGCACGAAGTCCGAGGTGTCGGTCGGTGTGTAGTTGAAGCTGATGTCGCCCCAGGTATCGAGCGCGGCCTTGAGCGGACTGCACCACCTCGCCGCGTCGCGCAGGATCTGCGGACCTTCATTGGCGATGTCGCGGCCTTCGTTGCGCGCGAGCACCATCGCTTCGAGTGCGACGCGGTTCGCGGTTGCGCCGGCCTGGATGCCGTCGGGATGGCCGATCGTGCCGCCGCCGAACTGCAGCACCACGTCGTCGCCGAACAGGTCGAGCAACTGGTGCATCTGGCCCGCGTGGATGCCGCCCGAGGCGACCGGCATGACCTTGCGCAGCGCGCCCCAGTCCTGCTCGAAGTGGATGCCGCGCACGAGGTCGACCTTCGTGTGCGCGTCGCGGCAGACGTTGTAGTAGCCCTGCACGGTGGCCGGATCGCCCTCGAGCTTGCCGACCGCGGTGCCGGCGTGGATGTGGTCCACGCCGAGCATGCGCATCCACTTCGCGATGACGCGGAACGACACGCCATGGTTCTTCTGGCGCGTGTAGGTGCCGTGGCCGGCGCGGTGCAGGTGCAGGATCATGTCGTGGTCACGGCACCAGTTCGACAGCGACTGGATGCCCGTGTAGCCGACGACCAGGTCGACCATGACGATCACCGAGCCGAGTTCCTTCGCGAACGCGGCGCGCTTGTACATCTCCTCCATCGAGCCCGCGGTGACGTTGAGGTAGCTGCCCTTGACCTCGCCGGTCGCGGCGCTCGCCTTGTTGACCGCGTCCATCACGAACAGGTAGCGGTCGCGCCAGTGCATGAACGGCTGCGAGTTGATGTTCTCGTCGTCCTTCATGAAGTCGAGGCCGCCCTTGAGGCCCTCGTAGACGACGCGGCCGTAGTTGCGTCCGGACAGGCCGAGCTTGGGCTTGGTCGTCGCGCCGAGCAGCGGACGGCCGAATTTGTCGAGGCGTTCGCGCTCGACGATGATGCCGGTCGGCGGTCCGCGGAACGTCTTCACGTAGGCGACCGGAAACTGCATGTCCTCCAGGCGCGCGGCCTTGAGCGGCTTGAAGCTGAAGACGTTGCCGATGATCGAGGCGGTCACGTTGGCGATCGAGCCTTCCTCGAACAGCGAGAGGTCGTAGGCGACCTTGCAGAACCACTGGCCCGGTATGCCCGGCACCGGCTCCACGCTGTAGGCCTTGGCGCGGTACATGTCGCAGGCGGTCAGACGGTCGGTCCAGACCACGGTCCAGGTCGCGGTCGAGGATTCGCCGGCGACCGCCGCGGCGGCCTCGACCGGGTCGACGCCTTCCTGCGGCGTGATGCGGAACAGCGCGATGATGTCGGTCCGCTTGGGCTCGTAGTCCGGCTGCCAGTAGCCCATCTGGGCGTACTTGAGCACGCCGGCCTTGTAGCGCTTCGTGGACGTGGTGATCTCGGTGGCGGCGTCTTTCGCGAGTGCGTTCATGTCGGCTCCTGGCGTGCGTCGCGGATGCCGTCATCCGCTGCGTCGGGATCGAACGTACGCAGCGTGGAACATCAAGTACACTCACGATTTCTGAGCCGGACATAAGGTATTGCTTATGATTCGCCGGACCACGTTCCGCCAGCTGCAGGTGTTCTGCGCGGTCGCCCAGGCCTCGAGCATCGTGCGCGCGAGCGAGGCGCTGCACCTCACGCAGCCGGCCGTGTCGATGCAGCTCAAGCAGCTCGAGCAGGCGCTCGGCATCGACCTGTTCGATCGCCACGGTCGCGCACTCTCGCTGACCGAAGCGGGCACGCTGTTCCACGAGCACGCGCTGCGCGTGCTCGCCGAACTGCACGATGCCGAGGAGACCCTCAACCAGCTCAAGGGCCTGCGCGGCGGTTCGGTCACGGTGGGCATGGTCAGCACCGCGAAATACTTCGTGCCGCGCCTGCTCGCGCGCTTCGCCGCGCAGCATCCGGCGCTCGACCTGCGCATCCTCACCGGCAACCGCGACGACCTCATCGGCTACCTGCGCCGCAACGCGATCGACCTCGCCATCATGGGCCGGCCGCCGCGCGGCCTCGAGCTCGAGACCGCCGCGTTCGCGACCCATCCCTACGTGTTCGTCGCACCGCCGACACACCGCTTCGCGCAGGCGCGCGGCATCGACCTGTTCGACCTGCGCGACGAGACGATGCTGCTGCGCGAAACCGGTTCGGGCACGCGCGTGCTCAACGACGAGTACTTCCGCAAATGCCTCTTCGCGCCCAAGCGCAGCATCGAGATGGGCAGCAACGAGACGATCAAGCAGGCGATCATGGCCGGCATGGGCATCGCGCTGATCTCGCGCCACACGCTCGGCCTCGAGCTGCAGCACGGCCTCGTCAGCGTGCTCGACGTGGTCGGCCTGCCGATCGTGCGCAACTGGCACGTCGCCCACAACGTCAACCGCCGGCTCGGTCCCGCGGCCAAGGCGATGCGCGAATTCGTGTTCCAGAACGGCGCGGAATTCCTCGTCGAGATGTTCGGACGCGACGTGCCACGACCGGGGCGACGCATCGACGTCGCGACGCCGCCTGCTGCGCCGGTGATCGCGCGCGCTGCGGAGAAGACACCTGAGGCGAGCGCGGGGAAGGCGTCCAAGGCGCGCCTTAGGGGAACGGCATCGATTCCCGCAGCCACTCCGACGAAGCGCAGGGCGTCGACGAAGGCGACGCGGCGCTGAGCGCCGCGTCACGGAGGGATCACGCGCCCGGTGTGGCCATCTTGAGGCCGACGATGCCGCCGACGATGAGCATCACGCACAGCACGCGCACGAGGGACGCGGTTTCGCCGAACAGCGCGATGCCGAGGATCACCGTGCCGACCGCGCCGATGCCGGTCCAGACCGCATAGGCGGTGCCGAGCGGCAGCGCGCGCAGCGCGAGCGACAGCAACCAGAAGCTCGCGATCATCGCGACCACGGTGCCGACGCTCGGCCACAGCCGCGTGAAGCCCTGCGTGTAGCGCAGGCCGATCGCCCAGACGATTTCGAGAAGGCCCGCAAAGGCCAAGTACACCCATGCCATGGAAGATCTCCGGCAGGGTCGTCCCTGGAACCATCGGGGAAAGCGCACGGGGTCGTCCCCGCGGCAGGCACGACGGACGTCGTGCGGCGCGCACCTTAGCACCGCCCGCACGCGATGGCCAACGCGCGGGTTGCGCGGCGTTCAGTCCACCTGCGCGTGGGTGAGCATCTGCTTCGCGTGGGCGAGCGTCTCGCGCGTGATCTCGATGCCGCCGAGCATGCGCGCGATCTCGTCGCGGCGTTGCGCGGGCGTCAGCACCTCGATGTGCGTGCGCGTGTCGTCCTCGGTCTTGGCCTTGACCACCTTGAGGTGCGCATGGCCTTGTGCGGCGACCTGGGCGAGATGCGTCACGCACAGCACCTGGCGCTGGCTGCCGAGACGGCGCAGCTTCTGGCCGACCACTTCGGCGACCGCGCCGCCGATGCCCGAATCGACTTCGTCGAACACCATCGTGCCGATCTCGTCGAGACCGAGTGCGGCGACCTCGATCGCGAGGCTGATGCGCGAGAGCTCACCGCCCGAGGCGACCTTGCGCAACGCGCGCGGCGGCTGGCCCGGGTTCGCGCTGACGAGGAACTCACAGCGCTCCGCACCTTGCGCATCGGGCTCGGCGGCACCGGTCGGTTCGAGTTCGACCTCGAAACGCCCGCCGCCCATGCCGAGTTCGCCAAGCGTCGCGCCGACGGCGTCGCCGAGCGACGCGGCGGCCTTGCGGCGTGCATCGCTCAGCGTCGCGGCCTTGCCCGCGTACGCCTTGGCGAGACGCTCGCGCTCGCGCTGCAGCTCGGCGAGGTCGCTGCCGGCCGAACGCAGAGCCTCGAGTTCCGCACGCAGGCCATCCGCATGCGCGGCGAGCTCGGCCATCGGCACGCGGTGCTTGCGCGCGAGCTCGTGGAGCTTGCCGAGCTGCGCGTCGATCTCGGCGAGGCGGTCCGGATCGAGGTCGAGCGCATCCTGCACGCGCGCGAGCGAACCACCCGCCTCGTCGACCTGGATGCGCGCCGCCTCGAGCAGCTCGGCGATCGCGGTGAAGCGCGTGTCGATCTCGCCGAGGCGCGCGGCCTCGGCCTGCGCGCGCGCAGCGAGGCGCGCGACCGTGAATTCGCCGTCGCCGTCGAGCAGGTCGGCGAGGCCGGCGCTGCCCTGCACGAGCTGGCCCGCGTTGGCGAGGCGACGGTGGTCGTCCTCGAGCGCGGCGAGGGCGTCGGGCGTGAGCGCGTGGCGATCGAGTTCGTCGACCTGGTGGCCCAGCCATTCGATGCGCGCCGAGGCATCCTCGCCGTGCGGCAGCGCGGCGATGCGCGCGTTCACCTCGCGCCACGCGCGCGCCGATTCCACGACGCCGGCCAGCGCTTCGGCATGGCCGCCGAACGCGTCGAGCAGCACGAGCTGCTGGCGGCGGTCGAGCAAGGCTTGGTGCTCGTGCTGGCCGTGGATCTCGACGAGGCGTTCGCCGAGCGCCTTCATCTGCGCGAGCGACACGGGGCGGCCATTGATCCAGGCGCGCGAGCTGCCTTCGCTGCGGATCACGCGGCGCAGCTGGCAGGCATCGTCGTCGTCGAGCTCCTCGTCGCGCAGCCAGGTGCGCAGGTCCTCGCGGCCGCCGAGGTCGAACTCGGCCGACAGTTCGGCGCGGTCGCAGCCGTGGCGCACCATGCCCGCGTCGGCGCGGTGGCCGGCGAGCAGCAGCAAGGCGTCGACGAGCAGCGACTTGCCCGCGCCGGTCTCGCCGGTGACGACGGTCATCCCTGAATCGAAAGCGATCTCGGCCTCGCCGACGACCGCGAAATCCTTGACGTACAACGTGCGCAGCATGAGCCGACCCCGGAAATCCCGCGCGAAGTGTCGGGGCAGGCGCGGACGGCCGCAAGCCTGCCGCGTGTTCCGCCACGGCGGGTCGTGATGCTGGCGCGGCCGTGTCGCACGGAACGAGACGCCAGGAGGGGGTAATGCGGTGACGCGTCAGCCGCGCGCGCCGCCTTCGATGAGGTCGAGCCGCTCGCCGATGAAGCGCACCGCGCTGCGATCGTCGAGCCGGGCGAGTGCGTCGCGCGCGGCGGCGGCATGGAAACACGCCTGGGGATGGGCGTGCACGAGCGCGGCGTATTCGGCGCGCAGCCAGTGGCGGTGTGCGCCGAGATCGGTCAGGCCGCCTTCGCTGCGCGCGAGCCAGGCCTCGAGCAGCTCGGGATCGCGCTCGATCAGCGCCGCGTGGGAGGCCATGCCGAGCGCGATGTACGCGCGCATCGCCGGTGGCGCGGTGGCACTCGCGGCGACGAGGCGCGTGGCGTACGCACGGGCGGCGTCGACGTCCTCGCGATCGATCGCACGCCCGAGTCGCAGAAGGTCGGCGTTGAGGGCGAGCATCGGCGAATGGCCGAGCTCGCCCTCGGGCATCCACGCGTCGGGCCAGTCGCGCGAGCGGACGCCCGCGTGGCTCGCCGCGACGAGCTGGCTCATGCGCAGGTAGGCGGTCGCGGCAGGCGCGCCGCGCACGAGGTCGAGCAGGTTGAGGCCGTCGGTGCGCCAGCCCGCGACGTGGAACGGCAGCAGGTTGACCACGCCGAGCATCACGCCGGCGACCGCGAACACGTTCAGGACCGCAGCGGCGTTGCCTCCGTCGAGGGCACTTGCGGCGAGCGCAGCGGCGAGCGCGGCCACGAGGTTCGCGAGCGGCCCGCCGAGCACGTGGACGATCGAGTCCAGCCGCGAGGCGGCTTCGCCCGCGCGCGGCAGCAGCATGACGAAGCCACCGATGCCGCGCACATGGCCGCCGTGGCGCCAGCGCCAGCCGGCGGGTGAGTGTTCGAGGCGCCACGGTCCGATGCCGATGGCCCACACGCGCATGCGCCGTGCGACGCCGGCGATCGCGTGGCCGCCTTCGTGCAGGACGATGTGGAGCCATAGCGACAGGAGCAGGAGTCCCGCCATGACCAGCGTCGAGGCGACGCCGTCGCCCGATACCGCGGGCAGGCGCAGGCCGGAGTTGAGCACGATCATCATCACGACGACGCCTGCTGCGAACATGATCCAGCCACCGCGCGATCGCGACGGCGCGGCGTCGGGCGGTGGCGCCAGCGCATGGCCGGTCGCGGCGGGAATGGCGGGCGGGAGCGGCGGCGTGTCGATCATGCGCGCAGCCTAGCGTGCGCGCGAGCCGGCAGCGATGCCGATGCAGGCCGTGGCGACGGGCGGCCCTTGCGGGCGCACGGACGGCGTACGCGAGGCGTCGATGGCCCGAAAACCGCGCTGCGAAGCCGTTCCCGGCATTTTCCGGCGTGCGGCGCGCGTGTATGCTCGCGGGATGCCCCCGCGCCCCTCGTTCCCGCTCGATGCCCGCTCGCGCAGCCTGTTGCGCACGCTCATCGCCCAGTACATCGCCGACGGCCAGCCGGTCGGCTCGCGCACGCTCGCGAAATCGTCGGGGCTCGACGTGAGCCCGGCCACGATCCGCAACATCATGGCCGACCTCGAGGAGGCCGGACTGGTCGCCGCGCCGCACACCTCGGCCGGCCGCATCCCGACCGCGCAGGGCTACCGCGTATTCGTCGACAGCCTGCTCGAGGTGCGCCCGCTCGAGGAGCCGCAGGTCGAGCAGCTGCGCCGCGAACTGCCGACCAGCGCAGCGACGCCGCACCTGCTCGGCAGCGCGAGCACGCTGCTGTCGGAGATGACGCGTTTCGTCGGCGTCGTCAGCGTGCCCAAGCACGACGAGTTCCCGTTCCGCCACATCGATTTCGTCGCGCTCGACACCAACCGTCTGCTCGTGATCCTCGTGTTCACCGACGGCCAGGTGCAGAACCGCGTCATCGAGACCCAGCACGCCTACACGGCGAGCGAGCTCGAGCAGACCGCGAACTACCTCAACACGCAGTTCGCCGGCATGCGCCTGGACGAGATCCGCGCGCGCCTGCTGCGCGAGATGCGTGACGAGGGCGCGCGCCTGAACCGCCTGCTCGCCGCGGCCGTGGACGTGGCCCAGCAGGCGTTCCAGTCGCCGGCCGACAACGACATGCTGGTCAGCGGCCAGACCAACCTCATGGGCGTGCACGAGCTTGCAGAAGTCGACCGCCTGCGTGACCTGTTCGACGCCTTCCAGCGCAAGCGCGACCTGCTGCAGCTGCTCGAGCGCTGCGCGCGCGCCGACGGCGTGCGCCTGTTCATCGGCGAGGAGTCGGGCTTCGCGGCGCTCGGCGGCTATTCGCTCGTCACGGCGCCGTACGGCGTCGGCAACCGCGTGCTCGGCGTGCTCGGGGTCATCGGACCCACGCGCATGGCCTACGAGCGCGTGATTCCGGTCGTCACGGCCACGGCGCAGCTCATTTCGGGCGCCTTGAACCGATCGGGGGCGCCCCAATAGGGGAGGCGGGACGGCACCGGGGGGTGCCGCCGCCACGCCAGGCCCCCTTGCGCGGGCCCGGCGACACCACATTCATTGGTTTCGTTGAAAGGGAGGTCCGGCGCATCGGCGCGGGATCGTCCCGATGGATTTCCTGGAGGAACGATGCAGAACAACGACCCGACGCAGGACCCGGCAGCCGAGCCGTTCATCGACGAGGCCAGCGCGGCCGCCGACACGTCCACGCAGGTCGCCGCCGAGTACGAGGCCAGGCTTGCCGAGATGCGCGACCTCGTGCTGCGCGAGCGCGCCGAGATCGAGAACCAGCGCAAGCGCCTGCAGCGCGATCTCGAGCAGGCCCGCAAGTTCGCCAACGAGAAGCTGCTCAACGAGCTGCTGCCGGTGCTCGACAACCTGCAGCGTGCGCTCGACGCCGACAAGGGCGGCGCCTCGACGCTGCGCTCGGGCGTCGAGCTCACGGCCAAGGAGCTTCTGCGCGTCGCCCAGGCCCACGGCATCGTCGTGGTCGATCCGCTCGGCCAGCCGTTCGATCCCGAACGCCACCAGGCCATGAGCATGGTCGAGACCGCCGAGCACGCGCCCGACACGGTCGTGGTAGTGCTGCAGAAGGGCTATGTCCTCAACGACCGCCTGCTGCGCCCGGCGCTCGTGAACGTGGCCACCCAGCCGGGCTGAACCGGCACCCGATCCCGCGCAACCGCTTGAAAGCGGTCGCGTTACCCCCAGTTTTCGCGCCAGCGGCCCGAGCGGCCATCAAGATCATTTTGGGAGAGCACACAGATGGGCAAGATCATCGGTATCGACCTCGGCACGACCAACTCGTGCGTGGCGGTCATGGAAGGTGGCACGGCGCGCGTGATCGAGAACTCCGAGGGCGACCGCACGACGCCGTCGGTGGTCGCGTTCAAGGACGGTGAGGTGCTCGTGGGCGCGACCGCGCGCCGCGGTGCCGTCACGAATCCGAAGAACACGTTCTCGGCCGTGAAGCGCCTCATCGGCCGCAAGTTCAGCGACAACGAGGTCAAGAAGGACATCGACCTCGTGCCGTACAAGATCGTCGGCCACGACAACGGCGACGCCTGGGTCGAGACCGCCGACGGCAGGAAGATGGCGCCGCCGGAGGTGTCCGCGCAGATCCTCATGAAGATGAAGAAGACGGCCGAGGACTACCTCGGTGAAGCGGTCACCGAGGCGGTCATCACGGTGCCGGCGTACTTCAACGACAGCCAGCGCCAGGCGACCAAGGACGCGGGCCGCATCGCCGGCCTCGAGGTCAAGCGCATCATCAACGAGCCGACCGCGGCCGCGCTCGCCTACGGCCTCGACAAGAAGGGCGGCGACCGCAAGATCGCGGTCTACGATCTCGGCGGCGGCACGTTCGACATCTCGATCATCGAGATCGCCGAAGTCGACGGCGAGAAGCAGTTCGAGGTGCTCGCCACCAACGGCGACACGTTCCTCGGTGGCGAAGACTTCGACAAGCGCGTCATCGACTACATCATCGACGAGTTCGAGAAGCAGCACGGCGTCGACCTGCGCAAGAACCCGATCCAGCTGCAGCGCGTCCGCTCGGCGGCCGAGCGCGCCAAGATCGAGCTCTCGTCGCGCCAGCAGACCGACATCAACGAACCGTTCATCACGCAGGTGAACGGCGAGGGCGTGCACCTTGAGCTGCGCCTCACCCGCGCCAAGCTCGAGTCGCTCGTCGACGACCTCATCAAGCGCACGATCGAGCCGTGCCGCACGGCGATCGCCGACGCGGGCCTCAAGGTGTCCGACATCGCCGAGGTCATCCTCGTCGGTGGCCAGACGCGCATGCCCAAGGTGCAGGACGCGGTCAAGGATTTCTTCGGCAAGGAGCCGCGCAAGGACGTCAACCCGGACGAGGCCGTCGCGATCGGCGCCGCGGTGCAGGGCGGCGTGCTCTCGGGCACCGTCAAGGACGTGCTGCTGCTCGACGTGACCCCGCTGTCGCTCGGCATCGAGACGCTCGGCGGCGTGTTCACCAAGCTCATCGACAAGAACACGACCATCCCGACCAAGAACACGCAGGTGTTCTCGACGGCCGACGACAACCAGAACGCGGTCACCGTGCACGTGCTGCAGGGCGAGCGCGAGCAGGCACGCTTCAACAAGTCGCTGGCCAAGTTCGACCTCGCCGGCATCGACGCGGCGCCGCGCGGCATGCCGCAGATCGAGGTGACGTTCGACATCGACGCGAACGGCATCCTGCACGTGTCGGCCAAGGACAAGAAGACCGGCAAGGAACAGCGCATCGAGATCAAGGCCGGTTCGGGCCTGTCCGATGAAGAGATCCAGCGCATGGTCAGCGACGCCGAGGCCAACCGCGAGGAGGACAAGCGCTTCCAGGAGCTCGTCACGACGCGCAACAAGGCCGACCAGCTCGTCCACGCCACGCGCAGCGCGCTCAAGGAGCACGGCGGCAAGGTGCCGGCCGAGCAGCTCGGCGGCATCGAGGAAGCGCTCTCGGAGCTCGACAAGGCCATGAAGGGCGACGACAAGGCGCAGATCGAGGCGAAGATCACGCGCGTCGAGGAAGCCGCGCAGTCGCTGTACGCGGCGGCGTCGGGTGGCCAGCCCGGTGCCGAAGGCGGCCCGCAGGCGGGCCCGTCGGCGGCCGACGACGTCGTCGACGCCGAGTTCACGGAAGTCAAGGACGACAAGAAGTAAGGCGCCAGCGCCCCGTCCGCACGATGGACGGGGCGTGATCGTGCGGTCGTCCGGCGTGCCCGGGCGGCCGGCGACGCGGAGAGACCGTGTCGTCCCGTTTGCTGCTGACGAAGCGCCCCTCCGCCACGCGATACCACCATGTCCAAGCGCTGCTACTACGAAATCCTCTCGGTCGAACGCACGGCCACCGACGACGAGCTCAAGAAGTCGTTCCGTCGCCTCGCGATGAAGTTCCATCCCGACCGCTGCCCGGACGATCCGGCCGCGCAGGACAAGTTCAAGGAGGCCAAGGAGGCCTACGAGATCCTCGGTGACGCGCAGAAGCGCGCCGCCTACGACCAGTACGGCCACGCCGCGTTCGAGAACGGCGGCATGGGCGGCGGTCGCGGGGGCGGCGGCTTCAACGGCGACGTCGGCGACATCTTCGGCGACATCTTCAGCGACATCTTCGGCATGGGCGGGAACGGGCGTGGTCGCCCGCGCCGCGGCTCGGACCTGCGCTACCTGCTCGAGCTCGACCTCGAGGAGGCCGTGTTCGGCATCGAGCGCCAGATCGAGGTGCCGACCCTGGTCGCGTGCAAGGGCTGCGACGGCTCCGGCTCGCAGGACGGCAAGACGTCCACCTGTTCGACCTGCCGCGGCCACGGCCGCGTGCGCATGCAGAACGGCATCTTCTCGGTGCAGCAGACCTGCCCGCACTGCGCGGGCACCGGCAAGACCGTGGCGAATCCGTGCAAGGACTGCAGCGGCGAAGGGCGCGTCGAGGACGAGCGCACGCTGCAGGTCAAGATTCCCGCGGGCGTCGATTCGGGTGACCGCATCCGCCTCACCGGCCAGGGCGAGGCCGGTCCGGCCGGCACCGTGCCGGGCGACCTCTACGTCGAGGTGCGCGTGCGCGAGCACGCGATCTTCACGCGCGAGGGCGACGACCTCTACTGCGAGGTGCCGATCCGTTTCGCCCAGGCCACGCTCGGCGCCGAGATCGCGGTGCCGACGCTCGGCGGCGAAGCCAGCGTGACGATCCCGCCCGAGACGCAGACCGGCAAGCTGTTCCGGCTGCGCGGCAAGGGCGTCAAGTCGGTGCGCAGCGGCCGCACGGGCGACCTGCTGTGCCGCGTCGTGCTCGAGACGCCGGTCAAGCTCACGTCGCGCCAGCGCGAGCTGCTCGAGCAGTTCGAGGCGACGTTCGCGGGCGAGGACGCGCTCGCGCATTCGCCGCGCAACCGTACGTGGTTCGACGGCGTCAAGCAGTTCTGGGACCGCGTCACCTCGTGATCCCGCCGCGCGCGCGTGCCATGCCGGCATGACGCGCGCGTGACCCCGGCGACGCCCGTCGCCTTGGGGTTTCCCCCGATGGCCTGCGGCCCTGCGCAGGCCTAGCCTGCCGCTCCGAAGCGCCGTGTCGACCACGGTGCACGCCGGAGCGCGCCATGGGTCTCAACCTCGAAGGCATCGCACAGCGTGCCACGCAGTGGCTCGGCGACACCGCCGACGATCTCGCGCAGAAGGGCGGCGAGCTCGCCGGACAAGCCGCCGACGCGGCCGGTGACGCCTTGACCGCCGCAGGTGACGGGCTGCAGTCGGCGCGCCAGTGGGCCGGCGATCGCCTCGACGATCTCGACGGACTCCGCGCGAACGTGGGCAACGCGATCGACGGTGCGGTCGACACGGCCGAGCAGGCCGTCGACGGCTTCCGTGGCGATCTCGTCGAGGTGGGCGAACGCCATGGCGGCGTCGTCGGCGGCGCGCTCGCGCGCCAGGTCTCGGACGGCATCGGCCTCGTCGAAGGCGCGAGCCTCGCCGTCTACGACATGGGCAAGGGCGTCGTGCAACTCGCCGACGGCGCGGTCAAGCTCATCGATCCGGTGCGCTGGGCGGTGCAGCCCGAACAGAACCTCGCACGCGCCGAGAGCGTGGGCCAAGCGGCTGTTGCGATCGGCGACCTCGCCAGCCCGGCCGCGTGGCTCACGCGCCCCGAAGCCAATCTCGCCACCGCCGGCGCGCTGTGGGACGGCGTCACCGAGGGTTACCAGCAGGCCGCCGCCGACGGCGACTGGGCCAAGTTCGCGGGCCGCGGCGTGATCGACGTCGGCAGCATGTTCATCGGCGTCGGCGAGGCCAATGCCGTCGTGAAGGGTTCGCAGGGTGCCGGTGCGCTCGCGCGCGTCGGCGAGGGTGCGGCCGCACTCGACCGCGCCGGCGATGCGGCACGTGCGCTCGATGCCGCGAACGACGCCTCGCGCGCGGCCGACGCGCGCCTCGGCAGGCTCGACGATCTCGGCCCCGCACGTGCCACGCCGCTGCGCACGGTCACGTTCGACTCGATCGACGAACTCAACGCGGCCGCCAATGCGGCACAGCCGAACACGATCTATCAGTTCGGCGAGCTGCGCTGGACCACCGATTCGCAGGCGCGCGTCGTGCGCGCCGAGGGCCGCGTCGAGCTCGATCCGGTGGGCCGCAACGATCCCGGCCTGCAGCGCCAGATCGGCAACGAAGGCCGCGAGACCGATGTCGGCTTCCACCTGATCGCCGACCGCTTCGGTGGGCCGACCAACCGCGTCAACGTCGTGCCCGCCAACGGCAAGCCGATCGGCGATGGGCTGCCCAATCTCAACAACGGTGCCTACAAGCGCTTCGAGAACGAGATCGCCGGCCTGCTCGAGAACGGCCACGACGTGGATATGCAGGTGACCCTCACCTACAATCCGGGCAACACGACCACGCGCCCGGATGCGTTCGTCGCGAGCTACCGCGTCGACGGCGGCGACTGGATCGACCACAGCTTCATCAACAAGTGACCGCGGATGGACGATCTCAACCAGGCCTACCAGGAGACCGTGCGCGCCGTCGCGCAGAGCGTCGTGAACGTGCGCGAGGGCGAGTGGGGCGACCGCGACTGGATGCGCATCGTCGTCAACTACGAATCGCTGCGCCATGCCGCCGAGCCGCAGGAGAGCGTGCTCGCGTTCGCGATCGCGCAACCACCCGGCGGCACGCCCGAGAAAGTCTCGTTCCGCCTGAGCCCGCAGGCCACGGCCGGCTTCCACCGCGTCGACGACGTCATGAGCAAGGCCAAGGGCCAGCACTGGACCGTCTGCGACCTCGTCATCGACCGCGATGGCCGCTACGCGTTCGAGTTCTCGTACGACCCGCCGTACCGCCTCGGCGGCAACCTCAACGACACGCGCTTCAAGGATTACCTCGAGCGCTACCTCGCGGGTTCGACGAAGGCGTTGGCGCAGTAGGGCGAAGCCGCCGGTAGTCGGTGGTATCGACGTTCGAACGACTACTCGATGCTCTCCGTGGAGTTGGATCCGCACGCTGCGTCATGCGGTTGTTCGATCTCATCCGATCTGGAGCACGCCGCACATCTGTTCTGCTTGAGGGGATTCCGGCTTTCGCCGGAATGACGGCGCGCCTTCTCTGGGCGCAGACGTCGGCTGGACCCGAAGCGGTTCATGGGAACGATGGCTTCATCCTTGATACGACCCTACATCCCGTCATTCCGGCGAAAGCCGGAATCCACTTGAGCATTGCCCGAAATTTCGAGCTGTATGCTCAGTCAAGGCGTCCCGAAGCTCATTGAACCTCCGTGGAAACCCCACGGGCGTTAGCTGGCGGCTTTCTCGAAAAAACATCGACGCCGTCCCGCGTCCCGCATCCTCAACGCCGCACAACCCCAGCCGGAATCGCCAACACCCCTCCCGGCGTCACCGCATACACCGCATCGTCGGCCTGCGCCGCGACCGGTGCGAGTCCGCACAGCGAGCCGAACGCGGGCAGCAGCGTGCGTTGCGGGCCGGACCAGAACGCCGGCAGGCGGTGACGCAAGCGGCCGTCGCGCAGCATCACACCCGGATGCACGTGGCCTGCAAGCACGTGGGCATCGCGCACGACACCGGGTGCATGACGCAACACGAACGGTGCGTCCACGATCTCGTCGACGACCTCGAGTGCGAACGCCCCAGGGACGCCATGGCGATCGTGGTTGCCCGCAACGAGTGTGACCGGCAACGCGGCATGCGCTTCGCGCCAGCGCAGGAACGTCGCGAGCCACGCGGCATCGGCAGGCTCGTGGCCGTGCACGAGGTCACCGAGCACGACGAGGCGTTCCGGGCGGTGGTCGGCGACCAGCGAGGCGAGGCGCTCGAGGTCGCGCGTCGTCGTGCCGCGTGGCAGCGGCGCGCCGGCCTGGCGCAGCAGGCTGGCCTTGCCGAGGTGCACGTCGGCAACGAGCAGCCAGCGTCGCCGTGGCCACACGAGTGCACGTCGCGCGTCGAGACGCATCGGCTCGCCGGCGATGGCGACGTCGAGCCACATCACACGCTTACCCTCGCGCGCCGCGCATCGAGGCGGATCGGTTCGTTGGCGATGGTGACGTCGAGCCCCATCATCCGCGAACCATGTGTCGCGCGGAGAGCGTGCGTGAGAGGTCACGCGTCCGCACACCGTGACGGAACGGCCGGCGGCATGTCGTGAGGCGCAGCATCGTGCATGACATCACGCACGCGCCTCGAGCTCGGCCGCAAGCCGGCGCACGCGTGATTCCCAGTCTTCGCTCGACAGGCCGCCGCGGATCCATTCGGCCCACAGCGGGAACGCGAACGGCGTGAAGCGCGCCGGCTGCGTGGCGACGAGCGTGCGCGCGGCGAGCTCGTGCAGCGTCGCCTCGAGGCGGCGCAGGTCGAAGGTGCGCTCGAGCACCTCGTCGACCGCCTGCTCGAGCAGCAAATGGCCGGGGTCGTGCTGCGCGAGCACGTCGTAGAGCAGGCCCGTGCCGGCCTGCAGGTGGCGCAGCGAGCGCTGCGTACCCGGCGGCGTGCCGAACACGAGGCCGGCGATGCGCGCGATCTCGCGGAACTGGCGCTTGGCGAGTTCGCCGCCCGCGATGCCGGCGAGCAGATCGGCGCGCACGCCGTCGATCGCGAGCAGTCCACGGATCGCCTCGGCGTCGAGCGCAGGCAGGCGACGTGCCGACACGATCACGCCGTAGTCGTTCGCGCCGAACGCGAGCGTCGACGGCGCGAGCCGGCTCAGGCGCGTCGCGAGCAGCGCGCCGAGGCCCTCGTTGACGAGTCGCCCCGCGAACGTGAACACGAACAGGTGCTCGCCGTCGCGTGCCTTGATGCGCTCGACGAGCAGTTCGTCGACGCCGGGCACGTGCGAGCGCTCGCGCTGCGTCGCGAGCAACGGCGCGAGGCGTGTCATCTCGGGCTCGCGCGCCTGCGGATCGGCGAGCACCTGCTGCATCCAGCGGCCCAGCGCGTTGGACAGCGCGAGGCGTCCACCCGACCAGCGCGGTACGAGGCTGCGGCGTCCCTTGGCGAGGCGCACCCATGCGGTCATGTCGCGCACGCGCACGAGCTCGAGCGTGCGGCCCGCGAACAGGAAGGTCTCGCCCGGCGCGAGACGCGCCGCGAACGTCTCCTCGACATGGCCGATGCGACCGCCGCGCAGGTAGCGCACCTCGATCGAGCCGTCGGCGACGATCGTGCCGATGCCGTAGCGATGCAGGCGCGCGAGACGCGGGCTCGCGATCACGTGACGGCCATCCTCGACGACGAGCTTGTGGTAATCCGGATACGCGCCGAGCGCGGGACCGCCGTGCTCGACGAAGGCGAGCACCGCGTCGAAGCGTTCGCGCGTCCAGCCCGCGTAGGCGTGTGCGGTGCGCACCTCGTCGAACATCGCATCGGCCTCGAAACCGCCGGCCAGCGCCATCGTGACGAGATGCTGGGCGAGCACGTCGGCGGTGCCGTCGAGCGGCGCGCGTGCCTCGATCGCGCCGGCCGTGAGCGCACGGCGCGCGGCGGCGATCTCGGCGAGTTCGAGGCCATGCGTCGGCACGCAGAGGATGCGGCTGGCCTCGCCGGGGCGATGGTTCGAGCGACCCGCGCGCTGCAGCAGGCGCGCGACGCCGCGCGGGCTGCCGATCTGCACGACGGCTTCGACGCTCGCGAAGTCGACGCCGAGATCGAGGCTCGAGGTCGCGACGACGCAGCGGATCACGCCCGTACGCAGGCCTTCCTCGACCTGCGCGCGCAGGGCGCGATCGAGCGAGCCGTGATGGATCGCGAGCGTGTCGGCTGCGTGCGGCCACACCGAGGCCAGCGCCTCGTGCCACAGCTCGGCCTGCGAGCGCGTGTTGGTGAAGACGAGCACCGAGCGCGGCGTGCGCGTGGCCTCGACGACGCGCCGCAGCTGCGACAGGCCGAGATGGCCGGCCCAGGCGAAGCGTTCGACCTCGTCGGGCAGGGCGGTATCGATGAGGACGCGGCGCGGCGTCGTCACGCTGACGAGGCGTCCCTCGACCTGCGGACCGAGCAGCGCCTGCATCGCCTCGTCGAGGTTGCCGAGCGTCGCCGTCAGCCCCCAGGTGCGCAACGCCGGCGCGAGGTGGCGCAGGCGCGCGAGATTGAGCTCGAGCAACACGCCGCGCTTGCCCGCGACGAGCTCGTGCCACTCGTCGACGACGACGGTCGTGAGGCCGGCGAAGCGTTGCGCGGCATCGGCGTGCGAGAGCTGCAGCGCAAGGCTCTCGGGCGTAGTCACGAGCACTTCGACCTCGCCCTTGCGCAGGCGTGCGCGCTCCCGACTGCCGCTGTCGCCGGTCCGACGCAGCACGCGCCAGGCGAGGCCGAGCTCGCGCAGCGGCGCCTCGAGCTGCACGACGAGATCGGCGGCGAGCGCGCGCAGCGGCGTGATCCACAGCAGGGTCAAACCCGGTCGCGCCGCGGGATCGCGTGCGAGCGCGTCGATGAGCGGGCCACCGAACGCGGCCAGCGTCTTGCCGCTGCCGGTCGGCGCGTGCACGAGCCCGCTCGCGCCGTCGCGCCATGCGCGCCAGGTCTCGCGCTGGAACGGCGCGACGCGCCCGCCGCTGCGCTCGGCGAGCCAGTCGGCGAGGCGGCGCTCAGCCGCCAGCCAGCGTCTTGAGCTGATCGAGGCTGTCGGCATCGCGTATCGAAAGGTCGGTGCGCCAGCGCAGGATGCGCGGGAAGCGCACCGCGACGCCGGACTTGTGGCGCGACGAGGCGTTGATCGCCTCGAACGCGAGTTCGAACACGTGGTGCGGCTCGACCGAGCGCACGGGCCCGAAGCGTTCGAGCGTGTGCGCGCGGATCCAGCGGTCGAGGCGGCCGATCTCCTCGTCGGTCAGGCCCGAATAGGCCTTGGCGACCGGTACGAGTGCATCGCCGTCCCAGACCGCGAACGTGTAGTCGGTGAACAGGTTCGCGCGGCGACCGTGGCCGGCCTGCGCGTAGATCAGCACGGCATCGAGCGTGTACGGCTCGACCTTCCACTTCCACCAGTCGCCGCGCTTGCGGCCGACCTGGTACGGCGATGCCAGGCGCTTGAGCATGAGGCCTTCGACGCCGCGCTCGCGCGAGGCCTCGCGCAGGCGTGCGAGCGCCTGCCAGTCGTCGCCGTCGAGCGCGGGCGACAGCTGGATCGCGGCATCGGCGCCGGCCGGCAAGGTCGCGAGGTGTTGCGCGAGTCGGGCGCGGCGCTCCTGCAGCGACGACGTGCGAATGTCGATGCCTGCGTCCTCGACGAGGTCGTAGGCGAGCAGCACGACGGGCGCGTCGGCGAGCGACTTCGCGCCGGGCTTGAGGCGGCCGATGCGCTTCTGCAGCGCGGTAAACGGCAGCGGCGCGCCGTCGCGCCAGGCCAGGATCTCGCCGTCGATCGCGACGCCGTCAGGCAGTGCCGCCGCGGCGGCCTCGATCTCGGGAAAGCGTCCGTCGAGGCGTTCCTCGCCGCGCGACCACAGCCGCGCGGCGCCGTCGCGCTTGAGCAGCTGCGCACGGATGCCGTCCCACTTCCATTCGGCGAGCCAGTCGGCGCGCTCGCCGAGCGTCTCGACCGCGTGTTCGAGCGGCGACGCGAGGAAGAACGGGTAGGGCTGGTCGACGTCGACGGCGAGCTGGCCCGCCGGATCGAGCAGGGCGCGGAACGCGGCTGGCGTCGGCGTCCAGTCGCCGGTGAGGCGGTGCGCGACGAGCGCCGTGTCGAGTCCGGCGACGCGCGCGAGTGCCTGCACGACGAGGCGCTGCGAGACGCCGACGCGCAGGCTGCCGGTCATGAGCTTGTTGAGCACGAAGCGCTGCGCGTGCGGGAGCTCCGACCACCACGCGAGCAAGCGCACCGCGCGGCCGGCCTCGTCGAGCGAAGGCAGCGGCGCGAGGCGCTGCTCGATCCACGTCGACAGCGACAGCTCGTCGCGTGCCTCGAGCGGCGCGTCGAGCAGCAGGTCGATCGTTTCGGCGAGGTCGCCGACGTGGCTGTAGCTCTCCTCGACGAGCCATTCGGGATAGCCGCTCGCGCGCGCGGCGAGCGTGCGCAGTTCGCCGGAGCGGATGAGGCGCTTGAGTTTGCGGCCGGTCAGCACGTGCACGGCCCAGGCCGCGTCGGCTGCAGGCACCTGCGCGAAATACGTGGCCATGGCCTCGACCTTTGCGCTGGTCGCGGTCGAGGCATCAAGCTCGGCGTAGAGTTCAGCGAAGCGGCGCATCAGTCCTCGCTGCCGAAGTCGGTGCGCAGCGGCTCGGCGTCAAGGCCGAGCTCGCGCAGGTAGGGCACGAGCGCATCGGTATTGCCGTGCGTCGGCAGCACGCGTTGTGCGCCGGTCGCACGGATCGTCTCGATCAGGCTCGGCCAGTCGGCGTGGTCGGAGACGACGAAGCCACGGTCGTAGCCGCGCCGGCGCCGGTTGCCGCGGATGCGCATCCAGCCCGAGGCGAATCCGGTCGAGGCGTTGTTGAAGCGGCGCATCCACGTCGAACCCGCCGCGGAAGGCGGCGCGAGGATCAGCTCGCCGGCGAAGTCGCGGCCGCGCGCGCTGTCGGATACCGGTACGGTCGGCAGCATCGCGACGCCGAGTTCGCGGTAGCGCTCGACCAGCGCGAGCATCGCGCCATGCAGGTGCACGGTGCGGTCGGTCGCGCGCGCCAGTTCGGCGAGCAGGCGCTGCGCCTTGCCGAGCGCGTAGCAGAACAGCACGGCCGGCACGCCGCGCGCGGCGCAGGCATCCCACCACGCGATCACGTCGGCGACGACCGCCTCCATCGGTGGCCAGCGGTACACGGGCAGCGCGAACGTCGCCTCGGTCACGAAGACGTCGCAGGGCACGACCTCGAACGGCGCGCAGGTCGGATCGGGATCGCGCTTGTAGTCGCCCGACACGACGCAGACGCGGCCGTCGACCTCGATGCGCACCTGCGCCGAGCCGAGAATGTGGCCGGCCGGATGCAGCGAGACGCGCGCCTCGCCGAAGCGGCGCACTTCGCCGTAGTCGAGCGTGTCGAGCGTCATGCCCGGTAGGCGTTCGCCGAGCAGCGGCGCGCCGACCTTCGTGCCCCAGTAGTGCTGCGAGCCCGTGCGCGCATGATCACCGTGCGCGTGCGTGATGATCGCGGTCGAGGTCGGGCGCCAGGGGTCGATATGAAAGTCGCCGGCCGGGCAGTACAGGCCCTCGGGCGTCAGCGCGACGAGATCGGACGGGCGCGTCATCGCTCGACGGATGTCCGGCACGGCATTGCGCCGCCCCGATGGGCGGTGGATCGACGCACGAGAGACGGGCAGGGGGCGGGCATCCCGCGATGGTCGCGGCCGGCGACTTAACGCCTGCCGACGCCGGCGTGCCGACGTCATGGCCGCCTGAACCGTTCAGCTTGCGGCGTTCATGCACTGAGACGGCGGATGCGTAAGCTGGCGTGATGCAACTCCTCGACAAGCTCGCCGTGCTCGCCGATGCGGCCAAATACGACGCCTCATGTGCGTCCAGCGGTGCCGATCGACGGCACTCGCTCGGCACGGGCGGCATCGGCAGCACCGAGGGCATGGGCATCTGCCACTCGTACACGCCGGACGGCCGCTGCGTGTCGCTGCTCAAGATCCTGCTGACCAATTTCTGCGTGTTCGATTGCGTGTACTGCGTCAACCGCGTGTCGAGCAATGTCCGCCGTGCGCGCTTCACGCCGCAGGAAGTGGTCACGCTCACGCTCGATTTCTACAAGCGCAATTACATCGAGGGCCTGTTCCTGTCGAGCGGCATCATCCGCAACGGCGACTACACGATGGAGCAGCTCGTCGAGGTCGCGCGCAGCCTGCGCGAGGATCACAAGTTCCGCGGCTACATCCATCTCAAGACGATCCCCGATGCCTCGCCGGAGCTGCTCGCCGCGGCGGGCCGATATGCGGATCGCCTCAGCATCAACGTGGAGCTGCCGACTGAGGAAGGCCTCGCTGCGCTCGCGCCCGAGAAGAAGCTGCCCGACATCCGCACCGCGATGGGCGAGCTGCGCTGGCGCATCGAGGAAAACGTCGACGCGCGCAAGGCCGAGGCGAAGACGCGCGCCAAGCCGCCGCGCTTCGCGCCGGCCGGGCAGAGCACGCAGATGATCGTCGGCGCCGACGGTGCGGACGACCGCGACATCCTGCGCACGAGCACGAACCTCTACGGCAACTACCGCCTTCGCCGCGTTTACTACTCCGCCTTCAGCCCGATCCCCGATGCGTCTGCACGCCTGCCGCTGCAGGCGCCGCCGCTGGTGCGCGAGCATCGCCTCTACCAGGCCGACTGGCTGCTGCGCTTCTACGGTTTCGATGTGGAGGAGATCGCGCCGGCCGACGGCGCCGGCATGCTCGACCTCGACGTCGATCCGAAGACCGCGTGGGCGCTGCGGCATCCGGAGCGCTTTCCGGTCGACATCAACCGCGCGCCGCGCGAGGTGCTGCTGCGCGTGCCGGGCCTCGGTGCGCGCACGGTCGAACGCATCCTCGGCTCGCGTCGCCACGCCCGCCTGCGTGTGGCCGACCTCACGACGCTGCGCGTGCCGCTGCGCAAGGTGCTGCCGTTCGTGACGACACTCGACCATCACCCGAAGCGGCGCCTCGACGATCCCGCGCGCATGCGTGCGCAGTTCGCGCCACCGCCGCGCCAGGAAAGCCTGTTCGGGTGAGCACGTTCCACGCCACCGTCACGCCGCCGTGGGACGAGCGTGCGTGGCGCGACGTCGCGCGCGCGGCCTGGCGTGCCGGCATCGCGCCGGACCAGCTCACCTGGGACGGCGACGGCCAGGCCAGCCTGCTCGCCGGCGTCGACGTGCTCGCGCAGGCGCCCGTGCGCCTGGCGCCGCACGTGCCGCCCGATTTTCTCGCCCTCGCCGGCAGCGTGCTCTGCCATCGCGACGCGCAGCGGCATGGCTTGCTGTACCGCCTGCTGTGGCGCATCGCGAGCGGCGAGCGTGCGCTGCTCGAGCGCGAGACCGATGCCGACGTACGTCGCGCCGGCGAGCTCGCCAAGGCGGTCGGTCGCGACAGCCACAAGATGAAGGCCTTCGTGCGTTTCCGCGAAGTACCCGGCGAACGCGATGCGTTCGTCGCCTGGTTCGAACCCGAGCACTTCATCGTCGATCGCGTGGCACCGTTCTTCGCGCGGCGTTTCGCCGGCATGCGCTGGGCCATCCTGACGCCGTACCGCAGCGCGTTCTGGGACGGCAGCGCGCTCGGCTTCGGCGGCGGTGCGACGCGCGGCGACGCGCCGGCCGACGACGCGCAGGACGCGTTGTGGCGAACCTACTACGCGAACATCTTCAATCCGGCGCGGCTCAACCCGCGCATGATGACGCAGGAGATGCCGCAGAAGTACTGGAAGAACCTGCCCGAGGCGCGGCTGCTGCCGACACTGCTCGCCGAGGCCGGTGCGCGCGTGCAGGCGATGGCCGATCGCGAGGCCGAGGCCCCGCGCCGGCGTATCCCCGAGCGCGTGGTCGAGCCGTTGCCGCGCGCCGAAGGCCTGCCCGCGCTGCGGGCCGCGGCGCGCGAGTGCCGCCGCTGCGAACTGTGGCAGCCGGCCACGCAGACCGTCTTCGGCGAAGGCCCGTCCTCGGCGCGCATCATGATCGTCGGCGAGCAGCCCGGCGACGCCGAGGATCTCAGCGGCCGTCCGTTCGTCGGGCCGGCCGGCCAGCTGTTCGACCGCGCGCTCGCCACGCACGGCATCGACCGGGCGCGCCTCTACCTCACCAATGCGGTCAAGCATTTCCGCTTCGAGCAGCGCGGCAAGCGGCGCCTGCACCGCAATCCTGCGGTCAGCCACATGCAGGCCTGCCGGCCGTGGCTCGAGCGCGAGATCGCGACCGTGAAGCCGCGCATCATCGTCTGCCTCGGCGCGACCGCCGCGCGCGCGGTGTTCGGTGCGGGCTTCAAGCTCATGGAGCAGCGCGCGACGTGGATGCGTCTGGACGACGGCACGCGTGCGTTCGCGACCGTGCATCCGTCGTGGGTGCTGAGGCAGGCCTCCGGCGAGGCACGCGACACGGCGTACCAGAGTTTTGTCGACGACCTCGCGCTGCTCGCCGAACTCGCCGACGCCGCGCAGGACGCTTCGTCGTAAGGCACGGCCGAGGCATGGCCAGGGCAGCGTGGAACCCGCGCAGCGGATTCCGCGGTGGAGCCATCGGTGCGATGCACGGCAGCGGACGCGCGGGCACGGGGTGGCGACGCCGGGCACGGTGGAATCGCCTGCGGCGGTTCCACCCTAGGCGTGGGACGTGCGAGCGCTACCCAACGCGATGGCTGCGACGTTCGGGTAGGGCGGAACCCGCGCAGCGGATTCCGCCGTGGAGCCGTCGGTGCGATGCACGGCAGCGGCACGCGCGGGCACGGGATGGCGACGTCGGGCACGGTGGAATCGCCTGCGGCGGTTCCACCCTACGCGTGGGACGTACGAGCGCTACCCAACGCGATGGCGGCGACGTTCGGGCAGGGCGGAACCCGCGCAGCGGATTCCGCCTTCATGCTACCGGTGCGAAGCACGGAAGCGGCACGCGCGGGCACGGGGTGGCGACGTCGTGCACGGTGGAATCGCCTGCGGCGGTTCCACCCTACGCGTGGGACGTACGAGCGCTACCCAACGCGATGGCTGCGACGTTCGGGTAGGGCGGAACCCGCGCAGCGGATTCCGCCGTGGAGCCCTCGGTGCGATGTACGGAAGCGGCACGCGCGGGCACGGGGTGGCGAAGCCGTGCACGGCGGCGGTTTCAGCCTACGCGTGGGGCGTGCGAGCGCTACCCAGCGCGATGGCGGCGACGTTCGGGTAGGGCGGAACCCGCGCAGCGGATTCCGCCGAGACGGAGAGGGAACGCATCAGGCGTACGCGCGTGTTCGGCGGAATAGCCTGTTTGTCTGGCTGGAGCACGATGCTGCCCGCGCCCTCGCGTCGACTCACTCCACCGCGCTGTCCTCGAGCACCGCCACGCGATCGCGCCCACCCCGTTTGGCGGCGTACAGCGCGGTGTCGGCATCGGACAACAGGCGCCGCGTGTCGCTCGCCTCCTGCAGGAGTGCGCTGGCGACACCGGCGCTGATCGTGATGTGGAACACGCGGTCGGTATCCGGCACGCCCATGGCGCTGGCGGCGACGCGCGCGCGTACGCGCTCGGCGAACGCGACGGCTGCGTCGCGCGACGTGTCGGGCAGCAGGCAGGCGAACTCCTCGCCGCCGTAGCGTGCGGCGAGCGTGCCCGCAGGGGCCTCCGAGCGCAGGATCGCGGCCACCGCCCGAAGGGCCTCGTCGCCGGCCGGATGGCCGTAGAGGTCGTTGCAGGCCTTGAAGTGGTCGACGTCGACGAACACCAGCGAGGTGGTTTCGTCGGGCGCGCCGAACTGCGGTCGGTGTTCGAGTGCCTCGATGAAGCGGCGCCGGTTGGCGAGGCCCGTCAACGCGTCGACGTACGAGAGTTCGACCAGCCGCGCATTGGCCGTGTGCAGCTCGGCCGTGCGCGCGGCGACGCGGTACTCGAGCGCGCGTCGCTGAGCCTTGAGCACGTGGTTGCGCCACAGCGCGGCGGCATAGCCCAGGACCAGCAGCAGGATGCCGAACCCGACGCTGGCCCACCATGTCTGCCACCAGCGTGCCGCGATCGTCACGGGCAGCTCGATCGGTGTGCTGGGGTTGCCGGCATAGTCGTGCCCTTCGACGCGCAGCACGTATCGGCCCGGTGGCAGCGCGTTGAAGCGCTTGGTGTTCTCGGCGGTCCAGGCACTGGGTTCGGCGTCGTAGCCGACCAGCTGGGTGCGGAAACGCGATTCGCCTTCACGTTGCCACGACAGCAGCGCGAACGCGATGTCGATCGCCCTCGCACCGGCCGGTACGTCGAGCACGTCGCCTTCGTGCTCGACGCCGTCGACCTGCATGCCGACGAGGCGCAAGGCCTTCGGGTGGCGGTCGAGCGTACGCCGGCCGGGATCGTGCACGGTCAGGCCGCCGAGCGTGCCGGTCCAGAAGCGGTCGTGCGTGTCGATGAACTGCGCGTTGGTATTGCACTCCTCGTGCACCATGCCGTCGCGTCGTGTCGATACGCTGCTGGCGTAGCCACTGCCTTCGGCCACGAGCTGCTGCACGCCGTTGTTCGTGCAGACGTAGATCACGCCGCGTGAATCGCGCATCGCGCTGTACACGGTCGGGTCGGGCGGCGCCGGGAGGTCGTCGGGAAGGATGCGCGGGTGGCGTGGATCGGTCAGGTCGGCACGGATCACGCCGCCGGTCGTCGATCCCATCCAGAGGATGGGCTTGCCCTGCTCGTCGTCGAGCAGGCTGACGCCGAGCAGGATCTCGTCGGGCAGGCCGGCATCGCGTCCGAGCAGGTCCCAGCGCGCGCCGTCGAAGCGCGCGAGGCCGCGTTCGGTCGTGGCCCACAGCCAGCGACCGCCATCGGCGGCCGTCTGCTCGACGATGCGGTTGACGCGCCACGGCACGCCCTCGCCGGCCGCGGGGAAGGCCGTCCAGATACCGTCGCGCCAGCGGTAGATGCCGCCTTGGCGCAGGGCGACCCAGCGCTCCTCGTGGCCGTCGATCTCGCGCTCGTGGAGATCGAGCACGGCCTCGCCGACGGACTTGGGCCATGGCGTGGGTTCTTCGCGGAAGCGCATGCCGTCGTGCACGCCCAGCAGGTGACCCTTGCGCAGGCCGATCCAGTGCGAGTGCGTCGCACGCTTCGCGCGGTGCGGCACGACGAGGCTCACGCCGCTGTCGGGCAGGTCGCCGGCGGCCTGCGTGAAGTGGCGCCAGCGGCCATCCTCGTAGACGCCGAGGCCGTCGCCGTTGGCACCGACCCAGAGACGTTCGCCGCCGTGGCCGTCGGGCTCGACGAGCACCGCGAACACGCCGGTCGAGCGCGTGCCCATGAGCGAGGCGGTCAGCCACGGATTCGCGGCGGGGATCGTGCGCGAGACGCCGGATTCGGTGACCAGCCACAGCGCGTCCTCGCCATTCGGGCTGCGCCACGCATCGAGCCCGCGCACGACGTTCGACGGCAGGCCGTGGCGGCGATCGAACACCTGCACGCGGTCGCCGTGCACGCGCAGCAGGCCGTAGCGCGAGGCGACCCAGATCGCGAGGTCGTCGCCGGGCAGGGGGGTCTGCGCGATGTCGTAGAGCTCGTTGCTGGGCAGGTCGCCCGATGCGACCGACCAGTGGCGCAAGCCGTCGGCGTCGAGGCGCCAGAGGCCCGCGCCGAACACGCTGATCCAGAGTTCCTCGCGCGAGCCGCGCATCGTCGCAAGCAGGTACTCGACCTGGGCGGCATCGAAGCCCGGCGCGCGCCAGCGTGTCCAGGCCACACCCCCTTCATCGCGGTACCAGAGACCGTCGTTGCCGGTGCCGATCCACAGGCGCGCCGAGCCGCCGAGCGTGCGCGTGCGCGCGAAGCCGAGCACCGGACCGCGTGGCAGCGAGGCGTTGCCCGCGTCGGCGATCCAGCGCCCGCCGTCGTGGCGCATGAGGCCGAGATCCCAGGTCAGCGCCCACAGCGTCGTGACGCCGGCTTCGTCGGTGGTCTCGGCGAAGCGGCGGATCTGCTGCGAAGGCAGGCCCGCGGCGACGTCCTCGACGTGCCAGCGTCGGCCGTCGTAGCGCGCGATGCCCTTCTGGCGGAAGCCGGCCCACAGCGTGCCGTTGCGGTCGGTGAACAAGGTGTCGGCGCCGTGGGCCATGCCCGGATCGTCGCTGGCGACCCAGCGGTGGCCGTCGTAGCGCGACACGCCGGCCGGCGAGGCGACCCAGACGAAGCCGTCGCGATCGGTGCGCGCGGCGACCGTGACCGCCTCGGGAAGACCGTCGCGCGACGAGAAGTTCGTGAACGTCGGTGCGCCGAGATCCTGCAGGTCGAGCGGTCGCACGGGCTCCGCACGCGCGGCCGTCCACACGGCGGCCAGCAGGCCGGATACAAGCACGACGCACGCGACGACTCTGGACATGTTGCGCTGACGATTTCCCCTGCGTGAAGTATGCCGCATCGGCGTGTCGACGCGGCGCTTCCGGTGGCGTACGTGTCCGCCGTTTCGCAGCGCCAACCCGTTCAGCTTCGGCCTCGCACACTCGCGTCACGCGACCCGAGGCCGGCCCCATGCGGACCATCCCGCACAACCCCTACGACCTGCGCCGCCACGACCTGCCGGCGATCCTCGCGACGATCCACGACGAGGCCTGCGAGCGTTTCGGCGAGGGCACGCTGCCCGAGGACATTCCGTCGCTGGTCGGCCAGCCCCGCGAGCGTTTCGGCATGGCCGTGGTCACGCTCGACGGTGACGTGCACGCGGTCGGCGATGCGCGCGTGCCGCTGGCGATCCAGAGCGTGTCCAAGGTTCACACGCTCACGATGGCGCTGCACGAGGCCGGCGACGCGCTGTGGCGACGCGTCGGTCGCGAACCGTCGGGCGATCCGTTCAATTCGCTGGTGCAGCTCGAGTACGAGCACGGCATCCCGCGCAACCCGTTCATCAACGCCGGCGCGCTCGTCGTAGACGACGTGCTCATGTCGCTGCATGCGGATCCCGAGAACGCCTTGCTCGCGTTCCTGCGCGCGCGCACCGGCAACCCGCGCATCGGCCTCGATCCACCGGTAGCCGCCGAGGAACGCCGCAGCGGTCCGCGCAACATCGCGGTCGCGAACTTCCTGCGCAGTTTCGACAACCTCGCCTGCGACGTCGAAGCGGTGCTCGATTTCTATTCGTTCCATTGCGCACTGCGCATGGACTGCGTCGACCTCGCGCGCAGCGTGCTCTACCTCGCCAACGCCGGCGAATGCCCGATCTCGGGCGAGCGCGTGACGAGTTCGGAAGGTGCCACGCGCATCAACGCGGTCATGCTCACCTGCGGTACCTACGACGCGGCGGGCGATTTCGCGTTCCACGTCGGCCTGCCGGCCAAGAGTGGCGTCGGCGGCGCGATCGTCGCGGTCGTACCCAAGGTCATGGCACTGTGCGCGTGGTCGCCGGCGCTCGATGCGAAGGGCAACTCGATGCTCGGCGGCTACGCGCTGCACCGGTTCACGCGCATGACGGGGTTGTCGGTGTTCTGATCGGCTTCCTTCCCTTTCCCTCGGGGAGAAGAGCCTGCCCCGTACCCCGATACGGGGTGGCCCGAAGGGCCGGATGAGGGTCCGCTGATACGAGACGCCGTATCACGGCGGTGACGTGCCGTCGTGCGGATCGAACATCACGTTACGGCTGCTCGTGGCGCCGGATGCGAGAGCGTGCCCTCAGAAGCGCGCGTCCGCGCGCAGATAGCGCCACGTGCCCGGTGCGATCTTCGACAGCCCGACGCTGCCGATGCGCAGGCGCCGCACCGCGACGGCCCGCAGGTCCACGAGGGCGCACATGCGCGCGATCTGCCCGGGGCGGGCGCGCTTGATCGCGATGCGCAGGCGCGTCTCGCTCTGCCAGCTGACCTGGCACGCCGGCAGCGGCCAGCCGCCGTCGAGCAGGGTGCCGCCGGCGAGCTTCGTGAGGCCGTAAGGTGCCAGCGTGCCTTCCACGTCGACGATGTATTCCTGTTCGAGGTGCGCGGCGTCCTCGGTCAGGCGGCGCTTGACGCCGTGATCCTGGGTCAGCACGAGCAGGCCGCTCGCGTCGTCGTCGAGCGGCATCGGCGCGTCGAGATGATGGAAGTGGCGCTTGAGCACGCGTGGCGCCGAGACATCGAGCGGGCTGAGCGTCGCGGGCGTCACGAGCGCGATCGCGGCCTGCGTGTCGAGGCCGGCCGGCTTGTGCAGCAGCAGCGTCACCGGTTCGACCTCGCCGAGGCGCGCGCCGGGTGCGAGTTCGACGTGCTGGCCCTCGATCGGGTGCTGCGGCGCGTCGACCATCGCGCCGTCCACGAGGACCCATCCACCCTCGATGTACTGGCGCGCCTCGCCGCGCGAGCAGCCGAGCAGGGCGACGAGGTGCTTGTCGAGGCGGACGGGTTCGGTCATGGCGGGGCTTCGGCGACGGCCGGCGAGTGTACGCGCGGCGGCGCCGGTGTGCGCGTCAGGCCGGCGGATCCTCGCTGCGCACGGTCGCGAGGCGCAGGAAGGCCTCGTGCTGGTAGCGGCTCATGCGCAGCTGCTGGCCGGTGTCCATCGTCACCACGTGGTAGCCGTTGAACCACGGATGGATTGCCTTGACGCGGCGCACGTTGATGATCGCCGAGCGGTGCACGCGGGCGAAATGCCTGGGATCCAGGCGCGTGGCGAGCGTCGCCATCGTCTCGCGCAGGTCGTGCTCGCGATCGGCGAGGTGCAGGCGCACCGTGTTGCCGTTGGCCCGGATCCAGACGATGTCGTCGACCTCCACGAACACGACGTGGCCATCGACGCGCACCGGGATGCGTTCGAGGTACTCGTCGCGCGCGCGCACCGCCGCCAGGGCCTCGAGCAGGCGCTCGGAGGTGGTCGTGTCGTGGGCGGCCGTGGCACGCGAGGCGAGCCGCGCCTTGGCCCGGCGCAACGCCTCGGCGAAGCGTTCGCGACTGAACGGCTTGACCAGGTAGTCGACCGCATTGGCCTCGAACGCGCGCACGGCGTACTGCTCGTACGCGGTCACGAATACCGTCGCCGGCATGCGTGCCGCACCGATCGCCTCGACCACGTCGACCCCGTTCATGGCCGGCATCTGGATGTCGAGGAACACCAGATCGGGCGAGAGCTCCCGGATCGCGGTGACCGCCGATGCGCCGTCGCCGCACTCGCCGGCCAGCATGACCTCGGGGTCGTCCTTGAGCATGCGTGCGATCGCACGCCGTGCGATCGGTTCGTCGTCGACCACGAGCACGGCGAGGGTCATGCCGGGTGCACCTCGGGGCTGAATTCGGGATCGTCGCTCTCGTCGTCGAGGAGGCGCCACGGCACGCGCACGCGGCATGAGACGCCTTTCGGCCATGTCATGTCGAGGCGCAGCGAAGCCGATTCGCCGTACAGCTCGCGCAGGCGCAGCCGCGTGTTCGACAAGCCGATGCCGTGGCCGGCCGCGGCGCTGCCGCCGGCCTCGAGGGTACTGTTGCGGTTGCGCACTTCCAGGCACAGCACGTCGCCCTCGCGGCGCGCCTCGATCTCGACGTGGTCCGAGCCGACATGCTGGCCGATCCCGTGGCGGATCGCGTTCTCGACGATCGGCTGCAGGATCAGGCTCGGCACGGCCGCGTCGAGCAGCTCGGGCTCGACATAGACCTGCGTCGTGAGGCGGTCCTTGAAGCGCGTGCGCTGGATACCGAGGTAGAGATCGAGCAGGGCGAGCTCGCGGCGCAGCGTGATCTCCTGGCCGTCGTAGTCCTCCAGGAACGCGCGCAGAAGCTCGCTCAGGCGCAGCAGCATGTCCTCGGCCGACACCGTGTCCTCGTCGAGCAGGGTCACGATCGCGTGCAGCGTGTTGAACAGGAAATGCGGCTGCAGCTGGGTCTTGAGCACCTGCAGGCGCGACTGCGCGAGCTCGGTCGCGAGCCGGCTCGCCTCGAGCTCTCGGCGAGCGGTCTCGGCGCGGTAGTGCAAGGCCTGCTGGATCGCCACGAGCGCCCAGTACGCCAGCAGGCCGATCGCGACGTGCTTGCTCGCGAACTGCCAGACCTGGTTGCCGAACGTGCCGGGCTCGAACACGCTCGAGACGAACGCGCCGACCAGCACGGCCAGACCCGACACGCCGAGGCTCGCCGGGATGTGCGTACCCAGCGCGCGCAGGCGCAACGGTGGGCGGATCGGGTGACGCGCGGCGAGGCGGAACACCAGCGGCGCGAGTGCGGCCCACGTGTACCACTGCACCATCGACCAGCGCAGGTAGTCGAACGGTGACCACGTGAAGCCGTGGTAGGCGTCGTGCAGGTAGCCTTGCACCGCGAACGCGACGACCACCATGCTCCACAGGCCGAGGTAGCGCGCGAGGCCGATCTCGTTGTCGCCGAGGCGGATCTTCATGACGGTGGCGTGGAGGGCAGGTGGCGGCGATCCTACGGCGCGCACAGGGCCACCGGAAGCGCGGCGCGTGATGGCTACGATTCGCCCCGGTCCCACGACGATTCGTCACGTTGCGGTTCCTGCGCGCGCGGGGTCCGCGGTTCCATGGCAGCGTCCGGGAAGGCAGCGACCGTCCCGGCACCCTTCCCAGGAGCCCCGACATGTCCCGCCTCGTCCTCGCCACGCTCGCCGTCCTCGCCAGCGCCTCGGCCTTCGCCGCGCCGTCCGCGCGCTACCTCGACCTCGTCAACACCTCGCGCGACAGCATCGCCGGCCTCGAGATGGCCGACGCGGGATCGTCCGCATTCGTACACGTGCCGATCGGTGCCTCCTCGCTGCAGGGCGGCGGTGCCGCGCGCACGATCGGCGTCGCCGCGGGCAGCTGCCAGCGCGACGTCCGCGTCACGTTCCGCGGCGGCCGTACGGTCGTGCTCGGCGATGTCGACATCTGCGCGAACCGCACCCTGCGTGTCGGCACGCCGCGCAGTCTCGCGCTGCCGGACCAGCGCACGGCCGACGCCGGCCGCTGAAGCCCATGGGTCCGCCACGGCAGGCTGGGGTCCTGCCGTGGTGGGCCTTTGCACGGAATGCGCCCGAACCGCGCACACGCTGCGTTCCCGAATGAGCTTTGTCGCCGAGAATGTGGTCGCGTGATGCGCCCGTGTCACCTCGATGCAGGCTTCGGTGCCGGCTTCGGCACGCGCAGCGCGCGCACGTTGAGCCATGCCAGCGTCGTGAAGTAGAAGAACCCGAACGCGACCACGCGATGCGGCTGCTCTACCCATAGCCCGGTACCGGGAAGGCCGAGGCGTGACACGAGGTCGACGCCGATGCCCAGGCGTGGCAGCGGCAGGATCGTCGTCGCGAACGCCCCGAGCACGAACACCAGAATGCTGATGCCCCAGCGCGCCTGCATGGCCGCGCGCCGTTCGGCCGAGGTCCGCGAGAGGTCGAGTGCGAGCACGAGCTTGCCGACCAGCAGCCAGCCGAATGCGACGAACGGCCACCACACCTGGAACACCAGCGACCACACGCTGACGAACAGCAGGTAGAACGCGCCGAACCCGAGCACCGTGGCGACGCGCTTGCCGCGGGTGACGTCCTCGCGCAGCACGGTGGCGCCGATCATGCCGCTCGCGTGGATCACGAAGAACTCCACCATCATCACGAGCATCGCGTTCTTGACCGCATGCGGACCGAACGCGAACGGCGCGATCCACACGACGAGGAACGCGAACGCCGAGATGCCGTCGGGAAGCGCCGCGCCGATCATGGCCCAGGTGTGGCGGGTTGGGAGTTTCATGCCGCCACGCTGATCGGGCCATGGTGGCGGGCGACTGTCGCGATCATCGGCGTCGCCATCGGCGGGTTGTCCGTTGCGAGAGGACCTTCATCGTCATGCGCTGGCGTGCGACGTGCAAGTCGGTCGTGCCCTCGGCTTCGCCCGCAGACGTCCCACACGCGTAAACGGCTTTGCAGGCCGCTGCGTGACCACCGTGCCACCGTTATGCGGGCGACGCGGGCGTGCATTCTTCTCGCTCAAGACGCGCCTTGTACTCCCGCGCTCCAAGGGGTGACCAGCGCTCCGCGCCGTTGTGAAGTGCCTCCGGCTTGACCAGCCATTCGTCTGTTGGAAGCCACTGGGATGACGTTGTTGGTGAAGCGCATTGTCGTGCTTGCGTTCGATCGTAGACAGCAGCCACTTCCATACATCGTCATTCCGGCGGCTCTCAACAGCCGAATGGCTGGTCAAGCCGGAATCCACTCAAGCGTTGCATTCGAAGTGCACCGACCTTGCTTCTTCGCGAGTACGCCTCTGGCCTGAAGTGCGCGCCTTGTTGTCGTGCTTGAGGGGATGACCAGCGCTGCGCGCTGTTGTGAAGCGCCTCCGGCTTCCGCCGGGATGACGTTGTTTCAGCGTCGATAGTGTTCCCCTAATCGGATCGCAGAAAGCTTCCACTCTTGCATGCCGTCATTCCGGCGGAAGCCGGAATCCATTCAAGCGCTACAAGCGTAGTGCGCCCGTCGTGCTTCTTCGCGAGTACGCCCTCGGCCTGAAGTGCGCGTCATGCTGTGGCGCTCGAGGGGATCCCGGCTTGACCAGCCATCCGGCTGTTGAGAGCCGCCGGGATGACGGTGTCTCGGAGACCGGCGTTGCACGGCGCAGTAAAGCTTCTCTGGTGTCGGACCTTCAGGACGTCCTTCCGGAGAAGGCCGCACTCTGCGGCGGCGTGACGGTCAGCCATTGTCGATCAACCCCCAGGCACCGCCGGCATGTCCCCCATCCCGCAGTTCTTCTGCTGCACGAGCGCGAGCAGGTGGGCGAAGCGCGGGTCGTCGCGCATGCGTTGCGCGAGGGCTTCGGACGCGTCGGCACTCGCGAACGAGGCCTGGTTGCGGGCGCCGCGCATGGCCTGGCTGCCGGCCGTGCCGAGCGCGACGCTCTCGGCGCTGTGCTTCGCGCCGACGATGCCCTGGACGATGTTCGGTCCGGCCATCGCGGCGATCGATTCCGCGGTCTGGCGCGCCGCCATCGCCTTCGCCGCGGCGTTCTGACGGTCGTAGGTCTCGCGCACGGCTTCGCCGGCGATGCGCGACTTCTCGCCAAGTGCGGGATCGATGCCCGGGCCCATCGACTGCAGCTCGGCGATGAGCTGCGTGCACGTCATCGCCTCGTCGCCGGGGCGTTCGCCGCCGGGCGTTGCGGAGGCGTCTTGCAGCGACAGCAGGGCGGCCTTCTTGCGCTCGCAGGCCTCGACCGAGAGCGTGGCGTGCTTCTGGCCGGCGAGTCCTGCGCAGTCCATGCGCGTGGCCGTCGCGGCACGGCCGTGCATGCCGGCTTGCGCATGCAGCGGGGCGGGGAGTACGCCGACGCCGATCACGGCGACCATCGAGAACGCCAGCGCGAACGCCTGGCGACGTGCAGGAGAGGATCGGGACATCGCGCAGCTCCGTACGACGGCCGCAGGAAGGGCCGGATACGTCGAACCACGCAGACTGATGGGCGCAGCCATCACCTCACGATGAGCCCGATCCCGGAGCTGCCATCGCGTCAGGCGGGTAGGGCGGAACCACCGCAGGTGATTCCGCCGTGCACCGCGATGGCGTTCCGACGTGTCAGGACGGGGCTGCGATCACCGTCCATCGTGGTGTTACCGGACGCTGGCCTGCATTTGCGGCGGAATCCGCTGCGCGGGTTTCGCCCTGCGTGAAGCCTGCAGCGGAATCGCCGCAGGTGATTCCGCTCCGGATGCAGACACGCGTTGTCGTGCGACGACCGCTCAGCCCTTCTTCGCCGCCAGCTGCCGCAGCACGTACGGCAGGATGCCGCCGTGGCGGAAGAACTCGCGCTCCTTCGGGGTCAGCAGCAGCACCTTGACCGTGAAGGTCTTGGTCGTGCCGTCGTCGGAGGTCGCGGTGACGGTGGCCTCGCGCGCCTTGCCGTCGTCGAGGCCGGTGACCGCGATCGTCTCGCGGCCCGTGAGGCCGTGCGTCGTCGCGTTCTCGCCGTCCTTGAACTGCAGCGGCAGCACGCCCATGCCGACGAGGTTCGAACGGTGGATGCGCTCGAAGCTCTCGGCGACCACGGCCTTGATGCCGAGCAGCAGCGTGCCCTTGGCGGCCCAGTCGCGCGACGAGCCGGTGCCGTATTCCTTGCCCGCGAACACGACGAGTGGCGTGCCTTCGTCCTTGTACTTCATCGCGGCATCGTAGATCGCGAGCTGCTCGCCGGAGGGCACGTGCAGCGTGTAGCCGCCCTCGACGCCATCGAGCATGAGGTTGCGGATGCGGATGTTGGCGAACGTGCCGCGCACCATCACGTCGTCGTTGCCGCGACGCGAGCCGTACGAGTTGAAGTCGACCGGCTGTACGCCGCGCGAGATCAGGAAGCGGCCCGCGGGCGAGTCCTTCTTGATCGAACCGGCCGGCGAGATGTGGTCGGTCGTGATCGAGTCGCCGAACACGCCGAGCACGCGCGCGCCGTCGATGTCGGCGATCGAGCCCGTCTCCATCGTCATGCCGTCGAAGTAGGGCGGGTTCTTGATGTAGGTCGAGTCCTCGTCCCAGGCGTAGAGCTCGCCCTCGGGCGCGTCGATCGCGTTCCAGCGTTCGTCGCCCTTGAAGACGTCGGCGTAGTTCTTCTCGAACATCGCGGGCGTCACCGCGCCGGCCACCGTGTCGGAGATCTCCTTGTTGGTCGGCCAGATGTCCTTGAGGTAGACCGGCTCGCCATCCTTGCCGGTGCCGAGCGGCTCCTGCGTGAGGTCGATGTCGACCGTGCCGGCGAGCGCGTAGGCGACCACGAGCGGCGGCGAGGCGAGGTAGTTCATCTTGACCTCGGGGTGCACGCGGCCCTCGAAGTTGCGGTTGCCCGACAGCACCGAACTCACGACGAGGTCACCCTCGGCGATCGCCTTGCTGACCTCGGCCGGCAGCGGGCCCGAGTTGCCGATGCACGTCGTGCAGCCGTAGCCGACCGTGTAGAAGCCGAGCGTGTCGAGATCGGCGAGCACGCCCGTGTGCTCGAGGTAGTCGGTGACGACCTTCGAGCCCGGTGCGAGCGAGGTCTTGACCCACGGCTTGGTCTTGAGGCCCCTGCGCACCGCGTTGCGCGCGAGCAGGCCCGAGGCGAGCATGACCGACGGGTTCGACGTGTTCGTGCACGAGGTGATCGCGGCGATCACCACCGCACCGTCGTCGAGCTCGTAGTGGTGGCCGTCGTGCTCGACGCGCACGCGGCCGCTGACGATGTCGTTGGCCGGGTTGCCGATCGCGCCGCCGCCACCCTCGTTGGCGAAGTCGGCCGCCGCCTGGGTCTTGCGCGGCTTGCGGTTGGCCGACAGCGGGCCGACGTTGCTGCGGTAGTTGGCCTTGACGTCGCCGAGCAGTACGCGGTCCTGCGGACGCTTCGGGCCCGCCAGCGACGGCTTGACGTCGCCGAGGTCGAGCTCGAGCGTGGTCGTGAAATCCGGCGCCGGCGTGTTCGCGTCGTGCCACAGGCCCTGCGCCTTCGCATAGGCCTCGACCAGCGCGATGAGTTCCTCGCTGCGGCCGGACAGGCGCAGGTACGACAGTGCTTCCGCGTCGACCGGGAAGATGCCGCAGGTCGCGCCGTACTCGGGCGCCATGTTGCCGATCGTCGCGCGGTCGGCCAGGGCGAGGTTGGCCAGGCCCGGTCCGAAGAACTCGACGAACTTGCCGACCACGCCGAGCTTGCGCAGCATCTGCGTCACGGTCAGCACGAGGTCGGTCGCGGTCGCGCCCTCGGGCAGCTTGCCCGTGAGCTTGAAGCCGACCACCTGCGGAATCAGCATCGACGACGGCTGGCCCAGCATCGCGGCCTCGGCCTCGATGCCGCCGACGCCCCAGCCGAGCACGCCGATGCCGTTGATCATGGTGGTGTGCGAATCGGTGCCGAACACGGTGTCCGGGTAGGCCCACAGCTCGCCGTCCTTGTCGGCGGCCATGACCACGCGGCCGAGGTGCTCGAGGTTGACCTGGTGGACGATGCCGGTGCGCGGCGGCACCACCTTGAAGTTGTCGAACGAGCCCTGGCCCCAGCGCAGGAACGCGTAGCGCTCCTTGTTGCGGTCGAACTCGATCTTGACGTTGAGGTCGAGCGCGCCCGCGTTGCCGAACGCATCGACCTGCACGGAATGGTCGATCACGAGCTCGACCGGCGCGAGCGGGTTGATCTGCTCGGGACGGCCGCCGAGCTTGACCACCGCGTCGCGCATCGCGGCGAGGTCGACCACGCAGGGCACGCCGGTGAAGTCCTGCAGCACGACGCGCGCGGGCATGAACGCGATCTCGGTATCGGGTTCCTTGTGCGCATCCCACTGCGCGACGGCCTCGATCTCGGCCGTGGTCACGTTGACGCCGTCTTCATGCCGCAACAGGTTCTCGAGCAGGATCTTCATCGAGTAGGGCAGGCGCGCGAGGTCGAAGCGCTTCCCGAGCTTGGCGAGGCTCGCGTAGTGGTAGGTCTTGCCGGCGAGGTCGAGTGTGCTGCGGGTGGCGAACGAGTCTTTCATGCGCGTGCTCCTGTGGCGTGTCGGGTGGCGCTGGCTTCAGGCGGGACGGTTGCAGTGTGGGCGGTGGCGAGGCACTTCGCGAGTATGGGCATGCGAAGATTATCCTCCGCTGATTGCAGCCGGCGGACGCCTCGATGCGTCCGTGCCTGCGATATGCGGACTTGAGTACGGGCTTTAAAGTACGTATCATCCATACATACTTTTCGGGGCATGCCGATGGAAGCGACCGTCGCCGAACGCGGGCAGATCACGCTGCCGAAGGCCGTGCGCGACGCGCTCGGGCTCGTGAAGGGTTCCACGCTCAAGGTGGAACTCGAAGGCAGCCGCATCGTGCTGCGCAAGAACGTCGACGATGCGATCTCGCGTGCACGCGGCCGCTTCAAGCTCGACGGCTTCGAGACTACCGACGAGGCGATGCGCGCGATCCGCGGCCGCGCGCCCGACGAACCGCTCGATCCCTGATCCCGCGACCATGATCGCCATCGATACCTCCGTACTCGTCGACCTGCTGGCCGACGGTCCGCAGGCGGACGCCGCCGAGGCCTGCCTGCGTCAGTGCCTCACGGAAGGCCCGGTCGTGGTCTGCGAGGTCGTGCTCGCCGAGGTCTGCAGCGCGTTGCGCGACGGCGCCGAGGCGTTGGCCGTGCTCGAGGACGTCGGCATCCGCTTCAACCCGCTCGAGGCACGCGCCGCGGTGCGTGCCGGCGAGATGCAGCGCCGCTACCGCCAGCGTGGTGGCGCACGCACGCGCGCGGTGCCGGATTTCCTGATCGGCGCGCACGCGCTCCTGCAATGCAGTGGCCTCATCACGCGCGACCGCACGTTCTACCGAGACTATTTCAAGGGACTCAAGCTCGTCGTCCCTGCTGCCTGACCCCGTTCACCCTTCACCGCGTTTCCCGGAGTCCTCCATGCTCGAAGCCTACCGCCAACACGTTGCCGAACGCGCCGCGCTCGGCATCCCGCCGCTGCCGCTGTCCGCCCGCCAGACCGCCGACGTCATCGAACTGCTCAAGGCGCCTCCAGCCGGCGAAGAAGCCACGCTCGTCGACCTCATCACGTACCGCGTGCCGGCCGGCGTCGACGACGCGGCCAAGGTCAAGGCCTCGTACCTCGCCGCGGTCGCGTTCGGCACCGAGGTGTGCACGCTGATCACGCGCGAGCGCGCCACCGAGCTGCTCGGCACGATGCTCGGCGGCTACAACATCCATCCGCTGATCGAGCTGCTCGACGACGCGCAGGTCGGCGCGATCGCCGCGACCGCGCTCAAGCACACGCTGCTCATGTTCGACGCGTTCCACGACGTCAAGGACAAGGCCGACGCCGGCAACGCGAACGCCAAGGCCGTGCTGCAGAGCTGGGCCGACGCCGAGTGGTTCACCTCGCGTCCCGAAGTGCCGCCGAGCCTCACCATCACCGTGCTCAAGGTGACCGGCGAGACCAACACCGACGATCTGTCCCCCGCGCCCGACGCGACCACGCGCCCGGACATCCCGCTGCATGCACTCGCGATGCTCAAGAACAAGCGCGAGGGCATCACGCCCGAGGAAGACGGCAAGCGCGGCCCGGTCGCGTTCATCGAGGGCCTCAAGCGCCAGGGCCACCTCGTGGCCTACGTCGGCGACGTCGTCGGCACGGGTTCGAGCCGCAAGTCGGCGACCAACTCGGTGCTGTGGTTCACCGGCGAGGACATCCCGTTCATCCCGAACAAGCGCTTCGGCGGCGTCTGCCTCGGCTCCAAGATCGCGCCGATCTTCTACAACACGATGGAGGACGCCGGCGCGCTGCCGATCGAACTCGACGTGTCGCAGATGAACATGGGCGACGTCGTCGAGCTGCGTCCTTACGAGGGCAAGGCGCTCAAGGACGGCGCCGTCATCGCCGAGTTCCAGGTCAAGTCCGAGGTGCTGTTCGACGAGGTGCGCGCAGGCGGCCGCATTCCTTTGATTGTCGGCCGTGGCCTCACCACGAAGGCGCGCGAAGCGCTCGGCCTCGCGCCGTCGACGCTGTTCCGCCTGCCGCAGAATCCGGTCGATACCGGCAAGGGCTTCACGCTCGCGCAGAAGATGGTCGGCCGCGCCTGCGGGCTCATCGAAGGCCAGGGCATCCGCCCGGGCACGTACTGCGAACCGAAGATGACCTCGGTCGGCTCGCAGGACACCACCGGCCCGATGACGCGCGACGAGCTCAAGGACCTCGCCTGCCTCGGCTTCTCGGCCGATCTCGTCATGCAGTCGTTCTGCCACACCGCGGCGTACCCGAAGCCGGTCGACGTCAAGACGCACCACGAGCTTCCGGCGTTCATCGCCACGCGCGGCGGCATCCCGCTGCGTCCGGGCGACGGCATCATCCATTCGTGGCTCAACCGCATGCTGCTGCCCGACACGGTCGGCACCGGCGGCGACTCGCACACGCGCTTCCCGATCGGCATCTCGTTCCCGGCGGGCTCGGGCCTCGTCGCGTTCGCGGCGGCCACCGGTGTCATGCCGCTCGACATGCCCGAGTCGGTGCTCGTGCGCTTCAAGGGCGAGCTGCAGCCCGGCGTCACGCTGCGCGACCTCGTCAACGCGATCCCGCTGTACGCGATCAAGGCCGGCCTGCTCACGGTCGCCAAGCAGGGCAAGAAGAACATCTTCTCGGGCCGCATCCTCGAGATCGAGGGCCTGCCGAACCTCAAGGTCGAGCAGGCGTTCGAACTCTCCGATGCCTCGGCCGAGCGTTCGGCCGCGGGTTGCACGGTGCACCTCGACAAGGCGCCGATCATCGAATACATCAACTCGAACATCGTCATGCTCAAGTGGATGATCGCGCAGGGCTACCAGGACGTGCGCAGCATCAACCGCCGCATCAAGGCGATGGAAGCGTGGCTCGCCGATCCGAAGCTGCTCGCGCCCGATGCCGACGCCGAGTACGCCGCGGTCATCGAGATCGACCTCGCCGACGTGCACGAGCCGATCGTCGCCTGCCCGAACGACCCGGACGACGTGAAGACGCTGTCGGATGTCGCCGGCGCGACCATCGACGAGGTGTTCATCGGCTCGTGCATGACCAACATCGGCCACTTCCGCGCGGCCGCCAAGCTGCTCGAGGGCAAGCGCGACATCCCGAGCAAGCTGTGGGTCGCCCCGCCGACCAAGATGGATGCCGCCGAGCTCACCAAGGAAGGCCACTACGGCACGTTCGGAACGGCCGGCGCGCGCATGGAGATGCCGGGCTGCTCGCTGTGCATGGGCAACCAGGCGCAGGTGCGCGAAGGCGCCACCGTGTTCTCGACGAGCACGCGCAACTTCCCGAACCGCTTGGGCCGCAACTCCAACGTCTACCTCGGCTCGGCCGAACTCGCCGCGATCTGCTCGCGCCTCGGCCGCATTCCGACCAAGGAGGAGTACATGACCGACATGGGCGTGCTCAGCGCCAACGGCGACACGATCTACCGCTACATGAACTTCGACCAGATCGCCGACTACAAGGAGATCGCCGACACGGTCAACGCGTGAGCGTGACGTGGCGGGCGACATACGGGTTCGACGGGTGACCGTCCCGCCTGCGTATCGCGGTTCGTGAAAAAGCCGGCCTTGTGCCGGCTTTTTCTTTGGCACGCGCGCGCTTGTCGAGAGAGCCGCGCGGTGCTGATCTTCACCATTTTCCGGGTAAGTCACTGGATCCCGGCCTGCGCCGGGATGACGGTGACACTGGGTATAGGCCGGCGTTTCGAGTCGGGCGCCTAACGGAAGAGCAACATCGTCGATAACAGCACCACCTCCTGCCGTCGTCCCGGCGCAGGCCGGGATCCAGTGCCTTGGCCAGTGTCGAAGCCGCGACAGCCCCGGTAACACCTTCTCCGTGGGCAATCTGGAGATCGACAGTCAGGTCATGGGTTCCCCGCCTTGTTCAGCTCCAAACGTCACAAGCACCCCGTTTTTCATGACGCAGTTCACGCTTTCTGGCGCTTTCACACGGCCCACACGCGCACGGTGAATGTGTGGTTACAATCGGGGAAACATGTCCGACGGTGGGGCCGGCAAGGGGAGACCGGCAACCGCTCGCGACCGGCGCCCGTATGCAGTCCACATCAGGATCGATGTTTGCCCGCGAGCTGCTGCGCGTCCCCGACATGCGCGGCATGGGGCGTCTCGCGGCCGAGGAAGCGCTCGCGCGTTTCGGGCTGACCGGCTTCAACGTGATCTGGCGCAGCGACGCGACCGAGGCGGTCGGTGGCCCGGTGCTGTCCAGCTCTCCGGATGCGTGGGCGGCGGGCATCGATCCGCATGCGTTCGACGGGGAATTCGGCCTTTCCGACGCCGAGCCGCCCGATGATGTCCACGTCATCCCGCTCGCGCGCGATCTCGGCGTCGTCAACGCACTCGCCGTGTGGCCCGAGCGTGGCAACACCGACGCCTCGCTGCAGCCGGGCTGGAACGACTTCGTCGACGACATCGCCTGTGCCGCCGACTGGCTGCTCGAGGTCGACTGGCTCAAGCACGCCGTGCGCAAGATCGAGCGCGCCGAGCACGTGCAGCGCGCACTGTTCGCGATCGCGACGATGGCGAGCTCGGACCTCGAGATGACCGAGATGCTGCAAGGCATCCACGGCATCATCGGCCAGCTCACCTACGCCGAGAACTTCTTCATCGCGCTGTACGAGGCCGAGCGCGACAGCCTGCGTTTCCTGTACTTCGTCGACTCGGTCGACAAGACACCGATCGACAGCAGCGACATCCCTGCCGCGACGATCCCCAACAGCCTCTCGCTCGCCGTGATCCGTACCGGCGAGTCGCAGATGGGGCCTTCGAGCGAAGTACGCGCGCGCCTCGGCATGCAGCGCGGGCAGGGCATGGGTCCCGAGAGCGAGGATTGGCTCGGCGTGCCGATGGTCGGTGCGCGCGGCATCAGCGGCGTGATCGTCGTGCAGAGCTACCTCGCCCATACGCGTTATACCGAGGACGACCGCGCACTGCTGACCTACGTCGCCCAGCACGTGCTCACCGCACTCGAGCGCAAGCAGGCGCAGACCGATCTCGAGCGTCGTGTGCAGGAACGTACCTCGGAGCTCGCACGCGCCAACCAGGATCTTCACCAAGAGGTCGCCGAGCGCCAGCGTGGCGAGCGCCTGCAGTCGGCGCTGTTCCGCATCGCCGAGCGAGCGAGCACGGCCGATTCGATCGACCGCTTCTACGCGTCGGTGCATGCGATCGTCGGCGAGCTCATCGATGCCCGCAACTTCTACATCGCACTCGTCTCCGAGGACGGCAACGAGCTCGAGTTCCCTTACTCGGTCGACGAGATCGATGCCGTGCGCCCGCGCCGGCGCATGCGCGACGGCATGACCGAGTACGCCCTGCGCACGGGTCGCGCCGTGCTCGCCGACCGCGCCCAGGTCGAGGAGCTCGTTCGCTTGGGTGTCGTGCGCACCTCGGGGCCGCATTCGACCTGCTGGCTCGGCGTGCCGCTGACCTGCGACGAGCGTACCGTCGGCGTGCTCGCCGTGCAGAGCTACGACGAGCGCCACATCTTCACGATCCGCGACCAGGAGCTGCTGACCTTCGTCGGCTTCCACGTCGCCAGCGCGCTCGAGCGCAAGCTCGCGCAGGAGTCGCTGCGCCACGCCTACGTCGAGCTCGAGGCACGCGTCGAGGCGCGCACACGCGAGCTTGCTCAGGCCAACAACGACCTCGTCGCCGAGATCCGCGAACGCGAGCGCGTCGAGGCGCAGCTCATGTTCGAGGCGCTGCACGACACGCTGACCGGCCTGCCGAACCGCGCGCTGCTGCTCGAGCGCCTCGACACCGCGCTCGAGCGCTACCGGCGCGATCGCCGCGACTTCGCCGTGCTGTTCCTCGATCTCGACCGCTTCAAGGTCATCAACGACAGCGTCGGCCACCTCGTCGGCGACGAGGTGCTCAAGCAGGCCGCGACGCGCCTCGCCCACGCGTGCCCGTCGGCGCTCGTGGCGCGCCTGGGTGGCGACGAGTTCGCCGTGCTGCTCGAGAACCTGCCGCGTGCCGAACACGCGGTCGACGTCGCCGAGCAGCTGCTCGGCGCACTCGTCGAGCCGATGCGGGTCGGTGGCAAGGAGCTCTACACCTCGGCGAGCATCGGCATCGCCTATGCGAGCCCGCAGTACCGTCGCGGCGAGGAGCTGCTGCGCGACGCCGACGCCGCCATGTACCGCGCCAAGGCCGAAGGCCGCCAGCGCCACGAGATCTTCGACGAGGTGCTGCGCGCGCAGGCCGTGCGTGCGCTGGAACTGGAGGGCGAACTGCGCCACGCGCTCGCGCATGGCGGCTTCGAGGCGCATTTCCAGTCCATCGTGCGCCTCGAGGATGCGCGCGTCGCCGGATACGAGGCGCTGCTGCGCTGGCGCCATCCGGTGCGTGGCCTGCTCGCGCCCGACGAATTCCTCGCTGCGGCGCAGGAGAACGGCTGCATCGAGGCGATCGACTGGCGCATGTTCGAACTCGCCTGCGAGGCCGCGACGCGCCTGCCCGGTGACAGCTACGTCTCGATCAACGTCTCGCCGCGCCAGCTGCACGGCACCGCCTTCGCCGATCTGGCACTGCACCTGATCGCCGAGACCGGCGTGTCGCCGCGCCGCGTGCGCCTCGAGATCACCGAAGGCGCGCTGCTCGGCGAATCCGAGCACGTGCACCAGACGCTTTCGCGCCTGCGCGACGCGGGCGTGCGCGTGCAGCTCGACGATTTCGGCACCGGCTACTCGTCGCTGAGCTACCTGCACCGCTTCCCGATCCACGCGCTCAAGATCGACCGCTCGTTCATCAGCAACCTCGGCGACGGCAGCCCCAGCGTCGCCGTCGTCCGCGCCATCAGCACGCTCGCGCACTCGCTCGGCATCGAGGTCATCGCCGAAGGCGTCGAGACCGAAGCCCAGCGCGCCATCCTGCTCGACCTCGGCTGCTCGATCGGCCAGGGCTTCCTGTTCTCGATGCCACGTTCGCTCAACGACATCTTCGGCGTGCGCGAGCGCAGAGAGGATTACCAGGCGGTGGGGTAGGGGCGCTCCCGTTTTCGGTCTCCGCTCGTCATTCGATGGAAACCGCTTAATGAGAATTTGCAGAGTGCGGCTTCGTTGTCGATCCCCGGTGGTCTTGCGGGTTCCTGCATCCTGACAGGCTCAAAGGGATGAAGCCCGAGCCATGCTCGTGCTGTCATCGATGGCTCGGAATTTCGTCGCAGTAGGTTGAGCTCAAGGGGATTCCGGCTTTCGCCGGAATGACGAAGGAAATGAATGCTCGAGTGTCTTGCAGCGTTCTTCTGTCAAGACCTGAGGCTACGATCCAACGCTTTGGTAGCAGCACCGAAAGTGAACCTCTCCTACCCCGTCATTCCGGCGAAAGCCGGAATCCACTTGGGCGCTACCGACTGTGACGAGCCCGCGAGCCATCGGTGCCTTCGCAGGCATGGCTCGCGCTTCATGCCTGACAGCGAACGGCCTCGCACCCATCGACAACGCCGGTCATCCGAACTCGACTTCGATCTCCTGCGTTGAGGTCGAGCACCCGCGATAAAGCTTCGCCGTCGTCGATAAACCCCTCAACTCCCTTCCATCAACGCGTCATACCGCCTCTGCATCTCCTCGGGAGTGACCTCCTCGATGCTGTGGCCGATGCTCCAGCGATGGCCGAACGGGTCGCGGACGCTGCCTGAGCGTTCACCGTAGAACGCGTCGCTCGGCGCGCGTTCGAGCGTGGCACCGGCTTCGACGGCACGTGCGATCACCGCGTCGGCATCGTCGACGTGCAGGTGCAGGGTCACGCTCGTGTTGCCGATCGAGCTCGGCGAGTGAAGGCCGTACTCGGGGAACTCGTCGGCGAGCATGATCGTCGTGCCGCCGAAGTCGAGCTCGGCGTGGCCGACACGCCTGGTGCCGGGTTCGACGAGGCGGAACTTCTCTTTCGCGCCGAACGCGGCGAGATAGAAGTCGATCGCCGCGGCGGCGTCCTTGATGTGCAGGTACGGGAACAGCTCGTGCTTCGACATGGCGGCATCCTCGGTGTCGGGAGGCCGCAGCATGCGCCTGTGCGCTGGGCGTTTCTTGAACGAAATGGAACAGGTCTTCACCGATGCGCTTCAGGGAGAGCGTGCCCCCCTGTACTCGGAAGTCACCTCGCGCGGCGAGAGGCGACGGGCGTTCACGAGCGACTTACCCGCGGAACGCGGCGTGCCCATGAAGCGTCCGCTCGGCTTCGCGTCCCAGGTCACATGTTCCGAGGTGCAGCCCGCTGAGGCTCGTATCGGAACGACGTCGGTATCCGACTGCCGTCGTCACTCGCCTCAGGTCCTGGCCCGCTCGATCGGCACGTGATGCACCGCGCGCACGCCGCGCCGCGCATACGTCGCCGGCGTCATGCCCGCCATCGCGACGAACTCGCGCTGCAGATGCGGCTGGTCGCTGTAGCCGGCGTCGACTGCGATCGCGGACCATGGCCGTGACGGATCGCCCGCGCGCAGGCGCAGCGCGTCGCCGAAGCGCAGCACGCGAGCATAGCGCTTGGGCGTGAACCCGACGGCACGTTCGAACAGTGTCGCGAAGCGCCGGTGGCTGAGGCCGCTCGCGGCCGCGGCTGCCGCGACGCGCCACGCACCATCCACATCGGAGAGCGCACGTGCGATCGCGGGATGCACGCCACGCACGCGGCCGACGCGCGCGAGCAGAACGCGTTCGAACACGTCGAGTGCCTTCTCCGGCGTCGCGGCCTCCTGGAGCTGCTCGCGCGCATGCGCCGCAGCCGCGCCCCACAGCGCATCGAGCGGGACATGGCGGTTCGCGAGTTCGCACGCCTCGAGTCCGAACAGCGCGCCCGCCGCGCCGGGACGCAGCTGCGCGCCGACGCTCGTCGAGGCCTCGCCTGTGCCGCGTACATGGAAGCGGTCGCGCAGGCCCGCGACGAGGGCAGGGGACAGGCGCGAGCCCGCCGTGTCGTCGACCCCCGCGAACACGCGCACGCCGCGTTCCGACAACCGGATCACGAGATGCATTTCGCCCGTCGGCAACAGGTGCTCGCGTGCGTCCGCCGCACCGGTCGCCGACGCGGCGTACCAGAGGCTGCGCACGAAAGGCCGCAACGCGGGACAGGGCGGGCGTTCGAGCATCATGCGGCCATCTTACGCGCGTGGCGATCGAGGCGGCTCGTCCGCGCGCAGAGCTCCGCAGCGTTCTCGTGTCTTCGCCGGAGCGAGGTTCGAGTGAACGGTGTCGCCGCCTCCGTTGCGGCGAGCCTCCACGGCGGTCGATGGCCATGCCGTGGATCCGTGGCACGGTGGCATCACGGGATGGATGTCATGGGCGAGGCCGACGCGGTGTCCGTGCAGGACGACATCGCGACCGGCGATGGCAGCGCACGGCTTCGAACCCGCAGTCCGGCGTGCGCTTTCCGGTCCTTGCGGGTGTGCTCGGGGACGCTTCGCCCGCGGTCAGCGGTCCGACGAAGGCGTCCTGCGCGTGCCCGGCGAGGCCTTGCCGGGTGCGGTCACGCCCGGGCGGTGGCTCGGCTTGAAGACCACCTTGCCGTCCGCACCGACTTCGGTGACGACGCGGGTGATGCCGAGCACCTCGATATGGCCACCGGCTTCGCGGAACGCGGCGAGATCGGAGGCGATGCGCTCACGCGTGATCGGCGTGACGCGTTCGTGGGACTTGCGCGGTGCGTGATAGCTCGTCGCGGGTAGAGGGTCGATCTGCTTCGGGGGGCGTGCCATGGGGCCATCTCCGTATCGGTGGCGCGTGGAAGGTGGTGCGAAAGCTCATCGTCACGCCACGGATCTCGCAGTTCCGCGGCGGTAGTGCAGCAGGCGGCCTCGACGCGTCTCGCCGTCGTCGCCCTCCATCGCCGGATGCGATTCCCTGACGTCGAAGCCGTGCGAGGCGAGCAGGCGAGTGAACATGCCGCTGTTGCCGCGTCCCGGGTCGGTCACGAACACCTCGGCGCGTGGCCTTGCATGGCGCGACACGACGCCCGCGACCAGCTCGGCGTGGTCACGCTCGTAGAGCACGTCGCTCGCGATGATCATGTCGAAGTCGCCGAGCGTGGGCAGCGCCTCGTCCCAGCGCATGTGGCGGTAGTGCAGGGCGGGCAATCCGTTCAACGCGGCGTTGTAGGCGAGGAAGCCTTCGGTGAGCGGATGCACGTCGGACGCGACCACGTCGGCACCGCGGCGCATCAGAACGAGGCTGGCGAGGCCGATGCCGCAGCCGATCTCGAGGATGCGCTTGCCCGCGATGTCGACGCGGCCCATCGTGTCGGCGAGCAGGCGACCCGCCGGCCAGACTTGGCCGAACAGGCTCCATTGCGCGGACGAGATGCCCATGCGGGCACCGTGCCCGTCGGGATCGGAGAACTGCATCAGATCGGCGAGCACACGGAGGCGGAACGCGTCGCCATCGACGTCGACGATGATCTGGCGGGTGTGGAATCCGGACACGGCGCTTCCTGGGGAGCGTCGCCCGCGAGGGGCGATGACGCATGGGAGGAAGCGAGGGGCGCGACAGGAAACGTCGCTCAGAACGCATGTATCGGCTTGGACCCGACGGACCATCGTAACACGGGGGTGTAAAGACGCCGTTCGGGCGCGGCGGTGCGGGCGCCGACACCGTGCACGTCGCACGACGGCGAGTCGGCCCGGCCGTGGCGGCAGGAGGTATCGGTCGAGCCCTCGCCGCGCTGCAAAACAGGCCTTTCGGCCGCGCGGGGTAGAATCGGGGTTTCCGCCTTTGCAAGCCGAACGCCATGAGCACCACTGCCCAGAGCCTTCCCCAGCACGAGCCGTCGACCGAAGGCGCGCCGCTGCGCTTCGTGACCGCCGCGAGCCTGTTCGACGGGCACGACGCGGCGATCAACATCATGCGGCGCCTGATCCAGTCGCAGGGTGCGGAGGTGATCCACCTCGGCCACAACCGTTCGGTCGAGGATGTCGTGCGCGCGGCACTGCAGGAGGATGCCGACGCGATCGCGCTGTCGTCCTACCAGGGCGGCCACGTCGAGTACTTCAAGTACATGGTCGACATGCTCAGGGAGCGCGGCGCGGGCCACATCCGCGTGTTCGGCGGTGGCGGCGGCACGATCACGCCCGAGGAGATCCGCGAGCTGCAGGCCTACGGCGTCGAGCGCATCTACCATCCGAACGACGGCATGAAGATGGGCCTCGTCGAGATGATCGAGGACGTCGTGCGCCGTGCACGCGTCGGCGCCGATGCGCGCGATCCCGGCATGGCCGGTCCCGACGGCGTGGTGCCCGCCGCGGTCGACATCGACGACGAGATCGCGGTCGGCCACGCGCTCACCGCGATCGAGGAAGGCCGCCACGAGGCCGGGCTGCTCGACCGCCTGCGCAAGGAGTGGCAGCTCGCGGGCAGCCGCACGCCGGTCGTCGGCATCACCGGCACCGGCGGCGCGGGCAAGTCCAGCGTCGTCGACGAGATGCTGCTGCGCTTCCTGCACGCGTTCCCGCGCATGCGCATCGCCGTACTCGCGGTCGATCCGACGCGCCGCCGCTCCGGTGGCGCGCTGCTCGGCGACCGTATCCGCATGAACTCGCTGCGCTCCACGCGCGTGTTCATGCGCTCGATGGCCACGCGCCGCCAGCACGCGGCAACCAGCGTCGTGCTCAAGGACTGCGTCGCGTTCCTCAAGGCGCAGGCCTACGACCTCGTCATCGTCGAGACCGCCGGCATCGGCCAGAGCGATTCGGAGATCGTCGATCTCGTCGATTTCCCGATGTACGTGATGACCAGCGACTACGGCGCGGCCAGCCAGCTCGAGAAGATCGACATGATCGACTTCGCCGAGCTCGTCGTGCTCAACAAGTTCGACAAGCGCGGTGCCGAAGACGCGCTGCGCGACGTGCGCAAGCAGTGGAAGCGCAACCGCGTCGCGTTCCAGCTCAAGGACGACGAGGTTCCGGTCTACCCGACCATCGCGAGCCAGTTCAACGATCCCGGCGTGACGTGGATGTTCGTCAATCTGTGCCGCCTGCTGCGCGAGAAGGGCAGCGAGAAGTGGATCCAGGCACAGGCGGCGGGTGACGTGATCCGCGTGCCGGTGGCCGCCGAGCCGAACGACAACCTTGGTCAAGACCGGGGTCAGGTTCATTTTTCGGGTGAGGCATCCCAGGCGCATGCGGCATCGGGGAAAAATGAACCTGACCCCATGCTTTCGCCCGCCTGCGATTTCAAACCCGACTACGACACCTCGCTCAAGGAGCCGCGCGCGACCGTGCTGATTCCGGGCAGCCGCGTGCGCTACCTCGCCGAGATCGCCGAGCAGGGCCGCGCGATCAACGCCGGCATCGGCAAGCAGGCCGAGATCGCCGACCGCGCGCAGGCCTACTGGCACTCGCTGCGCGATCTCGAGGATCCGCGCCTGCCTAAGGCGCTCGATCTCTACGCCGGCGAAGACCTCCTTTCTGTCGCACCGGCACAGGCCGGGGCCCAGCGTGATGCGGACGGTGCCAATGCGGAGGCACTGGATTCCGGCCTCCGCCGGAATGACAAAGGCGGTGTCGACCGCTCCCTCCTCACCCTGCGCCAGCGCTACAACGACGCCGTGCAGTCGCTGTCGAGCGACAACCTCAAGCTGCTGCGCGACTGGCCTGCGCGCCTCACCGCGATCACCGACGAGGTGACCGCCTACGAAGTCCGCGGCAAGTCGATCCGCGTCGACAACTACCGCGATTCGCTCTCGCACCAGAAGATCCCGAAGATCGCGGCACCCACGTACAAGTCCTGGGGCGAGCTGCTGACCTTCCTCGGCAAGGAGAACCTGCCGGGCAGCTACCCGTACACGGGCGGCGTCTATCCGTACCGCCGCACGGGCGAGGATCCGATCCGCATGTTCGCGGGCGAGGGCACGCCCGAGCGCACCAACCGCCGATTCCATTACCTCAGCGTCGGGCAGCCGGCGGCGCGCCTGTCCACCGCGTTCGACAGCGTCACGCTGTACGGCGAGGATCCGGCGCCACGCCCGGACATCTACGGCAAGATCGGCAACTCGGGCGTCAACATCCCCACGCTCGACGACATGAAGAAGCTCTACTCGGGCTTCGACCTGTGCGCGCCGACCACGTCGGTGTCGATGACGATCAACGGCCCCGCGCCGATGATCCTCGCGATGTTCATGAACTGCGCGATCGACCAGCAGGTCGAGAAATACCTCAAGGCCGACGATGCGCGCTGGGCCGAGGCGCAGGCGACCATCGCGCGGTTCTTCGAAGGCCGCGAGCGCCCGCGTTACCACGGTGATCTCCCGCCGACGAACGACGGCCTCGGCCTCGGCCTGCTCGGCATCACCGGCAACCAGCTCGTCGATGCCGAAACCTACGCACGCATCAAGTCCGAGACGCTCACCACCGTGCGCGGCACCGTGCAGGCTGACATCCTCAAGGAGGACCAGGCCCAGAACACGTGCATCTTCAGCACCGAGTTCGCGCTGCGCATGATGGGCGACATCCAGCAGTACTTCGTCGACCAGAAGGTGCGCAACTTTTACTCGGTGTCGATCTCGGGCTACCACATCGCCGAAGCCGGTGCGAACCCGATCAGCCAGCTCGCCTTCACGCTGAGCAACGGCTTCACGATCGTCGAGTACTACCTCGCGCGCGGCATGAAGATCGACGACTTCGCGCCGAACCTTTCGTTCTTCTTCTCCAACGGCATGGACCCCGAGTACACCGCGATCGGCCGCGTCGCGCGGCGCATCTGGGCGCGCGCGATGCGCGAGCGCTACGGCGCCAACGAGCGCAGCCAGATGATGAAGTACCACATCCAGACCTCGGGCCGATCGCTGCACGCGCAGGAGATCCAGTTCAACGACATCCGCACCACGCTGCAGGCGCTGTACGCGCTGTTCGACAACTGCAACAGCCTGCACACGAATGCCTACGACGAGGCCATCACCACGCCGACCGAGGAGAGCGTGCGCCGCGCGGTCGCGATCCAGATGATCATCAACAAGGAAATGGGCCTCAACTTCATCGAGAACCCGTGGCAGGGCAGCTTCGCGGTCGACTACCTCACCGACCTCGTCGAGGAGGCTGTCTACAAGGAGTTCGAGGCGATCAGCGAGCGCGGCGGCGTGCTCGGCGCGATGGACACGATGTACCAGCGCGGCAAGATCCAGGAAGAGTCGATGTACTACGAGCACAAGAAGCACGACGGCTCGCTGCCGCTCGTCGGCGTCAACACGTTCCTGCCCAAGGAACACGCCGGCGAAGTCGTCACCGAGATCGAACTGATCCGCTCGACCGAGGAAGAGAAGGGCCAGCAGATCGCCAACGTGCTCGGCTGGCAGACCAACCGCAACGCGCTCGCGCCCGCCGGTGAAACCGACCTCGGCCACATCGCCGGCGCCGAGGAACCCGAAGGCTTCGTCCACGACGGTCACGGCCTCGCCTACCTGCAGAAGACCGCCCGCGACCGCAGGAACGTCTTCGCCGCACTCATGGAAGCCGTCAAGACCCACTCCCTCGGCCAGATCAGCCACGCGCTGTACGACGTGGGCGGGGAGTATCGGCGGAACATGTAGTCATCGACGGTGCGTCACGCGAAAAAGTGCGTGACGTGCCGTCTTGAGCACGTCGAGGGCGTCTGGATCGCAGGGGCAAGGTCCTCCCTTTCCGTGCGAAGACGAGGAATCAACGTACACCGTCATTCCGGCGAAAGCCGGAATCCATTCAAGCACTGCAGCGCTGAGGCATCGTGGCCGTTTGCGAGATTCTCTTGATACGAAGCGCGCCCACATTCCTGGACGCAGGTCTGGCTTGAAGGAGCGGACGAGAGGTTCGGTGGAGGTGCGGGGCTGATGCCTGGCGATCGCTTCTTCGTGTCATTTTCTTCGTCAGAAGAAGCTTTCTCGCGAAGGATCCCGCCAGCCGCACTCTTCCACACGCTTGAATGGATTCCGGCTTCCGCCGGAATGACGATGGAGAGGTGGCAGCACGACCATATCATCCACACGCTTGGATGGATGACCAGCGCCTCGCGCTGTTGTGAAGCGTCCCCGGCTTGACCAACTATTCGGCTGTCGAGAGCCGCCGGAATGACCATGGAAAGGTCGCGAAGACACCATCGGAAGGCATCTCCCATGACATCCATTCCTAACCCGCACCCCGGCGACGTCATTCGCCACGACTTCCTCGCCCCACTCGGCATCAGCCAGAACGCACTCGCTCGGGCCATGAGCGTCCCGCCACGCCGCGTCAACGAGATCGTGCTCGGCAAGCGCAGCGTCACCGCCGATACCGCCATCCGCTTGGCCATCGCCCTGGGCACGAGCGAACACTTCTGGTTGAGCCTTCAGGCCGAGCACGATCTCGAAGAAGCGAGACGAAATCTCGGCAAGGCCGTCAAGGCCATCGAGCGCCTCGCGGCCTGACGCTTTTACGGCTCGAGGCGCATGGCTGGACCGCTGAAGGGATCTGGCTACACCCCGTGGCGCGGTCGTCTAGGGCCTTGGGAGCGTCGCGCTCGCAGGTAAAACGCTCGTCGCCCCGGCGCAGGCCGGGGCCCAGTGCCTTCGATGCGATGGCGAGGGCGGGGTGCGGGGTCGGGCCGCGTATGCGGCATCTCGGCAAGCGGTCATGGGCGTGTCACGCAGAAGGGCGCTTGGCCCCGGCCTGCGCCGGGGCGACGTGTCGTGAGGATCGGCGTGTCCGCGGGTGAATCCGTCGTCGCAAGGCATCGCCGTCATGGAGCGCATGCCGACTTACGCCTCCGAAATCCCCGGGGCGATCGCGCACACGCTGCCTCCGCCATCCCGTCGAAACCCGATGGCAGTCCCGCGCCTCTTCCGTCGTTCAGCAGCATGAGGAGCTTCGCGCGCGTTGCGCGTTGCGCACCCCGCATCCATCCTGCAAGGAGCTTCCGCATGCCGTCCATCCTCCGTGTGTTCGTCGGTGTGCTCCTGCTGTGCAGCGCTGCCGGTGTGCATGCGCAGCTCAGCGTGTCGCCTCCGTTCACCGACTTCGGTGACCAGCAGGTCGGCGCCACCAGCGCGCCGCAGATCGTCACCTTGCGCAATACCGGCGGCCAGCTGCTGATCGTGAGCGCGATGTCAGTCGTCAACCCGGTCTTCACGCGCTCCGGCGGGAGCTGCGGCGCGGCACCGTTCGTCATCCTGCCGCAAGCCAGCTGCACGCTCGACTACACCTTCCGTCCCCCTACCGCGGTGTCGTACAGCGACACCGTCGCCCTGACAGTAAGCGGCTTCAATCCCACGCCCGTCCACCTGAGCGGCCGAGGCGTGCAGGGACAGCTGCAGGTGTCTCCGTTCGGGTCGATCAACTTTCCGTCCACGGCGGTGGGCACCACCAGTGTGTCGCAGACGGTGGAACTGATCAGCGTCGGTAGTGGCTCTGTCGAGGTGCTGTCGATCACCTCGGCCACGGTTCCGTTCGCGCGCGTCGGTGGCACCTGCGGCCAGACGCCGTTCGTGCTCCAGGCTCAGGATCGCTGCTCGCTGACCTACACCTTTTCGCCCGTGGCGATCGGCGAGGCGCAGCAGCAGACCCTGATCGTGGAGGTGCCGATCCATGTGGGCAGCCCCTGGAGCGTGGATCTACGCGGTGACGCCACGCAAGGCATCCAGACGATCACGTTCCCGGCCCAATCCCCGCGCATCTACGGCCCCGGCTACGGCTTCCCCGTGAACCCACCGGCGATGGCGACCTCGGGCCTCGCCATCACATACGGCTCGACCACGCCGGGCGTCTGCACCACGGCGGCAAGCAACGTCGCCGTCGTCGCGGCCGGCACGTGCACGCTCACGGCCAATCAGCCCGGCAACGCCTCGTGGGGTGCCGCTCCGCAGCAGACGCAGTCGTTTGCCATCGCGCGCGCTGCGCAAACGCTGACGTTCCCGGTGCAGGGCAGCCGCACCTTCGTGCAGGGAGGCACGTTCGCGATCAGCCCGCTCGCGACGAGTGCCACGCCGAACGCCGGCCAGCCGATCGTCTATTCGTCGCTCGACACCAGCGTCTGCACGGTCAGCGGCACCACCGTGACGATGCTCGCCTCCGGCACCTGCACGCTCGCCGCGAACCAGGCGGGCAACGCCAACTACAACGCCGCCACGCAGGTGATCGCGCGCGTGCCGCTGGCGCTGTTCGCGCATGGGTTCGAGGTGTTGTCGCAGTAGTACGCGGCTACTCGATCCCGGCGGGACGTCGTCATGCTTTCAGGCTCAGCCGCTCCCGGCGCTCGCCGGAGCGCTTCACAACAACATGGAACGCTCGTCGCCCCGGCGCAGGCCGGGGCCCCGTGCCTTCGATGCGACGGCGAGGGCGATGTGTGCTGGGTTGGGCCGCGTAAGCGGCATCTCGGCAAGCGGGCATGGCCACGCATCACCCAGAAAGGCGCTGGCCCCGGCCTGGGCCGGGGCGACGTGTCGTGAGGATCGGCGTCACGCTGGGTGAATCCGTCGTCGCAAGGGGCTGCCGACATGGATCGCATGCCGACGCCCCCCTCCGAAATCCCCGGAGCGATTGCGCACACGCCGCCTTCGCCATCCCGCCGAAACCCGATGGCAGTCCCGTGCCCCTTCCGTCGTTCAAGCGCATGAGGGGCTGTCCCGCCGGTATTGGCGGACGCCCGCGCGTTCCGATCGGTCACGTCATCCAAGGAGCTTCCGCATGCACGTCTTCGTCCGTCCGCTGATCGGCGTGCTGCTGCTGTGCAGCGCCGCGAGTGTCCGTGCGCAGCTCGTCGCGGAGCCGTCGCCCGTGGCTTTCGGTGGCGTGCAGGTCCACACCCAGGTCCACAGGGTGATCGCGTGGCGCAACACCGGCAGCCAGCCCGTAACGGTGGACGACCGCACCTCCATCAATCAGGAATTCGTGGTTGTCGGCGGCAACTGCAGCAGGTTCTTCCCGGTCGCCCCGCAAGGCACGTGCACGGTCGAAGTCCTCTTCATGCCGACGCGCGAGCAGCCCTACAGCGACACCATGACGATGTTGTCGAGTGGCCAGAGCGTGGGGCAGGTGCACCTGACCGGCACGGGCGTGCGCGGCCTGCTCGACATCGTGCCGTCGACGGCGGTCTCGTTCCCGACGACGCCGGTCGGTGCCACCAGCGCCGAGCGCACTGTGCAACTCGCCAGCATCGGCAGCGGCCCGGTCCGGGTGACGTCGATCGCGACCGCGAACTCGCCTTTCGCACGCGTCGGCGGCACCTGCGCCACGCCGCCGTTCGTGCTCGCCTCGGGCGCGGCGTGTTCGTTGATCTACACGTACTCGCCCGTGGAGATCGGCACCGGGCAACGGCAGGTGGTGCCCGTCCAGGTACCGGCGGAATATGGGCCGTCCTTCTTCCTGACCCTGCAGGGCGACGCCACGCAAGGCACCCAGACCATCACCTTCCCGGCGCAACCCGCGCGCATCTACGGCCCCGGCTACGGTTTCCCGATCAACCCGCCCGCCACGAGCAATTCCAACCTGCCGATCACCTACGGCTCGACCACGCCGACGGTGTGCACGGTCAGCGCAAGCAACGTCGCCGTCGTCGCGGCCGGCACCTGCACGCTCACGGCCAACCAGGCCGGCAACGCCTCGTGGGCCGCCGCGGCGCAGCGCACGCAATCGTTCAACATCGCTCGCGCGAGCCAGACGCTGACGTTCCCCGCGCAGGCGGTCGGCAGTCGCACGCTCGTGCCCGGCGGCACGTTCGCGATCGCGCCGATCGCCACCAGCGCGACGCCGAATGCGGGCCAAGCCATCGTCTATTCCTCACTCGATCCGGCCGTCTGCACCGTCAACGGCACCACCGTGACCATGGTCGCCTTCGGCACCTGCACGCTCGCCGCGAACCAGGCCGGCAACGCCAATTACAACGCCGCGACGCAGGTGGTCACACGCGTGCAGCTCGCGCTGTTCGCGCACGGGTTCGAGGTGACGGTGCAGCCGTAAGAGAGACAGCCGGGTACGTTGAACGAGTAGGGCGGAACCGCCGCAGGCGATTCCGCCGTGCAGCGCGTCGCCAAACGTTCTCGTCATTCCGGCGAAAGCCGGAATCCCCTCAAGCACATCAGCGCCGTGAAGCGTCGCCAGGTCAGCTGACGTCGGGAATCCGGGAAGTACATCAGCCCGTGTCGGCACGACGCGGCTCTGGCGGCGACCACATTGCCGCACCGCCACTTGCCGTACGCGCCCGTTCCGTAGTGAACTCGACCCATCGACACCACAGGGGGTGGAGATGGGGAAGGGACTCCACGCGCATCGTGCGCGTGCTTCATGGCTTGGCCTCGGCTTGGCGGCTTCGATGCTCGGCGCCTGCGCGCGCCAGGCGGATGAAGAGCGCGCACCGCCGCCACGCAAACCGCAGCAGGCCGGGCAGCCGCTCGATCCGACCAAGACCGCCGCGCATATCGTCGGCGCACGTGTGTCGGCCGTGCTCGGCGACCAGAAGGCCGTCGAAGGCCACGCCCGCGCCGTCGCCGAGGACATGCGCCGTTCGGCGCGATTGCCCGATGCCACACGGCCGATCCATCGCGAAGCCGCACGCGCCGCCGTGCGTCCGCTGGCCGGCGTGAAATCCGTGGTCTGGCTCGATCGCGACAACCTCATCGTCATGGTCGACGGCCAGCGCCATCGCACGATGGACATGATCGACGAGGTCTGCGTGACGCTCGAACCACTCGGCGACACGCTCGCCGTCGTCGTCAACCTGCAGGACGCGACCGCGCGCAACGGCGACGAGGCGATGACGCTGTCGCGCAACTGCCAGTTGCCGGAAGGGCAGAGGGCGATGTTGCAGCGCAAGCGCCAGGTCGACGTGGTTGACGCGGAGACGCGCGACACCTTCAAGGCAATGCAGAAGCGATAAGGCGAGCGGCAGCATGGTTGCACCTAAAAATTATCCGCGATATGAGGGGCTTGGTAGAAACATAATTAACTTTAGTTTTCAAATTTACAGCTAAATTATTAATTAATGTGAGGTTTTTCTGTGCGAGAGAACTATAAAGATTTGCTTGCGCCAGTTCGCCAGCGGGTAAGCTCGCGTGGCCCTCGAAGCATGGTTGAAGAGTATGAGAGTGATCGGTCAAGAATTCTTTACTCTGCTGCTTTTCGAAGATTGCAAAGAAAGACGCAAGTTTTTCCTTTGGAGGAGAATGCAGCTGTTAGATCTAGACTGACGCATTCACTGGAGGTGGCTCATGTTGGAAGATACATAGCAACAAGTGTGGTAGAAAAGATCGATAAGAAGAAATTTCTAACGAAATATAAGCTCGGTCCTGATGAAAGGCTTGCTTTGGCGAACGTCGTAGATACTGCGTGCTTAGCTCATGACATAGGAAATCCTCCTTTTGGTCACTTTGGCGAGGCAGCAATCGCCAAGTGGGCCGATTCCTTTGTAAGTAAGAAGCTTAAGAACTGTCAGTCTGGCTTTGATCCTAAGGTTATAATGCATGACGATTCAACAAAAGATTTTACGGTATTTGATGGTAATCCTCAGGGCTTTCGTATTGTATGCAGTTTGGCTGGCGTCGATGGCTACGGTATGAACTTAACAGCGGCGCAACTTGCGTCACTTGTTAAGTATCCTTGCGGTGCGGGAGGTATGGACAAAGATAATCCTATCCTCAAGAAGGCTGGAATTTTCTCATCAGAGATGGGATCTTGGGCCTGGGTGCGCGATAAATTCGGACTGGCTGAGCGGGCTCGCTTCCCACTCGCATTTTTGATGGAGGCAGCTGACGACATATCTTATTGTCTTAGCGACATCGAGGATGGTATAGAGAAATGTTACACAACGCATGATGATTTTTATGGCGCTGTGCATAACTTGCTTGTTAGTGAGGGTAAGAGCACGGCGCTACTTGATGAATCGATTAATAGAGCTAATGAAAAAGCGCAATCTGTGGAAAGAACCGTATTCCTTAGAACGATGCTTGTTCGAGCTCTTGTGGACGAGGCTGCTGAGGCCTACGTGCAGAAGCATTCGGAAATATTTGAAGGTAAGGCAACGAATCTACTTGACGCCAGCAGCGACCACTACATACTGTTAAGTGCTATACGAAGAACGGTGGGAACGAAACTATATGGACGTAGGGCTTCAGTTGAACTTGAGTTGACTGGTTATGCTGCTATACTCGGAATATTGAATAAGTATGAGGATCTTATAGATCTCTCCTCCTCCGATTTTGATCGTCTCGGGGGATCGCGTGTAACTTCATCATTGATTGGGGCTCAGCGCCTTTACTCATTGCTACCGCCAAAGTATTTGGCTGCATACAGGCGATCATGCGAATCGATTTCATCTGAAGAAGTTTCGTGGTGTCATCGTGTGAGGCTCGTGATAGACTTCGTATCCGGAATGACTGATGTCTTTGCTTTGCAGACTTATCAGATTTTGACGGGGGTTAAATGAGCTGGAGCGGTCATCCTATTGAGTTTGTGAAGTCTCTCGTCTACGACGGGAGGGATGATCTCATTCTTCAGTTTTCTATGTATAAGTATAGACCCCAATCAGTCATGGACGAGCGCAAGATTATTAAAGTCCCAATACTCGATGTTAACGATGACTGGCTAGAGTCGATGATAAGCTGTCTGCCTGAATCATGGGAGTTAGCTATTGATTCTCTTGTGATTAATAAACGTGGGCGCGCTTCTCATATACCGATGATTGATTTTGTGGGTAGGCAGTCCTCGTTTTTCCGCGACTCAAGATTTTACGATATTATTGGAAGGAAGCTTGCGAAGAGCTTTGTAATTTTCGACAGCGGAAGAAGTTTTCATGCATATTCGAGTGAGTTAATGGCGAGAGGTGATTGGGTGAGTTACATGGGTCGACTTTTGCTTCTTAATTTCCCAAATGAGTCACCTTTAATTGATTCTAGATGGGTTGGGCATAGACTGAATTCTGGTTACAGTTCGCTAAGGTGGTCTAATAATAGCAATTTCTATTCACGATCTCCTTCGCGGGCTCATATTTCTATGTGGCAAGATTAGTTGACGTTATTATAATGAATCTTCATGTCTCCCTCGAATGGTTCCTCAACCCAGACCACCTGCCGCTGATCGCCGGCATCGAACTCGGCTGGTTCCGCGATGCGGGCCTCGAGCTCGAGTTGCTGGTGCCGGATGACCACTACGATGGTCTCGCGGCGACGGTGAGCGGCGATATCGCGTTCGCGTGCAACGAGCCGTTGCACATGATCGATGCGCATCGTCCGGGGCTGAAGGCGCTGGGCTGCTTCTTTGAGACCGATGGCGGGATCCTGCTGCAGCGTGCGGCGGGCGAGCGTCTGCTCGCGGGCGGCACGGTGCGGCTCGCGTCGCCGGTGGCGGGTGGCGTGACCGACACGATCGCGCGCGAGATCCTGGCGCGCTGGTGTGCGCAGCGTGGCGCGGCGTTCTCGCCGGAGCAGGTGCAGATCGAAGGTGCGGGTTTCGAGCATCTGGCCAACCTGCGGGCCGGTTTCGACGGCGCGTGGCTGTGCTTCGCCAACTTCGAGGGCGTCGAGGCGCGGCTCGAGGGCATGGACACACACTTCATTACGAGCACCGAGGTCGGGCTGCATAACTTCTCGGCGCTGGAGCTGTTCACCTCGGAGCGTTTCCTGACCGAGCACGCGGACGTCGTCGCGACGGTCACGCGGCTGATTGGGCAGGGTGCGCAGCTTTGCCGCGACGATCCGACCCAGGCGGCAGCGCTCTGGTACCGCTACAGCGGCACCGAGCCGAGCGCGCTCATGGACGCGATCCTCGCCGACACCTGCCCGCGTCTCGTCTGCCCCGTGGAGCGCGATGCCGAGCGCTGGCGCGGAATGTGGGAGCAGTTCCACACGCTGGGCCTGAGCGCGGTCGATGCCGAGGGTTACGCCGCGCTCTATCGCTGAGCGCGGCTTATCGCGGAGATCGCGTCACTGCGGGAAAGCGCGCCACCGGCCATGTGCGGTGTCGCCGTCGTGTCGCTCCGTAGCATCACGGCAACGCATCACGTGAGCGATCCGCGCATCCAGCTCCGGCATCCGGAAGCCGCGTCATTGCGGCCTCCCACACCGATCCGCCGCGCAATCACTCCCGCCGCAACGCCTCCATCGGATCGAGGTTCGATGCGCGCCTTGCGGGCAGGTAGCTCGCGAGCACGCCGACCATCGCCATGAGCAGCGGTACGATGATGAAGGTCGCGGCGTCGGTGGCCTGTACGCCGTAGAGCAGGCTGCCGAGCGCGCGCGTCGTGGCGAAGGCGACGAGCAGGCCCATGACGAGGCCGACGCCGACCACGCGGGCGCCTTGCGCGACGACCATCGCGCGCACGCGCATCGCGTTGGCGCCGAGGGCCATGCGCACGCCGATCTCGCGGCGGCGTTCGGCGACGATGTACGAGAGCACGGCGTACAGGCCGACCGCGCCCAGCACGAGGGCGAGCAGGGCGGTGATGCCGAGCGTGAGAAGGGTGAAGTTGAGTTGCGTCATCGAGCGCTCGACCAGCGCTTCCATCGTGTTGACGCGGTACATCGGTGCCTCGGGAGCGATCTCCTTGACCAGTGCGCGGATCTGCGGCGCGATCGTGTCGGCGCGCGTGGTGCGCACGACATAGCCGGGCGACGACACCTGGCGCTTGAAGTCGGCCGCGGGGCCGACCATCGGGAAGTAGACGAGCGCTTCGGGCTTGCCTTGCAGGCCATCCTGCAGCACGTCGTCGACCACGCCGACGACGGTTTCCCAGCTCGTCCTGCCGGCGCGTTGCAGACGCTGGCCGACGGCATCCTTGCCGGGCCACAGCAGCTCCGCGGCGGAGCGGCTCACGATGACGTTGCCGCGTGCGCCGATCTGGTCGTCGGTGGTGAACGGGCGGCCGCCGAGCAGGGCGATGCCCATGGTCTTGAAGTAATCGCCGGCGCTGTAGGTGGCATGCAGCGGGATGCCTTCGCCGGTATCGGCGGCGCCGGCCTCGGTGCGGATCTTGAGCGTGGCGGTGCCTTCGTCGATCGGCACGTTCTCGATCAGGCCGACCGATTGCACGCTCGGCAGAGCCGCCAGTCGCTCGAGGAAGGCGAGGTTGAAGTGCGCGTAGGTCAGCGGGCTGTTGAGCTCGGGCCGGTCCGGGGCGATCTGGAAACTCAGGATGTCGCGCGTGTCGTAGCCGGTCTTGACCTGGCGCAGCTCCCAGACGCTGCGCAGCAGCAGCGCGGAGCCGATCAGCAGCACCAGCGCGAGCGCGGTCTGCCCGGCGACGAGGGCATTGCGCAGCCAGTGCTGCGCGGCGGTCGAGCCGCGTCCGCCTTCGCGCAGGCGCGACATGTCGGGCGTCGCATCGCGCAGCGCGGCGAGGCCGCCGCAGACCAGTGCCGACACCGCGGCAGCGAAGGCCGTGAACACGATCATCGACGCATCGACGCCGACCGCATCGAGTCGAGGGATACCGCGCGGCGCGGCCTGCAGGAACAGCGGCAGCGTGAACGCGGCGAGCACGATCGCGACGCCGCCGGCCAGCAGCGCGATCAGCGTGGCCTCGGCCAGTTGCAGCCGCAGCAGCGCACCGCGCGAGGCGCCGAGCGCGTTGCGCACCGCGAGCTCGCGGCGACGCCCTTCGCTGCGCACGAGGAACAGGTTGGCGACGTTGGCGCAGGCGATCAGCAGCACGATCACGCTCGCGCCGAGCAGCACCCACAGCGGGCGTGCGTAGGCGCCGAGCAGTCGGTCTTCGAGCGAGCGCACCACGGCGCGGTGCTGCTCGATGGTGCGCAGGTAGGAGGGCGTGCCACCGAAGCGCTCGGGCACGCGCCGGGCCAGTGTGGTCAGTTCCTCGGCGAGCGCCTGGTGCGTCGCGCCGGGCACCATGCGGCCGACCATGTCGTAATCGAAATCGCCGGTTTCCTTGATGTCGGAGGCCTTCATCGTGCCCGACACCCACAGCCTCACGTCGGCGTACGGGTAGCGGAAGTCCGCCCCCATCACGCCGACGATGGTGCGGTCTTTATCCGATACGAAGTAGCGCGCGCCGACCACGTTCGGATCGCGTCCGAACCAGTCGTTCCAGAGGCCGTAGCTGATCACCACGGCGTTGTCCTCGTCGCTGTCGAGCGGCAGGCGGCCGAGCACCGGCACCGCGCCGAGCGTCGAGAAAAGCGAGTTGGTCGGCCAGCCCATGCGCACGCGCTCGACGCGATCGCCGACGCGCAGTGTGGAGGTGCCCGAGGCGCTCGTGGCGCTGTCCTCGAGCAGGCGCGACTGCTCGCGGTACTGCAGGAACAGCTCCGGCGACACCTGGAATTCGGCCGGCATGTCCGAACCCGGCGCGCTGGCCGAGATGAAGACCAGGCGATCGGGGTTCGCGTAGGGCAGGCGATCCAGCAGCACCGTGTTGACCACGCTGAACATGCCCGCCGTCACGCCGATGGCGAGGCCGAGCATGCCGACCGCCATGCCGACGAAACCCGGCGTACGGCGCAACGTGCGCGCGGCACGCTGCAGATCGGCGAACCAGTGGGCAAGACGCATGGGGTGTCCTCGTGATCCGCGGGGGCCGCCTGAAGGCATGTCGACCCGCCACGCCGGGCGCGGATCGTCCCCCTGCAACGCAAGCGGCGTGCCAGCGCGGGAACTGCGTCACGATGCGGGTGGAAGGCTCATGCGAACGCCGCGCTGTCCGCCCGCGCACACAGGTGGCGTCCGGTGGTGAACAGTGCGGACAGGTGGGGCTCGACTCCGCGCCTGCCGATGGATCACCCGCGAGGCACGCAGGGAGCGCGAGGGGGCGGTTGGTGGCTTCGAGGCGTGCGCGGATCGCGTGCGCCGTCGACGCCGCGATCGGCCTCCGCCAAGGGGAGCGCGCTCACTCAGGCTTGGACGTTCCTCACGGCAGCGCCGGCGATGCGGCCTCGAAGCCGCCGCGGAACAGCGGAACGATCACGCGGGTCGAGGCGAATTCCAGATTGCTGTTGCTCGTGGGGCTGGTGGTATGGCCCACCACATAAGCGTAGTCGCCCGAGACGACCATCCGGTCCGCCTTGAGGATCTGGGCGAGAGGGCCGGCTTGGCGGCCGAGGTGCTCGGTGCCGTCGATACCGAAGAAGCGGTTGATCTGGCCGTTGGGTGCGAACTGGGTCAGTGTGCCGAACTCGATGGCACCGTTGCCGGCGGGACACCAGCAGATACTGCCCACGACGAGGATGCGCCCGTCGGGCAGCACGGCGACCGATCGGTTCTGCTCCCTCTGGGAAGTCCCGCGAATCTCGTAGAGCACGCGTCCGGCGGCGCCGAATGTCGGGTCGAGCTGGCCCGACGTCGTCAGCCGCGCGATCGCCGCGCGCTGCTGGCCGTTGATGTTGCGGAAGCCGCCGATGACGACCGCGCGGCCTGCGCCATCGACGGCGAGATCGGTGAGGTTGTCCTCGAGGAAGCCGCCCTGGTCGAGCGCGACGACACCGAAGCCGTTGCTGCCGTACGCGGTATCGAGCACACCGTTGGCGGACAGCCTGAAGGTGATCATGTCCAGGCTGGATCCACCGTTGCGGTAACCCGAACCTCCCACCATGAAGCGGCCATCGGCCATGCGTACGGCGGTCGTCGCATGGGCCTGGGGCGCGTTGCCGTAGGCCGGTGCATAGGTGGCGTAACCGGTGCCCTGGCCGCCGAAACTGGTATCGGTGGCGCCGTCGATGTCCAGGCGGGTGGTGGCGGCGTAGACCTCGATATCCGGCGACGTGCGACCGGCGCCTAGGAAGAGGACGATCTTGCCGTCCGGCTGCACGATGAGCGCCGGGTAGGTCACGACGGAGCTCTGCGGCACGAACGCCGTCGCCGAGAAGACGCGGCGACCGTCGAGATCGAACGAGGTGTCCGGCGTTCCGTCCGCGAGCAGGCGGCCGACGACGAACGTGCTGCCGGTCAGCGGGGCGGCGTAGACGATCCGCCCGTCGGACATGGCGGCCATGCTGTTGATCCAGCCTCCCTCGGTCGGCCCGAGACGGACGCGTCCGTTGCTGCCGAAGGTTGGATCCGGTGCGCCGCGTGACGGCAGCGTGCGCGCGATCGCCACGTCGACGCTGGTGCTGGACGTGGTCGCGGAGCCACCGATCAGCAGCTTGCCGTCCGGCTGCAGCGCAGCGGACCTGGCCCGGTCGCCCAGGTCTCCGCCGATGTCGAATGGCAGGTACGCGATGCCGTTGTCCGCCGGCACCGCGCCCCAGCCGAGGTCGCGCAGCGGGCCTCCGTCATTCGCCGCTGCCGCGGCCGTCGCATAGCCCAACGCCAATCCGATCGCTGCCATCCGCATGGAACGCTCCTGTCGAGGGTGAGTCCGTGTGGAGAACACCGTTCGGAGGCGAGAGGGGACATCGGACAGGAGAGCGCGTCGGAACGGCTTGGCTTGGCCTCGTTTCGATCATCGCGCGTGGTGGTCGCTCGCGATCGGCTCGCAAGGCGTGGCGCGCCGAATCGTTTCCACTTGCCGCGTGTTCCCGGCCTGGATGGACGCGTCTGCATTGTCGGACGTGGCGTTGTTCGACCGCGGAGCGCACGATCGTGCTTCGCTCACCTACTCATGATCCTGCGACGGGTTCGCCATGATCCACGTCCGGGAGCTGGGCGCTGCGATCATGGCGCTCGCGCCCTTCCTCATCCACCCACGATCTCGGCGATGACGCATACGACGACCCGCTGGACCTTGCGACAGGCGCGCGTGCTCGTGCGCAATCTCGCGCTGGCATTCGCCGCCAGCCTGACGATGACCGGTTGCCATCACGCTGCGCGTACCGATGACACAAGAGATGACATCGCGTCGACGCTCGCGCGTATCGAGCGTGCGGCGCAGGCCTACGTGCTGCCGGGACATGCCGTGGTCGTGTTCGACCGCTCCGGCGTGCTCGGCGAGCGCTACGAAGGCGCGGCCGATCTCGAATCGGGTCGGCCGGTCACGGCGGCGACGCTGTTTCCGGTCGCGTCGCTGACCAAGACCTGGTCGGCCGTGGTCGTGCTGCAACTGGTCGCCGAGGGCCGTCTGCGTCTCGACCAGCCCGTGTTCGAACTGTTGCCGACGAGCCGGCTGCCCGTGACGGTGCAGGTGCAGCACCTGCTGTCGCACACCTCGCACGGCACACCGGGACGCGCGTTCCACTACGACGGACGCCGCTACGGCGCGCTCGGGCGCATCGTCGAGAGTGTGACCGGCACGCCGTTCGCCGAGGTGCTGCGCGAGCGCATCATCGTGCCGCTCGGCCTACGCGACACGTTCGTGCTCGGAGACTCGGCCGCGGACACGCCGCGCCTCGACGAACTGGCCTTGCCTTATCGCGATGAAGGCACCCGCACGCGCTGCGACATCGAGTACGGGCACAGCGCTTCGGCCGGCCTCGTGACGACGGCGCGTGATGTGGCGACATTCAACCGTGCGCTGTGGCGCGGTGATCTGTTGGCGCCGGCGCAACGCGCGAGGATCGTGATGCCGTATCTGCAGGACGGACCGACCGGCCTCGGCAGTTTCGTGCAGAGGGTCGACGGCCGACAGCTCGTCTGGGCGTACGGCCAGTACGACTGCTACGCCGCGCTCACGCTGATGGACACCACGACGGGCGACGGCATGGTGTTCCTCGCCAACGACAGCACGCCGAGCGACTCGGCACGTCTGCTCTACGGCGATGTGCGCGCGTCGCCGCTCGCCCTCGCGTGGCTCGGCGTAGCGGAGGACTCACCTTGGCAGGCGCGCTCGGCGATCCTGCGAGAGGCGTTCTTCTCGGCCGCGCATCCGCAGCGGCTCGACCCCGCGATCGACGCCGCGACCCGTGTCCTCGATCGCCATCCCGACCAGCGCGCCACGCCGGACCTCGTCATGGTCCATGCGCTCGTCGCGTTGCGTGATGCGGCGTGGCGCCATCAGCAGCGCCGGGTGACAGCCTTCGATGCCGCGATCGAGGCCAAGGCCTCTGCGGTGCTCGCGCGCGATCCGGGCAACGTGTATGCGCACTATTACCTCGCGTCGCTGCATGCCTCGCGAGGCGAGCACGTGGCCGCGCGTGTGCACTACGAGACCATCGTCGTCGCGCCGAACATGCCACGTGGCTGGTACACGGTCGAGGCCGAAGCAGCGCTGGCCGGCAAAGCGGAGTAGGCGAGGTCCGGAGGGTTGCGACGCGCGTGGTACTGCGGGATGCACGGCTCCGGCGCTGCATTCTCGCTTGAGCCATTCCATCTTCGAGAGCGAGTCGGGAAGAGGGAGGCGAGATCGTGCCGACACCGATCCTCGTCGCGAGACCCGGACCCTCATCCGGCCCTGCGGGCCACCTTCTCCCGGAGGGAGAAGGGAGCGCGCGCTTCGTTTCCTGGCTACAGCGACCTCAGGAAATCCAGCAGGTCGTTGCGGTCCTGCGTACTCAACTGCTCGAAGCGCTGACGACTCTGCTGCGCTTCGCCGTCGTGCCAGAGGATGGCCTCGGTGATCGTGCGGGCGCGGCCGTCGTGCAGGAAGCGCGCGTTGGAGACGGGGTCGCGCGGCAGTTCACCGATGTCGAAGCTCGAGGTGAAGATCGTGGACGGATCGGCGGCGGCGATCTGCGCGGCGGTGCGTTGCGTGTAGGCGAGCGAGCCGAGGCCCCACAGCGGCGGTGTGCGCCACATGCGCGCGCTGGCCTGGCCTTCGGCGAGCGTGTCGGCGAGACCTTCGCCCATGTCGTGCAGCAGCAGGTCGGTGTAGGGGCGGATGGTCTGGTCGCGCAGTTCGGCCATCGGGTGGTGGCTGGCCGTGGTCAGCTGCGCGCGGTGGCAGGCACCACATTGCGCCTGCGCGAAGACGGCCTCGCCGTTGGCGATGCGCGCGGGATCGATGTCGTGCTCGGTCGGCACGCGTTGGCCGGGGCCGTAGCCGCTGCGCAGGTTGCGTTGCGCAGGCACGCCGAGCAGTTCGATGTACTGGGCGAGGCGCAGCAGCTCGTCGTCGTTGACGCCGGACACGGCCTGCGTGGCGGACGTGCACGTCGACGAGGCGGGATCGTGCTGGCAGGCGCGTGAGCGGTACACGGGCGAGGTCACGCCCATGTCGAGCATGAGCGCACTCGCGACCTGATGGCGCACGCTGGCCTTGCCGGCTTTCCAGCCGAAGCGGCCGAGACGCGTGTCGCCGGTCTGCGGATCGGTCACCCAGTTCGGCACGCCACGCACACCGTCGCCGTTGGTGTCGCCCGGATCGGCCCAGGCGAGGATCGTCGCCTCGTCCACCGCTTCGAGCAGGCCCATGCCGATCACCTGCGAGGCCTGGCGCACCGAGAACTGCGTCGGCGTGGGACCGCTGAACGCGTAGGCGGGCTTGCGCAGCTCGATGATCGTGCCGTCGGCGAGCGTACGCGTCTGCGCGGTGTGCGAGGAGAGGCGCACGGTGTAGTCGACTGCGCCCGCAGCGGATGCGCGCTGCTGCACGTTCATGCCGTAGGTCGGATCGGGCACGGTGCCGGCGGCGGAACTGGTCGTGGCCGTGAACACCGACAGCGTGTCGAGCGGCTGGCCGACGCGCGGCGGCAGACTGCGGCCGTTGAGCTGGTGGCAGCCGAGGCATCGCTCGGCGTTGAAGCGTGGACCGAGCTGGCCGGCGTGTGCGGTGAACACCGGATTGACGTTCGGACTTTCCGAATGTTTTCCGTCGGCGAACGAGGTATGGAACAGACGCCGTCCTTCGACGAAGCGCTGCATGTTGGTGAAGCCGATGTTGTTGACCGACTGCTGGAAGTTGCGCATCGGCTCGTCGGAATAGTTGTACGAGACGCTGGCCTGGCCGCCGAGCAGGGACGCGGCGGGCAGCGGATGCGAATCGAGCAGCGGCGCGACGCCATACCACGGCGCCATGCCGTGGCCGACCACGTAGAGCTGTTCGAACGAGTAGTAGCGGATGCCGCCGCCGTCGATCAGCGCATGCGCGCCGTCGGTGTTGTCGAGGAACTGCGCGGGCGCGACCTCGATCTTGTCGCCGATCTGGAACGGCGTGCCGCCTTGCGGCGCGCGCCAGTTGTCGAGCACGGGGCCGTCCATGCGGCAGTCGAGCGGCGCCGAGGTGTGATGGCAGCGCCGGTTGTTCTCGACGACGTTGGTGAAGCCCTGGTTGTTCATCCAGCCGTATTCGCCGACGTTCGGATCGACGCGGCGGAACAGGCTGATGCCGTTGTTGATGAAGGTGCCGTTGCTGACGCGCAGGTAGAACGTCACGCGCGAGCGCCCGGCCGGCACCTCGTCGCGCACCATGAGGCCGTAGGTGCGGTTCTGGAAGTAGAAGGTCGGGAACGTGAAGTAGTTGCCGGGACCGACGTCGCGTGGATTGAAGGTCTGCGTGCCGGACAGGTACCACGGCTCGCCGCGCTCGCGCGCATGGCGGTTGGTCGGACGGAAGCCGGCCAGCGTGACCAGCGTGCCGTCGGGTTCCGAGTACTGGATGTCCTCGGTGGCCGGTGTGCCTTCGGCATAGAGCGGCGCGTAGGCGACGGGCGACGCGGCAGACGTCGCGCCGGTGCCGGCGGGTGCCGGATCTACGGCGGACGCCGGTCCCGCGCAAAGCATCGTGACGGCGAGCATCGACGCGGAGGGGGCGAGTCGGAAGCGGCGTTCGCTGCGCATGGTCGTGGCGAAAGGGCGTGCCGGATCCGGCGGTGGATCGATGGTGGTGCATCGCGTCATTCGTGTACGCGATGGCGGTCACCGAATCGTGATGACAGTCGAATGTTCGGGCGTCTGGATGGCTGGGCGATGCGATGGGCGCAGGGCAGGAGATCCGACGGCGATGACGAGGATGCTGCCTCGGAACACGTTTGCGGCGGAATCCGCTGCGCGGGTTCCGCCCTACGGAGTGGGAGTCGTGTCGGATCGGTCGACGGCGCTGCTTTGCGTAGGGCGGAACCGCAGCAGGCGATTCCGCCGGTCGCGGAGTCGTGATGCCTGTCACTGGCCTGCGCGTGACTCCTTTCGAATCGATGCTGGAGTGTGGCGTCATCCCGTAGCACCGCCATGAGCTGCATCCGACGATGCTGCCGCGTGACATGCTTGCGGCGGAATCCGCTGCGAGGGTTCCGCCCTACGGGAGCGGGATTCGTGTTGGATCGGTCGACGGCGCTGCTTTGCGTAGGGCGGAACCGCCGAAGGCGATTCCGCCGGCGCGGGGTCGTGAAGCCTGTCACCGGACTTCGTCGGCGCGCGTGACGTCCGCCGACATCGATGCCAGAGTGCCGCACCCTCCCACCAGGCAAGGATCCGCTCCATGCGTGCTTCGCGTCACGGCATCGTCGCCGTCATGTTCGCTCTGGTCATGCTCGTCGGCTGCAGCAGCGATCCGCGCAACAACGATGCCGTGCGTTACCGCGGGGAATCGCTGAGGGTCGACGGCAATGACTATCCGCGCGAACCGACGCCGTCGAGGGTCGCGAAGGGGCGCGTGCTGGTCACGCCGAAGCAAGGCGAGCAGGATGCGGTGGTCAGCCTGCTCGTGCGTTACGGGTTGTCGCTGGCCGGCACCACGGCGCGCGGCGTGCTCGTGGTGATCGTGCCGGAGGGGTTCGAGCTGCAGTGGTCGAGCGCGTTTTCGAACGCCGCGTCGGTGACCTTCGCCACGACGGACGACGTTGGCATGCCGGCTGCGCTCGCGTCAGTGCCCGCCGCGCCGCCCAAGCCGGCTCGGGTGGCCAAGGGCAAGCCGGTGCCGGAGGGTGGACCGCCGCTCTCCGTGGTGCGCAAGCTCACCTACGCGATGTACGAGGACTTCGAGTCCAAAGGCGGTGTGCCGCTGACGCTGACCGCGACGGGCAAGTCGGCCGTCGTGCACATGGAGCTCGCCGACGTGACGGTGGAGTCGTGCAAGGTGCGCCGCGCCGAGGTCGGGGAGTTCGAATGCGGCGTGCTGCTCAAGGTGCGTTCTTGCCTGGGCGACTGCAATCCGTCCCGCGAGGAGGCACTCGACGATGCCAAGCGCATGATCGTGCGCTGGGATCCGTCGGGGAAGTGGGTCTACCACTGATCCGGGGCGCGCTGCGAGGCCGTTGACCTCGCGTGTGGCGGCGGGTGATCGGATCCAGCGTGTCGGCGGCGTGATGCTCCGTGAAGGACGATGCCTGCAAAGGCACGCTGTGATCGGCGGACTACGCGGACGTCGTCATGCTCGTGGAGCGGACGTACGAGGGCAGGACGCTGTCGCTCAAGGCGCGTCCTGCGCCCGCTCGACTTCATGGTGACGTACCGCCAGAAGCAACCCGGCAGCGGCATGGGCCCGGTCGCCGATCACGACGCCCGGGTGTGCAGGTGGAGGGGAGAACCGATGGATGCGCGAAGGGCGCCGCCTCATGTGCCGACGCCGCGTTTCCGCTCAGCTCGAATCGCTGCGCACGCGCTGCACGCGCTCGCGGAATGCGCGCACGTTGTCGCCGCGGATGCGGGATTCGCGCGTGCCCTTGATGTCGCCGACCTGGGCGTCCGAGCCCGTCACGGGCTGGGCCTCCACGGTCGTCTCGCGTTCGAACGCGTGCGACTTGTCGGTGTTGCGGTAGTAGCGGTAGAGGTACCAGTACAGCGCGGACGCGCCGGCCGGACCGGCCGCGAGAAGCCAGAGCCCACCATCGTCGCTCATGATGACGTCGCCAGGATCCAGAGCACGATGCCTTCGATGACCGTGCCGGTGGTGAGGGCGGCGAGCAGCAGCTTCCACTGCTGCACGGGCACGCTGCCCATGGTCTCGCCGGTGCGGCCGTTGACCGCGATGTAGTGGAGCATGCCGCCGTTGGCGCCGGGCTGGTGGTAGGAGTACAGCCACACGGGCAGGTACATCGACACCCAGCGCGTGCCGTGCACGTCGAGCTGCTCCTGCTCCCAGCGCACGCCGCGGTCGTAGCGGCGCACGGAGCTCTCGACCTGCGCGCGCGCGATCGACAGGAACTGGTCCTCGAGGCGCGGCTGCATCTGCTCGATGTTGCTGTTGCGCTTCTCGGAGGTGAAGCCCGACAGGTACGAGGCGTTCCACTTCACCGCGTTCTTGGTGTCGAACGGCAGGATCGTGTTGATGATGTTGTTGGTGTTGACCTTGGTGTCGAGGTTGCCGCGCTCGGTCGAGGATTCCAGCGGCAGGTCGTCGACGGTGAACGAGACCTGGCGCTCGACCTGGTAGATGTCGGCGTCGTAATAGGTGGTCTTGTTCTTGTCGGTGCCGCGCTGGTACTCGCGCGTCTTGATCTCACCCTTGCCGGCGACCGCGGCGCTGACGTTGCCGTCGACGATCATGTAGGGCAGGTAGACGCCGACGACGTTCTCGGGCGTGAATTCCTCCTTGAACGCCTTGAGCGCGAACAGGCGGCGCTTGTCGACGAACTGGCGGATGCGCGCGACGGCGTCGTCCTTCTTGATATGGAAAGGCAGCACCGCATCGGGCACGGCGCCGTTGGGCACCTGCTCGTTGACGCCGAACACGTGGCGGCACCAGTGGCAGCGTGCCGTCATCGACGTGGACGTGTTGACCGTGACCTCGGCGCCGCAGCCCGTGCATTTGAACGTCATGAGCGCGGCGGCGTCGGCGGCGATGTCGCGCGCGCCGGACGCGACGACCGTGCCGCGCAGGTCGGCGAGGCCTTCGCCGAGTCCGAACGCTTCTTCCACGCGCGCGCCGTCCCACTCATGGCGGCAGTACTGGCAGATCAACAGATCGGTGCCGAGTTTGTGGCGGATGTCGGTCGCGCCGCACTTCGGGCAGCGGTTGAGGCCGTCCTTCAGTTCGGCGGCCGACGTGTCGATGGCGAGCGGATCCGGTGCCAGCAGCTCGTCACGGATCGGCTTGGGCAGCGTGGCCGGATCGATCGGATGGCTGCCCGGCACCGGCGGCACGTCGCGCGGCGAGCCGGGACCAATGCCCGGAGGCGGCGGCACCGGCGGGAGGTTGGTGTTGGACATGGTCGCGACGTACCTGGACGGTTACAGGCCGAGCGCCTTGGCCTTGAGCGCGTCGTAATCGCCCTGCGTGATCAGGCCGAGATCGAGCATCTCCTTGGCCTTCTTGAGCTTGGCGACCGGATCGTCCGCGGCGGGCGCAGCCGGCTGCTGCAGATTGCCGACGCCACCGAGCATGCCCGAGGCCATGCCGATGCCGACCAGGCCCGCCGCGCCGCCGGTCTCGCCGGCCGACTGGATGCCCTGCGCGACGCTGGCCTGCAGGTTGGAGTTGCCGCGTGCACCCGACAGCGCATCGGCGCGCTGCACGGTCTTGAGCAGCTCGCGCGTGTTGGCGTCGTACTCGATCGAGACGATCGCGGTCTTGACGATCACGAGGCCGCGATCGGACTTCCACTGGTAGGCCTGCTCTACGGCATCCGACAGGCTCTTGGCGAAGCCGATCGAATCCTGCTGCAGTTTGGTGATGCGGTTGCCCTTGGCCGGATCGTTCGAGTACAGGCTGAAGGCCGGCGCGAGCGAACCGACCACCTCGTTGAACAGCTGGCTCGCGGCCGCGTTGTCCATGTCGGTGAAATCGAACACCTGGCCCGACTGCAGGTACTGCGCCGGCACGAAGTTCTTCACGAACAGGATCGGGTCGACGATCTTGAGCGTATACGAGCCGCGCGTGACCGCGCCGACCTGCGTGTTGAGGAACGCGTCGTCCCAGTAGATCTCGGACTGCGTGCCGAAGCGGTTGTCCGGCAGCTCCTTGAGCGAGACGAAGAACGCGGCCTGCTGCGAACCCGGCTGGCCGCCGAACTTGAAGCGCTCCCAGCTCTGCGTGATCAGCGGGCTGACGAAGCCGTCGCCGGCGAAGATCGACTTGGAGTTGAGATCGTCCGAGCGCCACTCGTAGCCGCCCGGCTCGGCGACGAAGCCGGTGATCGCGCCGTCCTGCATGAGCAGCAGGCCGTAGCCTTCCGGCACGACGATCTTCGAGCCGTTGGTGATGATGTTGGACGAACCCTTGGTGTTCGAGCCGCGCCCGGCGTTGGTGCCATGTGGCACGGCCGCGAACAGCGCCGCCGTCGACGGCAGCCCCGCCGGCACCGTGTAGAAGTCCTTCCACTGGTCCGCGAGCATGCCGCCGACCGCACCCACCGCCGCTTGAATGAGACCCATGACGATTCCTTCACCTTTCATGTGGCCGGGTGCAGCACCCGGCGTGCCGGCGGACTATACAACCCGCCGATGAGGAAACGTGGAGTGGCGGGGAAGGAGGACATGGCGCGTGCGTTCTCCCGCGCTTGTGCATAACGGCTCGGTCATGGAGTAACTGGCGCAGACCCGCTGCAGTCAGTCAGCTCGTCATTCCGGCGAAAGCCGGAATCCCCTTGAGCATCGATCGGCGAATTGCACCTTGTCGATGGTCGGGAGTCTGGTCGGAATGCACGTGCTGTGACGTTTTCCGAATCGAGACGATGTGTTCAAGCATCGTTGCCCAACCGAGTTCCGCTTCGACGGACGCTCAAGGGGATCCCGGCTTCCGCCGGGATGACGGTGTTCCGGATTGGCGGCGTGATACGGAGATCGGGCTAGAGGAGCCGCGTCGACGGGCCAGGGCACCACACCCGCTACACTGCGCGTCTTTCCCCGGCGTCACGAAGGCCCATGATCCACAACGATGTGCTGCGCAGCGTTCGTTACATGCTCGACCTGAGCGATCACAAGGTGGTGGAGATCGTGCATCTGGTCGACCCGGCGTTCGTGCTCGAACGCGACGACGTGCGGCCGATGCTGATGAAGGAAGACGATCCCGCGCACGTGACGTGCAGCGACGCGGTGCTCGCGCGTTTCCTGGACGGGCTGATCGTGCACCGGCGCGGTCGCGACGATCGCCAGCCGGCGCGTCCGTTCGAGACGCGCATGACCAACAACCTCGTGCTCAAGAAGCTGCGCATCGCGTTCGAACTCGCCGACGTGGACATGCATGAGGTGTTCGCCGACGCGGGATTCCCGGTGTCCAAGCCGGAGCTGTCGGCGCTGTTCCGCCAGCCCGGACATCGCAACTACCGTCCATGCGGCGACCAGATGCTGCGCAACTTCCTCAAGGGCCTGACGCAGCGCGTGCGTGATGTTCCGGCGGGTGCGTCATCGCCGAAGCCGGCGGGCGACGCGTGGACGCGCGCGAAGAACGCGGGCTGATCGGACCTGAGCTCACCCGCGCTTCGCGTGGGTGAGCGTCTGCCCGAGCTGGGCGCCGGGGCGGGATGCAAGCCGGCGCGTGGAAGCCGGGCGCAGGTTCATGTGCCTCGGACGTGCGGATACGCGCAAGCTGGGGTCAGGTTCATTGGCCTGGAGAGGGCGGCGGATGTCCGCGGCGTCGATCGGGAAAATGAACCTGACCCCGGAGCTTGGACACGGGTGGCTGGATCATCGTGATATGTCGCGCGAGGCTTCTCGCCTGTTCGCGCCCCGCGTGTCATGCGAGGCGCGATGGTCGGAGGTGTGCATGGTCCCGACGAGACGACGCAGAGCCGGTCACGAAAAGCCGTCGGCACCCTGCGGCGGCTTCCAGTCGCCCGACGGGATCGTGTTGACCATCCACGGGATGCCGAACTTGTCGACGAGTGCGCCGTAACCCGGTGACCAGAACGTCTCGGCGAACGGCATCACGGTCTTGCCGCCTTCGGACAGTGCATCGAACCAGCGACGCGCTTCGGCGATGTCGGTCGTGTGCAGGGTCACGTCGAAGCCGTTCTTGGGCTTGCCGATGTTCGGCGCCCAGGCGGTGTCCATGTCCGCGCCCATGATCGACTGGTCGCCGACGTCGAGCCACGCGTGCATCAGCCACTGCTTGTACTTGTCGTCGGTGAACGGCATGCCCGGAGGCGCCTCGCCATACGGGTAGGCGGCGGTGATCTTGCCGCCGAGAACCTTGGCGTAGAACTCGAATGCTTCGCGGCATTGGCCCTGGAAGCTGAGGCTGGTCACGATCTTCATGCCTTCTCCTTGCTGATCGACGCGGTGGGTGGAGACCGACGTCCTACGCCACCTCGGCTTAGCGGAGCGCGAACGTAGCCGAGGCGTGAGGCCCCGAGCGGTGTGTCCAGCCGACGTGTCGGCGCTGCGGTTGGCCCTTGCCGCCACGTCTTCGCGTGAGCGTGCACGACCGTCTGCACCACGACCGACACTGCCCCGGAGGTTTGCATGTTCACGCGCCGCCTTTCCACCTTGCTCGTGCTCGCCACGATGTCGATCCATGCCGCGGCCGCGCCGGCCGGCTCGGTGTCCGGCCAATCCGCCGACGGCGGGTTCAAGCCCACCCACGGTTACGCCTGGAGCGAGTCTTCGCGCTCCGGCGCGATCACGACGATCTACCTCTTCGACAGGGCGGTTCCTGCCGACGCGTGGGCCGACGCCGAAGACCGCAACGACGAGATCCTCGCGTGGCGCCAGAAGGCCAACGCTCCGCTGCTGCGCTGGTCGATCAAGGCCGATGGAAACGTCGAAGCCATCTACGAATGCGACGCCGGCGGGGCGTGCTCTGTGCGCGGTGTCAACGTGATCAACGACCTCGCCAGCGCGGTGGCCAAGCTGAAAACGAGCGGCACGCGTGTCACGGGCACGCTCGAGGAAGGCAGCGGCAGCTGCAACGACGCATGGTGCGACGTGCTGGGCACATACACCGTCGACGTGCCACTCGCGCCGCCGCCGCTGGTCGACCGCACGCTGGCGTCGGGCCTCACGACGGGCCCCGATGTCGAAGCCGCGCGCGCGGCGCTGCTCACCTACTGGACCGCCGCCGGAAAAGCGAAGTCCTCGAAGGACATCGAGGGCTCCTTCACGGCGACGCGCCGCGCGGATGCACGGCGTCAGGCCGAGCAGTACGGTGCGGAGGTCGAGCACATGTTCGTGCGCATGTTCGTGCCTGCGCACAGCGGCAAGCCTGCGATCGGCACGATGCGCGTGCTCGGGGATGCCGCAGTGGCCCAGCTCAAGGCGCAGGCCGGAAGTGCCGCGGATCGCTACGAGATGCAGTGCGACGTGATGATGCGCAAGGAAGGTGGAGCCTGGAAAGTCGGCATCGAGCGCTGCTGACGCTCGTGCGCCTGCGGGCAAGGATGCCTGCCAGTCGCTGTCGTCAGGCCTGATCCAGTTCGTAGTGGATCAGCACGACGCATTGCGATGCGAACAGCATCGTCGCGCCGAGCGCGAGCTTCTGCGCGCCGAGGCGCTCGAGGCTGTGGAAGGTCTTCTTCGGCATCGGGATGTGGTCGGTGAGCAGGAAGCACGGGTTGCCCTCGAACACCTGCTCGCGGATCGGCGTGCCCTTGCGGTCCATCACGTAGAGCTGATGATCCGTGGCGAGGCCCTGCACGAGGCGCTCGAAGCTGATCGTCTGCACGGTGACGCCCGATTCGACCGGGCGGGTTTCCTCCTTGTCCATGCCGCGCGAGACATCGAGCGCCCTCGCGACCTTGCCGAGCAGGGCGCGTTCGTCGAAGCCGCCGATGTCGTGCATGGCGTTGGCGTCGAAACGGATCGTGCGCGAGAAGTCGCGCGTGCTCTCGAGCACCAGGTAGACGACGACATCGGGGCGATGCGACTGCGCCACGAAGATCGCGTTCATGAGCATGTGCGCGAGGATCTCGGTGTGCGCCTCCTGGCCGACGGAAGCCAGCAGGGTCGCGCTGTCGGTGGGGGCCGCGCGGGCGCGGAGGACGAAGGTTCTCATGCGCGCATTGTCGCCTCGAAATTGCTGAGGGGCGATGCTTTTGATACGTGGCGCGCGGATGGATGCACCGCGCGGCATGGTGATGTCGCCGAACGACGGGCATGGCTGCGACGTTTGCGCGCCGTTCCGCATTCCCGGAACCTCGCAGGACTTCCGGGGGAGCCTGCACGATGCCGACCACGCCATGCTTCGCATCGATCGCCTCCGCCGAAGGCGCCGTGAGTGCCGGAGCGGCGAATCAGCTCGACACGCTCTGGCGCACGGCGATGGCCGGACAGGGCGGCAACGAGGTCGAAGTCGAAGTCGAGAGCGTGCCGTAACGACGGCCTGACCCCATTCATTTCATCGGGCACGCCCGTTCCCGGGACGTGCACGATGAAGGCGGTCGTCAGAACGCCACGTCGACCGTCACGCGCACGTCACGGCCCGGTTCTTCTGTGGCGAAGCCGAGTTCGGTGAACGTGGTGAGCGTGCTGTAGCGGCGGTCGAACAGGTTGTTGACGGCCAGGGCGACGCCCCAGTCGCGTGCACCCGGTGCGCGCCAGTTGAGCTGGACGTCGTGCAGCGAGTAGCCGGGGCGCTCGATGAAGACGGTCTGGCCTGCAGGCGGGCTGTCGAGGCCTTCGACGGTCGTGAACGTGTAGCCGACGGTCCATTGTGGCGCGAGCGCGAAGCGCGAATCCCACACGAGCTTGCCCTGCGTCGGCGCGCCGGCGCGGGCGAGGAACTGCGGCTGCATCGCGAGGTTCTTCGCTTCGGCGTCGATCACCGACAGCGAGGTCTCGAAGCGCTCGCCGCGCCAGTGCGTGGTGAGCTCCGTACCTTCGAAGCGCACCGACGGATGCAGGTTGGAGAAGCCGCGTACCGGTCGGCCGCCGAGGCCGCCCGTGCCGGGCTGGTCGAACGCGATCACGTCCTGCAGGCGCGTGAGGTAGCGCTTGAGGCCGATCTCGAAGGTGCGCGCACCGAGCACGCCTTCGCCGGCCCAGGCGATGCCGACTTCGCTCTGGCGGCCGCGCTCGGGACGCAGCGTGCCGTCGGGTGAGCCGTTGAACAGCAGGTTCGGCGCGATGTTGCGCGTAAACTGCAGCGGGATCGTGCCGAAGCCGCGGATCGCCTCGCCGTAGCCGCCGTGCACGCGCAGACCGTTCTCGAAACGCCACTGCGCCTGCAGGTTGAGCGAGGTTTCCTCGCCGTCGCTGCTCGCGGTGCCGTAGTCGCTGTCGTAGGCATCGCGACGCGCGCCGAGGCTCACGTCCCACCGCGTGCCGTGCACGCGTGCCTGCGCGTAGGCGCCGAAGTTGTCGCTCGCGGTGCGGAAGAACGTCGTGCCGGTGCGTTGCTCGGCCGTGCCCTCCTGGTCGACGTACTCGAGGCCGACGGTGAGGTCGGTGGCGATCGTGCCGCTATTCCAGCGCATGATGTTGCGCAGGTCGAACGTGCGTCCGTCGCTGATGAAGCGCTCGCCGTTGCTGTCCGGCGCGTGGAAATCATCGCGCGAGTTGGCGAACGTCGCGCGCAGGTCGACGACATCCGAACCGGGCGAGAAGCGGTAGTTGAGCGTCTGCGCGGTGCGCGTGAGGGTCTGGTCCTGCGGCGGGCGCGTGCCGACCGGCGGCTGCACCTGCCACGGGTAGTCGCCGCGCTGCATGTAGTTGAAGCCTTCGGCACGGTTGCCTTCGAGGCCGACGCGCAGTTCGTGGCCTTCGATCGCGAGCAGGCTCAGCTTGACGAGCGCGCTGCGGTCTTCGCCGCCGGAGTAGGGGATGTGGCTGCCGCCGCCGACACGCAGGTCGTCGTAATCCTGCGCGGAGGCATGCACGAGCACGCCGAGCGTGTCGCCGGCGAGGCCGAAGGCGGTGGCCGAGGCGCGCTTGGCCTCGGTGGCCGAGGCGTAGCCGAGCTTGGCCGCGGCGCCGAACGTGTCGCCGTCGGCGAGGCGGTCCTGCGCATCGACGGTGGTGAAGCGCACGCTGCCGGCGAGTGCGCCGTAGCCCGCATCGGCCGCGACCGGGCCCGGCGCGATGTCGACGCGCTTGAGGATTTCCGGATCGACGTTGCCCTGGCCGCCGCGGTGGTTGTAGAGGTTCTGGCCCTGGCGTGCACCGTCGACGGTGACGTTGAGGTTGCTGCCTTCGACGCCGCGCAGGTAGAGACGCTGGCCGTTGCGCGTGCCACCGCCGAAGTCGACGCGGGCGTCGAGATCGAACAGGTCGCGCACGGTCGAGGCTTGGCCGCGCTGGAGGCGGTCCTTGATGTTCGGTAGCGGGCGTTCGCCGATGACCTCGACGACCTCGAGCGTGCGGTCGTCCTTGTCCTTGTCTTCGTCGTCGGGAAGGGCCTGGGCCATCGCGGCGCAGGGACTCAGGGCGACGAGGATCGCCCACGGCAGCAGACCGACTCTCGGGCGTCGGTACCGCGATGACACGTTCATGGTGGATCTCCTGGCAGCGCGGCTCCTCCGCCGCGCGACCCCCCGGCCGTGCGTGTTGGCGAATGACCCGCGGGGTTGGAGCACCGGCAGGACACCGGCGCGATCACGGGAGGCGTGGTGCGCCTCCTCCCTCCAAAGGGATCGCCACTTTAGATGTCGATGCGAATGAGTGTCAATTGCATGTAAGTGACGCCCGACAGCAACCCGGGGTCAGATTCATTTCTTCGACGTGCCGGCCGGCATGTCGAGGCAAGAAAATGAACCTGACCGCGGTCGGATCACTCGAACCCGTGAGCGAAGATCGCCCCGACACCGTCGAGCAGGCCGACGCCTTGCACGGGCGAGTCGGTGGCGAGACGCAGGTCGTCGGCGGGATCGGGTTGCAGCTGCCAGGTCGAGGGATTCTGGTCCGGGCGCTGGCCGCTGTGCGCGCTGGTCGCGATGCTGCGGTAGAGCTTGCCCTGGTAGGTCGCGTAGTCGCCGGGCTGGTAGGTGATCGCCGTGCCCGATGGCGTCTGGCGGCCCCATTGTTCGATGCGGAACCAGTCGAAGCCGTCGGGAAATCCGCTGTCGACGAAGCGCGGCGACGGCATCGTCGCCACGTTGGCGTTGCCGGTCGAGGTGACGTTGCCGACCGTCTGGTTCGGATTGGTCCAGTTGAACACGAACACCTGCGGTCCTTGCCAGCGGTTTTCGCGCAGCGTGATCGGGTTGGTGTTGGCCACGCCGGTTCCGCTGCCCATGCGGAACACCTGGTTGTAGTTGGTCGCACCGGGCGTGAGTTCGGTGTAGGTAAAGACGATGTCCGAGATGCGGTTGCGCTCGAAGCGGTAGTTCGTGACGCCGTCGGTGAGGCGTGCGACGTACAGGCCGAAGTGCCGCGAATGCGACCACAGGTTGTCCGAGAGTTCGACGAGGTCGCCGGCCGCGTGCGGATCGCCGGTGATGTTGGCGCCGAGCATGTTGAGCAGCGAGCCCGCGCCGCCGATCACGATGTTGTTGCGGAAGCGCAGCGAGCCCGCGCGCGGCGAGAGCTGGATCGCGTTGTCCTGGTAACTCTGGAACGGACTCTTCCAGTCCAGTGCGCCGAGCATGAAGACGTTGTGGTGGATGTCGCTGCCGCCGCCGGCCTGGCCGAGCTGGAACATCTCGGTGCCCGTGCGCACGACGCGATTGTTGTAGAACTTGAGGCCTTCGATGCGGTGCTGCGGCTGTGCCTGCGTGCTGCCGATGTAGAAGCCTTCCGAACCGGTGTCGTGCACGTAGGTGTCGTGGATGCGCACGTTGCGCATGTGCGCATCGCCATTGTTGTCGGTCTTGAGCACGATGCCGGCGAAACCGACGCGCGTGACCTCGATGAAGTCGATCTCGAAGTCGGTCGCACCGCCGCCGACCGAGACACCGCTGTAGCCCGTGTCCGTGCCGTCCTCGTTCTCGATGCGGCCGTCGTCGACGAGGATGCCGTAGCGCCCGCGCGAGGTTGCGTAGGCGCCGCCCGCGTGGCCTTGGTAGGCCGCATCGCCGGTCGCGGCGGCGGCATCGTAATGACCGGTCAGCCGCCAGTTCGAACCGCCGCCGATCGGGAACACGTAGTAGTGACCGAGGCCGCCGATGCGCACCTGGCCGCCGAGGTTCGTGATCACGAGCGGACGCGAGGCGCTGCGAACGGGCAGGTTGCCGATGCGCAGGAACTTGTAGTGGCCAGCGGGCAGATACAGGCGATCGAGCGTCGCCCATTGCACGCTCGGGAAACTGGCCTGGATGTCCGGGTGGTACGCGCCGTTGGCGGGATTGGTGACCGGCAGCGTGAAGGTCTGCAGGGCCTGTGCGAAGCCCGCGACGGGACACGCGAGGAGCAGCAACATCAGGATGCGTGGCAGGTGCATGGCGAAACCCCGACCTTCCGTGGACACGAGCGAGCAGCCTAGCGTGTCGGATCGCGCGCTTGCGTGACGGCCATCGCCACGCGGAAAGTCTTTAGCCTCAGTCGGCCTGGTCCATCTGCTGACCGGCATCGACGAGCAGGATGAGGCCGGCCGCAAGGAACGCGAACACGGCGCCGAGTGCGACGGCGATGTCCCAGCCGAGGTCCTGAGCGACCACCGCGACGAGCACGGCGCTCACGAAGCCCATCGCATTGCCGCCGGTATTGAGCAGGCCACCGGTAGCGCCGGCGTGACGGCCACCGATGGCCGTGGCGACCGCCCAGTAGGGGCCGTCCGTGAACACCCCGAAGGCGAACGAGAAGCCCAGCATCACCGCCGCAACATGGGAGTTGGGATGGAACGCGACCCCGAGGATCAGCACGCCCGTGATGCTCGTGCCGATCGCGATCGGCCATCGGCAGCCGGAACGCAGTCCGTGACGACGGCACATCCGGTCGCAGCACCAACCGCCCAGCGCGGCACCGACGCCGGCACCGAGCCATTGCAGCGAGGTCAGGAAACCGGCTTCCTGCTCGGCGAATCCGCGCACTTGGACCAGGTAGTAGAAGCCCCAGCTGAAGACCAGGTAGAACACGAAGTTGCTGCACGCGTAGCTGAGCGTGACGAGCAGGATGTTGCGATCCCTGAGCGCGCGCACCCAGGCTGGCTGCGATGCCGGGGCGGCCGTCCCCGCATGGTGCATGCCCGTGCCGATCAAGGCAATCTCCGCAGCGTTGGCGGACCGATGCTGCTGCGGGGTGTCGCGCGCGTACCACCACCACAGCGCGGCGATCAGCGCACTTGCGGGGGCGAGCAGCAGGAACGCCTGCCGCCAGCCGAACGCGGCGATCAGCCACGGCAGTGTCGAGGCCAGTGCCGCGAGGCCGACCGTGGTGCCGGTGCTCGCGAGACCATTCGGGAAGGCGTAGTTGCCGATAGGGAACCAGCGCTCGATGCTCGTCGCCATGACCGGGAACACGGGCGCATGGGCCGCGCCGACGAGCGCCTGCACGAGGATCAGGCTGCCGATGATGGTCGCCGTCGATGCGATGTCGCGGCCGGGTACCAGTGTGGTTGCGATGGTAAGCACCGCCCAGGCGACCGGGATCACCGCGAGTGCCGCGCGCGCGCCGATGCGTCCGCCCCAGACGCCGCCGGGGAACTGGAAGATCGCGTAGGTCAGCGGAAAGGCCGACATGACCCAGCCCCACTGGATCTCGCTGAGCTGCAGGTCGGCCATCATCGACGGCGCGGCGATCGAAAGATTGCCGCGCAGCAGGTACGAGGCGAGGGAGATCAGTACGAGCACCGAGAGGATGCGCCATCGCACCATCGTCGGCCGTGCCAGAGTCGCTTGCAGCGCCGCGGTTCCCGGTGTGCTCATGCCGACATCCCCTGTGACATCGTCTTCGCAAGAGCGCGCGCCGTGCGGGCGCCGCGTGCCCGATGGACGTGCTGGAAAGCGCTGCCTCGATGATTCCCCGGTGCTCGTTCACCGGCTCGCGCGTTGCGCATGCCGGTTGCCGCCGTGTGCTGCTGGTGTGTGTTTCCCCTGACTTTGATGGTGGCACGAGGCTGTCGCAGCGTTCTGTCGGCAGGCGACAGAACGGGACATTCGTTTGAGGAGGTTCTGCCTGGCCGGAGGGCGTCGTTGCCGAGGGCGCGACTAGCCCAATCTCACGAAGGCTTCGTAGCGCTCGGCGAGCCTGTCACGGTCAGGTCGATCCCTGACACGGTCGGGCAATCGTATGCAGGAACCCTGCAGTTGTTTCATGGCTTCAAGAACGGGACCGTCACGCTGGACCAGGAGGCGCTCGGAGACATGGATGCGGTAGTCCGGATCGATGCCGATCAGATGGGCGTCGAACGCGGCGTGATGAAGCTTGGTCAGCGGAATGCCGTTGGGTACGACGGGTTGCCCCATGGTCTCGTGCTTGTCCGACACGATGTGCGCGGCGTCGAGAAGCAGCGGTTCGGGCATGCCGGAAAGTGCACAGCGCATGCCGTAGGCCTGGATGACCGCCTGGCGAAACGAGGATTGATGCAGGCGCTGCTGCACCGATCGAATGGCATAGCGGCGAGCAGGCGCCGTGTCGGGAAATCTGGCCTCGTCATACTGAGCGGGGTTTCCGAAACCTACGGAAGCCTTCAGCAGGTTCGGATTCCAGTCGGCGATGTACGCAGGCACCACCGCCATGAAGCGCCCGGGCGCTACACCGATGAAATAGATGATCGGGATGCGCTGCTCGTATGCCTCACGAAGCCACCGATTGTCGGCGGCCTCCGGCTTGTCACCCATGAACGCGTAGTCGACGAAATCATGGCTGTCATACAGCTGCCGATGCACGCGGCGCTGATCGTCGTACCAGATCTTCGCACCCGGTCGTGGAAACACCGTGCGGATCGACAGCAAATGCTTCAACTGACGGGGTTTGAAGATGCCGCGCTGGGGATTGACCAGTGGAATGCGCTCGCCATCCACGATGAAGCCGGCTGACAGATCAGACGAGCTCAGATGGTCACGGATCGCGCTGAGTGCGTTGACATGCGCGAACGCTGCCGTGCGAATGCGCTCGTCGTCCAGGCTTGTCGGCGTTCCCATGTCTGGGATCATGCCGCCGGCCTGGGAGGAAGTCGACGTCGTGTAGCGCTCAATGGGTTTCGAGTCGCGACAGGCATGGGCTCACGACGCCTCACACCACCACATCCCCACCGCGCTGCTTGGCCCGATAGAGCGCCTTGTCGACGCGCTGGAGCAGGCTGTCGAAGCCGTCGCAGGGTTCGATGAGCGTGGTGCCCAGCGAGGCGCTGATCGCGGGGACGGGCGGGATGACCAGTTCGGCGATCGCCGTGCGCAGGCGCTCGGCCAGCGCATGCAGGCTCGAGGCGTCGACGGCGGGTACGGCGACGAGGAATTCCTCTCCTCCCCAACGTGCGATGCATTCGTCCTTGCGGAGCAGATCCTGGCAGCGCCGGGCGACCTGCTGCAGGACCGCGTCGCCGACCGGGTGGCCGTGGGTGTCGTTGATGGCCTTGAAGCGGTCCATGTCGAACATGATCACGCCGCCCGGCGCCTGACGCTCCAGCATGTCGCGCAGCACATGCTCGCCGAAGTGGCGGTTGTAGAGACCGGTCAGCGGATCGCGGTTGGCCATGATCTCCATGCGCGCATGCTCGGAGACGAGGTGGCGGATGCGTCCGCCGAGCAGGCGCTGCACGGGCAGCAGCACCGCGACGAGCACGAACACCGGACCGTACGCCATGACGAGGTCCGTACCGCGCGGTGTACGAAGTTCCGCGGGATGCGTGAACAGGTAGACCAGCACGGGCAAGGCGACGAGCAGCCAGCCCGACACCATGACCACGAGCGCGCCGCGCGGCGGCAGGAAGATCATGACCATGACCATGAGCGCGAGGAACAGCGCGGCGACCGGCGGGTAGGTCGCGACGAGCTGCACGCCGGGCACGTGGATCGCCTGCCACAGGTAGAACCAAGCCGGCGCGACCAGCGCGAGCAGGCCGGCCAGCAGTCCGGCACGCATGATCGTCACGACATGCGTGGGGTGTCGCATCAGCGCGAGCATGAGGCCGACGAAGACCACGCAGACCGTGGGCGGAATGACGAGGTCCATCGGTTGCCGCACGGGTGCGGTCCAGTGGATCAGCGTGGCGATGCAGCCGGCGAGGGCGGTCGACGCCAGGGTGGCCATGCTCGCGCGGTGGACCAGCTGTTCACGGGACGCGGGCAAGGGCATGAGCTGGAGTTCCGGGCAAGCCGGAAAGTCTAGCCGAGCAGGAGTGACGCGAGCGCGTCGGCACGTGCGGAAGCGTGCGGGGAGCGGACCCGTCGAAGGCGAGAGGGGCCGCCGCGCAGGTCGTCAGGCTGCCCCGTCCGGTCCGGACGGGGCAGCCTGAGCGGAGGTCAGTCGACCGAGAACGACTGCAGTCCGACCGGCACGAGGTTGCAGCCGGTGCCGGTGATGGTCAGGTCGAAGGTTCCAACGGCCGCATTGAAGCCGTCGACGATGACGAAGTACTCGGTACCCGCCACGGCGTTGAACGTGACGGATTCGGTCGTGTTGGCAGCGCCGTCGTCGTCCATCGTGATGCATTGCGGGTCGGCCAATGCGGGAAGTTGTGTGCACGCGGCACCGGGCGCCTGCAGCACGTACAGCGCCAGATCCCAGTTGGTACCTGTCGGATCCGCACTCACGGTGACCGAGCAATCGCTGTCCGTGACGACGCCGTAGGCCACGTCGAGCGATGCGCCGGTGCCGGCGAACAGGGTCTGCGCGACGCCGCAGGTCGTTGCGATGTCGTAGTTGTTCGTCGCGCCGATGGTCGTCGAGGAGATCGTGAACGGATTGACCGGGGTGGGAGAGGGCGGCGTGCAGAGATCGCCTTCCACCGGACTCCGCGGGCGTTCCCAGTCCTTGCTTTCGACCGCGTACTGCTCGGCGAGGGCCTTGTCGTAGGCGGCGCGTTCTTCGTTGGAGAGGCGCGGATGCAACGATTTGTAATCGTCGAGCTTGAGCGTGCTCTGCGCCCAGCCGGTCGAGGCGGGACAGGCGAGGGCGAGGACTGCGGAGAGCATGGCGATGCGGTTCATGGATTCTTCCCTGGCACGATGACGTTCGGGCGCCCGAAGGCGATGGTGTTCTCCAGCGATGCGAGCTTACGCTCCCGGATCGCTCGCGGGTGAACCTGTGGCGTTTTTCTCATTGGATACGCGGTCGGTCGCGGGACGGCGTGCCGGGATGCAGGATCGATCCGACCCACGGCATCGGCCGTGGAGGGTCCGTCCGCCATGAGACTGTCATGGTCGGCCGTGCCAGCACGTAGAGTGTCAGCACGCGGTTGTCACCGCGCCCGCCGGAGGGACTCGCCATGGACCATGCCCTGTATCCCGCCAACGTCGTCGAGGACATCGTGCGCATGCGCCGGCGCATCCAGGCTTCGGGGATCCCGGCGCGGCGCACCGACGCCAACGTCGTCATCGGCACGTGGAATCTGCAGAAATTCGGAGGCCTGCATCCGGAATGGACCGAGAATCCGGGCAGCCCCAAGCGCAACATGCGTTCGCTTGCGATCATCGCCGAGGTGATCCGCTGCTTCGACGTGATCGCGCTGCAGGAGGTGCAGCGCGAGACGACCGCGTTGCGCTACCTGATGGAGCACGTCCTCGGCCCGCACTGGGCCGTGCTGCTGACCGACGTGACCGTCGGCGACAAGGGCAACTCCGAGCGTCTGGCCTACCTCTACGACACGCGTCGCGTGGTGCTCTCGGGGCTGTCGGGCGAGATCGTGCTCGGCCCGACGCCGGACGGCCTGCCCGAACAGTTCGACCGCACGCCCTACATCGCCGGCTTCCGCGCGGGCAACGAGCATTTCACGCTGCTCACGGCGCATATCCGCTACGGCGACGTGCCGGCCGATCGCCTGCAGGAACTGAGGGAGATCGGGCGTTTCACTGCGCACGAGCTGCGCGAGCGCACGCGCACGGGCCAGAGCCGCGAGGAGCCGAACCTGCTCGTGCTCGGCGACTTCAACATCGACAAGCGCCAGGGCAACCCGTTGTTCGATGCGTTCGTCGAGACCGGCCTGCGCGTGCCCGAGGCGCTGCAATCGGTGAAGACGACCACGGGCAAGGAGGCCAAGCACTACGACCAGATCGCGTGGTTCCAGGGCCAGGATTTCGGCCTGCGGCCGACCGGCCGGGCCGGCACGATCGACTTCGCCGGCGCGGTCTACAAGGGGCTGCCCCAGGCGCAGGTGTCGCCGCGCGTGAGCGACCATCTGCCGTTGTGGATCGAGTTCTCGACCGACCGCAGTGACGAGGCGATGGCGCGCGTGCTCGGTATCGACATCGACGTGCCGGAACCGTTCGCGGGCGTGCCGGACTGAGCCGCGACGGCGGGCGAAGACGTTTCCCGGCTCGACCCGGTCCGACCGGGAACCGTCGTGCGACGTCACCGGTCCGAGCCGCGTCCTTACGACCGGAATCCGAGGAGAAGCCGCATGTCGTCACGTGTCGCATGGTTCGGTCTGCTCGCTGTCAGCGCGGCCCTCGTTCTGCAGGCCGCCGCCGCACCGCCGCAGGAGTCGTTCGACCTGCGTGTTCCGTCGCCGCCGATGCCGCGCGCGGTCGACGATGGTCGCGAGCTCGTCTACGAGCTGCATCTCGCCAACTTCGCGCGTCGCGACCTCATGCCCGTCCGCGTCGAGGTGCTCGCGGCGGACGACGGGCGCGTGCTCGCGTCCTACGAAGGTGCGGCGCTCGACGAGCGTCTTGATCGCTCGGGCCTGCAGTGGAAAGGCGAGTCCTACGAGGCGATCCCTTCGGGGCGCCGTGGCGTCGTGTTCGTCGACCTGACCTTGCCCGGCAAGGTGCCGGCCTCGCTGCGCCATCGTGTCGGCTACGTCGACAAGGCCGCCGGCAGCGACGTGCGCACGATCGAGGGCGGTGTCACGCCGATGGCCGCTGCACAGGCACCGGTCCTGTCGCCGCCGCTCGAGGGTGGCCCGTGGGTCGCGATCTACAGCCCGCGCTGGGATCGCGGCCATCGCCGTGCCGGCTACGCGGTCGGCGGCACGTTGCGCACGCCCGGCCGCCATGCGGCCGACTGGGTCAAGCTCGATGCGGAGGGGAGAAAGGCACCCGCCGGCAACGCCCTCGCGGCACGGACCTTCAGCCACGGCGAGGCCGTGTTCGCCGTCGGTGGTGGGCGCGTCGTGAAGGTCCGCGATACCTCCCCTGAGCGCGAGCGGCTGTCGGATGCGATGAGCGGCGTCGAAGGCAACGACATCGTGATCGCGCTCGACGGCGGCGGCTTCGCGCATTACGGCCACCTGCGACCCGGCAGCGCGGTGGTGCGCGAAGGCGCGCGTGTGAAAGCGGGCGAGCGCATCGCCGAGGTCGGTTTCAGCGGCAGCGCGTCGGATCCGCAACTGCATTTCGCGCTGACCGACGGTGCCGACGAGTACGCGAGCGAAGGCCTCGCCTACACGTTCGACCGTTACCGCATGCTCGGTCGCTACGACGATGTCGCGCAGATCGGCTCGACGCCGTGGACACCGCTTCCGAAAGGCGAGGACGCGTCACGCAAGGCGACGATGCCGTCCGGCATGAGCGTGCTGACGTGGGACGTCGGTTCGGCAAAGGATCCGTCCTAGAACCACAGGTCGCGCACGCAACGGTCGTCGGAGGGCAGGTCGTCGAAGCTGTCGAGGCCGTCGAAGTGGTCGATCGGCAGGTCGGCGACGGCTTCGGGATCGGCGAGCCGCACGTTGACGGCGATGCGCCGTCGGCCGTCCTCGGGCAGGCGCAGGCCACGCCAGGCAATCACGCAGGCGCAGGATCGGCAGAAGCGGATCTCGAGCGCCGGATCGTCCTTGCCGATGCGCGTGTAGCGTCCCGTGTCGCCGTCGAGGGTGATGCGCTCGCCCTCGAAGTCGTAGGCCCAGAGTGCGCCGTAGCGGCGGCACAAGGTGCAGTTGCACGCGGTGATCGATCCGGGGTCGCCGGTCAGGATCCAGCCCGTGGCGCCGCAGTGGCAGCGTCCGATGAGGTCAGGAGTGTCCAAGGCATCCTCGCGGACGGGCAAGCGTGGCGGCGAGGGTACGTCATCGGATTGCGCTTGCGTACATCGGATGGCGGGGCGACGATCGGCGTACCGATCCGGCCCTCGATCCCCTTGCGGAGATGGTCCATGCGCATGCCGTCACTGCTCGTCCTCGTGCTGCTCGCGATGTTCCCGGTGACCGCTGCCGCGGAGGAACCACCGACAGCCGTCTTCGATGCGGCGTTGGCCAAGCGCCTCGGTGCCGACGAGCGCGGCATGCGCACGTACGTGCTGGTGCTGCTCAGGACCGGCCCGACCCGCGTTCCCGACGGCGCCGAACGCGACGCGATGTTCGCGGGCCACTTCGCCAACATGACGCGCTGGTCGAAGGCCGGCCAGCTCGTGCTGGCCGGTCCGTTCTCGAAGGATCCGTCCGGATGGCGCGGCCTCTACGTGTTCGCGGTGGACGGTATCGATGCGGCGCGCGCGCTGGCCGAGACCGATCCGGTCATCACGAAGGGCGAGATGGTCGCCGAGTACCGTGAGTGGTACGGCACGGCCGCGCTCGGGCTGATACCGGAAACGCACGAGCGCCTCGTGCCACCTGCCGGCGCAGAGAAGTAGACCGGCGATCTCGCCGGAGGGGCTTGTCGCTTCCTTCGCCACGTCCATCCGGGGATGGGCGTGGCGATGGATGAAGTTACTCCTCGCCGAAGACGATCGGGTTGTCCAGGTCCGCGCAGAAGTTCTGCTTGGTCGCCGGACTCTTGCTGCCGTCGCTGAACGTGGCGCGGATCCACTGGTCGCACGACTCGGAATCCGTGCTGCTGTCCCACTCGAGCTTGACGGTGTCGCCGCCATCGATGCCGCGGCCGATGTCGAAGTTGCCCCAGTCCTTCTTGTTCTCGGAAACCTCGAGCTTGGTGATGCGCGATTCGGTGTCGTTGGTGACGTTGAAGTACCACTGGCCGGCGAGGCCGATCGACGGAAGCGCAAGCGCCGCGCACGCGAAAGCGGCACGGATCGTGTGGATGGTGAGCATGATGTCCCCTGGTGATGAAGCGAGTGGCCGAGCGCCATGTGTGGCGTGGCCGGCGCGAGCATAGGCGAAATCGGTGGCGGACGGTGAAGTGCGGGGAGCGCGGCGCCGGGACGACTTTCGTGAAGGCGTCACGAAACGGAAAACATGTCCTTGAACACCTCCTTTGCATCGATCGCGTTCATGTTCTAATCCCGCGCCATCCAAGGGGGATGTTTCGCGATGCAAAAGTTCGACGATGCCGAGATGTACTTCCTCGATTTCACGTCGGAGCTTCCGAACGAGGCGGGCGGCATCCCGATCGGCCTGTACTGGGTCTGGGCGGCCGGCGCCGGGCTCGTCGACGAGGCACTGGCCAAGGACATCGCGGCACGCCGCGAGCGGGGCCAGTCGGCCGCCGACATCCTGTTCGACCTCGCCGATGGCAAGCTGACCACGGACGAGCTCAACGAGGAAGGTGCGGCCTTCACCGAGGCCTACTACGCGACGTCGTACATCGCGGACTACCGGCGTTGCTTCCGCATCACCGACGACAGCGGCGACGCCCTGTGCTCGGTGCCCGACACGCCGGCATCGTCGACGCGCCTGAAGCCGTTCCTGCACGAGCGACTGGTCGCCTGGCGGGCAAAGCCACGAGTCGATACGCCGAAACCGGCCAAGCCGACCGCCGCCGACATCTACGCGTTCTTCGAGCGTGAGCTCTTCCCGGAACTCGTCGCCGACGGCTACACGCTGGTACCGGAGGGGCACGGCAAGATGCGCGCCGAGCGGCATCACGGCGTGATCGAGCAGAAACTGCTCTACATGGCCAACACCTACAGTAGTCATGCGGGTTTCGCGTTGTTCGTCTACCTTGGCAGCGAGCGCGTGCGCGATGCCTGGCTGGGCCTCTGCGACGCGTCGTTGCGTGCGTCGCCCCCGCCGGCCTACAGCGCCGACGTGCGCAACATGCCGGACATCCATGCTGACGATTTCTCGCTCAGCCACGTGACCGCCACGCTATCGCCTTACTACAAGAGCATTCCCGAAGGTTTCGACCAGCAGGGTCAGATCGCGCTCGCGCACTACCGCGACCGGGTACGTCCGCGCATGGACGCGTTGCGCACCGTGGCGGAGCTCGGCAAGCAGGTCACCTACGAAGGCCAGGTGATCCGGCTGCGCCAGCAGCTCGGCTTCATGAAGGGTCCGGAAGTGCTCGCGCGCATCGTGCTGCTGTCGGTGTACACGAACCGCCTGTACGGGGGCGAAGGACCGGAGCTCGTCAAGCAGCTGCACGTCCAGATCCAGCGCAACATCCACCGCAAACCCGAAGATTTCCCGACCGTGGCGGATGTCGATGCGCTGATCGCGGCGCTCAAGGATCGGGACGTGGAGCGGCGGGTCAAGGCGATGCTCGACGCGTGATGCCACAGGCGACGCTGCACCGTTTCACGGGACGGCTGGAAGGACAGGAACGCGGAAGGCTTCGGGAATGACGGACGAAAATGGGCAACACGCGCAACCACGCGATCGCTCACGTGGTGGGAGGATCGTGTCGGCGGCACGGTTCCTCGTGAAGAACTGGCCGCTGCTGATCGTGCTGTTCGTGCTGGCCTGGGCACTCAAGGGCTGCCTGCGCGACACGAAGAACTATCCCGAGGAGTGGCCGAGCGCGCGTGGCCTCCTGATCGACCGCAAGGGATGGTGGTGCCCGAATCTCGAAGGCGAGTACCGAGACGCGAACTGGGCTTTCGCGTACGTGTTCGGCGTGGGGCCCCGACGTGCCGAATGGGGCAGGCATGTCGCGCGCATCACGCAAGCCGACGATGGCTCGTCGTTGCGCCTCGACTTCTCCCTCGGTGCCGAAGGCATGCGTGCGGTGCGTGCAGGCGAGATGTCCATGACGCGCGGCACCAGCTTCACGTTGAAGCAGGGCACCGACTACCGTTGCACGATGGGCTGGCTCTACATCCGCAACTTCGACAGGGGCGGGACGGGGGGCTCCGGCTTCGCGCACGAGGAAACCGGCATCGGCAAGGACCGCAGCGGCGCGCTGATCGTCGACGAGACGGTGAGTGACGACCAGAGCATCGGCTGGGGCGACAGCCCGCGCATCGCGCTGGGACGCGGCTCGAGGCATCGCTGGTACCGCTGGGAAGCGCGTGCCCCTTCCGATGAAGCGGAGGCGGCGGGGCTCGAGGGCATCACCCTCAGGCGTACGGGTTTCCTCGATGGCGACAAGGTGAAGACCTGGTTCGCGAACTTTCATCGACAAGCCCTCTGCGTGCGCCTCGTGCAACCGGAGGACAGGGTCAGCAACCCGGCCGACCTCACGTCCGACTTCTGGACCCGACAGAAGCCGCTCACGGTCGAGCGCAAACCGGGCGAATGTCCGGCCGACAGCGACGCTGTCGGTCCGATCAGCGGCAAGATGCATGCAATGAGGCCGACCGACTACCGCGGTTCGGTTCGCGCCTACCGCGTCGAATGGCAGCAACTCGACCGGGTCGAGGAGCCGTGGCACGTCATCGACATCCCCGACGTGCGCGAGCTGCCCGCTCCCGAATACCGCGAGCCGTCGCTCTGAGCGGGCGTGGCGTGTATCCCTGCGACGACAGGCGGAAACCGCGCTCGCGCCATGCCCCATGCCATTCCTCGACGAGTCTACCTCCATGCTCCATCTCCCAAAGCGCCGTTCGCCCGCTGTGCCCACGTCGTCTCAGCTCATGACGAGGCCGCTACGACGGAGCCGCGTGCTGCAGGTCGGCATGCTCACCGTCGCGTCTTGCCTGCTCGCCGGCTGCGGGACGGATGGCTACCCCGACGAATGGGCGTCGCCCAAGGGCATGTTCGCCGCGCGCAAGGGCTGGTCGTGCCCGAACCTCGAGGGTGACTACGACGACGTCTCGTACGAACTGTTCCGGATGCTCGGCACCGGCTCGTCGGTCGATCGCTGGCACGATCACCATGCGCGCATCACGCAGGCCGACGACGGCTCGTGGTTGCGCATCGAACCCGCGCTCAACGCGCGCGGCATGCGTGCGGTGCGCGAGGAACAGGCCAAGGGCGAACGCGCCTACGCGGGACGCGGAAGCGCGGTGACGATCCGCTACGGTGACCATTACACCTGCAGCAACGGCTGGCTCTACAGCCTGGCGCGTCAGCAGGTCGAGGTCGAGGGCACGAAGTACGAGGAGCTGCGCTTCGGCCTCGACAAGGGCGGCGCACTGATCGCGGGCACGAAGACCGCGTTCGAGGAGACCATCGGCTGGGGCGACGCGAGCGCCTCGCTCGGCAAGACGAGCCGCATGCACTGGCGCCGCTGGGAGGTGCGCGCGGCCGCCGACATCGATGCCGTGACCGCGCTCGAAGGCGTGCGCCTGCAGCGCGGACACTGGATGAACGGCTCGCGCGTGCCGGTGTTCTTCGGCAATTTCCAGGCAAGGCCGGTGTGTGCGCGGCTCGTGCAGCCGTGGCGCACGTCGAACGATAAGCCCGTCGTGTCGCGCGCCGCCGAGACGACGCGCACCGACGAGGCCGGCAAGCCGTGGGGATGCCCGCCAGACAGCGGCACGATGGATGCGCTCGCGACCACGCACTGGGACGTGTCGCCACCCGAGCACGAGGGCTCGTTCGGCGAGCCGCGTGTCGAGTGGCAATCGGTCGACCGCCTCGACCAGCCTTGGCACATCGTCCCGATCGCCGACGTGCGCACGTTGCCGGTGCGGCGCCGCTGATCAGCTCGCATCCTCGGCGCGTGCACTTCGAAGGTCGACTGCTTCGTGCAGCGGTCGGATCTCGATCACACTCGGCACGGGTATCGGATTCGGGCAGCGCCTGACCCAGGCCACGGCCTCGTCCATGTCCGTTACCTGCCAGAGCCAGTAGCCGGCGACGAGCTCCGCGGCGGGTTGGAAGGGTCCATCGACGACGGTGCGCTCCTCGCCGTCGAACACCACCCGCCTGCCGTGCGCCGACGAGGCCAGGCCGGCGACGTCCAGCAGGATGCCGGCGCGGCGCAGATCGTCGTTGAAGCGTCCCATCGCCTCGAGCATGTCGCGCGTCCACGCCGGCGGCGTGACGCCGTTCTCGTTGGCGTCGGTGGCTTTGACGAGTACCAGTACGCGCATCTCATCCTCCCGGGATCGGTTTGCTTGGCCTGCTCTCGTCGCGACGATCCGGGAAAGGGGGAATCGACACGGGGCGACGGGTTCGAGCCATGTCCCGATCGGGCCCCGGCTTGCGTGCTCCCCGGGCACCCGATCCCTGCGAGGTGCTGCATGATGATCCACCTGTCCTCCGCTGGCGCGCACCGGTCGCGCTCGCGCGTCGTCCTGGCCGCCGTGGCGATGGTCGTGGCGGCTTCGGCCGGCGCCCAGGACAAGAACGCCGAGGCCGACGTGATCGCGCTCGCGATGCCGTCGGCGCCCGTGATGTCCGCCGAGCCGCCGCGCGAGGTCGAGGCCTTGCCGGCGCAGTACCTGTCCTGTGCGGCCGAAGCCTCGGGCTTCCAGTCCGCGAGCCCCGCGGCGCCGGTCGACGGCGTGCTGCTCGCCTATGGATCCGCGTCGGCGAGCTACAGCGATGGCGACTACGAGCTGCGTGCGGCGATCACGGTCGACAACCCGACCTTCGACACCTTCGGTGACCGCTGGCTCAACATCTACGCCGATGCGGGCGACGGTACCGACAAGTCGCTCGCGCTGAACCGTTACACGGCCGTCACGGCCGGCCTGCACACCGTGCGTTTCCTCGCCTCGCGCTATGTGGGCCCGGGTTCCATCAACCTGTTCGATCCGCAGCTCTCGGTCGTGTTCGTGCCGGCATCGCTCGCGCAACAGACGACGTGCGGCGTCACGAGCGGTGACATGGTCTCGCTCGCGGCCGATGCGGACATCGTGACGTGCAGCATCCCGGTGGCGGCTGCGGGCACGGCGTTCGTCTCGTCCTCGGCGTCGGTGGGCTACGGCACGGCGGCGAGCGAGGTGCGCATGGCGCTGGCACTGGACGGCGAGCCGATGCTGGGTACGCAGCGCTGGGTGAATACGTATGCAGACAGTGGCGACGGTACCGACGAGTCGATCGCCACGCAGTACGCGTTCGATGTGGGCGAGGGCACGCGCACGTTCGCCGTACGCGCCGGCCGCTTCTCGGGTTCGGGCAACCCCAACGATGTACGACACCGCGATCAACGTCATCGTCGTGCCGACGACGGCCGGATTGTTCTGCCAGAGCCAGGGCAGCCTCATCTTCACGAGCACCTCGAACGCGTTTTCGGCGGCGCGCACCTGCAGCCTGTCGCTGGCTCAGCCGGCGCGCGCGATGATGTTCGGTTCGGCCTCGATAGTGCTGACCGACCAGCCGTACGAGGCCAATTTCCGCCTCGCCATCGACGATCTCGTCGGCCTTGCGCCGACCGATCGCTGGGTCAACGTGTACGCCGACGACGGCGACGGCACCGTCCGCACCATGGCCGTCAACGCGACGCGCGACGTCGGTGCCGGCACGCGGCAGTTCAACCTGATCGGTCGCCGCTTCTCGGGAGCGGGAACGGCAAGGGCATTCAACGCGGGACTCGCGGTTCTGCTGTTGCAGAGCGACCGCATCTTCAAGGCCGGGTTCGAGCCGTAACAGTCCGCACGCGGCACGCGAAGTCCGGCACACCATCGGTCCACGGGTCCGTGTCGGGCTGCCTTCGTCCATACTGTCGCGTCCGACGGCGAGGCAACGGCATGAAGGCAGGCAGGCGACGCGTACCGGGTGGCGGATCGGTGCGCTCGGCATGGTGGATGGGATGGTTGTGCGCGTGCTTCTTCGGCATCACGTCCACGTCCTCGGCGCAGGTCTCCGCGGACGTGCCCACGCACGAAAGCTTCGAGTTCGCGAGCAAGGCCCTCGGCGAAACGCGCCGCATCAACGTCCACGTGCCGGCCGGCTACGCGGACGGCCAGGCACGGTTCGCCATGCTGGTCATGCCTGACGGTGGCCTCGCCGAGGACTTCCCGCACGTCGCGAAGACGATCGACGACGGCGACGCGGCCGGCGAGATCGAGCCGGTCCTGCTCGTCGGCATCGAGAACACCGAGCGTCGTCGCGACATGACCGGGCCGACGACCGTGGACGCCGACCGGGCCATCGCGCCGCGTGTCGGCGGATCGGCCGCGTTCCGCGCCTTCATCGCCGACGAGCTCATGCCCGAGGTCGCGCGGCGCTATCGTGTCGATGGTCGGCGCGGCATCATCGGCGAGTCGCTCGTCGGCCTGTTCGCGATCGAGGGCTTCCTGCGCGAACCGGCGCTGTTCGACGTCGTCATCGCGATCAGCCCGAGCCTGTGGTGGAACGATGCCGCGCTCGTGCGCGAGGCGCCGGCGCTGCTCGCAGCCGCACCGGCCACGCCGCGCCGGCTCTACCTCACCTCCGCCGACGAGGACACGATCGTGCCTCACGTCGCCGCGCTGGCCGCGATCCTCTCGCGCACCGCATCGAAGGACCTCGCATGGACGTACGTGCCGCGCCCGACCGAGCGCCACGACACGATATACAACGCATCCGAGTACGACGCGTTGCGTTGGGCGTATCCGGCTCGCCCACGCGCTCCCTGATCACGGTCGTGCGCGTCGCACCCGCGCGCGATCGCTTGCGGCGTACGCAGGGCAGGGAGATGACGCGCACCATCGCCTGTGCGAGTCTGCGGGCGATCGTCATCACTCCCGCGTCGTGCGCATGCTGGCCACGATGCCATCCTTCACCGAGGAGCATTCCCATGCGTCATGGCATCGCCGCATTGCTGTCCGGTCTCGTCGTCGCCAGCGCATCGGTACATGCCGCGAAGGCGCCGCCATCACCGCTGATCGGACGCTGGACCCTCGACACGTCGCGCATGACGCAACCGCCCGAAGCGCGACCGAAGCGCGTGACGATCGCGTTCGCCTTGCCTGAGGTGGGCAGGCTCGGCATGGCGGTCGACATCGTCGACGCGGCCGGTGCGACCACGCACTTCGAATCGACCTCACCGCTCGACGCGACACCGATCCGCTTCGAGCGCAACGTCGAAGCCGATGCCTCGGCCATGACGATGCCTGCACCGAACGTGCTCGTGCTCGGCCTCGGTCGGCAGGGTATGCCGGCGTCGACACGCGTCTACACGGTCGCGGCCGACGGCCACTTGATGACCGAGATCGCGTCCTACGTCGGTGCGGACGGCTTGCCGTTGCTGCGCACGAACCACTTCACGCGCGAGCACTGATCGGCGTGAAGCGCTCCATCCTCGCCGCTGTCGTCGCGTTCGCACTCGCCCTGCTGAGCATGGGCCTGCTCGGCGGAGTGCTTTATTACGCCGTGTATCCGGTGTTCGCGCCGTCCTTCGGCAACCTCGACGACTGGCAGGGCGACAACGTGTGGCCCGCCGTACTCTCGGCGGGCATGCTGTGGGCACCGAGTTTTCTCGCCGCAGGCTGGATCGCGATACGGCTCGAACGATACGGCGTGGGCGCGTGGCCGCGTCGCATCGCCTACGGCGCGATCCTGTGGCTCGGCGCCGCACTCGCCTGGGCACTCACGCTCTCGCTCGTGGACATCCGCACGGCGACAGGATGACGGCCTCGCGCGACGGCATCACTCGGCGAGAGTCAGCGAGCCAAGGTCTTCAGCGCCGCATGGGCCTTGGCATTGCCCTCCCAGTCGGGGTCCGATGTCCGGTAGGCCGCATGGAGGCGCTCGAGCATGTCGTCGCCCTCCATCCAGGCCATCGCGAGGATCATTTCGCTAGGCACGAGATAGCCCGGCTTGCCCTTGTCGTCGAGCGCGAGGCGGAGGATGCCGGCATGTGTGGAGCACGCCTCGAACGTCGGCAGGATCTCGTCGTCGAGGTACTCGAACACCGCATCGACAGCGCGGTCCACGTGCTCGCTGGTCTCGAGCGAACCACCGATCGAAAGCATCGACCACCGCGAGCTGTCCATGAAGGCCGACATGCCGCGCAGTTCGGAACCACGAACCTGGATGAACGTCAGCGTGGGAATGGCCCGTACGGGATCGGGCAGTACGGGATTCAGAGTGGCACGCACGGAGAAGGACAGCGCGTCGTTGCAGGTCGAGAACGCGATCCTGATGATCTGCCGGCCTGCCGGTGACTCCCGCTCGGCGAGCCAGGGGATCTCGTCGCGAAACGGATCATCGCGGCGCAGCGTGAAGCCGAGTGCCTCGAATCGAGGCTGCCAGGCGGTCACGCATCGGGCCATGACCGCTTCACGGTCGGCGGTCGTGACGGGAGTGGCGGTGTCGTCGATCCACTTGAGTCGCTTGCGCCCGTCGTGGGTGAAGATGATGCCGAAGGGCAGGTAGCAGATGGCGGCGACGTCATCGAGCACGCAGAACCCGAGTGAGGTCGCGACACGAACCAGCGTCCTGAGGAACCCCTCGGGCTGACCGTCCACCTCGAGGCCGTAGACGCGATCGAGGTTGTCGATGTCGAAAGGCATTTCGCCCCAGATCGTTTCGAGGCCGAGCGCCGTCATGCGTGATTCGACCTCGTCGCGAAGGCGCCGCCACTTCGGGTTCGGGTAGGTGAGCCTCGATCCCAGTCGCATCTGGTCTTCCGCCGACTCCCGGAGCGAACGCGGCAGACGATCTTCCCAGATGTGGATCACGTAGCTCATCGACGATTCCCGAAGATTGAAATGTGCCGGACCCGGCAGCCCTCGATCTTACGAGTCCATGGGAGAGCGTTGTCGAGGCTCGACGGACGTCGGCGCAGAGCGGTCGAGGTGCGGCGACGGGACGCGACGAACACCATGCGCCTGCGGCTAGAATCGTCGATCCCGCGCATCCTGCGATGCGCTCGCATGCAGGACATCCGATGCCGACACCCCCGTTGTCGCCCGCCGGTCGCTGGTTCGCGATCGCCGCCTTCGCCGAAGGCTTCACCTGGGCCGGCCTGCTCATCGGCATGCTGCTCAAGTACGGCACGCAGACGACCGAACTCGGCGTGTGGTTGTTCGGACGCCTGCACGGCGCGGCCTTCCTGTTCTACGTCGTGGTCACGGTGCTGGTCGGCGTACGCCTGCGCTGGCCGGCATGGGCGCTGCTGCTCGCGCTTCTCGCCGCGGTGCCGCCACTCGTGACCGTGCCGCTCGAGATCGCCTACCGCCGCTTCAACCTGCTGGGCGAGCGGCGCGGTTCCTGAGGCGAAGGGAGATCTTGGGCAAGGGCATCGCGCGAGCGGTGTTCGTCCTTCAACGGCGGAATCCGCTGTGCGGGTTCCGCCCTACGCGTCAGCACCGGAGCGTAGGGCGGAACCGCCGCAGGTGCTTCCGCCGTGCCTCGTGACCTCGCTGCATCGCACGACGCTGGTCACGGCCCTCTGCGGGCAGGTTCCCGCTGCGTGGCGAGCTGGCGCAGCAAGGCCAGCGCCGCTGCACGCGAGGCTTCGTCGCCTGTGTTCGTGACCGTTGCGACGGCACGGTCGACGCCTGGCTGCACGGCGACGAATGCGGAGAAGATGCCGGTACCGCCTACGTGCACGCTCGCATGCGTGCCGCCGAGTTCGTAATGCCCCCAACCCATGCCGGCCCCGTCCTCGCCTTGCGGCGCATGCAGTGCCTGGATCGTCGCGGCGTCGAGCACACGGGTGGATTGGCCGCGCAGGCCGCACAGGTGCTCGCGCAGGTAACGTGCGTAGTCGGCGAGCGTGAGCGATACGTCGCCCGCCGGCTGCAGGAACGCAGGGATCGCGGGATCGGGGTCGTCGTGGGGTGCGAGTCGACCCTCGCGCAGGCGATGGCCCCAAGGCTGGCCGACGCCGGCTGGCACCTGCGAGCCGAAACGCGGCGTCATGCCGAGCGGTCGGAACAGCTTCTCCTCCATGAGCTGGTCGAACGGCTTGCCACCGACATGCTCGAGCATCGCGCCGGCCACGACGTAGCCCGCATTCGAGTAGACGAAGCCCTTGCCTGGCGCCTGCGCAGGTGGACGCGTGACGACCTGGCGGACGAACGCCCTTCGTTGCGCGGACGGCGTGTCACCGTCGACGACGACCTTGCCCAGTTCGTCACCGGTGTCGAAACCCGCGAGCCCCGATCGATGTGACAGGAGTTGCGCGAGCGTGGCATGCGCGACCGTCGCATCGAGATCGGGAATGTCCTTGCCGAGGACGTCGCCGATCGTCGTCGTCCAGGTGATCCTGCGTTCCTGCACGAGCACGCCGGCGAGGCTCGCGAGCATCGACTTCGCGTTCGAGCCGATGTTGAAGCGCGCATCCTCGCCGAGATGTCCGTCGCGATCGATGCGAGCCACGCCCTCCACCGCGACGGCCGCATCACCCTTGCACGACACCACGACCGCGCCGAGCGCCGGTGCGCCTGCGCGGGCATCCGCGACGGTCTCGGCGAGGGATCGGGCATGCACGGGTATCGCGAGGACCGCAACGATTGACAAGGCCACGAGCATTCGCATCGGTGTCTTCACGGCAACGTCCGGCAGTGGGAAGGCGGGCGTGGGATGACGGTCGGCGCTGCCGGGTTTACAGGGCGGGGCGATCACCGGCGCTCAGAGCATCGTCCGCGCGGAGCGCCGTCATGGCGCCCGTGCAACCCAGCCCTTGAACGAAAACGCCGCGTAGAACAGCTCGACCTGCCCGAAACCCGCTTCACGCAGCAGGGCCTCGTCGTGTTCGGGTGCCAGTGTCGGCAGGCGCGTACCGATGCCGGCGATCGCGCTCGCCGTGGTGACGCCGGTGACGCCCGACGCCGCGGCGAATGCGGCGTAACGCGAGAGCCAGCGCGTCTTCGCGGGCTCGTCCTGCGGGAAGCTGTGGTGCGCGACGACGAGCGGTGCGCCCGGTTTGAGGCGCCGTCGCAGTTCGACCAGCGTGCGCAGGCGTTCCTCGGCGGGAAGGAAGTGCAGGGTGAGCAGGCAGGTCGCAGCGTCGAACGGGCCCTCGGGTGCCGTATCGACATAGCCCTCATGCAAGGCGACACGCGACGCGAGCGGACCGAGTGTCGACTCGGCAAGGCGCAGCATCTCGGCCGAGGGATCGACGCCGGTGAAGCGCCAGCCGGCATGCGTCTCGGCGAACACCTTGAGCTCGAGGCCGCCGCCCGCGCCGAGTACGAAGACGTGCCCGTCGTCGGGTACCGCTTCGGCGAGCAGCAGCGTCGTCATTGCCTGCAGAGCGTGGAAGCCCGGGACCTGTCGCACGGGGCCGTCGGCGTAGCGCGCGACGGCCTGCGGATCATTGAACGACACGGACTTCTCCGGTTGACCAAACCCTCATGCTAGCGCGCGCTCCGATGGGGACGGGTTCAATTTCCGTGCGCTGGGCGGACGGCACGATCACCCGGCTCGGGCCTCGTGGCATCACCGTCCATGATTGGCCGTGGCCGCACGACCGGCATGTACGCAGTGCCGCTGCATGTTCCCGGGGAGTCGCAAGCTCGCGCCTCCGCCGCTTGTCACGGAGAGGGCTGGCGTCGACGCGAAGGCGTGCGACGAGCGAGGCGCTGCAGGCGTTCGGCGTGATGCCGCACGACATCGTGCAAGGCGTCCGGCGCGAGGATCCGGAAATCGAACGGCAGGCGTGCGAGTTCGCGCGCGAACCAGTCGAGGTCATCCGCCTGCACGGCGAGCAGCGTGCCGTCGGCGTGTGGTTCCAGCGTGCCGATCGTGTCGAACAGCGCGGCGCGCGCGGTCTTCAGGTCGGCATGCAGGACCACCTGGATGCGGTATGCGCGCGGCAGCGTGGCCAGCGAGCGTGCGAGGTGGGCGAGGGCATCGAAACCATCGGGTCGTCCGAAGCTCTGCGGCAAGGCCTGCAGGGCGAGCATGCGGTCGACGCGGAACGTGCGGATGCCTGCGCGCAAGTGGCAGTGGCCGACCGCGTACCAGCGCCCGCCGCGAAACGCGAGGCCGTAGACGTCGAGGTCGCGTTCGCTGTCCTCGCCTCGCACGCCGTGATAGGTCACACGCAGGCGCTGGCGGGCCTGCGCGGCTTCGCCGAGGCGCATGAGCGCTTCGGGATGCCCCGACGCGACGGGCGGGTGGGTCAGGTCGAGCGCCACGGTCTCGTCGATCGCACGCACGCGGCGGCGCAGGCTCGCCGGCATGACCTGCTCGAGCTTGGCCTGCGCGCTCGCGATCGCGGGCGTCGCGTCGGCGAGTCCCAGGGCGCGCGCGGCGAGCAGGCCCAGCGACAGCGCAAGTGCTTCGTCGTTCGTGAACATCATCGGCGGCAGCTTGAAACCCGCAGCCAGCGCGTAGCCACCGTAGCGGCCGCGCTCGCTGAGGATCGGGATGCCGAGCTCCTCGAGCGCGACGATGTAACGGCGCAGGGTGCGGCCGTCGACACCGACGCGCGCGGCGAGCTCGGTACCGCCGATGCGCCGATGCGCCTGCAGCAGCTCGAGGACGGCAAGGATGCGCGTGGCCGGTCGTTCCATGATGCCGAGCATGCCATCGAATCAGGGCGGATTCTGTCCTGATGGTGGCGGATCCTGCGGCTCACCCGATGACCGGGGCGGAGGACTACGGACATGGCGGCAGGTTGGGGCATGTTGGGCATGGCGATGGCCATGGCGTTGCCGTCGCAGGGCATGACAGCGGAGACGACGCACGGAGCAGCCACGGAACACGGCGACGCGTGCTGTGCCGTCGTCGAACTGCGCCGCTACACGTTGCACCCGTTCAAGCGCGACGTGCTGATCGACCTGTTCGAGCGCGTGTTCGTCGAGCCGCAGGAGGCGCTCGGCATCCACATCATCGGTACGTTCCGCGATCTCGACGCACCGGATCGCTTCGTGTGGCTGCGCGGCTTCACCGACATGCAGGCGCGCACGCAGGCGCTCGAGGCGTTCTACGGCGGTGACGTGTGGCGCGCGCATCGCGAGTCCGCGAACCGCACGATGATCGACTCCGACGACGTGTTCCTGTTGCGCCCGGTGTGGCAGACCGAAGGCTTCGCGGCGGCCTCGACATTGCGTCCGGTCGACAGTGTCGTCGGGCCGGAAGGTTTCGTCGTCGCGCAGATCCGCTTCCTGCCCGCCGACGGTTTCGATGCCCGCGTGCAGGCCTTCGTCGACGACATCGTGCCGATGCTGAGGCAACGCGGCGTCGACGTGCTCGCGGTGCTTGCGACCGAGCCGTCGCCGAACGGGTTTCCGCGCCTTCCGGTCCGCGAGGGCGAGCACGCGATCGTCTGGCTTGTGCAGGTCAAGGACATGGAGGCTTTCGCGCGTCACGAGGCCGCTCTTGCGGCCGATGCGGCGTGGTCGCGTCTCGAGGCAGCGTTCACCGGGCATGCGACGGCGCCCGCACAGACGCTGCGCCTGCAGCCCACGCCGCGTTCGCGCCTGCCGCGGGGGCTCTGAGCATGGAACCGAGCTTGTGGCTGTATGCGGTCATGGTGTTCGGCATCGTGCTGCTGCCGGGTCTGGACATGGCCTTCGTAATGGCAAGTGCCGTGGCAGGCGGGCGACGCAACGGCATCGCGGCACTCGGTGGCATCGTGCTCGGCGGGGTCTTCCACGTGCTCATGGGCGCGCTCGGCGTCGCGACCGTGCTGCGTATCGTGCCGATGGCGTTCAACCTCGTGCTGCTCGCGGGCGCGGCCTACATCGGCTGGATCGGTGTGTCGCTGATACGCAGCGAAGCCGCTTCGACCGGATCCGCGGCGACGGCGACGCCTTCGCGTCGACGCACGTTCTCGCAAGGCCTGTTGACCTGTCTGCTCAATCCCAAGGCTTACCTGTTCACGCTCGCGGTGTTGCCGCCGTTCGTCGTGCCGGGCTCGGGGAGCTTCTGGTGGCGGATCGCGGCGATCGGCGCGATCACGGCGCTTGCGCAGGTCGTCGTGTACGGTGCGATCGCGCTCGCGGGCGATCGCCTTCGCGACACTGCGCGAAGGCGCCCCGGGGCGAGCCTCGTGGCGACGCGTGCGGTCGGTGTGCTGCTCGTCGCGATGGGCGTCTACAGCGCGTTCGTGGGCTGGCGCGGGATGTAAGGCCGTCATGTGGTGCTGGCCAGCGCGCTATCTGAGGGCGCCGAGTTGCGACGGCGAAACGCAACCATTCTCATCCCGTCATCGGCATCCGGGTTCCGGCAGACTGTCGCGGTTTTCCACGGAGCCAGCGCGATGAAGGGCCATCCCGAGATCGTCGATTACCTTGTTTTCCTGCTGCGCGGCGAGCTCGCGGCGCGTGACCAGTACTTCATCCATTCGCGCCGTTACGAGGACATGGGCCTCAAGCTGCTGCACGAGCGCATTCATCACGAGATGGAGGAAGAGACCCAGCATGCCGATGCGCTGCTCAAGCGCATCCTGTTCCTCGAGGGCACGCCGGACATGACGCCGGACGCGTTCGAGGCGGGCGACACGGTCGAGACCATGCTGCAGCGCGACCTCGACGTCGAGTACGCGGTGCGCGGCAACCTCGCCAAGGGCGTCGTGCTGTGCGAGAAGCACGGCGACTACGTCACACGCGACATCCTCGTCGCCCAGCTCAAGGACACCGAGGAAGACCACACCCACTGGCTCGAGCAGCAGCTGCGCCTGATCCGCATGCTCGGCCTGCCGCTCTACCTGCAGAGCCGCATGGGCGGGACCTGATCTCCGGTCCCGCGAGAGGCGCCGTCGCGCACGACGGCGCCTGCACATCCCGTGGTTACGGGATCTCGCACTGCATCGTCGCGTCGACGTAGACCTTGCCGTTCGACAACGGCTTCTCGAACGTGACCTTGAGCGAACCTTCGACGGCGGTGCCGCGGAACGAGGTGCAACTCGCCTCGAGATTCTGCTGCGCCTTCGCGATGGCGGCCTCCTTCGTGTCGCCTTCGCCATTGCCGGTCACGTTGGATACCGCGGCCGAGGCGGCCTGGCTGGCGGCGAGGACGAGCAGGCTGCAGGCGAGCACGGTCGGCTTCGTCATGGTCGATCTCCATCTCATGAAGGGGCGCGCAGCCTGGGCGAACCGACCCGTACGCGAGGTGAAGGCATGCCACCCGCTCTGGTCCGTGCATACCGCGTGCGCCGAAGTCGTCGCTACACTGCGACGCTGTCCCGTCACGACGGCCCTCGCCATGCGCAGCCTGATCCTTTCGTTCGCCGCCGTATTCGCACAGACGGCTTCGGCCCAGGCACCGGTGTTCGACGTGCACGTGCACCTGCGCGAGGGCGAGACCTCGCTGCGTGCCTACGAAGCCGACGTTGCTTCGGCGAAACTCGAGCTCGCCGGCGTCGGCGCGATGTGGTTCGGCGGTCCGCACCAGGCCAGGCAGGGCGACACCGCGACGATTCGCGTCGGCAACGACGGCGTCATCGCGCTCGCCGCGAAACACGCGAAGGTGTTACCGATCGCGACCGTGCATCCGTACGACGGCCAGGCCGCGCTCGACGAACTCACGCGCGTCGCTGCTAAGGGCGTCAAGGTGGTCAAGCTGCACGCGCATACGCAAGGCTTCGATGCTTCCGATGCGCGCGTGCTCGCGACGGTGAAGCATGCGGGCACGCTCGGCATGGTCGTGCTCATGGACAACGCCAACATCCTGCCCGGCGACAGCGAGCGGCTGTTCAACCTCGCCGTGCAGGCGCCGAAGACGCGGTTCGTGTTCGCCCACATCGGCGGGCTCAACTTCCGCTTCTGGAACATCCTCGCGCTCGCGCGTACGGCCGAGGCGTTCTTCGCCGACAACATCCACTTCGACATCTCGGCCACCGTGCTGCTCGCGGCCGACTCGCCGCTCGAAGCCGAGTTCGTGTGGACGCTGCGCAACGTCGGCATCGACCGCGTGCTGCTCGGCTCGGATTACCCGCAGATCACGCTCGGCCGCACGGTCGACGCGTTCGAGCGCCTCGACCTCACGAGCGAGGAGAAGGCGAAGATCCGCTCGGAGAACGCCGCGCGGCTGTTCGGGCTGCCCATGGCAGCGTCACGGCGGAACTGAACCGCCCGGAGCGATCCTGCACGCGTGCGTGCAGGTGCCCACGCGGCGCTGGCGTCATTCTTCCTGCGTGTACTCGAACCCGTGGTCGTGGATCGTGTCGCCGATGAGGCGCATCACCTGCATGTGGTACTCGTTGGGCGTAGCGGTGTTGACCGATCCGACCAGCACGATCGAGCCGTCGGGTTGCAGCGCGAGCGACGAGGCGCGGTTGGTGCGGCCCGATGTCGAACCGTCGTAATGCTGGCGGCCGTCGTCGCCGAAACTCGCGTCGACCTGCCCGTTGGGCATGAGGCGCACGACGGCGACATCGAACGTCGTCTCGTCCACCGACGCGAAACCCGCGAGCACGATGCGTCCCGACGGATCGCGGCGCATCGCGTAGGCCTGGTCCATGCCGCGATTGTCGACATCCAGCGGCACGACGACGGGCGGGAATCCGCTGTCCGGCGTGCCGTTGGCGAGGAACTGCGCACAGATCATGTCGTTGCCGGTCGCCGAGACCTGGGCGGCACCGCAGGCGAGGAACCTGCCGTCGGGCAGTTCGACACCACCGGTGGCCGTCTCGGCGAGATTGCCGCCGATGTCGAACGCGAACGCGAGCGTGCCGTCGCCCGCGAACGAGGGATCGGGTGTGCCGTTGGCGAGCAGGCGCGCGATCGCGATCTGCTGGTTGCCGCCGATCGTCGCCGATCCGACCGCGTAGAGGCGCTGACCATCGTTGGCGGGAATGATCGCGTAGGCCAGCGAGGTGTCCGTGGGGCCGCCCCCGAAGTCGAGGATGCGCTTGCCGTCGCCGTCGAAACTCGTGTCGAGCGTGCCGTTCGCGTTCAGGCGCGCGAGCGCCATCACGGCGCCCGCACCCGTGTAGGCGAGGCCGCCCACGACGATGCGGCCGTCGGGCAGGGCGAGTCCGCGCACGCCCTGGTCGTTGCGGCTGTCGGGCGTCGCGCCCAGATCGAACGCGATCGTAACCTTGCCGCCGTTGCCGAAGCTGCTGTCGAGCGTGCCGTCGGGCAGGAGTCGAGCGACCGCCATGTCGGAGCCGCCCGTGGTGCCGGCGGCCTGGCCGAACAGCAGGATGCGTCCATCGGCCTGCACGTCGAGGCCGCGCGCGATGTCGCCGTCGTTGCTGCCGGGACGATCGAATCCGACCAGGCTCACGCCGCCGACGCCGAATGTCGTATCGAGCGAACCACTTGCATTCAGGCGCATGACGGCCATGTCGGTCGAGGCCTGCACGCTGATATTCGCCGTGCCCGACACGAGCAGTTTGCCATCGGGCAGCACGCGTACGTCCTGGAAGATCTCCTCCGTCGTGTAGCCGCCGGGGAACGGACGCTCGACGATGCCGTTCGTGCCGAAGCGGCGATCGAGGTCGCCGTCGCGTGCCGATGCGGTGGCGGCTGCGAGGCACAGGGATGCCGCGACGAGGGACGCGCGCGTGCGCGAAAAGCGGGACGACGGCATGACGGACTCCACGAGGGCCGGGATCGGCTGCCGTCTCACAACGCCGCATGGACGACGATCCTGCCATGCCGATGCGCGTGCGCTGCTGTCCGGGGACAGTTTGAAGCGAACGCTCGAACGTGTAGCCGCTTCAGGCATCCGGCGTCGAATGCCGTGATGCCGACTCGTTCTGCCTGCAGCACGACATGACGCGCGTGGTTTCCCTTCTCCCTCCGGGAAAAGGTGGCCCGCAGGGCCGGATGAGGGTCCGGGATCGCTACGATGATCGGACGTGGTCTCGATCCCGCACCCTCTCCCCAACCCCTTGTAAGTTGTTCCCAGCCTGCACCAGACCGTTGACCCCTTGATCTCGAAGATCGCGGGAGAGCGTGGGTCGGTGCGGGTTACCTTCCTCACATCCCGAACAGTTGCCGGG
>JASCPI010000089.1 GCA_029959555.1 Lysobacteraceae bacterium PS02065 | reverse complement strand
TACGAATCGTCGAGCGACCGCGTGGCGCGCATGCCCGCGGTCGCACGCTCGAGATCGGCGACGGCATCGCCGAAGCGATCGAGGTAGTAGGCCGCCTCGCCACGGCGCGCGAGGGCCATCCAAGTGCGTGCATCGCGCTCGCCCCAGGCCGCGCGCGCATGGTTGTAGGCACGCGTCGCGAGATCGAGGGCGACATCCTTGGCACCGATCTCGAGGTGGATACGCGAGAACAGCGTCGCGAGGTCGGCGATGGCCGCATCGTCGTCGGCGAACTCGGTGTTGAGCTGTGCCACGCCGGCATCGAGCAGCTGGCGCACGGTGGGCATCTCGCCTTCCTGCACGCCGGTGCGCAACGGGGCGAACAGTCCGGCGATGAAGCGGTTCTCGGCCCGGGCGCGGGCGGCCTCGCGTTGCGCGACGCCGGCCTGCCACAGCGCCACGCCGAGCGAGGCGAACACGGCGAGCAGCAACGCGGCGGTCGTGACGACGCCACCCTTGTGACGTGCGACGAACTTGCGTGTGCGGTACCAGCGCGACGGCGGGTGCGCGACGACGGGTTGTCCCGCGAGCAGGCGTTCGATGTCGTCTGCGAACGTGCCGGCCGAGGCATAGCGGCGCTCGGGTTCCTCGGCGAGCGCCTTCATGACGATCGTGTCGAGGTCGCCGCGAAGCTGGCGACGCGTGACCGGCGTCGGGCTGCCGTCGCCGCCCGTCGCACTGATGCGGCTCGATGGCGTGCGACCCGTACCGTCGTTGACGCGCTCGCCGGTCAGCAGCTCGCCGAGCAGCACGCCGAGCGCGTAGACGTCGGTGGCCGTCGTGATCACGCCGCCGTCGCGTTGTTCCGGCGCCGCGTAGGCCGGCGTGAACGCGGGCAGCATCGTATGGGTGACGTCCTCGTCGGCCTCGAGCAGCTTGGCGATGCCGAAGTCGAGCAGCTTCACCTCGCCGTCGTCGGCGACGAACACGTTGGACGGTTTGAGGTCTCGATGCACGATCAGCGCGCGATGCGCGGCGTCGACCGCGCGGCAGGCGACCACGAACAGGCGCAGGCGCGCGCGCAGGTCGAGGGCGTGCGCATTCGCGTGTTCGACGATGTCGCGGCCCTGCACGAGCTCGAGCGCGATGTAGGGCTGGCCGGTGTCGGTGACGCCGCCTTCGATGAGGCGCGCGATATTGGGATGGCGCAGCGCCAGAAGGGCCTGCTGCTCGCGGCGGAACTGGCGCTGTGCCTCGGGACTGTGCAGGCTGCGGCGCAGCAGCTTGAGGGCGACCTCCTGGCGTGCGCCACCGACGTCGCGCGCCGCGTGCAGCACCGTCGAGTACCCGCCCTCGCCGAGCAGGCCGACGACCTCGAACGGGCCGATGCGCGTGCCGGCGCCGGGCGGAAGCACGGGCGCATCGTCGCTCAGGCCTGCGGCGAGCTCACCGATGCGCGACGAGGTGGGGCCATCGTGCGCTTCGGCATCGGCCGTCAGCATGGCCTCGAGCTCGGCGCGCAGATCGGGCGGGCAGTGGGCGTCGAGATGGAGACGACGCGCGGCCGGGTCGAGGTCGACGACGGCTTCGAAGAGGTCGCGAAGGGAAGGGGGTGTGGTCATGGCGCGATCGCACAACGCCGTCCGGCGCCAGGATCGGCCATCAGCCCAGCTCGGTCTTGAGGAACGCCCGCGCGAAACGCCAGTCCCGCGCCACCGTGCGCACCGCGATGCCGAGCGCGACGGCGGCCTGGTCCTGGCCCAGCCCGGCGAACCACATGAGTTCGACGACGCGTGCAGCGCGCTCGTCGACCGCCTCGAGCTTGCGCAGGGCGGCATCGATGGCGAGTGCTTCCTCGGCGCTCGCGAGCACGAGCCGGATGTCGCTGCCGGTCATCGTGACGCGTTGCCAGTCCCCACCGGCGTGCTGGCGCATGCGGTCGCGCGCACGATCGGCGAGCAGGTGGCGCATCGCCTGCGCCGCGTAGGCGAAGAACTGCTCGGGATGCGCGAACGCGAGTCCGTCGCGCTTGCCGACACGCAGGTAGAGTTCGTGAACGAGAGCGGTCGTGTCGAGCGTGCCGCGCGACCCGCGCGCGAGGCGACGCCCGGCCATCGCCTTGAGGCGATCGTAGACCTGCGAGAACAGCGCGTCGGCCGACGTATCGGCGACCGCGGCGACTTCATCCATGCGGCATCCCCGGGCAACGCCCGAAGTCTAGACCCGATCGTCATGCCTGTGCACCCGTCGCCGCATGAACAGGAATCGGCACCGACGGGCCGGTCGCGGCCGTCCATACGACCAAAGGCTAATGCGCTGCGCCTTGACCGTTGTGCGCTGCGGGAACAGGCTTCCCGTGTTTGTTATCCCGTCGTTGCGGAGGCGTTGTGAACTCGATCGTCAGCAAGCTGGGCTGGGTGGCCCTGGCTATCCTCGGGGCATTCTGCCTCGGCACCGTCGCGTTGCATCGCGGCGAATCCATCAACGCGGTATGGCTGGTCACGGCCGCCGTGTCTATCCTGTTCATCGCGTACCGCTTCTACAGCAAGTTCATCGACGACAAGGCGCTGCGTCCCGACGCGACGCGCGCGACGCCGGCCTGGCGTCGCAACGACGGTCTCGATTACGTGCCGACCGACAAGCACGTCGTGTTCGGCCACCACTTCGCCGCGATCGCCGGCGCCGGTCCGCTGGTCGGCCCCGTGCTCGCCGCGCAGATGGGTTACCTGCCGGGCACGCTGTGGATCCTCGTCGGCGTGATCTTCGCCGGCGCGGTGCAGGACTTCATGGTGCTGTTCTTCTCCACGCGCCGCGACGGCAAGTCGCTCGGCGACATGGCGCGTGCCGAACTCGGCAACGGGGCCGGCACGGTCGCGATGATCGGCGTGACGATGATCATGTTCATCATCCTCGCGGTGCTCGCTCTGGTCGTGGTCAAGGCGCTGGCCGAGAGCCCGTGGGGCACGTTCACGGTCGCGATGACGATCCCGATCGCGCTGTTCATGGGCATCTACCTTCGCTACCTGCGTCCGGGCAAGGTCATGGAGGTGTCGGTCATCGGCCTCGTCCTGCTCATGCTGTCGATCTGGGCCGGCGGCGTCGTCTCGCACAACCCCGAGTGGGCCGAGGCGTTCCACTTCAACGGCCGCCAGCTCGCCTGGATGCTGATCGCCTACGGCTTCGTCGCCTCGGTGATCCCGGTGTGGCTGCTGCTCGCGCCGCGCGACTACCTCTCGACGTTCCTGAAGATCGGCACGGTCGTCATGCTCGCGATCGGCATCCTCATCGCGATGCCCGAGCTGCGCATGCCGGCGCTGACCAAGTTCGTCGACGGCACCGGCCCGGTGTTCGCGGGCGGCCTGTTCCCGTTCCTGTTCATCACGATCGCCTGCGGCGCCGTCTCGGGCTGGCACTCGCTGATCTCGTCGGGCACGACGCCGAAGCTGCTCAACAACGAGACCGAGGCGCGCTACATCGGCTACGGCGGCATGCTCATGGAAGCGTTCGTCGCGATCATGGCGCTGATCGCCGCGTGCGTGCTCGATCCGGGCGTGTACTTCGCGATGAACGCGCCGACCGCGCTGCTCGGCACGACGGTCGAGTCGGCCGCCGCCGCGATCAACAACCTCGGCTTCGTCATCACGCCCGAGATCCTCGCGCAGACGGCCAAGGACGTCGGCGAGAACACGATCCTCTCGCGCACGGGTGGCGCACCGACGCTCGCGGTCGGCATGGCGCACATCCTCCACCAGGTCATTTCCGGTGAAGGCATGATGGCGTTCTGGTACCACTACGCGATCCTGTTCGAGGCGCTGTTCATCCTGACCACGGTCGACGCCGGCACGCGCGCGGGCCGCTTCATGATCCAGGACCTCGCCGGCATCGCCGTGCCCGCGCTCAAGAAGACCGAGTCGTGGGCCGGCAACCTCATCGCGACCGCCGTGTGCGTGGCGTGCTGGGGCTACTTCCTGTACCAGGGCGTGGTCGATCCGCTCGGCGGCATCAACACGCTGTGGCCGCTGTTCGGCATCGCCAACCAGATGCTCGCCGCGATCGCGCTGACGATCTGCTGCGTGTGCCTGATCAAGATGAAGCGCGACCGCTACGTGTGGATCCCGGCGCTGCCGACCGTGTGGCTGCTGATCTGCACGCTCACGGCGGGCTGGCAGAAGATCTTCCACGAGGATCCGCGCATCGGCTTCCTCGCCACGGTCAAGCGCTACTCCGACGCGCTCGGTCGCGGTGAAGTGCTCGCGCCGGCCAAGACCGCCGACGAGATGGGCCGCATCATCACCAACAACTACGTCAACGCGACGCTGGCCGGCCTGTTCATGACGATCGTCGTGATCGTGGTCGTGTTTGGCCTGCGCACGGCGATCAAGGCGCGTCGCAGCGCCGAGCCGACCGCGCAGGAAACGCCGTACGTGTCGCTCGACTCGGTCCGCGCGTGACCGACGGCAACACCACCACGGCATCGACGGTGACGGGCGCCTTGCCCGTCTCCGTCCGCCTGCGCCTCGCGCTGCGTGCGTTCTGGCGCGGCGCGGTGCAGATGGGCCGCCTGATCATCGGCGTGCCCGACTACGACACCTACGTGGCGCATGTGCGCCGCAACCACCCCGAACGCACGCCGATGAGCTACGAGGCGTTCTTCGCCGAACGCCAGGCGGCGCGCTACAAGGCGGGCGGCGGGCGCTGCTGCTGAGGCGCGTTCGCCGCCTTGCGTGGATGACGGAAGCGCGGGCGCCGTGATCGCACCGATACGGCAACCCCTTGAACGGCGGAATCGCCTGCGGCGGTTCCGCCCTACCCATGACTCGAAGCGCGGTTGCTTTCGTAGGGCGGAACCCGCGCAGCGGATTCCGCCGCGTTCCCGCGCGGCGTGTCGGTGCGCTTCTTCCAACGCGGAAGCGCCCGATCGACGTCAGGCCGGCTTCGGCACCGCGAGGTAACCCGCGGCGAGCAGGAGCACGCCGAGCAGCACGCTCGATACGACATAGCCGATCGCGACGAGCGTCTCGCCGCGCTTGAGCAGGCCGAAGGTCTCGAGGCCGAAGGCCGAGAACGTCGTGAAGCCTCCGGCGAGCCCGGTGAACAGGAACAGCCGCGCTGTGGGCGAGATCAGGTCGTGCTTGTCGGCGAGGCCGGCCATGACGCCGACGACGAGGCAGCCGATCACGTTGACCGCGAACGTGCCCCACGGAAAGCGGGCAGGGCCGGCGAACCCCATGACCCATCCCGCGAGGCCGTAGCGCGCGACCGAGCCGAGCGCGCCCCCGAGTGCGACCCACGCATACGGGTTCAAGGCGTGGCTCCGAGCGTCGTCATCGTGTCGCGGTCCCCGGCAGATTGACGCAGGCATTGTCCGCGCAGGCGTCCGATACGGCCAGCGGCGCCGCGCCGCCGCGCCACGTCGACGTGGCGGTGCATCGGCATGCCCGTGCTCGAGATGACGCGAGGTTCCGTCGATTTAACCTTGCAATTCATCATCTTGCGGATTTTTCTTCAGGTGGATGTGGAGCGTGCGCCGAGGATTGCCGCCTCCACGATGACGTCGATCACGTAGACATCGCGCAGCGTCATTCCCGATGCATTGCAGCAATTTATCAGCTCATTACATTTCGGCCGCTTGTACGGCCGAATCGAAGTCCGCATTCTGTGGTTGACGCAATGCAGCATGAGCGCGAGGAAACCGTTCCGGACGTCGATACCCCTGCGCCGCTGCCCGCGACCGCTTCCGTTCAACCTCCGAGGAATGTTCCCATGATCCGCAAGACTCTCATCGCCCTGGCCATCGGCCTCGCCACCGTCTCCGGTGCCGCGGTCGCCGCGTCCACCGTCGATTCCGCACGCGCCGGCGCCGCGCGCAAGGTCGTCCAGCTGGACGGCGACGTCGTCGTCGTCAGCCTCGTCGCCGCGGCGGGCCAGTCGGCCGCCAACAACGTCGCCGTCGAGCGTTATGGCGCCTCGGGCAAGCGCGTCGCGTGGGCGAAGGACGGCACCTGGACCGATGCCGGCCGCGGCAGCATCGTGTTCCCGAACTCGGCCTGGCACTTCACGGCGATCCGCGACGTGCAGGTGTTCAAGGACCACGTCTGGATCCTCGCCGATTCGTCGACGACGGGCGCGGACGGCGTCGCCAAGCCGACCACCGACCTCATCGCGTTCAGCACGGACGGCGAGTTCAAGGGCGGCCGCTTCAACGTGATCCGCCCGCAGCCCGAGCGCGACGTGATCGGCGCCGGCCTCGTGTTCAAGGCGGCCACGGCCAGCGGCCTCGCCGACGAGCTGACCGTCGTCGCGACCTGCCCCGAAGCCGGTGTGGCCGGTGGTGACCGCCTGTGCCTGCAGCGCTACGAAGTGTCGAGCAAGGACGATTGGTACCCGTCGTTCGCCGGCAAGGCGCAGGACGAGGTGCAGTGGAACCTCAACACCGCGCTCGTCGACTGACGGGTCCGCGAGGCCGACGCTCCCGCGTGGGGCGTCGGCGTCGAGAATGATCGGCGCGGCGGGGGGCAAGGCCCCGCCGCATCCTCAGCGGCACGATCTCTCCCTTCTCCCACCGGGAGAAGGTGGCCCGAAGGGCCGGATGAGGGTCCGGCTTCGAGACGAGCTACCGGCGTAGTCGCGATCCCGCACCCTCTCCCCAACCCCTTGTAAGTTGTTCCCAGCCTGCACCAGACCGTTGACCCCTTGATCTCGAAGATCGCGGGAGAGCGTGGGTCGGTGCGGGTTACCTTCCTCACATCCCGAAC
>JASCPI010000088.1 GCA_029959555.1 Lysobacteraceae bacterium PS02065 | reverse complement strand
GCCGTGGTCAGGCGCGGCCGGCGTGCCGTGACGGGCGTGGGCGCGGCGCGCGGCATGCACGCCACGCGACGCACGCCGCCACGGCGCGGGTCAGCCGGCGAGGCCGATGAGGTCGAGGTACTTCTCGGCATCGAGCGCGGCCATGCAGCCGAAGCCGGCCGAGGTGACCGCCTGGCGGTAGACCTGGTCGGCGACATCGCCTGCGGCGAACACGCCCGGGATGCTCGTGGCGGTCGCGCCGCCCTCGAGGCCCGTGCGGATCGAGATGTAGCCGTTGCGCATCTCGAGCTGGCCTTCGAAGATGCCCGTGTTCGGCGTGTGGCCGATCGCCACGAACATGCCGGTCACGGCGATCTCGCGCGTGGCGTCGTCGCGGGTACCGCGCAGGCGCAGGCCGGTCACGCCGCTGTCGTCGCCGAGCACCTCGTCGACGGTGTGGTCCCAGATCACCTCGATCTTGCCGGCGCGCTGCTTCTCGAACAGCTTGTCCTGCATGATCTTCTCGGCGCGCAGCTTGTCGCGGCGGTGCACGAGCGTGACCTTCTTGGCGATGTTGGACAGGTACAGCGCTTCCTCGACCGCGGTGTTGCCGCCGCCGATCACGGCGATCTCCTGATCGCGGAAGAAGAAGCCGTCGCAGGTCGCGCAGGCCGACACGCCCTGACCCTTGAACTGTTCTTCCGACGGCAGGCCGAGGTACATCGCGGTCGCGCCGGTGCAGATGATCAGCGCGTCACAGGTGTACTCGCCGCTGTCGCCCTTGAGGCGGAACGGGCGCGATTTCAGGTCAGCGGTGTGGATGTGGTCGAACACGACCTCGGTGTCGAAGCGCTCCGCGTGCTTCTGCATGCGCTCCATCAGCGCGGGGCCCTGCAGGCCCTCGACATCGCCGGGCCAGTTGTCGACGTCGGTCGTCGTCATGAGCTGGCCGCCCTGCGCGAGGCCGGTGATCAGCAACGGCTTGAGGTTGGCGCGCGCGGCGTAGACCGCGGCGGTCCAGCCCGCGGGACCGGAGCCGAGGATGAGCAGTCGGGTGTGCTTGGGGGTGGTCATGTATAATCCCGGCCGCTTTTTTCCGGCCTCGTTCGTGGACGAATCGGTCCATGCCGGCAAGGAGCGCGAGCCGACACGCCATGGTGTTCCGAGTGCCCCGCGCGCTGCGCCCCGATGGATGGGCGCCGGCTGGACAGACCCGGGAGGATGGGGCGAAGGCCAGGATGAATCAAGGTGCCCGCCGGCATCCTGCAGGCACCGAAGCGTCACGCGCGCCGGCATCCGCAAGGCGCGTCCACCCTCATATCGGAGAGTCAGATGCGCATCGGTATTCCGTCCGAGACCAAGACGCTGGAAGGTCGTGTCGCCCTCGTTCCCGCGGCCTGCGCGGACCTCGTCCGCCGCGGCCATGAAGTCTTCATCCAGTCCGGCGCCGGCACCAAGAGCGGCTTCTCGGACGACGACTTCGCGAAGATCGGCGTCACCGTGGTGCCCGATGCCGACAAGCTCTACGAGGTCGGCCAGCTCATCGTGAAGGTCAAGGAGCCCATCGCCGGCGACCTGTCGCGCCTGCGCAAGGACCACCTGCTGTTCTGCTACCTGCACCTCGCCGCCGAGCCGGCGCTGACCCAGCGCCTGCTCGAGATCGGCCTGACCGGCGTCGCGTTCGAGTCGGTCGAGGAAGCCGACGGCTCGCTGCCGCTGCTCGCCCCGATGTCCATCATCGCCGGCCGCATCGCCGTGCAGATCGGCACGCACCTGCTGCACCAGCCGGCCGGCGGCAAGGGCAAGCTGCTCGGCGGCCTGCCGTCGACCGAGCGCGGCAAGGTCGTCGTGCTCGGCGCCGGCGCGGCCGGTGGCAACTCGGCTGCGCTCGCCGCGGCCGGTGGCGCCAACGTCGTCGTGTTCGACAAGCGCCCGGACCGCCTCGCCCAGATGATGGCGCTCGGCACCAACGTGACCGCGCTGTACCCGTACGAGGAGTACGTCGCGCGCGAAGTGCGCGATGCCGACCTCGTCATCGGCGCGGTGCTGATCCCGAGCGCGAAGGCGCCGCACGTCGTCACGGCCGAGATGGTCAAGTCGATGGAGGCGGGCAGCGTGCTGGCCGACATCTCGATCGACCAGGGCGGCTGCTTCGAGACCTCGCGTCCGACCACGTGGAAGGAGCCGACCTACGTCGTCGACGGCGTCACCCATTTCGCCGTCACGAACATGCCCGGCGCGGTGCCGCAGACCTCGTCGCAGGCGATCTCGGCGGCGATCCTGCCGTATGTGCAGCGCCTCGCGAAGGGCCCGGCGTGGCGCGACCATGCCGGCCTCAAGGCCGGCATCAACGTCGACGCCGGCAAGGTCGTGCACCCGGCGCTGCAGGGCGCGGTCTGACCGCAGCGCTCTTCCCGCGACACCTCGCGACGCCCGGCCGGACACGGCCGGTGCGTCGCGTGACCGGTACGCTGCGAAGCGTCATACTCCGTTTCCCGACAATCGCTTGCGTCGCTGATCCAAGGTAACGTCTTAACGTGGCGCGCGAATCCCGAGCGAAACCTTCGGCCTCCCTCAACGACAAGCTGCAACGCCGCTTGCGCGAGGTCGGCTTCCTGCTGCTGCTGCCGGTCGCGATCTACCTGTTCGCCTGCCTGTGGACCTACCACCCGTCGGATCCGGGTTGGTCCCACGCCGGCCAGCCTGACGAGGTCGCCAACTTCGGCGGCACGATCGGCGCCTACCTCGCCGACCTGCTGTTCTACTTCTGCGGCGTGCTCGCCTACGCGTTCCCGCTGCTGCTCGTGCTGATCGGCACGACCATCCTGCGCGGGGCCGACGGTGTCGAGCGCACGCCGCTCGAGCCGGCGCTGCGCCTGGTCGGCGGCATCACGTTCTTCATTGCCGGCGCTGCACTCGCGCACCTGCGCCTGACCGGGCCGACCGACCTGCCGGCGCTCGCCGGCGGCGTGCTCGGTGCGCTGGTCGGCGGCGCGCTCATGAAGGGGTTCGGGCTGCTCGGCGCGACGCTGTTCCTGCTCACGCTGCTGCTCGTCTCGGTCACGCTCGCGACGGGCCTGTCGTGGCTGAAACTCATGGACACGATCGGCCGCGCGCTGCTCGCCGGCATCGCGTGGATCGGCGCGAAGTCGCGCCGTGCCGACGACTGGACCGCGGCGCGCCAGGCGCGGGTCGAGCGCGAGGTCGTGCGCAAGGTCGAGACGGTCAAGCAGTCCAAGCGCGAGCCGATCAAGATCGAGCCGGTCATCGCGCCGATCGAGAAGAGCGAGCGTGCCCAGCGCGAGACGCAGATCCCGCTGTTCACGGGCGCCACCTCGAACGGCGAACTGCCGCCGCTGGCGCTGCTCGACGAGCCCAAGCAGCAGGCCAAGGGCTACTCCGAGGAGACCCTCGAGGCGCTGTCGCGCCAGGTCGAACTCAAGCTCAAGGATTTCCGCATCGAGGCGCAGGTGGTCGGCGTGTTCCCGGGCCCGGTCGTCACGCGCTTCGAGATGCAGCCCGCGCCGGGCATCAAGGGCAGCCAGATCTCGAGCCTCGACAAGGACATCGCGCGCGGCCTGTCGGTGATCAGCGTGCGCGTGGTCGACGTCATCCCGGGCAAGTCGGTGATCGGCCTCGAGATCCCCAACGTCAATCGCGAGATCGTCTACCTGTCCGAGATCCTGCGCTCGGACAAGTACGACGCGATCAAGTCGCCGCTCGCGCTCGCGCTGGGCAAGGACATCGGCGGCCGCCCGCATGTGGTCGACCTCGCCAAGATGCCGCATCTGCTCGTCGCCGGTACGACCGGCTCGGGCAAGTCGGTCGCGCTCAACGCGATGGTGCTGAGCCTGCTCTACAAGGCCAGTGCCGCCGACGTGCGCATGATCATGATCGACCCGAAGATGCTCGAGCTGTCGGTGTACCAGGGCATCCCGCACCTGCTCGCGCCGGTCGTGACCGACATGAAGGAGGCGGCCAACGCGCTGCGCTGGTGCGTTGCCGAGATGGAGCGCCGCTACAAGCTCATGGCCGCGGTCGGCGTGCGCAACCTCGCCGGCTTCAATAAGAAGGTCAAGGACGAGGAAGCCAAGGGCCAGCCGCTGCTCGATCCGCTGTTCCGCCCGGACGGCACCAACCCGCTCATGAAGGCCGAGCCGCTCAAGCCGCTGCCGTACATCGTCGTGATCATCGACGAGTTCGCCGACATGATGATGATCGTCGGCAAGAAGGTCGAGGAACTCATCGCGCGCCTCGCGCAGAAGGCACGCGCGGCGGGCGTGCACCTGATCCTCGCCACGCAGCGTCCGTCGGTCGACGTCATCACCGGCCTCATCAAGGCCAACATCCCGACCCGCATCGCGTTCCAGGTATCGTCGAAGATCGACTCGCGCACGATCCTCGACCAGTCCGGCGCCGAGACGCTGCTCGGCCACGGCGACATGCTCTACCTGCCGCCCGGCACGGCGATGCCCGAGCGCGTGCACGGCGCGTTCGTCGACGACCACGAGGTGCACAAGGTGGTCGAGTGGCTGCGTTCGCAGGGCGAACCCGACTACATCGACGGCGTGCTCGAGGAAGTGCAGACGATGGCCGACGGCAAGGTCATCGGCGAGACCGGCCTGCCGCAGGAGGCTTCGGAAGGCGAGGGCGGCGAGGATGCCGCGCTCTACGACAAGGCCGTGCGCATCGTCACCGAGACGCGCCGCGCATCGATCTCGGGCGTGCAGCGCCACCTGCGCATCGGCTACAACCGCGCGGCGCGCCTGATCGAGCAGATGGAGCGCGACGGCGTCGTGAGCGGCCCCGAGCACAACGGCAACCGCACGGTCATCGCACCGCCGCCGCCGCGCGACTGAACGGATCGCGCACCGCAGGGTCGAACGCCTGGCCGTTCCGAGCCCTCTTCGTACCAGGAGCCCCGACATGCTGCGTTTCGCCACGTTGCTGACCTGCCTGATCCCCGCTGCGGCGAGTGCCGCCGACGGCGCGCGCGCGCGCATGGAAGCGTTCTCGAAGGACCTGAACGCCGTGAGCGCGACGTTCGAACAGACCGTCACGGGCGCGAAGGGTACGACCGGCGACGCCGCGAAAGGCACGCTCGCGCTGCAGGCGCCGCGCCAGTTCCGCTGGGAGACGACCTCGCCGTACCAGCAGCTCATCGTTGCGGATGGCGCGCGCGTGTGGGTGTACGACCCGGACCTCGAGCAGGTCACCGTGCGCAACCAGAGCTTCGAGGAAGCGCACAGCCCGCTGACCGTGCTCACCGACCTCTCGCAGCTCGATCGCGAGTTCACCGCGAGCGAGGGCGGCGAGCGCGACGGCTTCACGTGGCTGCGCCTCGTCTCGAAGGCCGAGGAGCCCGATTTCGCGTTCGCCGAGCTTGGTTTCGCACGCGAAGGCCTCGCGCGCATGCGCTTCGAGGACCAGCTCGGCAACGTCACCGAGATCCGTTTCTCGGACTGGAAGCGCAACCCGAAGCTCGCCGCCGATGCGTTCCGTTTCGCGCCGCCGCCCGGCGTCGACGTGATCGGCGACGTCGGCGACGACGCCGAAGTGTTTCCCGTCAAGGACTGAGCCCAGCTAGACTGCACGCCATGAATCGCCTCGTCGCCCTGCTGCTGCGTTGCCTCGTCGCCCTCGCGCTCGTCGCGAACGGCGTCGTCGCGACCGCGCATGCGCACGCAGGCATGCACGGCGGCATGGCGGACGTCGCTTCCGCCGCCGATGATGTCGCGGTGGCCGAGGCCTCGCCCTGTCACGGCCACGACGCCATGGACGTCACCGATGGCATGTCGGACGACGCGCCCGTGGCCGACCCGGGCGGCCCGCACGGCTGCTGCGGCAATGCCTGCGTCTGCGACTGCGTGCTCGCTCCGATGGCGGCCGTGCTGCCGCGTGTCGGCGCACAGGGCACGGCGCCCGCCAGTCTTCCCGCCACGCACGTGCCGGCGCCGCGCGCGGGCATTGCGCAGCGCCTGCTGCGTCCCCCGATCGCCTGATCCCGCCGTCGATGGCCGTGGTGCCGTCACGCCTCGTGCGTGAGCGGTGCCGCATGGCCGGTCGCGTGCGCGCGCGTCGCGTCGTGTCCCGGTCCGGCCATCCTGCCCATGCGCCGGCGTCGCCGCGCACGGGTCTGGCGTGGTGCGCGATTCGCGCATCACAGGTTTTTGCCTTCGCGGCCGCGTGCTCCTGCATGTCGCCGCGTGAAGGAGTGGATCGATGATCGGATGTCCACATGGCGTCGCCGGGCTCGTGCTCGCGCTGACGCTCACCGCGTGCGCGAGTTACCCGGCGCGCCGCGGCGTCGAGGAAAGCCACGCGCTCGCGAGCGCGCGTGGTGTCGAGGTTCCCGTCGCGCAGCAGGCCGACTGCACGCTTCTCCCCCATACAGATGCGCGGCTGTCGGAAGACGCTGCCGTGCGCCTCGCCCTGCAATGCAACGCGGCGATCGCCGCAGCCTACGCGCGCCTCGGCATCGCGCGCGCCGAGGCGTTCGAGGCCGGCCGCCTCGCCAACCCGTCGCTGAGCCTGGGCGTCGCCGACAGCAACGCACCCGAGAGCGGTACGAAGATCAGCCTCGGTCTTGCGCAGAACTTCACGAACCTGATCCTGCGCGGTCCGCGCACGCGTCTGGCCGAAGGCGAGTTCGAACGTGCGCAGCAGCTGCTCGCAGGCGACGTGCTCGTGCTCGCGGCCGATACGGCGGCGGCGTACCACCGTGCCGTCGGTGCGGCGCTGGTCGTCGAGGGACGCGAGGCGATCGCCGAAGCGCGCGAGGCATCGGCCGAGCTCGCTGCTCGCTTCCATGCCGCGGGCAACATGCCGGCACGCGAACGCGCGGCGATCGAGACCGAGGCCGTGCTCGCGCGCATCGCCTCGCGTGAGGCGCGTGATGCCGCGCTCGCGGCGCGGCTCGACCTGCAGCGCAAGCTCGGTATCGCCGAACTCGACGCGACGGCCTTGCCCGACGCGCTCGCGGCACCGGCGGGTGACGTGCCGCCGCTGGCCGCGTTGCGCGAACTCGCCGATGCCCAGCGCCTCGACCTTGCCGCGTCGCGCCGCCTCGTCGAGCTGCTCGCCGACAGCACCGCGACCACGCGCAAGCTGCGCTGGCTCGGCGAGTTCGAGGTCGGCGTGGAGATCGAGCGCGAGCCCGATCGTTCACGCCTCGCGGGGCCGACGCTGTCGATCCAGCTGCCGCTGTTCCACCAAGGGCAAGGCGCGCTCGCGCGTGCCGAGGCGACGCAGGCCTGGAGCGATGCCGAGCGCAGGCGGCTCGCACTCGAGGTGCGCACCGCGGTCGATCTCGCGCAGCGCGAGGTCGAGAGTGCACGTGCGCGCGTCGCCGATCACCGCGATGCGCTGCTGCCGCGTCGCGCCGCGGTCGTCGCGCGCACGCAGGAGGAGGTCAACTTCATGCTGCGCGGCGTGTTCGAGCTCGTCGATGCACGCGTCGACGAATACGAGGCCGCGATCGGCTACTTCGAGGCGCTGCGCGATTACCGCATCGCCCGCGCGACGCTCGACGCGGCCGTCGGCGCGCGCATCGCCTCCGATCGTGGCGAGCCCGTGCGTGCGGCCGTCGTGCTCGGCCTCGCCCGCGATGCCGGCGCGCCGTCCCATGATCACGGCGCGCACGACCACGGCAGCATGGACCACAGCGGCACGGACGATAGCGGTATGGACCATAGCGGCATGGACCATAGCGGCATGG
>JASCPI010000087.1 GCA_029959555.1 Lysobacteraceae bacterium PS02065 | reverse complement strand
CGCGTCGCCGCACGTACTTCGGCGCGCGGCAGCGTGCAGGCGACCAGCCAGCCGCGGCTGCGCAGCGTACGCGCCGCGCTGCGCCAGCCCGGCAGGTCGTCGTCGAGCAGCGAGGTCGCGACCGGCCCCGCCGCCAGACGCTCGAGCAGGCCGTCGACCTGCGTGCCCCGCCTCCGCGGTGCGCCGAGTCCCGCCTGTCCTTCGGGCGTCAGTGCGAGGCCGGGTTCACCGGTATCGGGCAGCTCACGCGCCGTGCGCAGCAGCGACGGCCACGCCGCATCGAACACCTCGCCGACCGTGTGCTGGTAGTAGCGCGCGGCCCAATGCAGTGTCGCGAGGAGTTCGTCGGTGAGCCAGGGCGTGTCGTCGAGCACGCGCAGCACCGGCTTGATCGCCGACAGGTCCATGCCGCCGCCATCACCGGGGCCGACCACGACGCCGACGAGCTCGCGCTTGCCGAACGGCACGAGCACGCGGCATCCCGGCGCCGGCGGAACGGCCGCGTCGGCGAGGGCGTAGTCGAACAGGCGGGGCAGCGGCACGGGGACCGCGACGCGGATCAGGGCGGTCATCGCAGCGAGTCGGGAGCGCGGCCCGCAGTGTACGCGCGCACGCCATGTGACAGCCGGTCGACTTGCGTCACGTTTCTCACCCTGGGGTGAGGAAAACACCCCAAGTGACTGCCACCCGGGAAGATTTGGCCTTATCCACAGAAGCTGTGGATAAGTTTGTGGATCACGCGGTGGCATCGGCATCCTCGACGCCTGCAAAAGCCCGTTCTGTCACCTTGGTGAAACTTTGACCACCTCGAAAAATACTTACTGATCAATGGCCTGCAAACAGGCTTAAGGCACGGTTCAAACAGGCGGCGGCGTATGGGCGGGTCGCGTGCAGCAACCGCGTGGCTGTGCACAAACCGCTTGACAGGGCGTATCGGGGGATGCCATCGAGGCCCTGCGTCAACCGTTCGCCCACGAGCGCGTTGTGGTGCCCATGACCCCGCGAGCGCCCGCCCTAGCCCTGATGGACCCTGCGCCGACGATGACGTCGTCCCTCGAATCCGCGACATCCTCGACGGAGGCCGCGCTGGACCGCTTCCTGCGTGATGTCGAACGGCGTGCGCTGCGCATCGCCGAGCTCGGCTGCGGCAGCCGCGATGTCGCGCTGGACATCGTGCAGGACGCGATGTTCGGCTTCGTGCGCAGCTACGCCGCCAAGCCGGTGGGGGACTGGGCGCCCCTGTTCCATCGCGTGCTCGACAGCCGCATCACCGACTGGCAGCGCCGCCAGCGCGTGCGCGGGCGCTGGTTCACACGGCTCGGTTTCGGTGGCGCGGACGACGACGAGGCCGACCTGCTCGCCGCCGTGCCGGATCCGGCCGAGCCGGGACCGGGCGGCCGCGCCTCGGACGACGAGGCCACGCGCGCGCTCGACGCCGCGCTGCGCGCCCTGCCCGCGCGCCAGCGACAGGCGTTCCTGCTGCGCCTGTGGGAAGGCCTCGACGTCGCCGCGACCGCCCGGGCGATGCGCTGCAGCGAGGGCAGCGTCAAGACCCATCTTTCACGCGCGCTGGCCACGTTGCGCCAGCGCCTCGGAGCGTTCCAATGAGCGACCACGACGATTTCACGCGCGCCGTCACGCGACGGCTCGACGCCTCGGTCGACGGACTCGACGCGGCCACGCGCTCGCGTCTCGCCCAGGCCCGCCATGCCGCACTCGCCTCGCGGCGACGCCCGGTGCGGACCTGGCTGTGGGGCGGGCTCGCCGCGACGATGGCCGGCGGCTTCGCGATCGCATTCGCGCTCGGCCTGCACCTGCGTGTCGCGCCGCCCACGCCGGCGCCATCGTCCGAACTCGCCGCGACGCTCGACGACGATTTCGCCGAGGACGTGCGCGCCGACCTCTACACCGATCTCGACTTCTACGCCTGGCTCAGCGACCAGGACGCGGTCGCGTCGAACCCGGCAGGACACCTGTGAGGCCCGTCATGACCACGTTCCGGTACCTGCTCGCCGCGCTCGTGCTGGCCGCGACCAGTGTCGCGCTGCCGACGACGCAGGCCTTCGCGCAACCGCCTCCGCCCGCCGGCGAGGCCCGCCTCGCGCGTGCGACGCCCTGGGCGACCCTCGACGCCGACCAGCAGGCCCTGCTCGCACCGCTGGCCTCGCAATGGAACGACCTCGGCCCGCTGCAGCAGCGCCGCTTCGCGCGCGCCGCCACGCGCCACGCGACCGCAACGGCCGAGGATCGCGAACGCTTCGGCGCGCGCCTCGCGCGCTGGGCGCAGATGACCCCGGCCGAGCGCACACAGGCGCGCGAGCGCCTGCGCGAGTTCCGCGACCTGCCGCCCGAGAAGCAGCAACGCCTCATCGAGGCCTACGACCGCTATCGCAACCTGCCGCCGCAGCAGCGCGAGGCGCTGCGCGAGCGCTACCGCGAACTCAGGTCACGGCGAGACTGATGATCGCCGCGAACGTGATCGCGATGCTGAGCATGATCGTGTAGCAGACGCCGACCCAGACGTACTTCACCGTCGTGAAGAACCAGCCCTGGCGGTAGACACGCTTCTGCGTGATGAACAGCGACACGAACAGCCAGATCCATGCCGCCGCGGAGAGGATCCCCGTGATGCCCGCGGTGACGCTGCCGGGCCCTGCCCACGAGCCGATCCACGCGAGTGCGAGCAGCACGAGCAGCGACAGGAAGATGAAGGCGTGGCTGTGCAGCGCGACGAGCAGGTGCTCCATGTAGAGCCTGCGCTTGAACAGGTAGGTGAGCTTCAGCAGCACCGCGAACAGCGGCATCATCACGAACAGGGTCTGCGGCAGCAGGCTCATGAAGCCCGCGAGCAGCCGCGACGGCTGCTTCATGCCCGCTCGCAGGTTCTCCTTGGTCCGGCCGATGGCCTCGTTGAGCTTGGCGTTGAGCGCGTCGGGCAGCCAGCCCACCACGAGCGGGTTGGTCTCCGCGTCCCAGGGCTTGCCGTTCACGTCGAACATCGTGATGTTGTTGTGCTTCGACGGTACCGGTCCGGTTTCGCCCTTGGCCTGTGCCTCGGCGAGTTCCTTGAGGCGCTCGTCGGCACGTTCGCGCAAGGCCGCTTCCCGGCCTTCGAGCTTGGCGATCTGCGCGACGTCGCCGGCCTTCTCCTTGCGCTTGATGTTGACGAGCGCAAGGGCTTCGTCGACCTGGCGCTTGACCTCTTCGGGCGTCGGCGCGGTATCGATGTCGAAGTTGCTGCCGGCCATGGCGCGGTCGGCCGCGCCCATGTCCACGCTCATCTGCATGCCGAGGAACGAGAACACGCACAGGAAGAAGAACAGCCGGAACGGCGTCACGTAGCGCGCGCGCCGGCCCGCGATGTATTCCGTGGTCATGAAGCCGGGGCGGAAGTACACGTCGCGCAGCGAACGGAAGATGCGCGAATCGACGTTGAAGACGATGTCGGCGAGGTCCGACGTGACCGCCGAGAGGTGGCGGATCATGCCTTTCTCGGACTGGCCGCAGGCGTAGCAGTACGGCCCCTGGATCGGCGCGCCGCAGTTCGGGCAGGCGCGCGGCGGCGGTGCCTCGAAGGTTGCGTCGGGACGTGCCGCGGGCGTGGCGATCGCACCGCCCGAGGGCGGCGGGGGCGGCGGCGGAAGGTCGATCCCGATCGTCATGCGGCCTGCAGGTGTCCTTGGGCGCGCAGCCATGCGCAGGTGTCGTCGACGAGCACCTTGAGCGGCGTGACGCGGTAGTCGAGCTCGCGCATCGCGAGCGAGGAATCCACGCGCAGGTGATGGCAGGTCAGCGCGACCGACTGCGGCGTGACGTCGGGTTCGCGGCGCGTCACCGACGAGACCATGTCGAGCGTGCGCGCGTACATGCGCAACAGCGAGGCCGACAGCGCGCGCTGCGGCGCCTCGCGCCCGAGCACGCGCGCGATCGCCTGCACGAGCTCGAGGAACGTGGCGTGCTCGCCGCCGAGCAGGTAGCGGCTGCCCGGGATCGCGTAGCGCCAGGCATTCACGTGCGCTCGCGCGACTTCGCGCACGTCGGCGAACGCGCCCGAGCCCGGCGGTGCGCCGGGCAGGCGGCCGCTGTCTACGAGCAGGAACAGGCGCGCCCAGTTGTGGGTGTCGCCGGGCCCGAGGATGTGGGCCGGATTGAGCACGACGGTCTCGAGGCCATGCCCCGAACCGGCTTCGCGCACGAGATCCTCGGCAGCGGCCTTGGTGCGCTCGTAGCTGATCCACGAGTCGCGGCCGAGCAGCGGCGAGGTCTCGTCGATGACGCCCTCCTGCCCGCCGTAGGCCGCGACCGACGAGGTATGCACGAAACGGCGCACGCCGTGGCGCAGCGCGGCCTCGAGCAGGGCACGCGTGCCGTCGACGTTGGTGCGCAGCTGGCGCGCGGCGTGGCCGCGCCAGGGGCTGGTGTCGGCGGCGAGGTGGAAGATCGCATCGGTCGGCGTGGCCAGCGCACGGCGCAGCGCCTGGGCGTCGTCGAGCGCGCCGACGATCGTCTCGACACCGGGCCCGACGAGGCGCGACGCCGCGTCGGGCGAACGCACGAGCGCGACGACGGGCACGCCCGCCGCGCGCAACTGCGCGAGCAGGTGCGCGCCGAGGAACCCGCTCGCACCGGTCAGCATCACCCGCATGTCGTCCTTCCCTCCTCCGCTCATGGCGTTCATCGGGCGCCGCTATACTCCGCGCCCGCAGGAACACCCCCCGATGCCCGCCATTCTACCCACCGAACGCTCGCCGCTCGCACGCGAGCTGTCCGCCACCGCGTGGCTGGCGGCTCCGCTCGTGCTCGGCCAGCTGTCCGCGGTCGGCATGAACGTGATCGACACCGTACTGGCCGGCCACCTCGATCGCCACACGCTCGGCGCCGTCGCGGTCGGCACGAACGTGTGGGTGCTCGCCCTCGTCACGATCATCGGCACGATGATGGCGATGCAACCGTCGGTCGCGCAGCTGCATGGCGCCGGTCGCGACGGCGACATCGGCTCGCTGTTCCGCCAGTCGCTGTGGATCGCGCTGCCGCTCGGCATCGTGCTCGGCCTGCTGATCGCGCTGGCCGGACCGCTGCTCTATCCGCTGATCGGCGTCGAGCCGGAGCTGGTCGGGGACGCGACGGGGTTCCTGCATGCGGTCGCGTTCGGTGCGCCGGCGCTGGCGACGACGTTCGCGATGCGCGGCGTCAGCGAAGGCATCGGCCTGACCAGGCCGACGATGTACTTCGGCCTGCTCGGCCTCGCCGTGCTCGCACCGCTCGGCTATGTCTTCATGTACGGCCCGTTCGGCCTGCCGCGCCTCGGCGCGTTCGGCTGCGGACTCGCGACCGCACTCGTGCTGTGGCTGCAGTGCGCGGCGTTCGCGGTGTGGCTGCGCACGCGACCGGCCTACCGCGGGCTGCACCTCTTCACGCGCCTCGAACGCCCCGACCGGCACGCGATCGGCGAACTGCTGCGCGTCGGTGCGCCGATCGCGGTGACCCTGCTCATGGAAGCGGGCCTGTTCGTCGCGGTCGCGCTCGCGATCGGCCGTCTCGGCACCGCGACGATGGCCAGCCACCAGATCGCGATCAACGTGTCGTCGGTCGCGTTCATGATCCCGCTCGGTATCGCGATGGCGACCACCGTGCGCGTCGGTCACGCCGCCGGGCGCGGTGACCGCGAGGGCGTGCGCCTCGCCGCGCGTGCGGGACTGATCCTCGTGTTCGCGATGCAGATCGTCTCGGCCTCGCTGCTGGCCGGGCTGCCGCACGGCATCGCCGCGCTCTACACGGGCGACGAGGCGATCATCGCGCTCGCTGCGCAACTGCTCGTGCTCGCCGCGATTTTCCAGGTCTCCGACGGCCTGCAGGCGGCCGGCAACGGCGCATTGCGCGGCATCAAGGACACGCGCGTGCCGATGCTCTACACGATGGTCGCGTACTGGGGCGTCGGCATGCCGGTCGGCGCCTGGCTCGCGTTCCGTGCCGACATGGGTGCGCACGGCATGTGGATCGGCCTCATCGCCGGCCTCAGCGTGGCCGCGGTCCTGCTGAACTGGCGCTTCTGGCGCCACGCCACGGTACGCCGCGCCGCGGCCTGACAGGGACTTCCGGCGCGTGCCGGTGCACGCGCGTTCGGCTACGCTGCACTGCAATGGCCGGCCGTCGCGGCCCCTCCGTTCACCCCAGGAGCTTCCCGATGTCGGACAACAGGCCCGGCGTGATCCGCCGCTTCTTCCTCGCGATCTGGAACACGCTCAACTTCACGCGACGGCTCGTGCTGAATATCGTGTTCGTGGTGATCGTGATCGCGATCGTCGCCGCGATGCTCAAGCCCGGACTCGGCATCGAGTCGCGCACGGCGCTCGTGCTCGACCCGCAAGGCGTGGTCGTCGAGCAGTTCAGCGCCGACCCGACCCAGCGCGCGTTCTCCAACCTCAGCGGCGACAACGTGCGCGAGATCCAGCTGCGCGACCTGCTGCGCGTCATCGATGCCGCCGCACAGGACGCGCGCATCGAGCGCATCGTGCTGATCCCGGACGGACTCGGCGCGGGCATCTCGACGCTGCGCGAACTCGGCCAGGCGCTCGACCGCTTCCGTGCGGCCGGCAAGGAAGTCGTCGCGGTCTCCGAAGGCATGGGCCAGGGCGGCTACTACCTCGCCGCGCACGCCAACGAGATCCTGCTCGATCCCGACGGCGCGGTGCTGCTCGAAGGCCTGTCGAGCTACCGCAGCTACTACCGCGACGCGCTCGACAAGCTCGGCGTGAACGTGCATCTGATCAAGGTCGGCGAGTACAAGTCGGCGGCCGAGCCGCTGATCCTCAACCGCGCGTCGGAGGAGGCCAAGCAGGCCGAGCAGTTCTGGATGGACGGCATCTGGAACGAGATGCTCGGCGAGATCGCCGCGCTGCGTAAGCTCGACGTCGCCACGATCAACGCCGACATCGCCGGCATCGATCGTCTCGTCGCGTCCTACAAGGGCGATTTCGGCAAGCTCGCGCTCGAACGCAAGCTCGTCGACAAGCTCGCCACGCGTTCGCAGGTGCGCGAACTGCTCAAGGCGCGCGGCGTCGCCGACACGACCGGCGAGACGTTCCGGCAGGTCAACTGGAGCGACTACCTCGGCACGCAGCCACCCGAAGCGCTCGACCCGCGTCCGCAGGTCGCCGTCGTCGTCGCCCAGGGCGCGATCGTGCAGGGCGAGCAGACGCCGGGGTCGGTCGGCGCGGTCACGACCGCGCGCCTGATCCGCAGCGCGCGCGAGGACGACAACGTCAAGGCGCTCGTGCTGCGCGTCGACTCGCCCGGCGGCGACGTCTACGCCTCCGAGGTGATCCGCCGCGAGATCGAGCAGACCCAGGCGGCCGGCAAGCCGGTCGTCGTGTCGATGGGCGACGTCGCCGCGAGCGGCGGCTACTGGATCTCGATGAACGCGAACGAGATCTGGGCGCAACCGACCACGATCACGGGCTCGATCGGCATCTTCGGCCTGTTCGTGACGATCCCGCAGACGCTCGAGCGCCTCGGCATCCACACCGACGGCGTCGGCACGACGCCGATCGCGGGCGCGCTCGACATCCGCCGCCCATTCAATCCGCAGCTCGAAAGCGTCATCACGAGCGTGATCGAGAAGGGCTACCGCGACTTCATCGGCAAGGTCGCCAAGGCGCGTGGCCGCAGCAGCGAGCAGATCGACGAGATCGCGCGCGGCCGCGTGTGGAGCGGCGCGCAGGCCAAGGAGCGCGGCCTCGTCGACAAGCTCGGCGGGCTGACCCAGGCGACCGCGTCGGCCGCCGCGCTGGCCGGCCTCGGCGACACCTGGCGCACGCGTTACGTCGAGCGCGAGATGACCGCGTGGGAACGCTTCGCGCTCAACCTCAGCAACAGCAGTGCGATGGCCTCGCTCGCCGCGATGGGCGGCTTCACGGGCTTGCCCGTGCATCTGCTGCCGAAGGCCGAACTCGAGCAGACCCTCGGCCTGCTGCGCACGCTCGGCAGCGATCGCTACGGCGTCGTCGCGCACTGCTTCTGCACGATCGGCCGCTGAGCGGCCACGCGATCGCGGCGCCGGCTCAGCCGCCGGCGTCGTCGAGCGCCTTCTTCGTATCCTGCGCCTTCTTCTCGACCTCGGCCTGCGCGGCCTTGGCCTTGTCGAGCGCCTCGAGCTGAGTATCGAGCACGGTCGAGGTCGGCGCAGGCGGTGTCGTCGGTGGATCGGGCTCGGGCTTCGAGCACGCCGCGACCGCGACACACAGCACCAGCAGGGACAGCGCGCGGGGTTGGCGTACCATGGCACGTGCTCGCGTGGCGGGGATGCCGCAGTCTGCGCCGCGCGCGACGCACCGGGCAAGCGCAGGAGACGGGCATGCAGGCATCACGCTGGCGACTCGACGGCCATCGCGCCCTCGTGACGGGGGCGAGCCGCGGCATCGGCCTCGCGATCGCGCGCGAACTCGCCGGCCTCGGCGCCGACGTCCTGCTCGTCGCGCGCGACGAGGAGCACCTGCAGCACGCCGCCGCCGATCTCGGCGATGAATTCCCGGACCGCGACGTGCGCGCGTTCGCGGCCGACCTAGCCGACTCCGAGCAGCGCCTCGAGGTGTTCGACTGGATCGCCGACCTCGAGCTCGGCGTGTCGCTGCTCGTCAACGCGGTCGGCGTGCACGATGCACGCCCCGCACTCGACCTCGCACCCGACGACCTGCGCGGCCTGCTCGAGACCAGCCTCGTCGGCACCTACGAGATGTGCCGCCTCGCCCATCCGCAGCTCGCGCGCCACGCCCATGCGGCGATCGTCAACGTCGGTGCGGTCGCGGGCATGGCGTCGACACGCGCGGGCATCGCGCTCGGCGTGGGTCGCGCCGCGCTGCACCAGCTCACGCGCGAACTCGCGGCCGAGTGGGCCGCCGACGGCATCCGCATCAACGCGGTCGCACCGTGGCATGCGCGCACGCGCGGTGCCGAATCGATCCTCGCCGATCCCGAGCTGCTCGACGACGTGCTCGAGCGCACGCCGATGGGCCGCGTCGGCGAACCCGAGGAGATCGCCGCGCTTGTCGCGTTCCTGTGCCTGCCGGCCGCGTCCTACGTGACCGGCCAGTGCGTGGCCGTCGACGGCGGCATCCTGCGTCACGGCGCCTGAAGTACGCCCGGCATCGAGGTCCGGAAACGGCGAGTCCTGCCGACGGCAGGCTGCTAGATTGACGCCATGGACGACACCACCGCCCTCTCCACACTCGACCCCGCGGTCTGCGAGCAGGCCCGCCTGACGCGCGACGCACGCTTCGACGGCGTGTTCTACACCGCGGTGCGCACGACCGGCATCTACTGCCGGCCGCTGTGCCCGGCTCCGACGCCGAAGCCGCGCAACATCGTCTACTACGCGAGCGCCGCGGCGGCAGCGGCGGCGGGTTTTCGCCCCTGCCTGCGCTGCCGCCCCGAGGCCGCGCCCGGCTCGCCGCTGCACCATGCCGCGAGCGGCCTCGTCGCGGGCGCGCTGCGCCTCATCGAACAAGGCGCGCTCGATCGCCGACCGCTCGCCGCGCTCGCCGAATCGGTCGGTGTCGGCGAGCGCCACCTGCGCCGCCTGTTCGCGAGTGAACTGGGCGCGAGCCCGCTCGACGTCGCGGCGACGCGCCGCCTGTTGTTCGCCAAGCAGCTGCTCACCGAGACCACGCTGCCGGTCACGCAGGTCGCCGAAGCCGCGGGCTACGCGAGCCTGCGTCGCTTCAACGCGGCATTCCTCGAAGCCTACGGCAAGGCGCCGCGCACGTTCCGACGTGCGCGCGGCGCGATCGCGGCCGATGAGCCGCTCGTGCTGCGCCTGCCGTACCGCCCGCCCTACGATTTCGCCGCGCTCGCCGCGTTCTACGCGCGCCGCGCGATCCCGGGCGTCGAACACGCCGACGCCTCGGGCTACCGCCGCACGATCGTCGTCGACGGTGAACCGGGCTGGCTGTCGGTCACGCCGGTCGATGGCGACGACGCGCTCGCGCTGCGCGTGTACGGCGTGCGCGCGCAGGCGCTCGGGCCGGTCGTCGCACGCGTGCGACGCATGTTCGATGTCGACGCCGATCCGCTCGCGATCATGCGCACGCTCGGCGCCGACGCGACGCTCGCGCCGCTCGCCGCGCGCTGGCCCGGCCAGCGCCTGCCCGGCGCCTGGGACGGCTTCGAGCTCGGTGTGCGCGCGGTGCTCGGCCAGCAGGTCAGCGTCGCCGCGGCCCGCCCCCGCCCCGCC
>JASCPI010000086.1 GCA_029959555.1 Lysobacteraceae bacterium PS02065 | reverse complement strand
CGTGGTCCTTCTGGTGCTCCAGCACCATCCGAACGGCCCGCTCCTGTACCTCGGGGGAGAACTTTGACTTCTTCATGGCTCCATCCTCTCAAGTGATGGAGCCTCCGGGAAAGACGGGGCGATTCAATCCGCTGGCCAGGGAACTTGGATCAAGGCCAAGTCTCGCAGCGCGTCCAGCACCAGCAAGGTAGAGCGGCGTGTGGGCGCCACCGGTATGCGTCGTAGCTGCGCGGCCAACAGTGCGGCCAGGAAAAGGGTGCCACGAAGGCCCAACTCCTCGATGCTGGCGACCCCAGATGGCGTCATTGACGAGGTTCCGGGCATTCGGTTTCCGGGGATGAGGGAGCGGCGTGGCTCCCGGCGGTGACGGCGCTACGGTGTCGCCGGTTGCCTCAAAGCTAAGAATATCTTAGTATGCAAGGCAGGGTACATCCGCCATCCTTATGGGGTCTCCATGGGGTGCGCGCGTGACTTTGTCCGTCGACTCAACACCGACCTTCGCTCGACGCCTCAAACAAGCCCGCCTGCACACGGGTTTGTCGCAGAAGGAGTTGGGCATCCGGGCCGGTCTGGATCCTCACGTGGCCAGCCCCCGAATCAACCAGTACGAGCGTGGCAAGCACGAGCCCAAGCTGGAGACTGCTGAGCGGTTGGCCCAAGCGTTGGGGATCCCCGCGGCCTTCCTTTACACCGACGATGATCTGCTGGCCAAGCTGCTCCTGCGCTGGGGCTCGCTAAGCAAGCAGCAGAAGCGCGAGTTGGTGAAGCTGATCGAGGCCACACCCGAGAAGTAAACCGAACAAGCGCTCACCACAAGGGCAACTCTTCGCCTCAACCCGCCCTTTGGGCGCTCCTGGAGGGAGTCGCAGTGGCCGTGGCTAGTGCGACTGAGAAGTCGCGGCATCTCAGGCCTGCTTGAGATTTTGTTCACGACCGATACACACGCGCCTTGTCTAAAGTGATTTACCATGTCGCCCGTGTCAGCCTCCTCACTTCTACTGCGACTGTTCCTGATCGCCATGCTCGTGCTTAACGGCGCGTGGTCGGCGTTTGCCTCGGTGAGTATGAACCCGGTCATGGAAGAGCAGGCCAGCGAAGTGGCTGCCGCGGTGCAAGTCGACGAAGACTGCGTCGCCCATCACAGTGCTGAGCATCATCCCGATGCCACATCGATTGAAAAGGCTGGCACGGGGCATGGCGACCATGCCGGTCCCGACTGTTGCAAGTCTTCTGCGTGCCGGTGCGCCTGCGTACACGCCTGCGCGAGCGCACTTCCTGCGCGCCTGCATGTTTCGGTGCAACTGGCCTTGGGCCTGGATGTCATGCCGCTGCCCCTCGGGCATGCGGCACCTGCCTTGCCTCATCTGATCCGACCACCGATCGGCTAAGCGTCCCTAGGCGCCGCAATGGCGCCGTTGGTGTGGCTTGCATGCCTGTTTAGGCCAGCCGCCCGCTCTGTACCACCGCCCGCCGGTGGCAACACGACGCTTGGAGCATTTTCATGTCGCATGATGATTTTCGTGGTCCACACGGTGGACCGCTGCTGCCTTCGCGGCGGCGATTTGTCCAGGGCTTGGCCTTGGGAGGCGCAGTCGCAGGATTAGGTTTCTGGCCCAAAGCCAGTTGGGCGCTCAAGGGCCCGGGACAACCCAACGTACTATCGGGCACCGAGTTTGACCTGACCATTGGCGAGACGCCGATGAACTTCACCGGCAAGACCCGCACCGCGATCACGGTCAACGGGTCCGTTCCGGCGCCGTTGCTGCGGTGGCGGGAAGGCACCACGGTCAACCTGCGTGTCTCCAATGCATTGCCCGCTAACTCCCTCCATGGCGCGGACACCTCCATCCATTGGCACGGCATCATTTTGCCGGCCAACATGGACGGCGTGCCGGGCCTGAGCTTTGACGGTATCGGACGTGGTGAGACCTACCACTACCGGTTCACCCTGCATCAGGGCGGCACCTACTGGTACCACAGCCACTCAGGGTTCCAGGAACAAGCCGGGCTCTATGGCCCGATCGTCATCGACCCGTTGGAGCCGGAGCCCTTCAGCTTCGATCGCGACTACGTCGTGATGCTGAGCGATTGGACAGACCTGGACCCGACGGCCCTGTTCGATCGTTTGAAGAAGATGCCGGGCCATGACAATTACTACAAGCGCACGGTCGGCGATTTTGCGCGCGATGTGAAGCGCAACGGCCTGTCGGCCACGTTGGAAGATCGCAAGATGTGGGGCGTGATGCGGATGACGCCCACGGATCTGTCCGACGTCAACGCCAACACCTACACCTACCTGATGAACGGTACGACCTCGCTGGGCAACTGGACCGGTTTGTTCCGCAGTGGCGAGAAGGTGCGCCTGCGTTTCATCAATGGCTCTGCCATGACGTACTTCGATGTGCGTATTCCGGGGCTGAAGATGACGGTGGTGGCGGCAGATGGCTTGTATGTCCATCCGGTTTCCGTCGACGAGTTCCGCATCGCGGTAGCAGAAACCTTCGATGTGATCGTGGAGCCCTCCGGGCAGGACGCATTCACCATCTTTGCCCAAGACTCCGGTCGCACCGGCTACGTCAGCGGCACGCTCGCCGTGCGCGAAGGATTACGCGCGCCCGTTCCGTCTGTGGATCCCCGGCCGCTGCTGACGATGGCAGACATGGGCATGGATCATGGATCGATGGATATGTCTGGCGGCAGCAAGGGCATGGAAGGCGGCTGTGGTGCGGCCATGGGCATGCCTGGCATGACCCCACCTGCCAGCGGTAACGCGACCTCGGCCCATGCAGGCCATGCGATGCCCGCCGCCGGCGATGGTGCCATGGCCGGCATGCAGCACGGGGGCATGCAATCACACCCTGCAAGCGAGACCAACAATCCCCTGTTGGACAACCAGGCCATGAGCGTGAGTTCGCGCTTGGATGATCCGGGTAATGGCCTGCGCGATAACGGCCGTCATGTACTGACGTATTCCATGCTCAAGAGCACCTTTGAAGACCCTGACGGACGCGACCCCGGTCGCGAGATCGAGCTGCATCTGACCGGACACATGGAGAAATTCTCCTGGGGCTTCAACGGTCAGAAGTTCTCCGATGTCGAGCCGCTGCGGCTGAACTACGGCGAGCGTATGCGCATCGTATTGGTTAACGACACGATGATGACCCATCCCATCCATTTGCACGGCATGTGGAGTGACGTGGAGGACGACAACGGCAACTTCATGGTGCGCAAGCACACGGTGGATATGCCGCCGGGTAGCCGACGCACGTATCGCGTGCGTGCCGATGCGTTGGGCAGCTGGGCGTTCCATTGCCACCTGCTTTATCACATGGAAGCCGGAATGATGCGCACGGTGAGGGTCGACGAATGAACATCAATAGACGCGATACCACCCTGACTGCGCTGACGCTGGCTATCTCGCTGGCCCTGGCCAATTCGGCCAGCGCCCAATCTATGCAGCACGGCTCCATGCCGATGGAGCAGGGCGCGCAGACCCAGACTCAGGATCACTCTGCACATCAGGCGCCGACATCAAAACCTGCGCCAGTCCAAAAACCTGCAACACCGACCAAGAAGAGCGAAGCGACGATCGATCATGCGGCGATGGGCCACGCCGCGCCGCCGGCTAAAGCAGCCGAGCCTGCCATGCAGGGCATGGACCATTCGCAGATGGGGCACGGCTCGCCCGCGAGCACACCTGCGGCGCCCACAGCACAGGCGCAGTCGATGCAGGGCATGGATCACAGTCAGATGGCACAGCCCGCTGCAGCCGACACCTCTGGTACGGCCACGCCTGCGATGCAGGGGATGGACCATTCCAAAATGGGGCACGGCGCGCCTCCGAGCACGCCCGCCACGCCCAAAGCGCAGACACAGTCGATGCAGGGCATGGATCACAGTCAGATGGCACAGCCCGCGGCGGCCGACACCTCCGGCACGGCCACGCCTGCGATGCAGGGGATGGACCATTCGCAGATGGACCATGATTCGCCCGCGCCCGTTACACCAGAAGCGGGAATGCAATCAATGGAGGGCATGGACCACAGTCAGATGGGACACGGGCCTGCAGCGCCAACGCAGCCGCGCACCCCGATTCCCGCGGTGACGGACGCGGATCGCAAGGCGGCCATCGCGCCGGAACACGCGCATCCGGTGCATGACAACTCGATCAAAAGCTATGTGCTGCTCAATCGCCTGGAAACCTGGGATGCCGATCCGGGCATCGGGCTGGGCTGGGAGGGCCAGGGCTGGATCGGTACGGACCTCAATCGCGTCTGGCTCCGCAGTGAAGGCGAACGCACGGATGGTCAGACCGAGTCGGCTGATCTGGAAGTGCTCTACGGCCGCAGTATCTCCACGTGGTGGGATGTGGTGGCCGGTGTGCGTCATGACTTCAAGCCTGGGGCATCGCAGAACTTCGCCGCTATCGGTGTACAGGGCTTGGCGCCGATGAAGTTCGAAGTGTCCGCCACAGCCTATCTCGGCGAAGGGGGCCAGACGGCCGCCAATGTCGAGGCCGAGTACGAATTGCTGCTAACCAACCGGCTGATCTTGCAGCCGCTGGTGGAAGTCACCGCCTATGGCAAGAACGATCCATTGCGCGGGATAGGTTCGGGTCTGAGTACCGCTGAGGCGGGGCTACGACTTCGTTATGAGTTCACCCGAAAGTTCGCTCCCTACATCGGCGTGGTGTACGAGCGCGCGTTTGGCAATACCGCAGACATGCGACGCGAGCATGGCGAGTCCTTTGAAGACACGCGCTTGGTCATCGGCCTTCGTACCTGGTTCTAAGGGGAACTGACAATGAAATCCAACAAGAAGATGTGGGTATGGCTCGGTGCCGGCGTGGGATTGGTTGCGGTAGCCGCAACTGCCACGGTCTCTCTGGGCGTGTACAACGTGGCCGCCGACGATCCGCATAGTCGCCCGGTGTATGCGCTACTTGAAACGGCGCGCGAGCGTTCCATTGAGGTGCGCGCCGCCAAGCTTCAGGTGCCCACGAACCTGGATGATCCTGAGCGTATCCGCCAGGGTGCGGGCAACTACAACGCCATGTGCGTGACCTGCCATCTTTCGCCAGAGGCGGCGGCCACCGAGATGAGCAAGGGCCTGTACCCCGCGCCACCGAACCTAAGCAAACAGTCGGTCGCTCCAGCTGAGGCGTTCTGGGTGATCAAGCACGGCATCAAGGCCAGCGGCATGCCCGCGTGGGGCGGCAGCATGGACGATGAGTTCATCTGGAACATGTCGGCCTTCCTGCAGAAGCTGCCCACGCTGGACAAGGCCGGCTACCAGGCGTTGGTGGCCAGCAGTGATGGTCATTCACACGGCGGCGGTGAGACCGGCGGGCACTCGCACGGCGAGGAAGCGGGTGCAGATCACCATGGCAGCGGTGATGGAGCAGAGATGGGTGATGGCCATGACCAGGGTCATCAAGCCGGTGGCATGGACATGGACATGAGCAAAGCTAAGGAAGGCACCACGCACGTGCATGCTGACGGCAAGACGCACGTGCATGCGGCCGAGCCAGCCAAGCAACCCGCGCAGGCCACATCCGAAGCTGAGCACGATCAGCACTCCTCCATGCCAGCCAAATCAGCCGAGCCAGCTCCCAAGGCCGATGACGGCCACGACCACCAGCATTGATCCCTTCATGGAGCTGCCCCGGCTCCACGCCCGAGCGCCTCGGCGCTCGGGCATCTCTTGAGGACGCATGATGAATACTTCTCGCAGCTGTCTCTTTCTGCTGACCACGGCCTTGTCGCTGACCGCATGCGCGCGCCCCGAATCGGCTGTCAGTACAGAGGCGGCATCGGCCGCCCAATCTCCGACAACGTCGGCTGCGCAGCAGGTCGCTCAACCGCAGCGTCCGTTGCCGTTGGTCAAAGTACATAAGAGTGCGACCTGCGGTTGCTGCCAACTGTGGGTGGAGCATCTGGAGAAAGCAGGTTTTACGGTTGAGGTGCACAACAGCGAAGACCTCAACCCGATCAAGGCGCGCTTGGGCGTTCCTTATGGACGCGGCTCGTGCCATACCGCCGAGATCGATGGCTACATCGTCGAAGGTCATGTGCCGGTGCAGGACATCCTGCGCCTGCTTCGTGAGCGCCCGGTAGGCCGTGGATTAGTGCTACCGGGGATGCCCGCCGGTTCTCCTGGTATGGAGATGCCCGACGGACGTGTTCAACCCTATACGGTGGAATTTGTACTGCCCGACGGCACCACGCAGCCTTACGTCCTGCACGGTCAACGCAGCTGACAGTTTGCTCGCGATCCCTTCTTCCAGACCAGAGTGATCCATGTCCCCTCATTCCCACGATGAAGCCGGCAAGGCGATGCCGCAGGGTGCCAGCGATGGTCCAGACTCGGTGCGTGATCCGGTATGCGGTATGCAGGTCTCTGCGGCTAGAACGCCGTACCACGCCCTGCATGGCGGAACGAAGTATCACTTCTGCTCAGCCAAATGCCGAGAGCGGTTCATCACCAATCCCGTCCGCTATACGGACGATGCTCCCCAGCAAGTTGAAGTGACCGCCCCAGCAGCGGTGGCCCAACCCAGCGGTACCCACGCCACGGTCTACACCTGCCCGATGCATCCGCAGATTCGTCAACCAGGTCCCGGCACCTGTCCGATCTGTGGCATGGCGCTGGAGCCGGAGATGCCCTCGCTGGAGGAGGACGACAATCCGGAGTTACGCGATTTCACCCGAAGGTTCTGGTGGACATTGCCCTTGACCTTGATCGTCCTGGTCTTGGCCATGCTGGGACACCGTCTGCCCGGCTTGTCCACGCAGGCGCGCACCTGGATTGAGCTCGTGCTGAGCGCTCCAGTGGTGCTCTGGGCGGGGTGGCCATTCTTTGAGCGCTGCCTACAGTCCATCGGCAATCGCAGCCCCAACATGTGGACGCTGATCGGCATCGGCGTGGCCGCCGCGTTTGGCTACAGCGTGGTGGCCACCGTTGCACCGGGCCTGTTTCCGGACTCTTTCCGCGAGCATGGACGGGTAGGGGTCTACTTCGAGGCGGCAGCGGTCATCGTCTCGCTCACCCTGCTCGGACAGCTGCTGGAACTGCGGGCGCGTTCCAAAACCTCGGCGGCCATCAAGTCCCTGCTGGGATTGGCGCCCAAGACGGCTCGCCGCGTCAAACCCGATGGGGGCGAAGAGGACGTTGCGCTGGATCACGTGCACGTGGGTGACCTGCTTCGCGTACGACCGGGCGAGAAGGTGCCGGTCGATGGGGAGGTCATCGAAGGCCGCACCAGTGTCGATGAGTCGATGCTGACCGGTGAACCCATTCCGGTGGAGAAGGCTGTCGGTGATCACGTTATAGGCGCCACGCTCAACGGGACGGGCGCCTTGGTCATCCGGGCGGACAAAGTCGGATCCGGGACGGTACTGGCGCAGATTGTGCAGTTGGTAGCCCAAGCCCAGCGCTCCCGCGCGCCGATGCAGCGTATGGCGGACAAGGTGGCGTACTGGTTTGTCCTGGCCGTGCTGGCCACGGCGGTGCTCACGTTCTTCGGATGGGGTCTGTTTGGACCCGAACCGTCCTGGACTTTTGCCGTCCTCAATGCCGTATCGGTTCTGATCATTGCGTGCCCGTGTGCCCTGGGTTTGGCTACCCCCATGTCGATCATGGTCGCCACTGGCCGCGCTGCGCAGGTCGGGGTCCTGTTCCGCGATGCTCAGGCGATCGAGCAGCTACGTCTGATCGACACGTTGATCGTGGACAAGACCGGTACGTTGACCGAGGGCCGTCCAGCCTTTCGCGACACGCTCTCCTACGCCGGTTTCGATGCCGATCAGATCCTCAGCTTGGCTGGCAGCTTGGAGCAGGGCAGTGAGCATCCCTTGGCCGAGGCCATCGTGGCGGAAGCCCAGCGACGTGGCTTGAACCTGGTGGCCGCCCAAGATTTTGATTCGCTCACCGGTCAAGGCGTTCGCGGGCGCGTGTCCGATCAGGATGTGGTGCTTGGCAACCAAAGCTTGATGGCATCGGTAGGGGCTGATGTTGCGCCCTTGCAGAGCAGCGCCGAGCGTCTGCGCAAGGAAGGCGCCAGCGTGATGTTCCTGGCGGTCAATGGACGATTGGCCGGCGCCATTGCGGTAGCAGATCCCATCAAAGTCACGACTTTGCCTGCCTTGAACCTGCTACGTGCCGATGGCCTGCACGTGGTGATGGCCTCCGGTGACGCACAGGCGACGGCCGAGGCCGTGGGGCGCACGCTGGGCATCGAGGATGTGCGTGGCGGCGTCAAGCCGCAGGACAAGGCCGAACTGGTCCAGCAACTCAAGGCCCAGGGTCGTCGTGTGGCCATGGCTGGCGACGGCATCAACGATGCGCCGGCCCTGGCGGCAGCCGATGTGGGCATCGCGATGGGGACGGGCACGGATGTGGCCATGTCCAGCGCCCAGCTCACCCTGGTCAAGGGTGATCTGAGGCGCATCGTGCAAGCCCGTGCCATCTCGTCTTCGACGGTGGCCAACATGAAGCAGAACCTGGGCTTCGCCTTCGTCTACAACGCCATCGGCGTGCCTATCGCCGCCGGCCTGCTGTATCCCAGCTTCGGCCTTTTGCTCAGTCCGATGATGGCGGCCCTGGCCATGAGCCTGAGCTCGGTTTCGGTGGTCACCAATGCCTTGCGTTTGTCCGGCTCCACCGTTGTTGCCACCTCCCCCCCTGACCGCGCCGATGAGCCTGCGCGCGGCCATTCCTGTCACTGATGGCTCATATCCCACAAGGAGTACTGCAATGAAGCGTTATGCCTCCCTCTCGATGATGGCCCTGTTTCTGATGGCGGGCGCGGCCTTCGCCGGCGGCCAGACCACCACGCCCACCACCGACCACGGTCAGCACAAGCCGATGGACCACAAGAAGCAGGAGCATGGTCAGCACAAGCCGGCCGCGGCCGATGCCGATTTCACCAAGCTCGATACCAACAAGGATGGTGCGCTGTCCAAGGAAGAACTGGCCAAGCACAAGCTCGCGCCGCACTTCGGCATGCTTGATGGCAACAAGGACGGCAAGCTGAGCCCGCAGGAATTCGCTGCCGGCAAGGGTATGTAACTGCTATCTCCCCGGGGGCTGGTTCCTTGGCCCCCGGGATTCGGCGATGTTCTGCCATTCCCACGGAGATCGACATGTCTTCTTCGCACGGTAAGCACGAAAGCACGCACACGCAGCATTCAGAGCAACACGCCTCGCACGGAAGTTCCGGTCAGACGCATCAGGGCCACTACGGTCGCCTGCTGCTGATGATGGCCTTGTCGTTCCTGGCCATGTACGCCCTGATGTATGCCATGGTCGATCAGTGGGCCAACGTCTATAACAACGTCAACCAGTTCTACATGGCGGGCCTGATGGCCGCGCCGATGCTGTTGATCGAGCTTTGGCTCATGTCCAGCATGTACCCCGATCGTCGGCGTAATCTGATCCTGGCCGGCGTGACCGTGGCGTTCATGCTGTTCTGCTGGTGGGGAATTCGCACGCAGGCCGCGGTGACAGATCGGCAGTTCATCCGCTCCATGATTCCCCATCATGCCGGCGCCATTCTGATGTGCGAGGAAAACCGCCTGAAGGATCCCGAGCTGGTCAAGCTCTGCCAGGAGATCATCACCTCGCAGAAGCAGGAGATCGCCCAGATGAAACAACTTCTGGCTGAGCGCTCCCGCTAGCTCACTGCCTTTTGCCAGCCGGTATCACCCCACTGAGCCTGCGCGCTGACCATGCGGTGGATCAAGCGCGCAGCCACACGTGCGGTGGCCTGATCCGGATCCAGGGGCGGACACAGTTCCGCCACGTCGACCACACGTACCTTGCCCGAGGCCATGACCAGATCCAGCAGGGCTTCCAGGACCTCCAGATTCACCCCGCGTGGGTTGGGGGCACTCACGCCCGGGGCCACCGCCTGTGGCAGCACGTCCAGGCACAGCGTCAGGTAGATAACGTCAACCGCATCACACCACGCACGCAGAACCTCAGCCTGTGCCTGCCAATTCCAGGTGCACAGCACGTCATCGGTGAGGTAATGGGCGCCTTCGCGGTTGGCCGTGGCGAATAGACGCGCCGTGTTGCTGGATCGACTTACACCGATGCAGTGATACCGCAGCGGGGAGCGAATGCTGCGGGCATGCTCCAGTGCCTGCAGGAAGGGCGTGCCCGAGCTTGCACTGCCTTGCTCGCGCAGATCAAAGTGTGCATCGAAGTTGAAGATGCCGATGTGAATCGCCCCGTCTTTCCCGGAGGCTCCATCACTTGAGAGGATGGAGCCATGAAGAAGTCAAAGTTCTCCCCCGAGGTACAGGAGCGGGCCGTTCGGATGGTGCTGGAGCACCAGAAGGACCAC
>JASCPI010000085.1 GCA_029959555.1 Lysobacteraceae bacterium PS02065 | reverse complement strand
CGCCGGCGATCGCGACGGTCGCGAGGGCGACGGCCCAGCCGCGGCGTCGTTGCGTGGCGGTCGGCAGCGTCGGCGCGGCGCCGACGAGCAGGCTCGCCGCGAACGCGAGCGTGACGACGATCGCCGCGATCGCGGCCGGTGCAAGGTCGTCGTCGAAGAAGCCGCCGAGCACGATGACGAGCGGCGCGGTGATCACGCCGGCGAGCTCGAGCGCGGCGCGCAGGCGCGGCGCGACAGGCGGTTTCACGCGCAGCGCGAACAGGCCGAGGCCGAGCAGGCCGACCGCAAGGATCCCGGTCCATGCCGGCCACGTGTCGGGTCGCGGCATCCACGCGGCGGCGCGTGCCTGCACGTCGGGCCAAGTAGAGGCCGGCACGACGACCGCGGCCGGATGCGTCTCGCGCACCGCGTCACGCGCGGCCAGCGTGGTTTCGACGCGCGCGTCGGGCAAGGTGTAGACCGGCCATGCCGAGGCGGTCGCGGGTGATTCGCGCAACGCCGCCGCGAAGGCGGCGGTGTCGCGCGGTGACGGCAGCGCGATCGTCGCGAGCCGCGTCGCGTCGATCGCCGATGCCGGGCGCAGCGCGACGTCGGCGAGGCGGACGTCGCCGCCGTCGTCGGCACGGACGCGGATGCGCAGCATCGCCGCGCGCTCCGGTGGTGTGGCCGTCACGCCGTCGCAGCGCCACACGAGCGCGCGCAGGTCGAGCTCGACACGTGGCGTGCGCGCCGGCACCTCGCGCTCGTCGCTGTCGCAGAGTGCGCCGTCGAAACGTTCGCGAAGCGAGGCCGAGACGTGCAACGGCACGGCCGCGTCGAGCGAGAACGCGAGCGTCGTGTAGTGGTGCAGGTCGAGCGGCCCGCGCAGCACGAGGCCGACTTCGGCCGCATCACGGCCGAGCGTCACGTGCACGCCGTCGTCCGCGAGACGCGAGGGCGCGCCGAACGCACGGCCGGCGATCACGTCGCCACGGTCGCGCAGGTTCCAGTGCAGCGGCGTGTCGCCATGCGCGAGCGCGCCGAGCGCATGCACGGCGTCGTCGACGAGCGAGCCACGCACGTGAGCACGCGCGAACGCCTCGAGCGCGAGCATCACGACAAAGGCGGCGAGCGCCGTCGCGAACGTCGCCGCGACGCGGCGCAGGGCGGAAGGGCGCGGTGGATCAGCGAGCAAGCAGCGCTTCGACTTTCGCCGCGCAGATCGCGTCGTTCTCCGAGAGCCCGCCGACGTCGTGCGTCGACCACGTCAGTCGGCAATGGCCGTAGCCGACCTCCATGTCGGGATGATGGTCTTCCTGATGCGCGATCCAGGCGACCGCGTTGACGAAGGCCATCGTGCGGTGGAAATCGTCGAAGCGGAAATCCTTCGTGATGCGGTCGTCGTCGCCGGCCAGGCTCCAGCCCGTCAGCACGGCGAGGCGCTCGCGCACGGTGGCGGCGTCGAGGCCATCGGCCTTGCCCTTGCGGGGCTTGCAGGCGGCGCGGGAAAGCTCGTCGAGGGTCATGGCGTTCTCGTCGTTCGGTCGGTGCGGCAGGCGCCGCGTCGGGGTTTGCATCCTCGCGCGTCGCCCCCAGTTCGGTGGCGGCGCGCTTCGTGCGCCGGAACCACTAGAATGGGCGATCCCTCGGGACACTCCAGATGATCGATCTTACCGAATCCGCACGCGAGCACTTCAGCCGCCTCATCGAGCAGCAGCAGGTCGACGGCCTCGGCATCCGCTTGCGCGCGGTATCCCCGGGCACGCCGCGCGGTGACTGCCAGCTCGAGTTCTGCGAGCCGCACGAGTTGCGCGGCGACGAGTGGGAGATCGACTGCGGCGACTTCTCGCTCTACATCGAATCCGACAGCGTGCCGTTCCTCGACGGTGCGCACGTCGACTACTCGCGCGACGCGACCGGCGGCCAGTTGTCGATCCGTGCACCGCGCCTGCGCGGCGCGCCGCCCGAGGAGGGCGCGAGTCTGGTCGAGCGCGTGCGCTACGTGATCGATGCCGAGGTCAATCCGCAGCTCGCCTCGCACGGCGGACGCGTGACGCTGCGCGAGGTGACCGCCGACGGCATCGTCGTGCTGCAGTTCGGCGGCGGCTGCCACGGCTGCGGCATGGTCGACGTGACCTTGCGCGACGGCATCGAAGGCACGCTGCGCAGCCGCGTGCCCGAGATCACGGGCGTGCGCGACGCGACCGATCACGATACGGGCGACCAGCCCTACTACGCGCGCAAGGCGGGGTAAGGGATCGCTTCGGGCATCCGTGCTGCGTCGGTGACGCCTCCGGATGCAGAACACGGCGGGAAAGGCGCTGGATTACCGCCTTCGCGGGAATGACGATTCCGGGGGATGGTCGCGAAAGAGTGAACGACGTGCCCCGATCGGGTACTCGTCGCGACAGCGCATGCTCATCCTGCCGTTCCAGGGCCACCCCGTACCGGCGTACGGGGCAGTCCCTTCTCCCTGAGGGAGAAGGGACCATGAAAAGGCTTACTCGGCCTTGGCCTTGCCCATGAAGGGCTTGAGGTCGTTGAGCTTGCTCGGCAGCGCGGCGTAGTACGCGGCGAGATCGTTGATGTCCTCGTCCGACAGCGTGGCGGCGAAGCCGGCCATGATCGGATTCTTGCGCGTACCGTCCTTGTAGGCGTGCAGCGCGTGCGCGAGGTAGTCGGCGTACTGGCCCGACAGACGCGGGTACATCGGGTCGATCGAGTTGCCGTCGGTGCCGTGGCAGGCCTGGCACGCCAACGACTTGCCCTTGCCGGCTTCGATGTCACCCTTGGCGCCGGCCGCGAACGCGGGTGCGCTGGCGACGAGACCGAGGGCGAGCGTCAGCGTCGCGCGCTGGATGGAGTTCGTCCGGTTCATCTGCGTCACTCCGCGGTATTCAGGCTGGACAGGTACGCCGCGATGTCGCGGATGTCGGCATCGCTGAGGCTTTCGCCCTGCGCGCGCATCGTCGGATGCGTGCGGTTGCCGGTCTTGTACTCGGTCAGTGCGGCGACGACGTACTCGTAGTGCTGCCCGGCGATGCGCGGCACGTGGTAGTTCGGGTAGGCGTTCCTCCAGCCGGTGATGCCGTGGCAACCGGTGCAGGTGTAGGTCTTGATCTTGCCTTCCGCGGGATCGCCCTTCGCATCGTCTGCATGGGCGGTGGTGGCTGAGAACAGGGCAACGGCGAAGAGCAGCGCTCGGGTCATCTCGAAGCTTCCGGATCCGGCTGGGTCGTGAGTCGGGAAAGGTGGCAACGCGGAAGTATAGCGATTTGAATCATTCAGGCCAGCGCGACCGCTGCGGCGCGGCGGCGCAGCGGCGAATGCTTGCGCGATCCGGCACATCGTGCGGCGCGTCGCTGGCGATCGTGATCGAGGGTCGGGGCGGGCCCCTTGAGGCGTGGACCATCGATCGCCCAGCGTACTCGCGCATGCCCGCGTGCATCGTGCGACCCGTCTCCGGGTGCACGGGCCTCCGGGCTCCGCACCTCGACCCGCGGTGCGGCGCGCGCACGCAACCGAACGCCCGTCCGCTGCATCGAAGGACGCCGATGCGGGTGCTGTGCCCGTGTTGTATGTATATGGTGATGTAGTTTAGTATAACACCATAGCAATAACGGGGGCTCCGATGATCGCCATGTTCCGTACCTGCCGCGGCGTCCTGCCCGCGTGCCTCGCCGTCATGCTCGCCGCCTGCGGCGCGTCGGAAGACAAGGCCAGGGAGGCCGCGACCACGGCCGCGGTACCGGTCGAAGCCGTCGCCGCGGCACCGCGCGCGATCCGCGCCAGCTACACGGGCACGGCCACCCTCGAAGCCGACAGCGAGGCACTCGTCGCCGCAAAGACGTCCGGGGCCCTCATGCAGCTCATGGTCGAGGAGGGCGACACCGTGCGCGCCGGCCAGGTGCTCGCGCGCATCGACGACGAGAGTGCCCGCCTCAACCTCGCCAAGGCCGAAGCGACGCTGCGCAAGCTCGAGAACGACCATCGCCGCTCGAGCGAGATGTTCGCGCGCAAGCTGCTCAGCGTCGAACAGAACGACAGGATCCGCTACGACCTCGAGACCCAGCGTGCCACCTGGGAGCTCGCGCGGCTGGAGCTCTCGTACACGCGCGTCGTCGCGCCGATCGGTGGCGTGATCTCGCGACGCCTCGTCAAGGTCGGCGCGTTCATCAAGCTCAACGACGCGCTGTTCCGCATCGACAACTTCGATCCGCTGCTGGCCGTGCTCAACGTGCCGGAGCGCGAGCTCGCCACGCTCGGCGTCGGCCAGGAGGTCGCGATGCGTGTCGACTCTCTCGCGACCGAACGCTTCGGCGGGCGCATCGCGCGCATCAGCCCGGTCGTCGATCCCGCGACCGGTACTTTCCGCGTCACCTGCGAATTCCGCGACAAGGATGGCCGCCTCAAGTCCGGCATGTTCGGTCGGCTGGAGGTCGCCACCGCCCAGCGCGAGCATGCGCTCGCGATTCCGCGCGCGGCGCTCGTCGAGGAGGACGGCGAGACGGCCGTGTACGCGATCGTCGCGGCACCTGCGAAGGAGACGGACGCGGCGAAGGCCGGCGACGGCACGAAGGTGGCCTCTGCCGTGCAACCCGTCGCCGACGCCGAGCAGGCTTCCACATCCGGCGCGACGCCGGATGCCGCCGGTGCGGCACCGTCGTGGGTCGTGCAGCGCCGCCTCGTCAAGCTCGGTTACGGCGATGCGGGCTACGTCGAGATCCTCGAAGGACTCGTCGAAGGTGATCGCGTCGTCACGGTCGGCCGCGCCGCGGTGCGCGACGGCACGCCCGTGCAGGTGCTGGAGGGCGTGCCGTGAACCTCGTCGCCTTCGCCACGCGCCGACGCGTCACCGTCGGCATGACCACGCTGACGCTGGTGCTGTTCGGCCTCATCGCGCTCGCCGGGCTCAAGGTCAACCTGCTGCCGGATCTCTCGTATCCGACCCTGACCGTGCGCACCGAGTACGAGGGCGCCGCGCCGATCGAGATCGAGAGCCTCGTCTCGCAGCCGGTCGAGGAGGCGCTCGGCGTGGTCAAGAACGTGCGCCGCATCCACTCGGTCTCGCGCACCGGGCAGTCCGACGTGGTGCTCGAGTTCACGTGGGGCACCGATATGGAGATGGCGAGCCTGGAGACGCGCGACAAGCTCGACGTGCTCACGCTGCCGCTCGAGTCCAAGAAGCCCGTGCTGCTGCGCTTTAATCCGTCGACCGATCCGATCATGCGGCTCGGCCTCACCGGAGCCTCGACGGGCGGCTTCAACGAGGCCGAGCTCAAGCAGCTGCGTCGCTTCGCCGACGACGAACTCAAGAAGCGCCTCGAACCCGTCACGGGCGTCGCCGCGGTCAAGGTCGGCGGTGGCCTCGAGGACGAGATCGACGTCGCGCTCGACCAGCAGAAGCTCGCCCAGCTCGGCCTCACCGTCGCCGACGTCGTCGCACGCCTGCGCAGCGAGAACGTCAACGTGTCGGCGGGTCGCATCGACGAGGGCAGCCAGCGTTACCTCGTACGCACGATCAACCAGTTCACCGACCTCGGCCAGATGCGCGAGATGCTGGTCAAGGTCGCCGACGGCGTGCCGGTGCGCCTGCGCGACATCGCCGAGGTGCGCCAGGCGTACAAGGAGCGAGAAGGCATCGTGCGCATCGACGGCCGCGAGGCGATCGAGCTCGCGATCTACAAGGAAGGCGACGGCAATACGGTCGCGGTCGCGACCGCGGTCAAGGCCGCGCTCGAGAAGCTGCGTTCGACACTGCCGCCCGGTGCGGGCCTTTCGACGATCGACGACCAGTCGGTGTTCATCCAGCACTCGCTCGACGAGGTGCGCAACGACGCGCTGATCGGCGGCACGCTCGCCGTGCTCATGATCTTCTTCTTCCTCGGCCACGCGCGCAGCACGTTCATCATCTCGCTGTCGTTGCCGGTCTCGCTGATCGCGACGTTCTTCTTCATGGGCCAGGCCGACCTGAGCCTCAACGTGATGTCGCTCGGCGGCCTCGCGCTCGCGACCGGCATGGTCGTCGACGACTCGATCGTCGTGCTCGAGAACATCGCACGCCTGCGCGAGAAGGGCTTGTCGGTCATCGACGCGACGGTCAAGGGCGCGAGCGAGGTCGGCATGGCCGTGACCGCGTCGACGCTGACGACCGTCGCGGTGTTCTTTCCCCTCGTGTTCGTGCAGGGCGTTGCCGGCCAGCTGTTCCGCGACCAGTCGCTGACGATCACGTTCGCGATGCTGATCTCGCTGGTCGTCGCGATGACGCTGATCCCGATGCTGGCCTCGCTGCAGGGCCGCGCACCACTCGCGTTCCGCGAGGAGACGAAACCCGGGCCCGCGCCGCTTCCGCGCAACCGCGTGCTGCGCGTCCTGCGTCGTGGCCTGCGCGCGATCGGCGAAGGCGTGTTCCAGATCCTGCCGCGCGCGCTGGTCGTCGCGGTCGGCCTCGTCGGCAAGCTGTTCGCGCTGACGATCGGTCGCGTGCTCTCGCTCATGGGCCGCGTCGTGGTCGGCGGCTACGACCGCGCCGCGGGCGTCTACCATCGCATGCTGCCCGGCGCGATGGATCGGCCGTGGCTCGTGCTCGGCACCTCGGCGCTCGCCTTCGCGGCGAGCCTCGCGCTGATACCGACACTCGGCATGGACCTGATCCCGAGCCTCGCCCAAGGCCGTTTCGAGACCACGATCAAGCTGCCGCCCGGCACGCCGCTGGCCGAGACCGACGCACTGGTCGCGCGTCTCGCCACGCAGCACGCGGCCACGCCGGGCATCGCCTCGATCTACGGCGTCGCCGGCACCGGCACGCGCCTCGATGCGAATCCGACCGAGTCCGGCGAGAACATCGCGCGCCTGCTCGTCACGCTCGCGCCGGGCGCCGGCGACGAAGGAGAAGCCGCCGCGATGGCGGCCTTGCGCGAGACGCTCGCGTCGCGGCCGGGTGCGCAGGTCAAGTTCGCGCGGCCTTCGCTCTTCAGCTTTTCGACGCCGCTCGAGGTCGAGCTGCGCGGCTACGACCTCGACGCGCTGACGGCGGCCGGACGCGCGCTCGCCGCGCGCCTCGCCGCGTCGGACCGGTTCGCCGACATCAAGTCGACCGTCGAGGACGGCTATCCCGAGATCCAGATCCGTTTCGACCAGGACCGCGCCGCCGCGCTGGGCCTGACCACGCGCCAGGTTGCCGATGCCGTCGTCGCCAAGGTGCGTGGCGAGGTCGCGACGCGCTACAACTTCCGCGACCGCAAGATCGACGTGCTCGCACGCGTCCGCGAGGCCGATCGCGCCAGCGTCGACGACGTGCGCAACCTCATCGTCAACCCGGGCGCGGCGCGCCCCGTGCGCCTGTCCGCGGTGGCCGACATCGAGGCCACGCAGGGCCCGAGCGAGATCCACCGCGTCAACCAGGAACGCGTCGCGATCCTGTCGGCCAACCTGCGCCACGGCGACCTCGCCAGCGCGGTGGACGAGGTGCGCACGATCCTGCGCGAGCATCCGGTCGGCGCCGGTGTGGCCGTGCACATCGGCGGGCAGGGCGAGGAGATGGATGCATCGGCGCGCTCGATGCTGTTCGCGTTCGCGCTCGCGATCTTTCTCGTCTACCTCGTCATGGCCTCGCAGTTCGAGTCGCTGCTGCACCCTTTCGTGATCATGTTCTCGATCCCGCTCGCGCTGGTCGGCGCGGTGCTCGCGCTCAAGCTCACCGCGACGCCGATCTCGGTGGTCGTGTTCATCGGCCTGATCATGCTCGCCGGCATCGTCGTCAAGAACGCGATCGTGCTGGTCGACCGCATCAACCAGCTGCGCGAGGAAGGCCATGCCAAGCGCGAGGCGATCGTGCTCGCGGCCGAGTCGCGCCTGCGTCCGATCGTCATGACCACGCTGGCGACGCTGCTCGGTTTCCTGCCGCTCGCGATCGGTCTCGGCGAGGGCTCCGAGGTGCGCTCGCCGATGGCGATCACGGTGATCGGCGGCCTCGCCGTGTCGACGCTGCTGACGCTGGTCGTCGTGCCGGTCGTCTACGAGCGCCTCGACCGCAAGGCCGATGCCTGGTACGTCGCGCGTGCGGCACGCCGCGCCGGCGAACCGCGCGGCGACGCGCCCGCCACGGCATCGGGCGGAGCGCACGCATGACCACGCCATCGTCCGTCGCATGCGGGCCTCGGCCATGACCCTCGCCGAACTGAGCCTCAAGCGTCCCGTCACGGCGGTCATGTTCTTCGTGTCGATGACCGTGATCGGCCTGCTCGCGGCGTTCCGCCTGCCGCTCGAGTACATGCCCGACATCGAGGCGCCGTTCCTGTTCGTGCAGATCCCGTACCCGGGTTCGACGCCGGCCGAGATCGAACGCACGATCACGCGTCCGATCGAGGAAGCGCTCGCGACGATCCCGGGCGTGCAGCGCATGGACTCGAACTCGCGCGCCGACGTCGCCGAGATCTTCATGGAGTTCAAGTGGGGCCAGAACGTCGCGACCAAGGCCGTCGAGGCGCGCGACAAGCTCGACGCGATCCGTGCCGAATTGCCCGACGACCTGCAGCGCATGTTCGTGCTCAAGTTCTCGACCTCCGACCAGCCCGTGATCCAGCTGCGCATCTCGAGCGATCGTGATCTTTCGAATGCGTACGAGATGCTCGACCGCAAGCTCAAGCGTCCGCTCGAGCGCGTGCCCGGCGTCGCGCGCGTGCAGCTCAACGGCGTCGCACCGCCCGAGGTGCGCATCGAGCTGTCGTCGGACCGCCTGACCGCGCACGGCATCGGCCTCGACGATCTCGCCAAGGCGTTGCGCGATGCGAACTTCTCGACCTCGGCCGGCCTCGTCCACGACGGCGGCCAGCGCTGGCGCGTGCAGCCGCAGGGCGAGTGGCGTTCGCTCGACGAGGTGCGCAATCTCGTCATCGATACGCACGGCCTGCGCCTCGGCGACATTGCCGAGGTCACGCTGCGGCCGTCAGAGCTCGACTACGAACGCAGGCTCGACAAGCGCCCCGCGATCGCGCTCGAGATCAGCCGCGAACGCAGCGCCAACCTCGTCGAGGTCGGCCGCCTCGTGCTCGAGGAAGTGGAGCGCATCTCGCACGAGCCCGAGATGAAGGGCCTGCAGCTGTACTTCATGCAGAACCAGGCCAAGGGCGTCACCGATTCGCTCGGCGAGCTCGGCAAGGCCGGCGTCGAGGGCACGCTGCTGTCGGTGCTCGTGCTGTTCTTCTTCCTGCGCGACTGGCGCGCGACGCTGATGGTGTCGCTGGCGATCCCGATCTGTTTCGTCATGACGCTGGGCTGCATGTACTTCCTCGGCATCAGCCTCAACATCCTGTCGATGATGGGCCTGCTGCTCGCGGTCGGCATGCTCGTCGACAACGCCGTCGTCGCGGTCGAGAGCATCTACCAGTACCGCGAGAAGTACCCGGACCGGCCGTGGTACTGCGCGATCGAGGGCACGCGCGTGGTCGGCGTCGCGATCACCGCGGGCACGCTGACCAGCATCATCGTGTTCCTGCCCAACCTGTTCGGCGAACGCAATCCGATCGCGATCTACCTGACCCAGGTCGCGGTGTCGATGTCGATCGCGCACCTCGCCTCGTGGCTTGTCGCGATCAGCCTGATCCCGATGCTGTCGGCGCGCCTGCCGACGCCGACGTTCATCGGCCGCGAGACGGTGATCACGCGCCTGCAGCGTCGCTACGCGCGCTTCGTCGGCTGGTCGCTGCGTCATCGCGGCTGGACCATGCTCGGCGTGCTCGCGCTGCTGCTCGCCAGCGTCGTACCGATGAGCCAGACCAAGAGCGACATGTTTCCGGCCGGCGACACGCGCGACCTGCGCCTGAGCTACGACCTCAACGGCAGCTACCACCTCGACCAGCTGCGCCGCTCGGTGGCGCAGGTCGAGGACGTGCTGCTCGCCAACAAGGAGGCCTGGGAGATCCGCGCCGTCTACAGCTATTACGACGAACGCGGCAACGCCTCGACGTCGGTGCTGCTGACCGAGGCCGACGAGGCGAAACGGCCCGCGTCGGAGATCATGGACGACATCCGCAAGGCGCTGCCGAAACTCGCGATCGGCAGCATCGGCTTCGAGAGCCAGGGCGGTGGCGGCGGCTCGTCGAACGGCATCCGCCTGTCGATCGTCGGCGATTCGAACGAACGCCTGCGCGAGGTGGCGACCTCGGTGCTGCCCGTGCTCGAGCGCGTGCCGGGCCTGCACGACGTGCGCCTGGCCGAGAATGCTTCGGACCGCGAGGTCGCGGTGCGCGTCGACCGCGAGCGTGCGCGCGCCTACGGTTTCGGCGCGTCCGACGTCGCGCGCTACGTGTCGATCGCGCTGCGCGGCGCGCAGCTGCGCGACTTCCGCCGCGGCGATACCCAGATCCCGACCTGGCTGCGCTTCCAGGATGCCGACGCGCAGAGCGTGCAGGACCTCTCCGACTACACGCTGCGCGCGCCGGACGGCACCGCGGTGCCGCTGCTCGCGATGGTCGACGTGCAGACCCAGGGCGCGGCGTCGGTGATCGCTCGCCAGAACCGCCAGACCGCGCTGCCGATCCAGGTCAACACCGACGCCGACACGACCCAGGACGAGGCACGCAAGCGCATCGAGGCCGCGATGGAGACCGTCAGCCTTCCGGCAGGATATCGGTGGACGTTCGGCACGAGCTTCCGCGAGGCCGACGAGACCGGTCAGCGCATGGCGTTCAACCTGATCATCGCGCTCGTGCTGGTGTACGTGGTCATGTGCGCGATGTTCGAGTCGCTGGTGTTCCCGGCCGCGATCATGACCACGTTCGTGTTCTCGGTGTTCGGCGTCTACTGGTTGTTCTGGCTGACCGGCACGACGTTCTCGTTCATGGCGATGATCGGCGTGCTGATCCTCATGGGCATCGTCGTCAACAACGGCATCGTCATGCTCGTGCACATCAACCAGCTGCGCCACGAAGGCCTGTCGCGCATGGAAGCGCTCGTCGAGGGCAGCCGCGACCGCCTGCGCCCCGTGCTCATGACGATGGGCACGGCGATCCTCGGCATGGTGCCGCTGTGCATGGGCGGCGTGCAGGTGGGCGGCGACGGTCCGCCGTACTTCCCGATGGCGCGCGCGATCGTCGGCGGGCTCGTGTTCTCGACGCTGGTCACGCTGCTCGCGCTGCCGGTGATCTACGCGCTGCTCGACGACGCGCGCGACTGGCTGCGCGACGTCGTGCGCGACGCGCGTGCGGGCCGCGTGCGCCGCCTGCGCGTGCCGACGGGCTGAGGCCGCCGGCCGCGCGTCAGTCCGCGCTTCCCGGCAG
>JASCPI010000084.1 GCA_029959555.1 Lysobacteraceae bacterium PS02065 | reverse complement strand
CGAACGCCTCGTCGGTGCAGGCGCGCACGGCGAATGCTCGCGACGCCGGCAGCGCGAGCCCGGCGACGAACAGCGTCGCGCCGCGGCCGGCCCTGGCCCAGGCCACGCGCGACCACGGGTTGCGGATCACCGTGGCGCCGGCCGCGAGCCGTTGCGCGAACGTGGCGGCGTCGAGCCTGCGCGGCGGTGGCACGGCATCGTGCGCGGCGCGGTAACGCGTCGCGAAGCCGCCGAACCATTCGCGCAGCGTGGCGTCGTCGGCGGCGAGCGCCTCGCTCAGTGCAGTGCGCACGCGTGCGAACGCGTCGTCGTCGATCTCGCCGGGCGAGGTCGCGGGCGCGATGCCCGGGTCGGTGTAGCGGCGTTCCTCGGGCAGGCGTTCGGCGAGGAAGCCGGCGAAATCCGCCGTCATCTCGCCGACCGACGGCGCGCGCATGCCGATCGAGAAGGTCAGGCAGGGATCCTCCGCCACGCCGTGGTGCGGCACGCCCGGTGGCAGGTAGAGCATGTCGCCGGGTTCGAGCACCCATTCGTGGGTCGGCGTGAACGCACGCAGCAGGCGCAGTTCGACGTCGTCGCGGAAGGCCTTCGGCGCGGCCGGGTCGTCGCTGATCGCCCAGCGCCGGTGGCCCATGCCCTGCAGCAGGAACACGTCGTACTGGTCGACATGGGCGCCGACCGAGCCGCCTTCGACGGCGTAGCTGACCATGACGTCGTCGACGCGCCAGCCTGGCAGGAAATCGAAGCGCGCGCGCAGCGCGGCCACGTCGGCATCCCACTTGTCGACATCCTGCACGAGCAGGGTCCAGTGCGAGGCGGGCAGGGAGCCGAACACCTCCTCCGCGAACGGCCCCTGGCGCAGCGCCCAGCGGTCGCCGCGCGGCTCGTGCACGACGAGGCGCGCGAGCGCGAGCTCCTCGCAGGACAGGCCGGCGAGATCCTCGGGCGTGAGCGGTGCCTGCATGCCGGCGAACGCGCCGCGCACGAGCAGCGGTCGGCGCTGCCACACCTCGGCGAGAAAGCGCTTTACCGGCATGCCGAGCGGCTGGCGCGGCGTCGCCGTGGTCACGAGGGCCGCGTGGAGCGGCAGAGAATCGGTCATGCGGGGTCCGTCGGGCGGGGTCGCGCCGCGGATGGCGCGCGTGGGCAATGTGTCATCATAACGCGCTGGCCTGACCGCATCTCCCGTGATGCCGACCATGGTCGTAGCCGCCCGCGCGCGAGCGCACCGATCCGCGAGGACCTGCATGCCGAGTACCGAACCGCGCGGACCGCGGCAGATCGCGCGAGCGATGCTGTGGTCGTTCAAGGGATTGCGCGCCGCATGGACACACGAGGCGTCGTTCCGCCTCGAGGGTTATCTCTTCATCGTGCTGATGCCGCTGGGCCTGTGGCTCGGCCAGGGCGGTGTCGAGAAGGCGATTCTCTGCGGCAGCCTGCTGCTCGTGTTGTCGGCCGAGCTGCTCAATTCGGCCGTCGAGGCCGTCGTCGACAAGGTCAGCCCCGAGTTCCACGAACTCGCCGGGCGTGCCAAGGACATGGGTTCAGCGGCGGTTTTCCTGCTCATGCTCAACGTCGTGTTGTGCTGGGGCGTCGTGCTCCTGCCGCGCTTCCTCTGACGCAGGACCCGCCGCTCGATGGAACTGCTCGCCGACCCGCAATTCTGGATTGCGTTGTTCACGCTCGCCGCGCTCGAGATCGTGCTCGGCGTCGACAACCTCGTGTTCGTGTCGATCGCGGTGAGTCGGCTCGCGCCGGCGCAGCGTCCTCTCGCGCGCCGCGTCGGCCTCGCGCTGGCCTGCATCACGCGCATCCTGCTGCTGCTCGCGCTGTCGTTCCTCGCCGGCCTCGACGACGATCGCCTCGCGCTTTTCCACGTCGCCGGCCAGACCATTTCGCTGCGTGACCTGATCCTCGTGGGCGGCGGCCTGTTCCTGCTCGTCAAGGCGGTCATGGAGATCCACCAGGAGCTCGAGGGCTCGCGCGGCGACGACGAGGAGGGCCGCGTGTTCTCGTCGTTCGCGTTCGTGATCGCGCAGATCGCGGTGATCGACATCGTGTTCTCGCTCGATTCGGTGATCACTGCGATCGGCATGGTCAACCAGGTGCCGGTCATGGTCGCCGCGATCATCCTCGCGGTCGCGGTCATGATCTTCGCGGCCAACACGGTCGGCGAGTTCATCGACCGCCACCCGACCATCCGCATGCTCGCGCTGGCGTTCCTGATCCTGGTCGGCGTGGTGTTGATCGCCGACGGCTTCGAGTTCCATATCCCGCGCGGCTACGTGTACTTCGCGATGGGCTTCTCGATCGCGGTCGAGTCGCTGAACCTGTGGGCGAAGCGGCGTTCCGCCGCGTCGTGACCCCGTGCCGGGGCGGTGCCGCGTAGAATGCGCGGTCCTGCCGTTCCCTGGACACCTTCGTGGCCGACGATTCGATCGAATACCCCAGCCTCGTCCTCAAGAAGGGCGAGGACACGCGTCTGCGCGCCGGCCACCTGTGGGTGTTCTCCAACGAGGTCGACGTGCAGGCCTCGCCGCTGTCGGGCTTCGAGCCGGGCCAGGCCTGCGCGATCGTCGACCATCGCGGCAAGCCGATCGGCATCGGCTACGTCAACCCGAACTCGCTGATCTGCGCGCGCCTGGTCAGCCGTGGCCTCGACCATCCGCTCGACCGCTCGCTGATCGTGCATCGCCTCAATGTCGCGCTGTCGCTGCGCGAGCGGATCTACGACGAGCCGTACTACCGTCTCGTGTTCGGCGAATCCGACGGCTTGCCGGGCCTCACGGTCGACCGCTTCGGCGACGTCGTGGTCGCGCAGACGACCACGGCCGGCATGGAGCGTCTCAAGGACGCGATCACCGACGCGCTCGTCAAGGTGCTCGCGCCGCGCCAGCTGTGGTGGAAGAACGACGCCTCGGTGCGCGCGATGGAGCACCTGCCGGAATACGCCGACCTCGGCCACGGCGAGCCGGCCGACGCGCCGATGCTCGTGCGCGAGGCCGGGCTCACGTTCGAGGCCGATCCGGTCGGCGGCCAGAAGACTGGCTGGTTCTACGACCAGCGCCACAACCGCGACCACCTCGCGCCGCTCGTGAAGGGCAAGCGTGTGCTCGACATGTTCAGCTACCTCGGCGGCTGGGGCCTGCGCGCGGCGGCGGCCGGCGCGAGCGAGGTCGTCTGCGTCGACGCCTCGCAGGCTGCGGTCGATGCGATCGCGCGCAACGCCGAACGCAACGGCATGGCCGATCGCGTCACCGCGGTGCGTGCCGACGGTTTCGAGTACCTGAAGGCACAGCGCGAGGCGCGCGAACGCTACGACGTGGTCGTGATCGACCCGCCCGCGTTCGTCAAGCGCAAGAAGGACCTCGCCGAAGGCCGCATCGCCTACCGCCGCCTCAACGAGCTCGGCATGCAGGTGCTCGCGCGCGACGGCATCCTCGTGACCTGCTCGTGCTCGTACCACATGCCGCGCCACCTGCTGCTCGACGGCGTGCAGCAGGCCGCGCGCCACCTCGACCGCCAGGCCCAGGTGCTCGTGAACCTGCAGCAGGGACCGGATCACCCGGTCCACCCGGCGATCCCCGAGACCGACTACCTCAAGGGCTTCATCGTTCGGGTACTGCCGGCGTGAGCCGGTCGCCCGCGCGACATCATGGCGGCGCGGACGCCGCGTCCCCATAATGCGCGCGCTGCGCCTTCGCGAATCCTGACATGCCCTTCTTCGTCGATTTCGATCCCGTCGCGTTCTCGCTCGGCCCCATTGCGGTCCACTGGTACGGCATCGGCTACCTGATCGCGTTCGGCGCGTTCTGGTGGCTCGGCGAGCGTCGTCGCCGCGCCGGTTTCCTGCCGGTCGGCCCGACCGCGTTCTCGGACCTCGCGTTCTACGGGATGATCGGCGTCATCCTCGGCGGTCGCCTCGGCTACGTGCTGTTCTACGGCACTGCCGAGCTGCTGCGCGATCCGGTGTCGCTGATCCGCATCTGGGAAGGCGGCATGTCGTTCCACGGCGGCCTGATCGGCGTGCTGCTCGCGTGCTGGATCTGGGCGCGGAGGCAGCGCCTGCACTTCTTCGACGTCATGGATTTCGTCGCGCCGCTGGTGCCGATCGGCATCGGCGTCGTGCGCTTCGCCAACTTCACGGGCGGTGAGCTCTGGGGGCGCAAGACCGATTCGGCGCTCGGCATGATCTTCCCGAACGCGTTCGACCACGCCGGCCGCACGCTCGACGAACTGCGCGTCATGGCGGCCGCGGGCCAGCTCGACGGCGAGGCGCGCCATCCCTCCCAGCTCTACGAGATGGCGCTCGAAGGCTTCGTCATGTTCATCGTGCTGTTCGCGGTGTCGATGAGGCCGCGCCGGCGTTTCCTCGTCTCGGGCCTGTTCGCGCTCATGTACGGCAGTTTCCGCTTCGCGGTCGAGTTCGTGCGCGAGCCCGATGCGCAGCTCGGCTACCTCGCCTGGGGCTGGCTGACGATGGGCCAGGTGCTATCGACGCCGCTGATCCTGACCGGCCTCGCGCTGATCGCGCTGTCGCGTCGCGCGCCGGTGCTCGAGCGCCGCGTCGTCGAGGATCCGCCGAAGGCGGAGTCGACCTGATGCGCCAGTACCTCGACCTTCTGCGCCACGTGCTCGAGCACGGCACGATCAAGGCCGATCGCACCGGCACCGGCACGCGCAGCGTGTTCGGCTGGCAGATGCGCTTCGACCTCGCGCGGGGCTTCCCGCTCGTCACGACCAAGAAGCTGCACCTGCGCTCGATCATCCACGAGCTGATCTGGTTCCTGCGCGGCGACACCAACATCGGTTATCTCAAGGACAACGGCGTCGGCATCTGGGACGAGTGGGCCGATGCCGACGGCAACCTCGGCCCGGTCTACGGCCAGCAGTGGCGCTCGTGGGCCTGCCCGGACGGCCGTACGGTCGACCAGATCGCGTGGGTCGTCGACGAGATCAGGCGCAATCCCGATTCGCGCCGCCTCGTGGTCAGCGCGTGGAATGTCGCCGACCTGCCGCGCATGGCGCTGCAGCCCTGCCACACGATGTTCCAGTTCTACGTGGCCGAGGGGAAACTCTCGTGCCAGCTCTACCAGCGCTCGGGCGACATCTTCCTCGGCGTGCCGTTCAACATCGCGAGCTACGCGCTGCTCACGCATATGGTCGCGCAGGCCTGCGGGCTCGGCGTCGGCGATTTCGTGCACACGTTCGGCGATGCGCACCTCTATGCGAACCACGTCGAGCAGGCGCGCGAGCAGCTCGCGCGCACGCCGCACGCGTTGCCGACGCTGCGTCTCAATCCCGACGTGAGGTCGCTGTTCGACTTCCGCTTCGAAGACGTCGCCATCGAGAACTACGTGGCCGACAAGGCGATCCGCGCACCGGTGGCGGTGTGATCGCGCTCGTCGCGGCACTGGACCGCGCGCACGCGATCGGCTTCGACGGCGCGATGCCGTGGCACCTGCCCGACGACCTGCGCCGCTTCAAGGCGCTCACGCTCGGCAAACCCGTACTCATGGGCCGGCGCACCGCCGAATCGATCGGCCGCCGGTTGCCGGGCCGAACCAACCTCGTGCTCACGCGCGGCGATACCGCGCCGTACGAAGGCCAGCTCGTCGTGCGCTCGCTCGACGACGCGATCGCGCATGCGGGTGAAGCGCTCATGGTGATCGGCGGCGGCGAGGTCTACGCGCTCGCGCTGCCGCAGGCGACCCACCTTCACCTCACGTGGATCGACACGCTCGCGCCACAGGCCGACGCGTGGTTTCCGCGCTTCGATGCATCCGAGTGGACCGTCACCGCCGAGGCCACGCACGCGGCCGACGCGAAGCACGCGCACGCGTTCCGCTTCGTCGACTACGTACGCCGCACGTAAGAGGGTCGAAGCCTGGGGTCAGGTTCATTCTTCCTGTGCAGTTTTCGGTCGACCGACCATCCGCTCGGGGGGAATGAACCTGACCCCGGTCGCGGACCCCGGTCGCGCGTCGAACGCGTAGGGCGGAACCGCCGCAGGCGTTTCCGCCGTGGTGGGTGTCGTCGCCACATGCTTGCGGAGGCTGCTGCGCACCACTACGCATGGTGGCGGAATCCGCTGCGCGGGTTCCGCCCAACCGAAGCTGATGCGGCCCACTTTGGATACGGTCTCACCGAAGCCGCCGCAAGCGCATGCATGGGCACGTGATTCCGCGGTGAAGCGTTGTGGTGGAGTGAGGGGTGTCGCTGACGTCATGCCGACTGGCGGAATCCGCTCTGCGGGTTCCGCCCTACCAGAGAAACGCGTCACGCATAGGGCGGAACCGCCGCAGGCGATTCCGCCGTGGCGGGTGTCGTCGCCACATGCTTGCGGAGGCTGCTGCGCACCACTACGCATGGTGGCGGAATCCGCTGCGCGGGTTCCGCCCTACCAGAGAAACGCGTCACCTGTGACGTGGACCGCCGTCCCGTCAGTCCGCGTCCTTGCCGGCCGGGGGCGGGCGGTCGGACTTGATGTCGACGACGTAGGGCTTCTCCTCGTCGAGGCGCAGCGCGGTCAGCGCGCCGCCCCAGACGCAGCCCGTGTCGATCGCGTAGACGCCGAGGCCGGCGAACAGGCCCAGCGTCGACCAGTGGCCGCAGACGATGCGCATCTCGCGCTTGGCCTGGCCGGGCACCTCGAACCACGGGTACACGCCGGGGCGCTGCGTGCCCGGTGCGCCCTTCTCGGCGAACGCGATGCGGCCGCGCACGTCGCAGAAGCGCATGCGCGTGAGCACGTTGATGCCGGCGCGCAGGCGCTCGATGCCGCGCAGCTTGCCGGACCACGTATCGGGCTTGTTGCCGAACATCTGGCGCAGCAGGCGGCGGTAGTCGTCGGCGCGCAGGCGCGTCTCGATCTCGCGCGCGACGCGTTCCGCCTGCACGATGTCCCAGCGCGGCGCGAGGCCGGCGTGGATCATCGCGAAGCCGAGCTCGCGGTCGGCGTGCAGGAGCGGGCGGTGGCGCAGCCAGTCGAGGATCTCCTGGCGGTCCGGTGCGAACAGCACCTCGCGCAGCTCAGGGTTGACCCGCGCCTGTTCCTGCTCGGTGCGCACCGACACGGCGAGCAGCGAGAGGTCGTGGTTGCCGAGCGTGACGACGGTGCGCTCGTTGAGCGAGCGGATCAGTCGCAGCACCGCGAGCGACTCACCGCCGCGGTTGACGAGGTCGCCGCAGAACCACAGCGTGTCGCGCGCGGGATCGAAGCGGATGCGGTCGATCAGACGCGCCAGCTCGTCGTGGCAGCCCTGGATGTCGCCGATCGCCCAGGTCGCCATGTCAGCGGGTCGGTCGCGTGCGCCGCGCGGGAGCGCGCGGCATCAGTGCAGCGTCCTCGGGATCGACAGCACGAACGAGGGGATGTCCGCCTCGAAGCGCGTGCCGTCGTCGGCGACCATCTGGTAGCTGCCGCGCATCGTGCCGACCGCGGTCTCGAGGATCGCGCCGGAGGTGTACTCGTAGCCCTCGCCCGGATCCATGTGCGGCTGCTCGCCGACCACGCCCTCGCCGCGCACCTCGCGCACCTGGCCGTTGCCGTCGGTGATGATCCAGTGCCGGCTGAGCAGGCGCGCGGGCATGTCGCCCTCGTTGCGCAGGGTGATCGTGTACGCGAACACGTAGCGGTTGTCGTCGGGGCGCGACTGGTCGTCGACGAAGCGCGTCTCGACATGCACCGCGATGGCGTGGGATTTGCGGGGACTCATGCGCACGATTGTCCGGTAGCGCGCCGTGCGCGGCAAGCCGCGCCGCAGCGCTCAGGCCTCGAGTTGGCGCGCGAGCGCGACGTAGGCCTCGGGCGCGAGCTGCTCGGCGCGCGTACGCGGATCGATGCCGGCGGCCTCGATGCGGGCGACGTCGACGACGCCGTCGAGCGCGTTCGAGAGCGTCTTGCGGCGCTGGCCGAATGCGGCACGCACGATGCGCTCGATCGCCGCGGCGTGCTCGACCGGGCGCTCGGCGCGCGGTCGCGGGATCAGCCGCACGACGGCCGAATCGACCTTCGGCGGCGGCCTGAAGGCCTCCGGCGGCACCGGCAGCAGCGGTTGCACGCGGCAGGCCAGCTGCAGCATCACGCTGAGGCGGCCGTAGGTCTTGCTGCCGGGCGCGGCGGCCATGCGGTCGACGACCTCCTTCTGCAGCATGAAGTGCATGTCCTCGATGGCATCGAGGTGGTCGATGCAGTGGAACAGGATCGGCGAGGAGATGTTGTAGGGCAGGTTGCCGACCACGCGCAGCGTGCCGCCCGCGGCGAGCGCCGTGAAGTCGACCGTGAGCACGTCGGCGTGGATCACCTCGATCGGGCCGATGCCCTCGCCGAGAGCGGCGAGGCGCGGGGCGAGGTCGCGGTCGAGTTCGATGACGGTCAGCGCCTGCGCCTTGCGCAGCAGCGGCACCGTGATCGCGCCTTCGCCCGGACCGATCTCGACGAGGCGCTGGCCCGGCACCGGCGCGATGGCCTGGACGATGCGCGCGATGATGTTGGCATCGCTGAGGAAGTGCTGGCCGAAACGCTTGCGCGGGACGTGCGTCTCGCCGGGGAAGGAACGGTTCAAGGCGTGGAATCCGATGTCGGGGAGTGGTCGTCGGCGATCTGAGCGAGCAGCCAGGCGCGGAAGCGCTGCATGGCCGGTCGCATCGTCGCCGTCGCGGGATGCACGAGATGGTACGCCGAGCGCGCCGGCAGGCGCTGCACGAACGGTTCGACGAGGGTGCCGGCGCGCAGCTTGTCGGCGACCAGCGAGCTGCGCGCGAGCGCCACGCCCTGGCCGCGGATCGCCGCCTGCAGGGCCAGCTCGGTGTCGTCGAAGACCGGTCCGCGCAACGGCGCCTCGACGCCGAGGGCCGAGAACCAGTGCTCCCACTCGCGGCTCTTGAGGCGCAGCAGCGGCACGCCGAGCAGCGCGTGCACGTCGCGCGGCAGGTCGCCGTCGCGGAAGCGCGGGCTGCACACGGGGAAGATGTCGTCGTCGAGGATCTTCTCGCAGGCCAGGCCCGGCCACGGGCCTTCGCCGTAGCGGATCGCGAGGTCGACGCCGTCGGCGCCGAAATCGGCGAGGCCGCGGCTGCTCTGCAGGTTGAACTCGATGTCCGGATTGCGGCCGAGGAAGTCGCCGAGGCGCTCGACCAGCCAGGCCGAGGCGAACGACGGCAGCACGCTGACCGTCAGCACGTGGCCGGCGCCGCGCTCGCGCACGCGCTGCACGGCGGCGCCGAGATCGTCGAGGGCGACGCGCACGTCGCGGGCGAGCTGGCGGCCGTTCTCGGTCAATTGCATCTGGCGCCCGCGGCGCTCGAACAGCTGCACGCCGAGGTCGTCCTGCAGCAGCTGCACCTGATGGCTGACCGCGCCGTGCGTCAGGTGCAGCTCGGCCGCCGCGCGCGTGTAGTTCTCGTGCCGCGCGGCGGCCTCGAACACGCGCAGCGAACGCAGCGGCGGCAGGCGCCTCGGGGTGGTCATCGGTCAATCCAGCTCACGGATGCGGCCAGAAAATAACGCTATTTCAAGGTTGGATCCACTCGTAAAATGTGAGCCTCGTTTCCATCAGGCAGCCCGCTTCGGCGCGCCTGTCCTCCCTCCGGAAATCCGCCATGTCCGCGTCGTCGCTGTTCCGCCTCGTCCTGCTCGGCATGATCTGGGGCGCCTCGTTCCTGTTCCAGCGCATCACCGTGCCGGCTGTCGGCGCACCGTTCACGGCCGCCGTGCGCCTTGCGCTCGCCGCAGTGATGCTGGTCGTGCTGCTGCGCCTGCTCGGCCGTTCGCTCAACCTGCGCGCGCAGTGGCGCGACTGGCTCGTGCTCGGCACGATCAACTCGGCCGTGCCGTTCCTGTGCTTCGCGTTCGCCGCGAAGTACCTGCCGGCCGGCTACCTCGCCGTGATCAATGCGACCGTGCCGCTGCTGACCGTGCTGTTCGTGTGGGGCCTGCTGCACCAGCGGCCGTCGGCGACCAAGCTGCTCGGCGTGATCGTGGGCCTCGCCGGCGTGGCCGTGCTCGCGCGCTACGGCAGCGTCGCGCTCGATGCGGCGACCCTCGGCGCGTTCGCGCTCGCGCTCACCGCAGCGTCGCTGTACGCGTACGGCGCGCTCTACATCCGTCGCCGCCATGCGGGCAGCGATCCGCTCGTGCTCGCCGGTGCGAGCCAGCTCGGTGCCGCGCTCGTGCTCGCACCGCTCGGTGCCTGGGCGATGCCTACGGCGATGCCGGCACCGATCGTGATCGTGTCGCTGCTCGTGCTCGGCCTGCTCTGCACGGGCCTCGCCTACGCGCTGTACTTCCGCCTGCTCGCCGACATCGGTAGCGAGAAGGCGGTCAGCAACACCTTCCTCGTGCCCGTGTTCGCGCAGATCTGGGGTGCGCTGTTCCTGCAGGAACACCTTACGGTCGCCGGCGCGGTCGGCTTCGGCCTCGTGTTCGTCGCGATCGCGCTCGTGCTCGAACTGGTGCCGTGGCGGCGCCGTGGCATCGCTGCCGCACGCTGAGTCCGACCCGCGCGAACGCGATGACGTTCGCGTTCGCGTGGTTTCTTCCGCGCGATCATTCCGGCGCCGGTGATTCTCCGGCGACACCGGGGCGCGGGCATGCGGGGATTCCATGGACGATTCGCGCTGGCCGGGCTGCTCGCGCTCGCGACAGGTGCCGCGCCGGCATCGGCGACCGAGCTCATGGGCGTCAACCTCGCAGGCGCCGAGTTCAACGGCCAGTCGTTCTGGCCCAACGCGTCCGAGGTCGCGTACTTCCGCGGCAAGGGCATGAACGTGTTCCGCGTGCCGTTCAAGTGGGAGCGCCTGCAGCCAGCGCTGAACGGTGCGTTGGACACGACCCAGTTGAATGCGCTGACCACGTTCGTGACCCAGGCGACCGCTGCCGGTGCGACCGTCATCCTCGATCCACACAACTACGCGCGCTACGACGGCCAGGTGATCGGCTCGTCGGCGGTGCCGCGCGCGGCGTTCCAGGATTTCTGGCGCCGTCTCGCCACCGTGTTCCGCGACAACCCGCGCGTCGTGTTCGGGCTCATGAACGAACCGTACTCGATGGCTACCGAGGACTGGCTGCTCGCCGCGAACGCGGGCATCGCCGGCATCCGCGAGGCCGGCGCGACGCAACTGATCCTCGTGCCCGGCAATGCGTGGACCGGCGCGCACAGCTGGCTGTCGAACTGGTACGGCACGCCGAACGGCACGGTCATGGGCGATGTCGTCGATCCGCTCGACCGCTACGCCTACGAACTGCACCAGTACTTCGACGGCGATTCCTCGGGCACGTCGGCGACCTGCGCGACGGGTGCCGGCGCGAACCGGCTCAGCGCCGTGACGGGATGGCTGCGCGCGCGCGGCAAGCGCGGCCTGCTCGGCGAATTCGCGGGGGCCGACAACGAGGCCTGCCGCACGTCGATCGAGAGTGCGCTCGACTACATGGACGCGAACCGCGACGTCTGGCTCGGCTGGACCTGGTGGGCCGCGGGACCGGCCTGGGGCAACTACATGTACTCGCTCGAGCCGACCGCGAACTACACGGTCGACCGCCCGCAGATGATGTGGCTGCGGCCCTACCTCGACCGCATCCTCGCGAACGGTTTCGACTGACGTTCCCAGCGCGAAGCGTGGGCCGGGCCCCCCCCCGCGGGGCCCGCCCCCGCGGCCCCCCCGGGCGGGCCAGGCGGGGGGGGACCCCCCCGCGC
>JASCPI010000083.1 GCA_029959555.1 Lysobacteraceae bacterium PS02065 | reverse complement strand
GCGATCTTTTTCAGCACCACCGCGTCAGTCCCGACCGCTTCTCCAACACCCCGCCGACAACCCCGTTGCCAGGGCCCCGCTGCGAGGGGGGCGAATCCTAACGAGGTGATCGGGACTTGGGAAGGGGCGATCGCGAACTTTTTGTCGCACCCCGCATCAGGCCAAGGCGTGATGCGGTTCCGCGGTCTCCACGGAGGTCTCGACGCGGCGTTCGCGGGCCACTCCGGACCCCTCGACGGCCTTTCCGACCACCCCGCCACGCTCGAGCAGCGCGTGCTCGCAGACGACGCCGCACTGGTACGGCACGAGCATCGCCATCATCGCCGCATCGAACGGCACGTCTTCCATCGGTACGAACACACGCATCTGTCGCCTCCGCCTTGCGGGCTCTGCTGGGAGTGGCATCCAGTCCAGCAGGCGCAGATGCCGTCGTGGTGACAGGATGTGGCGATACGCGGGCAGGCCGCGCACGCCGGGTGACGTCAGATCTCGACCATCTCGAAATCGGACTTGGTGACGCCGCAGTCCGGGCACGTCCAGGTCTCGGGCACGTCTTCCCAGCGCGTGCCGGCGGCGATGCCGTCGTCGGTCCAGCCTTCGGCCTCGTGGTAGATCAGGCCGCAGACGACGCACATGAAGCTGCGATAGGGCACGCCGTCGGGTGCCGTGGTGGGGTTCGGTGCCATCGTTGCCCGGTCTTGCTGAGTGGGAAGCCCGGGATTCTCGCAGCGCCGCGCCGCGCTTCCAAGCACGTGCGGCGGCCCTCACTGTCGCAGGGTTACCATTACGGGATGCCCGCTCCGAACATGCCGCCCGGCGGCCTCTACGCGATCACCGACGGCCCGCGCGACGACCTGCTCGACGTGTGCGCGCGCGTGCTCGAGGGTGGTGCTCGCCTCGTGCAGTACCGCGACAAGACCCGCGACGACGCGCGCCGCCTCGCCGAAGCCACGCGCCTGCGCGAGCTGTGCGACCGCCACGGCGTGCCTCTTATCGTCAACGACGACGTCGGGCTCGCCCTGCGATGCGGTGCCGCAGGCGTCCATCTGGGCGAGGACGACGGCGACCTCGCGTCCGCGCGCGCGCGCCTCGGCGCATCCGCGATCCTCGGCGTGTCCTGCTACGACGACATCGACCGCGCACGCCGCCTCGCCACCGAGGGCGCCGATTACCTCGCGTTCGGCGCGTTCTTCACATCGACGACCAAGCCGCTCGCGCGACGCGCGACGCCCGGGCTGCTGCGCGAGGCGCGCGTTCTCGGCAAGCCGCTCGTCGCGATCGGCGGCATCACGCCCGGCAACGCCGCGTCGCTGATCGACGCCGGTGCCGATTTCCTCGCCGTCGTCTCGGCCGTCTTCGCCTCCCCGGATGCGCGCGCCGCCGCGCACGCGTTCGCCTCCCTCTTCCACCAGGATCCCGTTTCCACACCATGAGCACGAACCAGGAACTCTTCGACAAGGCCACCCACCTGCTGCCCGGCGGCGTCAACTCGCCCGTGCGCGCGTTCAAGTCGGTCGGCGGCACGCCCTTTTTCACGGCGCGTGCCGACGGCGCGAACCTGTGGGACGTCGAAGGCAAGCGCTACATCGACTACGTCGGCTCGTGGGGCCCGATGATCGTCGGACACAACCATCCGCACGTACGCGACGCGGTCGCGCGCGCGATCGCCGACGGCCTGTCGTTCGGCACGCCGTGCGCGGCCGAAGTCACGATGGCCGAGGCGATCACGCGGCTCGTGCCGTCGATCGAGATGGTGCGCATGGTCAATTCGGGAACCGAGGCGACGATGTCGGCGATCCGTCTCGCGCGCGGCTTCACGGGCCGCAGCCGCATCGTCAAATTCGAGGGTTGCTACCACGGCCACGGTGACGCGTTCCTGGTCAAGGCCGGCTCCGGCGCGCTGACGTTCGGCACGCCGACCTCGCCGGGCGTGCCCACCGCGCTGGCCGACCTCACCCTGACGCTGCCGTTCAACGACTTCGAGGCGGCGACGAAGCTGTTCGCCGAGGCCGGCAGCGACATCGCCGGCCTCATCGTCGAGCCCGTGCCCGGCAACATGAACTGCATCCCGCCGCGCGAAGGCTACCTGCAGCACCTGCGCGAGTTGTGCACACGCCATGGTGCGCTGCTGATCTTCGACGAGGTCATGACCGGCTTCCGCGTCGCCCTCGGCGGTGCACAGGCGCACTACGGCATCACGCCGGACCTCACCACGCTCGGCAAGATCATCGGTGGCGGCATGCCGGTCGGCGCCTACGGTGGTCGCCGCGAGATCATGCAGCGCATCGCGCCGGCCGGCCCGATCTACCAGGCCGGCACGCTGAGCGGCAACCCGGTCGCGATGGCCGCCGGCCTCGCGATGCTCGAGCTGATCCAGGCCCATGGCTTCCACGACGAGCTCGCGCGCCGCACGCGCCTGCTCACCGACGGCCTGCAGGCGATCGCCGACGGCGAAGGCATCGCGTTCAGCACGACGCGGGTAGGCGCGATGTTCGGCCTGTTCTTCACGGCCGAGAAGGTCGAGACCTACGCACAGGCGACGACCGCGGATACCGCCATGTTCAACCGCTTCTTCGGCGCGATGCTCGAGCGCGGCGTGTTCCTCGCGCCTTCCGCATACGAGGCCGGCTTCATGTCCGGCGCGCACGACGAGAGCGTCATCGCGGAGACGCTCGAGGCCGCACGCGGCGCGATGCGCGCCGCGAAGGCGGGCTGACGACTCAGCCCGCGACGAACGTGCGCAGGGCCTCGCCGAGACGCGCGAGGCCATCTTCGACTTCGTCGGAGGTGATCGTGAGCGCCGGCACGACACGCACGACATCGGGGCCGGCCTGCAGCACGAGCAGGCCCGCGCGCGCGGCGTGGTCGAGGATCGCGCCGGCCTTGCCTGCGTACGCGGGCGCGAGCACCGCGCCGAGCATGAGGCCGCGACCGCGCACGCCCGTGAACACACCGGTCTCGTGGCCGAGGCGCTCGAGGCCGACCTGCAGCGCGACCGACTGGCGGCCGACGTTGCCGGCGACCTCGCGCGACGACAGCTTGCGCAGCGCGACACGCGCGACGGCCGCAGCGAGCGGATTGCCGCCGAACGTGGTGCCGTGCGAGCCGAACGGCAGCGTCTCGGCGACCTTCGCGCCGACCAGCATCGCGCCGATCGGAAACCCGCCGCCGAGCGCCTTGGCGACCGTCATGACGTCGGGCGCGACGCCGTCGGCCTCGTGTGCCCACAGCGTGCCGGTGCGGCCCATGCCGCACTGGATCTCGTCGAACACGAGCAGCGCCCCGAGCGCGTCGCAGCGCTCGCGCAGTGCGCGCAGGAATTCCGGCGTGGCCGGCACGACACCGCCCTCGCCCTGCACGGGCTCGACGAGCACGCCGGCGACATCGTCGCCGAGCAGCGCGTCGAGGCCGTCGATGTCGTTGAACTCGCCGTAGCGGAAACCGCCCGGCAGCGGCTCGTAACCGTGCTGGTACTTCGGCTGCGCGGTCGCCGTCACCGCGGCCAGCGTGCGGCCGTGGAACGAGCCCTCGAACGTGACGATGACGCGACGCTCGGGCGGACGCCCCTGATCGGACGCGTGCCGGCGCACGAGCTTGATCGCGGCCTCGTTGGCCTCGGCGCCCGAGTTGCAGAAGAACACGCGCGAGGCGAACGGCGTCGCCGCGACGAGCTCTTCGGCGAGACGCAGCGGCGGCTCGCTGTAGAACACGTTGCTCGTGTGCCAGAGCTTGCCGGCCTGCGCGTGCAGCGCGGCGACGAGGTCGGGATCGGCATGGCCGAGGGCGTTGACCGCGATGCCGCCGGCGAAGTCGACGTAGTCGCGCCCGTCGAGATCCCACAGCCGCGAGCCTTCGCCGCGATCGAGGATGAGCTCGCGCTGGCGGTACACGGGCACGAGGTGGCGTTGCGCGCTCGCGACGAGGTCGGCGGTATCGGACACGGCGGATTCTTCCTGCAGCGGGACGCGGATGGTCGCACACCGCGCCACGCGCTTCGATGCATCGCGGAGACCCGCCGCGAGCGCGCCGCGCGTGACGGATGCCGCTACGGCCCCGACAGCGGGCAGATCGACTGCCCGAGCGTATCCTCGCGCAGGCCCGGCTCGATCTGTGCGGCGGCGCCATCGGCCGCGGCGGCGACCGCATCGGGCTCGTAGCTCGCGATCAGCGAGGCGAGGAAGCTGTTGCAGTTGTTCGAGCTCGTGTACTGCGTGATCGCGACCTGAGGCGCGGCGAGGTCGTCCACGTACACGCCGTCGACGCCGTCGGTGCGCATGAGGTAGTCGAGCGTGTAGCCGAGCACGACATCGGTCAGGCGCAGCGTGCACGAGCCCACGAAACCCGCATCGATCGGCACCGCGATGTCGGCCGCGCTGCCGGGGCCGACCAGATGACCTGCGGCGAGGTCGCCCGAGAACGCCCCGGCCTGCAGCGTGACCGGGCAGCCCGGCACGCCGGCTCCGCAGCCGTTGGGGACGTTGCACGTCGTGTAGGTGATGCCGAACTCGGTTCCGCTCTGGGGCGCGATGCAGCCTTGCGATCCGTCGATGCTCGTGCGCACGCGCTCGAGGAACACGGGCCGCGTGACGGCGGTGTTCCAGCACGCGTCGTAACCGTCGTGGAAGATCAGTGCGGCGTCGGCGGCCGGCACCGTGGCGATCGCCGGCAGCAGCACGGCGAACATGCGGAATCCACGCATGGCGTCCCTTCCCTCCCCCAGTGGTCCGCGGATGCTAGCGCGGCGCAGGCACGCCGCGCACGCTGCGGCGAATCAATCGAGGAACAGGTCAGGCAGCAGCGGCTGTCCCGGCGCGACGGCGTAGCGGTCGAAGTCGGTCACGCCGGCGGCCGCGAGCACCTCGTCGTCGATCAGGAAGCGCCCGGTACCCTCGCGACTCGGCGACGTCAGGATCGCGTGCGCCGCGTCGGCGACGATCGCGGGCGTGCGCGCGTTGTCGGTCGACACACCGGGAATCATGTTGAGCGCATCGGTCGCGATCAGCGTGCGCGGCCACAGCGCATCGACCGCGATGCCGTCGGCGCGGAACTCCTCGGCCATGCCGAGCACGCACAGGCTCATGCCGTATTTGGCGATCGTGTACGCCACGTGCGGACCGAACCATTTGGGCTCCAGGCTCGGCGGCGGCGACAGCATGAGCACGTGCGGGTTGGCCGCCTTGCGCAGGTAAGGCAGGCAGGCCTGCGTGCACAGGAACGTGCCTCGCGTGTTGACCTGGTGCATGAGGTCGAAGCGCTTCATCGGCGTGTCGGCGGTGCCGCGCAGCCAGATCGCGCTCGCGTTGTTGACGAGGATGTCGATGCCGCCGAAGCGCTCGGCGGCCTGCGCGACCGCGGCCTTGACCTGGTCCTCCTCGCGGATGTCGACCTGCAGCGCGAGCGCCTGACCACCCGCCGCCTCGACCGCCGCGGCAGCCGTGTGGATCGTGCCGGGAAGCTTCGGGTTGGGTACGCCGCTCTTGGCCGCGATGACGATGTTGGCGCCGTCGCGCGCCGCGCGCGTGGCGATCGCGAGGCCGATGCCGCGCGAGGCACCGGTGATGAACAAGGTCTTGCCGTGCAGTGACGTCATGGAGGTCTCAGGCGTTCTGGAATCGGGGAATGATGTGGAGCAGGCGCTCGAGGCGCGCGACCGCGCCGTCGGTCTGCAGCAGGTGCTGGCGTTCGGCGGGCTCGAGCGGCAAGGCCTCGGCGAGGCGCCAGCCGACCCATGCCGCATCGTCGAAGCGCGTGCGGTCGGTCTTCGCGGGATCACCGCCGATGCGGTCGTAGAGCCGTTCGAGGATCGTCGCGAGCAGGCTGCAATGCGCGGGCAGCGGCTCGACAAGGTCCTCGTCGAGGAACCTGACCTCGCCGTGGATCAGGCCGTTGTCGCGCACGCGCGTGCGCGACACGCGGAAGCGCCGGCCGCCTTCCGCATGGATGCCGAGCAGGCCGTCCTCGCGCGTGTGGAAATCGGTGATGCGTGCGAGCGTGCCGACCGCGGCCGGCACGGCCGGCGCGCCGGCTTCGTGGCCGTCGAGGATCAGGCAGACGCCGAAGCCGCTGGCCTGGCGCGCGCAGTCGCGGATCATGTCCAGGTAGCGCCGCTCGAAGATGCGCAGGCTGACCGTGCCGCCCGGGAGGAGCACCGAGGACAACGGGAACAGGGGAATGTCGTTCGACGTCACCGCCGCAGTCTAGCGCGCCGGTGGAGGGTGCGCGTCACTCGATCACGAGGCGGAAGCCGACCCCGTACACCGATTCGATCGGGTCGATGCCGAGCTCGTCGAACTTGCGCCGCAGGTTGCGCACGTGGCTGTCGACCGTGCGGTCGCTGACGATGCGGTGATCCGTGTAGATCGCGTCCATGAGGTGCTGGCGCGACCACACGCGCCCCGGATGGGCGACGAGCTTTTCGAGCAGGCGGAACTCGACCGGCGTGACCACCATCGGCTTGCCGTGCACGCGCACCTCGAAGCGCTGTGCATCGAGCTCGATGCCGGCCGGCGGCGTGGCCTGTGCGCCGGCCTGGGCACGGCGCAGCACGGCACGCACGCGCGCGACGACCTCACGCAGGCTGAAGGGCTTGCAGATGTAGTCGTCGGCACCGAGCTCGAGGCCGATCAGGCGATCGATTTCCTCCACGCGAGCCGTGAGCATGAGGATCGGCACCTGCGAGAACGTGCGCAGCGCGCGGCACACGTCGAGGCCGTCGAGCCCCGGCAGCATGACGTCGAGCAGCACCGCGTCGGGGGTGTTCGCGCGGACCCATCCCGCGACCTCGCGGCCGTCGGCGAGCCGGCTCGTGCGGTAACCGGCGGCGCGCAGGTAGTCTTCGAGTGCGGCGGCGATCTTGTCCTCGTCCTCGACGACGAGCAGGTGGGCGTTGGCGTTCATGACGTCTCCACGATCGGAAAGTCGGCCTCGATGCGCACGCCACCGAGATCCGAAGCCTGCGCCATGATGCGGCCGCCATGAGCCTCGACGATCGCGGCACAGATCGCGAGGCCGAGGCCGCTGCCCCCGCTCGACCGCGCGCGCGAGCGATCGGCGCGGAACAGACGCTCGAACAGGCGTGGCAGGTCGACCGCGTCGACACCGGGCGCGGTGTCCTCGACGACGAGGCGCGCGAGCTCGCCATCGCGCGACACGCGCACGACGATGCGGCCCGGCGCATCGGTGTAGTGGCGTGCATTGAGCAGCAGGTTGTCGACGAGCTGCGCGAGCCGTGCCGCGTCGCCGCGCACGTGCAGAGGCGTCTCGGGCACCTCGACCGCGAGCGCGAGGCCTTGCGCGCGCACACCGCCGCGGTGCATGTCGACCGCGGACTCGACGAGCTCGACGAGATCGAGATCCTCGAGGCGGTAGGCCAGTCCGGCGCTGTCGGCGAGCGCGAGCTGGCGCAGGTCGTCGACGAGGCGCGACAGGCGCTCGCTCTCGCCGAGCAGCGACTGCAGCGCGTGCAGGTCGGTCGGGCGCACGCCGTCGATGAGCGTCTGCAGTTCGGCCTGCAGGATCGTCAGCGGCGTGCGCAGTTCGTGCGCGATGTCCTGGCCCCAGCGCTGGCGGGCCTCGCGGTGCGTCTCGAGCGTGCCGGCGAGATGGTTGAAGTCGCGCGCGAGCATGGCCAGTTCGTCCTCGCCGCGCGAGGCGACGCGACGCGCATAGTCACCTGCGGCGAGCGCGCGCGTACCGTCGGCCAGCGCGCGAACGGGCTGAAGCATCCAGCGCGCGAGCCACCACGCGAGCGCGACCGCCGACAGCAACGCGGCGAGCGCGGCGACCAGCGCGGTCTGCACCTGCGCGCCCGCGAAATCCGCCTCCGGACTGTCGCGCAGGTGCGCCGGCAGCGCGGTCACCTCCAGCGTGCCGATGCGCGCACCGTCGAGCTCGATCGGCACGCCGGGCAACGTCGACGCGTCGCCACGGTTGCCGGCGACGTAGTCGCCTTCGGTATCGAGCAGGCGCAGGCGCCGGCCGAAATCGAGCGCGGCACTCGCGACCAGCGGCGCGGACATGTCGACCTCCTCGCGCGGCGGACCCGCGAACGGCAGGCCGTTGCCGAACGGCGGCCCGGGACGCGGGCCGCCCTGCGGACCGCGTGGCGGGCCGTCACCGGACATCGGGCCCGGCGGGCGGCGTGCCGCCATCGCGTCGCGGCGGTGCTCGTCGATGAGCATGCCGAACATCATCGGGTCGCGACGCAGGAACGCCCAGTCGCCACGCTCGCCGTACGCCTTCGCGAGCACGGGCGCGGCGACGCGCGCGCGCTCGAGCGCGATGCGGTCGAGGTAGGTCGCGAAGCCGCTCGAGAACGCGCCCTGCTGCCATGCCGCGAAGCCGGCCAGGGTCAGCATCGACAAGCCCGCGCAGGCGAGGAACAGGCGGTGCCAGAGGCGCATCGGCGATGTGCTCGCGGCGGTGGCGGGAGTGACCATCATGCCTCCGCCACGACCGCGCAGGCGAGCCCGCTCGCGCCACGGGCGGCGTGCCGTGTGCACGCAGGCCTGCGGCAGGTGGTCATTCGTCGGCTTCCCTCGTCGCGGTGCATGCGCCCCGCGGCAGAGCGTGCATGCCGACTGCGCAGAACACGCGCAGCGATCGCGCAGAAATCGCGCAGTCGCCGGAACTCAGCCCGACAGCAACGCCAGGAAGCGGCGCGGCGCGGCCTCGAAGCCGCCGTTGGACATGAACACGACGTGGTCGCCCGTGCGCACCTCGTCGCGCAACCGCGCGAGCAAGGCGTCGACCGACGGCGCCGCGTGCCCGCGACCGTCGAGCGCATCGACGACGCGCGCCGCGTCCCAGGGCAGCTCGGGCCGCTGCAGGAACAGGACACGGTCCGCCACCGTGAGCGACGGCGCGAGTTCGGCCGCGTGCGCGCCGAGGCGCATCGAATTGGAGCGCGGCTCGAGCGCGACGACGATGCGCGCGTCGCCGACGCGCGCGCGCAGGCCGTCGAGCGTCGTCGCGATCGCGGTCGGGTGGTGCGCGAAGTCGTCGTAGACGGTGATGCCGTCGTGCACGCCGAGGCGCTCCATGCGGCGCTTGACGCTGCCGAAGGTCGCGAACGCGGGCAGAAGCTCCGCCGCCGGCGCGCCGATCGCACTCGCGGCGGCGAGCGCGGCGAGCGCGTTCATGACGTTGTGGCGGCCGAGCAGCGACCAGCGCACCGTACCGACCGCTTCGCCGCGCAGGCTCACGTCGAACACCGAACCGTCGGCCTCGACGAGCGTCGCGCGCCAGTCGCCGGCGTCGATGCCGAACGTATCGATCGGCGACCAGCTGCCCATCGCGAGCACCTCGGCAAGGTGCTTGTCCTCGGCGTTGACGACGAGGCGGCCGTTGCGCGGCACGATGCGCACGAGATGATGGAACTGGCGCTGGATCGCGGCCACGTCCGGGAAGATGTCGGCGTGGTCGAACTCGAGATTGTTGAGGATCGCGACGGTCGGCCGGTAGTGCACGAACTTCGAACGCTTGTCGAAGAACGCGGTGTCGTACTCGTCGGCCTCGATCACGAACGGCGTGCCGCTGCCGACGCGTGCCGAGACCGGGAAATTCGCCGGCACGCCACCGATCAGGAAGCCCGGCTCGCGACCGGCCGACTCGAGCAACCAAGCCAGCAGAGAGGTCGTCGTGGTCTTGCCGTGCGTGCCCGCGACCGCGAGCACGTCGCGCCCGCCGAGCAGGCGCTCGCCGAGCCACTGCGGACCCGACACGTAGCGCATGCGCGACTCGAGCACGGCCTCGACGGCCGGATTGCCGCGCGAGAGCGCGTTGCCGACGACGACGAGATCGGGCCGAGGCTCGAGGTGTTCGGCCGCGTAGCCGTTGCGCAGCGTGATGCCGAGCTGCTCGAGCTGGGTGCTCATCGGCGGGTAGACCGCCGTATCGGAGCCTTCGACGGTTTCGCCGAGCTCACGCGCGAGCGCGGCGATGCCGCCCATGAAGGTGCCGCAGATGCCGAGGATGTGCAGGTGCATGGACGACGCCGTGGCGGCGGAGGATCAGGCCTTCGGCAGCGCCGCGAGGATGCGGTCGAACACGACGGACAGCTCGCCGACGCCGTCGACGGTGGCGAGCTTGCCCTTCGAGGCGAAATAGCCGGCGACCGGTTCGGTCTGCTCGGCGTAGACGCGCAGGCGATCACGCACGACCTCGGGCGTGTCGTCCTTGCGGCCTTCGGCGGCGGCGCGGCCGGCGATGCGCTCGACGATGAGTTCGTTGGGCACCTCGAGCTTGACCGCGATGTCGATCGGCTGGCCGATGCGCGCGAGCAGCGATTCGAGCGCGGCGCACTGCGCGACGTTGCGCGGGTAGCCGTCGAGGATGAAACCGGTGTTCGAGTCGGGCTGGGCGAGGCGTTCCTCGAGCATGCCGAGCACGATGTCGTCGGAGACGAGCTGGCCGGCCTCCATGACCGCCTTGGCCTTGAGGCCGAGCGGCGTGCCGGCCTTCACCGCGGCGCGGAGAAGATCACCGGTCGACACATGCGGGACGCCGAGCGCGGTCTTGAGCGAGGTCGCCTGGGTGCCCTTGCCCGAGCCGGGTGCGCCGAGAAGCACGAGTCGCATGAAGGTTCCTTCGGTGGGCGCATCCGCGGTGTGCCACGGCACTGCGCTAGACTTTGAGCCGAAAAGCGGCCGTAACGCTATCCGCTGCACCGGATGGAGTCAAACCGCCGTCACACTCGATCCCGGACCCGGACACCCCCATGCAAGGCAACCTGCTCTACGCCCAATCCGGCGGCGTCACCGCCGTCATCAACGCGACCGCCTGCGCGGTCATCGAAACCGCCCGCAAGCACAAGGTGCGCGTGCTCGCCGCGCGCAACGGCATCATCGGCGCGCTGCGCGAGGACCTCATCGACACCTCGCGCGAAACCGTCGCCGCGATTGCGGCACTACGCCACACCCCGGGCGGCGCGTTCGGCTCGTGCCGATTCAAGCTCAAGTCGCTCGAGGAGAGCCGCGCGCAGTACGAGCGCCTCATCGAGGTGTTCCGCGCGCACGACATCCGCTGGTTCCTCTACAACGGCGGCAACGACTCGGCCGACACCTCGCTCAAGATCTCGCGCATCGGCAAGGCGCTCGGCCACGAGGTCACCGTGGTCGGCGTGCCGAAGACCGTCGACAACGACCTCGCCGTGACCGACTGCTGCCCGGGCTTCGGCTCGGTGGCCAAGTACACGGCGGTGTCGACGCTCGAGGCCAGCCTCGACGTCGCCTCGATGGCGGAATCCTCGACCAAGGTCTTCGTCATGGAGGTCATGGGTCGCCACGCGGGCTGGATCGCCGCCGCTGCGGGCCTCGCCGGCCACGGTGCCGACGAGCCGCCCCACGTGATCCTGTTCCCCGAGGTCGTGTTCGACGAGGCGAAGTTCCTCGCCCGCGTGAAGGCGACCGTCGAGCGCGTCGGCTGGTGCACGGTGGTCGTGTCGGAAGGCGTGCGCAACGCCGACGGTCGCTTCCTGTCCGAGGTCGGCACACGCGATGCGTTCGGCCATGCGCAGCTCGGCGGCGTCGCGCCGATGCTGGCCCAGCTCGTCAAGGACCGCCTCGGCTACAAGTACCACTGGGCGATGCCCGACTACCTGCAGCGCTCGGCGCGCCACGTCGCCTCGAAGACCGACGTCGAGCACGCCTACGCGGTCGGCAAGGCCGGCGTCGAATACGCGCTCGCGGGCCGCAACGCGGTCATGCCGGCGATCGTGCGCACCTCGGATGCGCCGTACCGCTGGAAGATCGAGCCGGTGCCGCTGTCCAAGGTCGCCAACCACGAGAAGAAGCTGCCGAAGCGCTTCATCAGCCGCGACGGCTACGGCATCACCGACGCCGCGCGCCGCTACCTCGAGCCGCTCGTGCGCGGCGAGGATGCGCCGCCCTATGGCAAGGACGGCCTGCCGCGCTATGTTCGCCTCAAGAACACCAGCGTGGCGAAGAAGCTGCCGGCGTACGCGATCGCCGACAAGTAAGCTGCACCCGCGGGCCGGCGCCCGCCCGCGCGCGCGCCCCAACACCGGGGGGGGGGGGCAAGGGGG
>JASCPI010000082.1 GCA_029959555.1 Lysobacteraceae bacterium PS02065 | reverse complement strand
GGGGTCAGGTTCATTTTCCCGGGGAGTCCCCCGCCACACGTGAAAGCGTGGCCGGGAAAATGAACCTGACCCCATTGCTTGACCCCATTGCTTGGCGCGCCACCCAGGCAGCTTTACGAGGGCTGGTGTCTGCAAGGGTGTTCAATCGCGCCGCATGAAGCACGACGAAACCTGCGCACGGATTCCGCCGTGAGACTCGTCGGGATCCCGATCCCGCCTATGACGGTCGCTTGTTCCCGGAACGCTCGAGCATGGTCGCGGCGGTGTCGCGAGGTCCACGGCGGAATCGCCTGCGGCGGTTCCGCCCTACCCGAAGCATGCACATGCCTCGTGCGGGGCTTACGTAGGGCGGAACCCGCGCAGCGGATTCCGCCGTGGGCCGTGTCGGGATCCCGATCCCGCCTATGACGGTCGCTTGTTCGCGGAACGCTCGAGCATGGTCGCGGCGGTGCGCGAGGTCCACGGCGGAATCGCCTGCGGCGGTTCCGCCCTACCCGAAGCATGCACACGCCTCGTGCGGGGCCCACGTAGGGCGGAACCCGCGCAGCGGATTCCGCCGTGATACGTGTCGGGATCCCGATCCCGCCTATGACGGTCGCTTGTTCGCGGAACGCTCGTGCCTGGTCGCGGTTGTGTCGCGAGGTCCACGGCGGAATCGCCTGCGGCGGTTCCGCCCTGCCCGAAGCATGCACACGCCTCGTGCGGGGCCCACGTAGGGCGGAACCCGCGCAGCGGATTCCGCCGTGATACGTGTCGGGATCCCGATCCCGCCTATGACGGTCGCTTGTTCGCGGAACGCTCGTGCCTGGTCGCGGCGGTGTCGCGAGGTCCACGGCGGAATCGCCTGCGGCGGTTCCGCCCTGCCCGAAGCATGCACACGCCTCGTGCGGGGCAGGCCAAGATCATGTGCTTGCAAAGCACGACGCCGGCACGAGGCCGGCGTCGCTTCATTCACCCGGGCACGCGTCGCGCGTGCCAGGCATCACGTCACTCGCCGTCGAACGAGTCGGCGAACAGGCGGTCGGTCGCGAGGCGCACGACGAGGCCGTCGTGGTCCGAGACGCCGATGGCCGTGGTGCTGTTGCGCTCGTCCTGGTCGGCGGCGTCGAGGTTGGCGCGGCCGTAGGCGAAGCCCGCGAACCAGGCCTTGGCCGGGCCGTTGAGCATGGCGTGGTCGAGCACCTGCATGATCGGCACGTCGCGGCCACGGTCGATCGAGGTCGCCGAGGCGCGCGTGTAGCCGAGGATCTCGCCGAACTGCTCGGTGAACAGGAACGAGTACTGTTCGTTGGCCGGCAGCGAGGTCACCGCGTTCCACAGCGGCGGCGTGACGATGTTCGGCGTGCCGAGGTCGATCGTGTTGGCGTCGTCGTCGTAGGTGCCCTGCAGCAGGCCCGTGATATGGACGAAGCCGTCGCTGTGCACGTAGTCGTTGTAGTCGCCGATCACGAGCAGCGGGCGCGTCGGGTGGCTGGTCTGCTGTTCCTGCACGCGCAGCGCCATCGACTTGGCCTGCGTGAAGCGCTTGGCGCGGTTGCGGTTGACCTCGTCGATCGTGCAGCTCGTGCCGGTCGGCGCGTCGACGCAGCTGCGCGACTTCGGGTGCACGACGATCGTCGCGAACGGCTCGCTGCCGAACGTGGCCTCGAGCAGCAGAGCCGGACGGTCGTGCAGCGTGCGGGTCTGGCCGTCGCGCGGATCGACCCAGGTTTCGGTCTTGTCGAGCTGCGTCACGGTGACGTTGCTGACGCGGCCGCTGTGCACGAGGTAGCCCACGTCGATGCCGCCGACGTCGTTGCCTTCCTCGAGGTACGCCGTATAGGCGACGCCGTGGTCGGCGAGGATCTTGTCGGCGAGCAGGGTCAGCACGGCAAGGTTCTCGACCTCGACCACGCCGAGCACGTCCGGCGTCTCGAGCACGTTGCCGATGTAGTCGGACAGGCGCGCGAGCTTGAGATCGAGCGCCGCGGCATTCGGCTCGCCGCCGTTGCCGCAGGTCGAGCTCGTGTTGGTCGCGTCGGTGTCGCACAGGCGCAGCACGTTGAACGAGCCGATGCGCAGCTCGTCGCCCTGCTGGCCGGCCGGCACGGCACGCGGCAGCACGTTCGGCTCGGTCACGGTGAAGCTGGTCGGCCACACCTCGTAGTCGCCGAAGCTGTACGAGACGACGCCCGTCGCGGTGAAGCGCGAGCCACCCGTGATCGCCGTATTGGCCGGCACCGCGCCGAGCACGTCGGCGTCGATCTCGAACACGTGCGGGTTGCCGAGGAACGCGCCGGCCGCCGGATTGTCGGTGCCCGGCACCAGCGGATACAGCGTGCCCGGGCTGCGCAGCGAGCGCTCGCCGCTGGCCGACGCGAAGATCTGCGCGTAGGTGTCGGTCGAGAAGTACTGGTTGCCGCGCGCGACGACGCCGTTGTCGATCTGCACGAGCATGCCTTCGAAGCACTCGAAGTTCGTGTCGCCGCAGCTCAGCGCGGCCGGATCCTGCGACGGCGTGGTCGCGTCGAACACGATCGCGGCCGGCAACGGGAGCGACGTGTTGGTCACGCTGAGGCCGCTGACCGCGTTGATCTCGGTGAGGCCGAAGTACTCGACGACATTGCCGGTCAGCGTCACCTCGTCACCGACCTGCACGGTCGGCGTGCTGCCCGTGTAGACGTAGATGCCTTCCGAGGTCATCGGGTCGTTGTCGACCGCGTTGTCGGGCGTCTGCATGAAGAACCCGGCCGGACCGCGCGCGGTCACGATGTTGCCGATGGTCTGCACGCGCTGGCCCACGACCGGCGACTCCGCGCCCGGGCCCTGGATCGCGTGGATCGCAAGCGTGGCGATGTCGTCGTTGAGGATCGTGCCGGTCGCGGTGAGCGTGGTCGGCGTCGCACCGGTGATGGCGGTAAGGGCGAGCGAGAACGTCTCGTTCGGCTCGGGATCGGTGTCGCCGTTGACGAGCACGGTGATGGTCGTCGTCGTCGCGCCTTCGGCGATCGTGGCGGTGCCCGAGGCGGCCGCGTAGTCGCTGCCCGCCGTCGCGCTGCCGTCGGCCGTCGCGTAGCTGAAGGTCACGCCGCCAGCCGGCGCCGCGGCGCTGAGCTGGGCCGTGAACACGAACGGGGTCGTGCCGGTGTTGCCTTCGGCGATCGAGACGTCGGCCATGCTGAGCACCGGATTGCCCGGGCCCGTGCCGCCGCACGGCGCGGCCGTGGTGGCGCTGTTGCGAGCCGCCGGCGTGAGGACTTCGAAGTCGGCACCGTTGTCGTTGGTGTCGGTGCATCCGGCACCGCGGCGCTGGGCGGACAGGACGCTGCTGAGCGCAGCCGTCGGAGCGGTACCCTCGAAGAAGTTCGCGCCGCCGAAGCCGACGAGGTCGACGATCTGCGCAAGCTGCGACGCCGAGCAGACCGCGCTGCCGCCGTTGCAGGCCAGGCCGGTCGCGATGTTGGCGAGGATCACCTTGCCCGCCGAGCCGCTCATGTTGATCGAGCCGGTCGTCTGCGGAGTGGGGAGCGCGACGCCGACGCTGCCGCCGGACGCGAGCTGGACGAGATGGTAGCCGCCCGGCGCGATCGTGCCCGAGAGCGTGACCATGTTGCCGGCGAAGTTGCCGGTACCGCTGGCGCTCGTGTACTGGACCGACCAGCCATCGAGGCTCGCCGGCGCAGCGCCCGCATTGAAGAGCTCCACGAAGTCGTGGGTGTAAGTGGCGTTGCTGTTGCCGCCGCCGCCGTAGACCTGGCTGATGACCACTTGCGCGTGCGCGCACGTGCTGGCGCCGGCGATCAGCAGCGCTGCGCCGGTGAGCTTGAGATGTCGGAACATGGATTCCCCGCTGGACGTTTGAAACAGAACCGCAACGATAGCCGCCGATTTTGACACAGGCGTTGCGTGCGAGGGGCCGAAGGTCACGGTGCCGGGCGGCGGGCGGCCGTCAAAGGCGAGGCGTGATGTCGCGCCGACGTGCCCGGAAGGAAGCCACGTCGTCCCAGCGGCCTCCCTGGCGGCGCTCGTGTCGTCCGCGTGGGAGCGGGAATCCTGCCCTCATGCTCAGCGCACGCGCGCGAAGACCGTGATTTCCTCGCGGTCGTGGTAGAGCTGGCGTGCGCGCCACTCGAAGCGCCGCCCTGCCGCCGCGAGTGCTTCGGCGAACAGGTCGTGGCAGAGCGCGACCTCGTCGTAGCGCTTCTTCATCGGCAGCTTGAGGTTGAACACCATATGCCGGCACCAGCCCTGGGCGAGCCACTCGGCCATGCGCGCGGCGACACGTCGTGGCTGCTCGACCATGTCGCAGACCATCCAGTCGACGGGCTGCGCGGGGCGGTAGCGGAAGCCGTCCTCGCGCAGGTGGGTGACGAGGCCGCTGTCGAGCAGGCTCTGCGCCATCGGGCCGTTGTCGACCGAGGTCACATGCAGCGAGCGACGCACGAGCTGCCAGGTCCAGCCGCCCGGCGCGGCGCCGAGGTCGACGGCCGTCATGCCGGGCTTGAGCCAGCGTTCGCGCTCACCGTCGTCGAGCAGGGTCAGCAGGGCTTCCTCGAGCTTGAGCGTCGAACGGCTCGGCGCGGCCGACGGGAAACGCAGGCGCGGGATGCCGCCCGGCCACGGTGCCGCGGTCGCGAGGTCGGCTTCGGCGACGAACGCGACCGGCGTGTCGGTGAGGCCGACGTGCAGACGAACGCCGGAGGCGGGATCGAGCAGCTTTTCGCGCTTGAGCGCGGCGACCAGCGCGTTGTTGAGCGCGCGGCACAGGCCGGCGAGCTCGCGGCCGGCGTCGCTGTCGGGCGATTCGATCCAGGCGTCCTTGTAGCGGCGGCCCGTCGAACGCACGACCGGCAGGATCACCGACAGGCGGTCCTGGGCCGGCAGCGATTCGAGGCGGGCGAGCACGCGCAGGGACTGGCGCGCGAACGTGAGTCCACGCCACGGCGTCGACGCGTGGAAGCGCGCGGCGGCCTCGGCATCGGGCAGCACGAACTCGACGTAGCCGCTGTCGCGGCGGCTGCGCGCGAAGCCGCCGGTCGCGAGCGCGGCATCACGCGCGGCGAGTTCCTGCGCGCATTCGCTCTCGAAACCGGGGCGGCAGTAGGCGAGCACGCCGTGCATGGTCGTCATCAACGTCGCGGTATGGAGGGGGAAGGCATGCGGCGCTCAGTACGCCGCGCCATCGCCGCTGCTGTAGAGACGGAACACGTCGCAGGCGGCCTCGCGCAGCACGTCGCGCTGCACGCGGATGCCGCGCTTCTCGAGCTCGCCGACCCAGTCGGACGGCATCGGGCCTTCATCGAATTCGCTCAAGGCCATGACGTCCTCGGCGCGTGCGCCGATGAGCACCTCGTCGATGCCGGCCCAGATGCTCGCGCCGTAGCACATCGCGCAGGGCTGCGCGCTCGTGGCGAGCGTGTAGCGGCCGCCGTCGTCGTTGAGGCGGAAGCGCCCCGTCGCGGCCTGTGCGGCCATGAAGGCCATGACCTCGGCGTGCGCGACCGAGCAGTTCTGCGGCACGACGCGGTTGACACCCGCGGCGACGAGGCGGCCGGCGCCGTCGAAGATCGCCGCGCCGAACGGACCACCGGAACGCTCCTGCACGTTGCGGCGCGCGAGGCGGATCGCGAACGCGACCTGCGCTTCGGCATCGGCCGCGTGCACGCCGCCGGCGATCTCGTCCTGCAGCCAGGCCGGCAGCTCGAGCGCGACGCGCAGCGGAAACGTCGAAGGCACGGAAGCGGTGTCGTTCATGTCATTCCTTGCCGGCGTTGGCGGCATCGGTGCAGCGGCCGGCCACGCAGGCACAGCCCTGGATGTCGGGGAAGCCGCAGATCCCGGCCGTGCCCGATTTCGCGCAGGCCGCGCGCACGCGTTCGGGAAAGGTCGGGCTGGCCTTGTTCACGCAGGCCGGGTAGTAACCGCAGCAGTTGCCGACGTCCTTGACCGTGCAGTCGGCGTCGACGCGGCAGCTCGCGTCCACCTCGCCGGGCGGCGTATCGGCCTGCACGGGGCCGGCTGACGTGCAGGCGCCGAGCAGCATGCCGAACACGAGCGTCGCGACCAGGCGCGGCAGCGCGGACCGGAACACGTTACTTGCCCGCGGCCTTGGCCCACGCATCGCGCAGCGTGACGACGCGGTTGAACACGGGCGCACCCGCCGCGTGGTCGCGGCGGTCGGCGACGAAATAGCCGAGGCGCTCGAACTGCCACACCGACTCGGCGGCGACGTCGCCTAGCGACGGCTCCAGCCACGCGCGCACGATGCGCCGCGAGTTCGGGTTGAGATGGTCGCGGTAGGTCTTGCCGTCGGTGTCGTCGTCGGGATCGGGTACGTCGAAAAGGCGGTCGTAGAGGCGCACGTCGGCGGCGACGGCCCGCGTGGCATCGACCCAGTGGATCGTGCCCTTGACCTTGCGGTCGGCGCCGGATTCGCCGGGGCGCGTGGTCGCATCGAGCGAGCAGCGCAGTTCGGTGATCGCGCCGTCGTCGCCACGCACGACCTCGTCGCAGCGCACGATGCCGACGCCGCGCAGGCGCACTTCGCCGCCCGGCACCAGGCGGTGGAAGCCCTTGACGGGCTCGGCCATGAAATCCTCGCGCTCGATCCACAGCTCGCGCGAGAACGGCACGTCGCGCGTGCCGAAGGCTTCGTTCTTGGGGTGGTTCGGGAACGACAGCGTCTCGGCGTGGCCTTCGGGCAGGTTGGCCAGCACGAGGCGCAGCGGATCGATCACGGCGAGGCGGCGCGCTGCGCTGCCGTCGAGTTCGTCGCGCACGCAGCCTTCGAGCACACCGTACTCGATCACCGAGTTCTGCTTGGTGACGCCGGCGCGCTCCCAGAACGCGCGGATCGCCGCTGCGGGGAAGCCGCGGCGGCGCGCGCCCGACAGCGTCGGCATGCGCGGATCGTCCCAGCCGTCGACGAGGCCGTCCTGCACGAGCGCCATGAGCTTGCGCTTGCTCATGACCGTGTAATCGAGGTTGCCGCGTGCGAACTCGATCTGCTGCGGACGGCCCGGCACGCAGGCGAAGCCGGCTTCACGCACCGATTCGGTCAGCTCGGGGTGACCGGGCAGGTCGACGTGGTCCAGGCACCAGTCGTAGAGCGGGCGGTGGTCCTCGAACTCGAGCGTGCACAGCGAGTGCGTGATGCCCTCGATCGCGTCCGACAGGCAGTGCGCGTAGTCGTACATCGGATAGATCGGCCACGCGTCACCGGTGTTCTGGTGGGTCAGCTTGCGGATGCGGTAGATGGCCGGATCGCGCAGGTTGATGTTGCCCGACGCCATGTCGATCTTCGCGCGCAGCGTGCGCGCGCCGTCGGCGAACTCGCCCGCGCGCATGCGGCGGAACAGGTCGAGGTTCTCCTCGATCGTGCGGTCGCGGAACGGCGAGTTGCGGCCCGGCTCGGTCAGCGTGCCGCGGTAGGCACGCACCTCGTCGGCGCTGAGGTCGCAGACGTAGGCCTTGCCGTCCTCGATGAGCTTGATCGCGCTGCGGTAGAACACCTCGAAGTAGTCCGAGGCATGGCGCAGTTCGGCCCAGTCGAAACCGAGCCAGCGCACGTCGTCCTTGATCGCCTCGACGTACTCGACGTCCTCCTTGGCGGGATTGGTGTCGTCGAAGCGCAGGTTGCAGGTGCCGGCGAAGTCGCGCGAGATGCCGAAGTTGAGGCAGATGCTCTTGGCGTGGCCGAGGTGCAGGTAGCCGTTCGGCTCGGGCGGGAAGCGAGTGCCGACGCGGCCGTCGTGCTTGCCGCCGGCGCGGTCGTCGCTGACGATCTGGCGGATGAAATTGTTGGGCGTGCTGGCGTCGGTCATGCGCGAGGGCGGCCTGCGCCGCGTTCCGGAAAGACAAGCCGCGCAGTGTAGGGTGCGCGGTGGCGGGCCGACAACCGAGCCGCCGGGAGCGACTCAGCGGCTGCGTTGGCCGGGCAGGGTGCGCAGGCGCAGGCGCACGGGGCCGCGTGCGTCGCGTACGTCCACGACCACCTCGTGCTGCAGCGCCTCGATCGTGCCGGCCTCGGCGAGGGAGGCGGCGACCGTGCGCACGGGGCGCATGAGGTCGTGCCAGTGGTAGCCGATGCGCATCGACACCGCCTGCGCCGCCTCGCTGAGCGCGATCGTGCGGCCCGCGCCGCGTGCGAGCAGCAGTTCAATGACGCACTCGCGGATACGTTCCGCCAGGGCATCGTCGGTGAGGTGGACGGTCATCGGCGCAGCAGGCTCGCGTGGGCGTGGAGGCCGTCCTCGGCCGTGGTCGAGCAGATGGGTGCCGCGACCGTCCCCGGCGGCATCTTGCCGCCGCACGTCCCGCCGATGCGCTTGCGCGCGCCGTCTCCCCCGGTGCGGGCGATCATAGCGCGTCGGCGTGCCTGTGCACGGACCGTTTGTCGCACGCCGGGTCTTCCGGTAGCGTTCGCGCGACGCCCCGGATCCCTCGCATGCAGATCGTCTACCGCGCCGCGACCATCATCGATGCGAACCTCGTCAAGGGCGTCCTCGAGCAGGCCGGCATTCCCGCGTTCGTGAGCGGGCACTACCTCGCCGGCGCGATGGGCGAACTGCAGGTGGCCGACCTCGTCCATGTGATGGTCGCCGACATCGATGTCGAGCGTGCCGCGCCGCTCGCGGCCGAGGTCGACGCCGCGCTGAGCGAGGCGCGCGAAGCTGCGGATGACGATGGCCTCGACGGCAGCTTCGCGCCGGCCGCCGGCTGAGCATCCGCGCCCCTTTTTCCTTTTCCGGATCCGCCCATGACCGTTGCCGTCCACGCGCCGCTGCCGCGGCGTGCCCTCGTCGAGATGACCGGCGGGGCCGTGCTCATCAGCACGACCAGCCTCTTCGTGAAACTCGCCGACGTCGGCCCCACGGTGTCCGCGTTCTACCGCATGGCCTTCGGAGGCGGCATCCTGCTGATCGGCCTGCTCGCGTTGAGGCGCTGGACGCCGGTGAAGCTGTCGTGGATCGCGTGGCTGCTGGTGCCCGCGGTCGCGTTCGCGGTCGACCTCATGATGTGGCACCGGAGCATCCTTTATATCGGACCGGGCCTTGCCACCCTGCTCGGCAATTTCCAGGTCTTCGTGATGGCGCTGGCGGGCTGGTTGATCTACCGCGAGCGCCTCGGTGCCGCGTTCCTCGCGGGCGTCGTGCTGGCCATGGTGGGGCTGTACCTGCTCGTCGGTCCGGAGTGGTCGCAGGTCGGTGACCGTTACCGCCTCGGTGTGATCCTCGGCATCACGACCGGCCTCGCCTACGCGGTCTACCTGCTCACGACGCGCCACGCCCAGCGCAGCGGCAAGGTGCCGCTCGCGCCGGCGCAACTGCTGTGCGTGAGCTCGCTGCTGTGCGCTGCGCTGCTCGGCCTCGCCGCGCTGGGCGAAGGCGACAGCCTCGCGATCCCGACGGCACAGGCATGGTGGTCGCTGATCGGACTGGCCCTGGTCGGCCAGGTGCTCGGCTGGATCCTGCTGCTGCGCGCGATGCCGCACCTGCCGGCCTCGATGGTCGGCCTGCTGCTGCTCATGCAGCCGGCACTGTCGTTCGTGTTCGACGTGCTGCTGTTCGACCGTCCGACCCGCATGCTGGACTGGGCCGGCGTCGGCCTCTCACTGGTAGGCATCTTCATCGGCTCGTACCGGCCCGCGCCGGTTGCCGAGCCCGATACCGGCAGCGATCCGGAGGACGCGTGATGGACCTTTACGCCCGCCTGCGTGACGTCGCGGACTTTCCCTCGCCGGGCATCGCCTTCAAGGACGTCACGCCGCTGCTCGCCGACCCGGCCGCGTTCGCCGAGTCGATCGCGCGCCTCGTCGCACCGTTCCGCGACGCGGGTGTCGACGTGGTCGCGGGCATCGAGGCGCGCGGATTCGTGTTCGGTTCGGCGGCCGCGCTCGCGCTGGGCTGCGGCTTCGTGCCGCTGCGCAAGCCCGGCAAGCTGCCGGCGGCGGCGCTCGGCGTCGACTACGCGCTCGAGTACGGCAGCGACCGCATCGAAGTGCATGCCGATGCGTTCGCAGGACGCGGCCGCGTGCTGCTCGTCGACGACGTGCTCGCGACGGGCGGCACGCTCGCCGCGGCGGTCCGTCTCGTCGCGCAGGCGGGTGGCAAGGTCGTCGGCGGGGCGGTGCTCGTCGAGCTCGATGCACTGGGTGGCCGCGCGCGCTGGGTGGTTCCTGCGCCACTGCATGCGGTGCTCCATATCGCCTGACGTGGTTATGATGATTGGGGATATGGACGTCCATACGTCTTGACGTCCCGTGATGACGAAACTAAAGTCGCCGAACTCATCGAGATCGGCGGAGGGTCTGGCCCTGCGATGCCGAGGCAACCACAGCACACGTGCTGCACGGTGCCAACTCCAGCGGGTTCTACCCGGGAGATGAGCTGCCTTCCTCGCGCAGGCCGCCGCTCCCGTTTCGTCATCCGGAGAGCATCATGGCGGCACTACTGCGAAACGACCTGGATTCCGACGGCGCGACGACGCGCCTCGATGCCGGCATCCTGACCCTCCACGATTTCGCGCTCGCGAGCGGCGTGCGCCTCGCATCGGCCGATGTCGCGTGGCAGGACTGGGGCCCGGCCGACGCGCCCGTCGTCGTCGTGCTCGGCGGCATCTCGGCCGGTCGCAACATCGGCAGCTGGTGGAAGGAGCAGTGCGGCGAAGGCCGCGCGCTCGATCCGCGCGAGCGCCGGCTCGTCTCGATCGACTGGCTCGGCGGCGCCGACCGCTCCAGCGGCCCGGCCGAAGGCGAGGATTTTCCCGCGATCGACAGCCGCGACCAGGCCCACGCGCTGCTCGCCGTGCTCAACCACATCGGCGTCGCACGCGTCGAGGCCATCGTCGGTGCCTCGTACGGCGCCTGCGTCGGACAACACCTGGCCGTGCAGCTTGCCGGTCGCCTCGGCCGGCTCGTCGTGATCGGCGCCGCTCACCGCGCGAGCCCGTGGGCGCTCGCGCTGCGTACGTTGCAGCGCGCCGGCATCGAGGCGGCAGAAGGCGCCGCGTCGAAGCGCGAGGCGCTGGCACGGGCGCGCCAGATCGCCGTGTTGGGCTACCGCACGCCACGCGAGCTCGAGGAGCGCTTCGGCGAGCTCGGCGCTGCCGACGGCGTGCTCGGCTGGCTCGGTGCGCACGGCGAGCGCTTCGCCCAGCGTTTCCCGCCGACCAGTTTTCTGTGCCTTTCGGCGTCTCTCGATGCGCACGCCTGCGATCCTGCGTCGATCCGCGTGCCGACCACCGTGGTCGCGATCGACGACGACCTCATCGTGCCGCCGCAGCTCGCGCAGGGCTTCGTCGAAGCGCTCGGGGAGCGTGGCACGCTCGCGACCGTCGCCTCGCGCTACGGCCACGATGCATTCCTCAAGGAGGATGCCGCGATCGCGGCGATCCTCACCGATGTTCTCGAAAAGGAGGTGACGGCATGAGTGCTTTCGATCCGGCCACGCTGGCGGTCCGTGCGGGCGTCGATACCGACACGGCGTACGGTGCCGTGATGCCGCCGCTCGTGCTGTCGACGAACTTCAGCTTCGCGGGATTCGGCGAGAAGCGTGCCTACGACTACTCGCGCTCGGGCAATCCGACGCGCGACATCCTCGCCCACGCGCTCGCCGACCTCGAGGGCGGCGTGGGCGGTGTCGTCACGGCGACCGGCATGGCCGCGGTCAGCCTCGTCACCGCGCTGCTGCAGCCCGGCGATCTGCTCGTCGCGCCGCACGACTGTTACGGTGGCACGTGGCGGCTGTTCAATGCGCAGGCCAAGCGCGGCCTCTATCGCGTCGCGTTCGTGGATTTCCACGATCCGCTCGCGCTCGCCGCGGCGCTCGCCGAGAATCCGCGCCTCGTCTGGATCGAGACGCCATCGAACCCGTTGCTGCGCATCACCGACATCCGTCATGTGGTCGAGGCCGCGCATGCGGTCGACGCGCTGACCGTGGTCGACAACACGTTCCTGTCGCCGATCCTGCAGCGACCGTTCGCGTTCGGTGCCGACATCGTCGTGCACTCGACGACCAAGTACATCAACGGCCACTCCGACGTCGTCGGCGGCGCCGTGCTGTGGCGTGACGCGGCGTTGGGCGAGCAGCTCGCCTGGTGGAGCAATTGCCTGGGCCTGTCCGGTGCGCCGTTCGACAGCTACCTGACCCTGCGTGGCCTGCGCACGCTCAAGGCACGCCTCGCCGTGCACGAGGCGAATGCGCGTGTGCTCGCCGATCTGCTCGACGGTGACGACGCGGTCTCGATCGTCCACTACCCGGGGCTCGCGGCGCACCCTGGCCATGCGCTCGCGCAGCGCCAGCAGGCCGGCTTCGGCGCGATGCTGAGCTTCGAGCTCGCCGGTGGCACCGAGGCGGCGCGGCGCTTCGTCGAAGGCCTGCAGTGCTTCACGCTGGCCGAGTCGCTCGGCGGCGTCGAAAGCCTGGTCTGCCATCCGGCCGGCATGACGCATGCCGCGATGGCGCCCGAGGCGCGCCAGCGCGCCGGCATCGGCGACGGCCTGTTGCGCCTGTCGGTCGGCATCGAGGACGAGGGCGATCTCGTGCGTGATGTCACCGCGGCGCTCGAGCGCGCACGCTCGGGCGAGGTCCGCGCGCGTCGCGTATCGGCGGCCTGAGCCCGCTGTTCGCGGTGACGGATCGGGTCGCCGCGCTACCGGGACAGGTCAGTGGAAAGGGGCCCCCGGGCCCGGGCCGCCCCCCGTAGCGACACCCCCGGCCCGGGGCGATA
>JASCPI010000081.1 GCA_029959555.1 Lysobacteraceae bacterium PS02065 | reverse complement strand
ATATCAGACTCACCTCCCGCGGTCCGCGCCCGGCCGGTGGGCGGCGACCGTCGAGCAGCGCGCTGTCGACGGCGAGCGAGGCGCCGCCGCGGTCCGCGATCTGGCGCAGCGCGTCGGCGAGCGGTTGCGCGGGCACGTCGTAGTCGAGCGGCGCGGCGTGTGCGGTGACGGCGAGGCCGAACGCGAGCGGGGCCAGCGCGCGGCGCAGGCCACGCACGAGGCGGGTGTGGATCGGGGACATCGGGATCTCCAGCGGGGCCGCCGTGGTGGCGGGTCGCAGGGTTGACGCGCGAAGGTGCGCGCACCCTGATGTCGACGTTCGGGTCACCGCGGCACGAGCCGCGTGGCCGCGTCCTCCTCGACCACGCGCACCGGCGCGATGCCGGGCAGCACGCGCAGCACATCCTCGACGCGCGCGGCCTGCACGACCGCGTCGATGCGTGGCCCGCCCGGCGCCGCGCGCACGGGCTTGTCGCGGTAACGCGACAGAGCGAGCGCGACGTCCTCGAGCGAGGCCTGGCGGAACACGAGGCGCGCCTCGACGAACGCCTCGGCCTCGGCGACCGGGCGCATGACGCGGCGCGGCGATCCGCCGTCGTCGACATCGACGGCGTCGCCCGCGACCAGTGCGAGTTCGCCGCCCGGCCCGACCGACGCGACCGCCACACGCCCCTCCAGCACGGTGACGGCGGTGTCGTGCGCATGGCGCGCGACCACGAAGCGCGTGCCGGTCACGCGCACACGCGCATCGCCGGCCGCGACCGCGAACACGCGCGAAGCGTCGGGCACGACCTCGAAGCGCGCCTCGCCCGCACGCAGGCGCACGTCACGCGCCTCGCGCGAGAACGCGATCTCGACGGCCGAGCCGGCGCCGAGCAGCACGCGGCTGCCGTCGGCGAGCACGTGCTCGCGCGTGACGCCACGCGGCGCCTCGAGCACGATCACCGGAACCTCGCCGCGCGGCATCGCCTGCCACCACGCGATCACACCGGCGGCGAGCACGCCGAACAGGCCGGCGACGCCCGCGGCACGCAGCCCGCGACGACGCCGCACGTGCGTGACCGCGGCGTCGAGGCGACGGCTCGCGGTGAGGTCGTCGAACCCGTCCCACAAGCCGGCGATCGCGCGGAACTCGCGGTCGTGCTCGGGCGACGCGTCGCGCCAGGCCTCGAAGCGCGTGCGCAGCGCGACGTCCGCCCCCGCTTCGCGCAGGCGCAGGAACCACAGCGCGGCCTGTTCGGTGGCGTCGCGGTTCACGGCGCCCCCGCGGCGAGCTGCACGCGACGCAGGTCGACCATCGCACGCATGACATGGCGCTCGACCATGTTGCGGCTGATGTGCAGGCGCGCGGCGATCTCCTCGTGCGACCAGCCCTCGATGCGGAACAACCAGAACACCTCGCGCGCCTTCGGCGGCAGTACGCGCAGCACGCGCTGCACGACGAGCAGTCGCTCGCGCACTTCGGCCACGTGCTGGGCCGACGGCGCGGTACCGTGCGAGGCATCCTCGGCGTGGTCGTCGGGCAGGCCGACCCAGCGCGAGGCCTCATGCCAGCTGTCGGCGAGCACGGCGTCGATCGTGCGGCGCAGGTAGGCCTGCGGCTCGCGGATCGGCGCGCCGGTGCGCGTGACCACGCGCAGCAGCGCCTCGTGCAACACGTCGCGCGCGCGCTCGGGACAGGCCGTACGACGCGTCAGCGACGGCAGCAGCGTGTAGAGCCAGTCCAGGCGTATGCCGCCCCATTGCTGCGGCGCGCGTACAGGCGTGGCGCCGGCCCAAGCGGCATCGGCGTCGAAGGCGGACTCGTCGAGCAACGGCATGCGGAACGCTCCATGCCGTCGCGCCGTGGGGCACCACGCCGTCCATGGGCGCGGCGCCGGCACGGACCGGCGGTCAGGATTCGTGGGGCGACATGCCGGCGGGTGGTCGCACGGGAGGCGCGAGGCTCGCGCCCGTGGCGACCGCAGTATAGGGCAGGCCCGCTGGCGCGGCGCGCGCGGGGGCCTGCCTCTGCGACGCGACGGCGTGGCGTCGCGTCGCAGAGGCGGGACGGGAGGGCCACAGCCCTCCCGCGCGCATCAGGGATCGAAGCCGTCCGCGAAGATCGCGTCGCCGCCGACCGGCACCGCGATGAAGCTCTGCACGCTGAAGGCGGGACCACGCGCGAGGCCGGCGATCGCACCCTCGGCGTTCACGTCGACCGCGTTGAGCAGGTGGTCGTAGAGCGTCGCGTTGTCGGCCAGCGTCGCGAGGTCGTACGAGGCACCGTCGATGTGCACGAAGGCCTTGAAGGTCAGCGTTGCCTGGTCGATCGCACGGCCGACGATCACGCCGGCATCGTTGAGGCCGTTCGCCGAGCCGCTGGTGAGTCCGAGCAACGCACCCGGCACCGGACTCGCGACACCGCCGACGAACGTGGCGGGTTCGGCCGCAGGCCCCGCGAACGTCATCGAGCCCGCGACGACGCCTTGGTTGTTGATCGCATTCGCCATGCTCGGCACGTTCTCGGCGTCAGGAGCGAGCGGCGTGAACGCGTGCACGTCGGCCTTGCCGCCGATCGCATGCGCCGGGCTGCCCGGGAAGTTCCAGCCGCCGACGAGGTCGCCCGCGTTGTTGATGCCGGCCCAGTACGCCTGCGTGGCCGGGCCGAAGTCGGGCCAGCCGTAGTCGACGACATCGTTCTCGTACGTCCACGTGAACGCGCTGAAGTGGCCGTCGGCCGAGGCGAGGCCGGCCACGACGCCGAGGTCGTTGATCGCCGCCGGGTTGAGCTTGAACGCCTGGTTCTCGCCCATGATCGTGTACGCCTCGGGCTCGAACGCCTCCCACAGCAGCGCGGTCGTGTCGGCGCCTTCATCGGTGTAGCGAGCCGAGGTGCCGACGATCTGGCCGAGGTTGTTGATCGCCGCAGCCGAACCCTCGTCGCGGTTGTCGGGCAGGCCGAGCACGTGCACGGTGCCGTTGTCCCACAGGAACGCGCGGCTCTCGTAGGTCTCGGCCTCGAGGTAGTAGCCGACCGCCTGGCGCGCATCGTTGACGCTGGCGACGTAGACGCTCACCGCGCCCGGGATCTCGATCGGCACGAGGTGGTACTGCGGCGGCGTGCCGGCCAGGGCAGCGGCCGGGAGACCGGCGAAGGCGAGCAGGCACGCGAGGCGCGCGGCGGTCGGGCGGAAGATCGCGGGAGTCATCGGTGAACGTCCTCGTCGGCAGGTCGGGTGGAAGGCACATGCGCCTGTCACGATCCTGCCAAGCGGTTGAAACGACACGATTCGCGCGACATTCGGATCGCGTTCGGATCGTGTTACGGCGTGCCTGCGCGCGCCTCGGCGGCCGTCACCGCGGCCAGTTCGGCCGGGATCACGCGCTCGCCGGCGAGCGCGCGGGCCTGGTCGAGTGCGACCTGCCAGGCTTCGCGACGCCCCTGCGCGCGGGCCAGCCTCAGCTGCACGAGGGCGCTCTCGTAGTCGCCGCCGCTCCACAGGGCGATGCGGTGGGCGAGCGCGGCGGCGTCCGCGGTGCGTCCTGCGGCGAGCAGGAAGCGCGTGTAGTCGTCGACGACCGCGGCGAGCGTTTCGGCGACACCGAGCGCGTCCGCCGCGGTGAGCGCGAGCTGGTAGGCGCGCTCGGCGTCCTCGGCCTGCCCCGCCGTGGCGAGCCGGTTCGCCGAGGCGAGCAGGCGCCACGGCACGCGTGGATGCGCGACCGGCGCCCCCGCATCGGACGCCGGCAGCGGGATCGGCTGGGTCGAGACGATGCCGAGCTCGCGTTCGAGGCGTGAGCGCAGCACGGCCACGTCGGCGCGCACGACATCGTTGTCGGCCGAGGCGAGCTCGTCCTCGCTCAGGCCTTCGAGATGGGCGAGGGCCTGCTCGGGCCGCCCGCGCCGCCACGCGAGCTCGGCACGCAGCAACGGCAGGCGTTCGGCCTCGGAAGGATCGGACGGCGTGCGGTCGTTGGCCGGATCGTCGAGCAGCACCGCGGCCTCGCCGAGGCGGCCGGCGCGCAGCAACGCCTGCACGCGGTACATGCGTACCGACAGACGCGAATCCGGATTGACCATGCGATCGCGCTGCGCCCAGGCCTCGTCGATCGCCGCCATCGCGGCATCGAGGTGCAGCTGCTGGCGGCGCGCGACGAACAGCAGCTGCAGGTTGCCGATCGGCTCCTGCACGACGCCGAGTTCGCGGAAACGTGCGATCGCGCGTTCGAGATAAGGCTCGGCCTGCGCGGGATGGCCACGCAGGATCTCGAGCGCGCCGACGTTGGAATCCGCGCGCGCGACGCTGCCCGGGTCGCCGGCACGCTGGAACGCCTCGCGCGCGACGCCGTTGTCGACGAGCGCGCCGGCGTAGTCCTGCAGCGAGATGCGCGCGACGCCACGCATGAGGTGCAGGCGCCCGGTCAGGATCGGATCGTCGCCGGTGTCGAGCGCGATCGCCTCGGTCGCCACACGCGAGGCCGCGGCGTAGTCGGCCGAACGCACCTCGACGGTACCGAGCGCGGCGAGCAGTTCGGCGCGGAACGTCGTCGCCGACGCGGGCGCTTCGGCGAGCAGCGTCTGCAGCTCGCCACGTGCTGCCGCGAAGCGGCCGGCGCGTATGTCGACCTCGGCGAGCTGCTGGCGCAGCCGCGGGGTGTCCTTCGCCAGCGTCGCGTCGGCGAGCAGGATCGAGCGCGCGGCTTCGGGTTCGTTGGCGAGCATCGCGGCGCGCGCACGCTGCAGGGTCTCGGCGACGCCGGCGGGTTCGGCCGGCGTCGGCGGCACATGACCCAGCGCTGCGGCGAGCCGATCGGTCGCTTCGCGCAACGCGACCATCGGCGAGTCGTCGTCGTGGCGACCGACGCGCGGCGTCGCGTCGCCGGCATCGGCGACGACCTCGGCCTGCCAGTGCCCGCCACGCTGCACGAGCGTCGCCGACACGAACACGCGCGCGCCCGCCGCGTCGCGCAGCGCCGCGAGCGCCTGCGGCGTCGGTGCGCCGATCGCCACACCACCGTGCGTGCGCAGCAGGCTCACCGTGGCATCGCTCGGCAGCACGGCCATGCCGCTGCGGCGCAGGCGATCGCCGATCAGGTCCATGCCGCCGAGTCGGATCCATGCACCGTCGCCGTCGGCCGCCTGCAGCGGCAGCACGACGACGGCACCTGCGGGGCTCGGCGACGCATCGTGCGTCGAGCTCGCGCGCCAGCCGAACGCGGCCGCGACGAGCAGCACGAGGAGCGCCATGCCTGCGAAAGCCGCCGACGCGAAGCGGCGGTCGCGACGTGAGGTTCTTGTCCGTACCGGTGCCGAGGCGCTCTCCGTCGCCGATGCCGGCAACATGACGGGCGCTTCGCCCGGCAGGATCGCCGACGCGGCGACCGCAGGCATGGGAGCGGCCTGCGGCGCAGGATCGTCGCCGTGAGCGGCGGAGCCGCTGCCCGCGCCGGACGGGACGACGGGCTCCACCGGCGCGACCCAGCGGTAGCCGAAGCCGGGCACCGTGCGGATCGTGCGCTGCGCCTGGCCGTCGTCGTCGAGGGCACGGCGGCATTGCAGGATCAGCTGGCCGAGCTGCACGTCACTCGCGCTCGCGCGCGGCCACAGCGCGGCGATCAGCTCGTCGCGTCCGAGTGCGCGGTCGCGCTGCTCGACGAGCATGACGAGGCAGGCGAACGCGCGCGGCGGCAGCGCGACGAGCGCACCGTCACGGCGCAGTTCGCGGGTCGCGGGGTCGAGAACGAACGGATCGAAGCGGAACGCGGTGGGCTGCATCCGGATGCGGACGACGCCGCGACGGCCTGGAAACGGAGACGGCGATGGTACCGCAACCCGCCGGCGGGCTCAGGCGTCCTCGGGCAAGGCCCCGCGACGTGCACCGATCGCGAGCAGCGCGACCAGCGTGACCGCCGCCGCGACCGAGAGGTAGCCACCGACCGACGCGAGGCCGTGATGCGTCGCGAGCCACGTCGCCGCGTACGGCGCGAGCGACGCACCGACGATGCCGGCGAGATTGAACGTCAGCGACGCTCCCGTGTAGCGCACCGCGGTCGGGAACAGTCCGGCCAGCGCCGTGCCGAGCGGGCCGTAGGTCAGCCCCATGAGGGCGAGGCCGATCGACAGGAAGGCGAGCACGCCGAACGTGCCGGCCGAGAACAGCGGTGCGAGCACGAAGCCGAACACGAGGATGCCGAGCGTCGCCGCGACGAGCATGCCGATGCGCCCGCGGCGGTCCGCGATGATGGCCGACAGCGGGATGGTCGCCGCGAAGAACAGCACGCCGATCATCTGCAGGATCAGGAAATCCTTGCGCGCGTAGCCGAGCGCCGATGTGCCCCAGCTCAGCGAGAACACGGTCATGAGGTAGAACAGCACGAACGTCGCGGTCGCCGCGAACGTGCCGAGCACGAGGGCACCGGGATGCTCGCGCACGACGGTGAGCATCGGCAGGCGCACGCGCTCGTTCTGGGCGACCGCGCGCTGGAATGCCGGCGTCTCGTGCAGGCGCAGGCGCACGTACAGGCCAACGAACACGAGCAGTGCGCTGGCCAGGAACGGGATGCGCCATCCCCAGCCGAGGAACTGCGCGTCGTCGAGCCACTCGGTCAGCACGAGGAAGATGCCGGTCGAGCAGAGGAAGCCGATCGGCGCGCCGAGCTGCGGGAACATGCCGTACCACGCTCGCTTGCCGGGCGGCGCGTTCTCGGTCGCGAGCAACACCGCTCCACCCCACTCGCCGCCGAGGCCGAGACCCTGGCCGAACCGGCACAGCGCGAGCAGCGCCGGCGCCCACACGCCGATCGAGGCGTACGTGGGCAGCAGGCCGATGACGACCGTCGACAGGCCCATGGTCAGCAGGGCCGCGACCAGCGTGGCCTTGCGGCCGATGCGGTCACCGAAGTGGCCGAACAGCGCCGAACCGATCGGCCGAGCGAAGAACGCGAGCGCGAACGTGGCCAGCGACTGCAACGTCGCCGAGGCCGGATCACCGGCCGGGAAGAACAGCTTGGGGAACACCAGGACCGCGGCGGTCGCGTAGATGTAGAAGTCGAAGAACTCGATCGTCGTGCCGATCAGGCTCGCGAACAGCACGCGCCGCGGCGAGTTCGCCGGCGCCTCCCCGGGTACCGCTTCGATCATGTCACGCTCCCGCGCCCGGATCGGCGCCGGCGCGATTCTGCACCGGTGCACCCCGCTGGCGCGAGCGGGTCAGGCCGGTGGAACGTGAAGCGACGGGAATTCCGCGCGCGACGGTACGTGGGCGAGCGCGATGAGATTGGGTGTCTTCGGCGTGGTCGGGTCACGCGCCACGTTGGCGGCACGCTGCGCGGCCTTGTGCGACGCGCGCCAGACCTGGCCCGGGTGGTAGTGGGCGGGCGTGGCCGTCCAGCGCGGGTTGCCGGATTTCGCCGACGTGGGGATCTCGCGCGTGCCGAGCGCGCGACCGGTGAAAAGGGGAACCCAGCTTCCCTCCTTCGCATCGGCCTCGATGCACAGGAAGAAATGCTGCGCGTGCACGGCGACGTCGTCGTCGCAACTGCACGACGCGCCGTAATGCAGCAACTCGTCGGGATCCATGCGCAGGACCAGTCCCGGGGCATGTACATGGGACATCGGCATTCTCCGCGACAAGGGCCGCCACCATGACGCATGCGCGGCGTCCCGGCAATCGAGCCGGCGGGGCGCCGGCGCGCCCATTGCGCGAGTGTTAGCTTTGTGGAGGGATACCGGGTAGAGTGGGCGTACTGTGTTTGCCTAAAGGGTCACCGTGGATCGTGGCCCGATGCGGTCGATCTCACGATTTGCTTCATCGCTCGTCTCGCCCCTCCAGCAACTCAGTCTCGGCCCGGGATGTCCCGGTGTCGTGATCCCCTGTTGTTCGAGTGCAAGGAGATTCAAGCCATGGCTAATCGTCAGAACGGTACCGTCAAGTGGTTCAATGATGCGAAGGGTTTCGGTTTCATCACGCCGGAGAGCGGCGCCGACCTGTTCGTCCATTTCCGTTCGATCCAGGGCAGCGGCTTCAAGACGCTGCAGGAAGGCCAGAAGGTGACGTTCGTCGCCGTCCAGGGCCAGAAGGGCATGCAGGCGGACGAAGTCCAGGTCGCCTGATCCACCCGGATCCCGCTTGACGAGAAACCCCGCGCGCGAGCGCGGGGTTTTTTTTCGCGCGCCGGGCGGCCCTGGAATGGCTCGCGCCCCCTTGCGTGCAGCGGGCCGCGCGCCCCTGTCCGCCCGTCCCGCCCTCGCCCCGGACAGCGAATGACCACGGGGCATGGCGCGCGTGATGTTCTTGCGCCCACGACGATCGACACGGTTCCCGCGCGTGCGGAAACCCGCATGATCGGCGTGTCATCGCCACCACGAAGGAATGCCATGCGCCTGCACGCCCTGTCCGCCGGACTCGTCCTCGCCCTCGCCGCGGTTCCCGCGGCACCGCTGTTCGCGCAGGAGGACAAGGCGCCGCCGCCCGACGTGCAGATGACCTGGGGCGTGTCGATCCCGATGCGCGACGGCGTGAACCTCAACGGCACGCTGTACCGCGCGGTCGGCGCGACCGCACCCGAACCCTGCGTGTTCACACTGACGCCGTACATCTCGGCGAGCTACCACGACCGCGGCATGTACTTCGCCGCGAACGGCTACGTGTTCATGACCGTCGACGTGCGCGGCCGCGGCAACTCGGGCGGCACGTTCACGCCGATGCTGCAGGAGGCGAAGGACGGCCACGACATCGTCGAGTGGTTCGCGCGCCAGCCGTACTGCAACGGCAAGGTCACGATGTGGGGTGGCTCGTACGCGGGCTACAACCAGTGGGCGACGGCCAAGGAGTTCCCGAAGGGCCTCGGCACGATCGTGCCGGTGGCCTCGCCCAAGCCCGGCGTCGACTACCCGATGCGCAGCAACCTGTTCTACGGCTACGACGTGACCTGGCTCACGCTCGTCAGCGGAAAGGCCGCGCAGGACGACATCTTCGGCGACGGCAAATTCTGGGCCTCGAACTTCCGGCGCTGGTACACCTCGCACGCACCGTTCGCGACGCTCGACAGCATCGCCGGGCTTCCCTCGCCGATCTTCCAGGAGTGGATCTCGCACCCGACGCTCGGTCCCTACTGGGACGCGTTCAACCCGACCGGCGACGAACTCGCGAAACTCGAGCTGCCGATCCTCTCGGTCACCGGCCAGTACGACGGCGACCAGCCCGGCGCGCTCGCGCTGTACGACGACCACATGCGCCACGGCACCGAGGCGGCGAAGGCGAAGCACTTCCTCGTCATCGGACCGTGGGACCACAGCGGCACGCGCACGCCGCGCGCCGAGGTCGGCGGTGTCACGTTCGGCAAGGCCTCGCTCGTCGACATGAACGCACTGCACAAGGCGTGGTACGACTGGACGCTCAAGGACGGCACGCGCCCCGAGTTCCTCAAGGACCGCGTCGCGTTCTACGTCAGCGGCGAGGAAGCCTGGCGCTACGCACCGACGCTCGAGGCGGTCACCGCGTCGACGCAGACCTGGTACCTCGACTCGGTGGCCTCGCGCGCCAACGACGTGTTCGCCTCGGGCAGCCTCGTGCGCGACCGCAAGGGCGTCGGCAAGCCGGACAGCTACGTCTCCGATCCGCTCGACACGCGCTCGCTGCGCCTGCACGACGGCAAGGAAGGCGGCGGCTACCTCGTCGACCAGCGCGCCGAACTGCTCGGCGACGCCCCGCGCCTCGTCTACCACACGGCACCGTTCGAGGCCGATACCGACCTGGCCGGTTTCTTCAAGCTGTCCGCATGGATCGAGATCGACCAGCCCGACACCGATTTCCAGGTCGACATCACCGAAATCAAGGCCGACGGCAGCAGCCTCGCGCTGAGCAAGGACGTGATGCGCGCGCGCTACCGCGAGAGCCTGCACGAAGGAAAGCTGGTCAAGCCCGGTGCGATCGAGCGCTACGATTTCCACAGCTTCGATTTCATGGCACAGCGCATCGCCAAGGGCAGCCGCCTGCGCCTCGTGATCTCGCCGATCAACTCGATGTACTTCGAGAAGAACTACAACGCCGGCGGAGTCGTCGCGCAGGAGTCGGGCAAGGACGCACGCAAGGTGCGCGTGCGCCTGTACCACGACGCGCGTCGTCCGAGTGCGCTGGTCGTGCCGATCGCGGCGAAGTCCTCGGTGCCGGCGAAGCCCTGACGGGAACCCCGTCGCACCAGTGCGGTCGGAAGGGCGTGCACATGCACGCCATTCCGCCGGAGGAGTTCCGCCCATGACCACGCCGTTCGCCCTGCGTGCACTGCGCATCCTGCGCCACGACGTCGCTCCGTTCCTCGTCGTCGTGCTGCTGCTGACCGTGGCGCGCTCGTCGTTCGCGAACCACTACGTCGTGCCGACCGGCTCGATGGAGTACACGGTGATGCCGGGTGATCGCGTGCTCGTCGACATGCGCGCCTACGGCTGGCGCGTGCCGTTCACCGGCATCGTGTTCGCCGGGCGTGCCGAGCCGAACCGCGGCGACGTGGTCGTGTTCGACTCGCCCCTCGACGGCACGCGCCTCATCAAGCGCGTCGCCGCGATCGCCGGCGACCGCGTGAGCCTGCGCGACGGCCACCTCGCGATCGATGGCGTCGCCCTCGGCGACGGCGGCATCGAGCGCTTCGACGCGAACGAGGCGCACCTCAACCTCGATCGCGGTGGCGGACTCGACATCGAAGGTCTCGTCGTGCCGCCGGGCCACGCCCTCGTGCTCGGCGACCATCGCGGCGACAGCCTCGACGGACGCGCCTACGGACTCGTACCGAACGATGCGTTCCATGGAAAGGCCTTCGCGGTCTATTGGCGGCGCGGCGAAGGGCCGACCTGGCAGGCGCTCTGAGGCGTTGCGCAGGGGTCGTCGCCGCCGCTGCCGATGTCGTGGCGACGATGAACACCCGTCTGAAAGCACGCTGTTTTCAAGGGGTTTCACGCAGCAATCACCGTCATCGCGCGATGACCCGCCCCGAGCGCCTCGGCGGCGGGTGCGCTGCTCTCCGCCGCCCCCGCAGCTCCGAGCGCTCGCCCGGCCCGTCTTCGATGCGCGAAGCACGCGGCGGCGGTGCCGCGCAACGTTGCAGCGCACAGCGGGAAACACGTGCAAAACGCCGCGGAAACGCTATGCTGCACCGCGCTTGGTGCTGCGCGGGGGCTTGGCCTACAGTGCGCACGCCGGTGTTGCAATCCATCCATCACCCACACAGGACCATCGGGATACTTATGGCCACGAAGTCAGCGAAGAAGACCGCCCCGCAGAAAGCCGGCAAAGCCGCCGCGCCGAAGCCGATCAAGGAAGCCCTGAGCAAGTCGGGCCTCGTCGCCCACATCGCCGAAGCCAGCGGTGTCGTCGCGAAGGACGTGCGCGCGGTTCTCGCGCACCTCGAAGGCGCCATCGCCGGTTCGATCAGCAAGAAGGGCGCCGGCTCGTTCACGCTGCCGGGCCTCGTCAAGATCACCTCGGTCCAGGTTGCCGCCAAGCCGAAGCGCAAGGGCATCAACCCGTTCACGAAGGAAGAGCAGTGGTTCGCCGCCAAGCCGGCCAGCGTCAAGGTCAAGGTGCGCCCGCTCAAGAAGCTCAAGGACGCCGCTGCGTGATCCTTCCGGATGCGACGGTCGCCACGACCGTCGCATCCGCTCGCGGCACGCCACGCGTCGCCGCCGCCGCGCCTCCGCGCAGGCCATCCGAAGGCAACGCCCCGCGCCCGCCTTCGCCACGCCACCGGCCACTGCGCCGACTTCCCCGCCTCTCCTCCACGCCGACCAGGCGATGCCGACCGGCGCATGCCGGAGGCGTGTGTGCTTCGCTCCACACCGTGTCCGCGAAGCCTGATGCACGCGCGGTGTGATGATCCGGCCCTGCGCGGCGAACAACGTTCACGTGCGCCGCATGGCGCGACCGCGATCCACGCCACAGGAAGCCCGTGAACGCCCCATCGTCCCAGGACCGCTTCGTCGCGCTGCTCGAGGCGCACCGTCGCATCCTCTACAAGGTCGCCAACGTCTACGGCGCGCGCGCCGAGGATCGTGCCGACCTCGTGCAGGACATCGTCGCGGAGCTGTGGCACGCGTTCCCGCGCTTCGACGGGCGTGCCGCGTTCTCAACATGGATGTACCGCATCGCGGTCAACGTCGCGATCTCGTTCCATCGCGGTGAAGGCCGGCGCGTGCGCGACGCACTGCCGATCGAGGATGCCGCGATGGACCTCGCCGCCGCCGATCGCGTCATGGACGCGGCCGGCGACGACATGCTCGCACTGCGCCAGCTCATCGCACGTCTCGACGGCGTCGACCGCGCCCTCGTGCTGTTCCACCTCGAAGGCTACGGCCACGACGAGATCGCCACGCTGGTCGGCCTCAGCACGACCAACGTCGCCACGCGCCTGCACCGCATCCGCCAGCGCCTGCAGGACCTCGCCACCACGGAGACTCCGGCATGAACGCCCCGCTCGACCTCGATGCCTTGCGCGGCCGCTGGCGCGCGCTCGACCACGACCTCGACGACGCACTCGCGCTCGACGTCGCCGCCGTGCGACGCACGCTCGAAAGCAAGGCGCGCTCGGCATTCCGCGGGCATCTCGCCCGCCTGTGGCTGGCCCTCGTACTCGATGCGCTCGCCCTCGGCGCGCTCGGCGCGTTCATCGCCGCGCACCTGCACGACCTTCCCTACGTGCTGCTCGCAGGCGTGCTCGTGCTCGCCGTGCTGCTCGAGACGCTGACCGACGCGATCGAATGCCGCGCGATCGCGCGGCTCGATCTCGCCGCGCCGGTCGCCGACGTCGACGCGCGCCTCGCCACCTTGCGCGCGCGCCGCCTGCGTACGACGGCGGCGATCATCGTGCTCTCGGTCGCACTGTGGGCACCGTTCGTGCTCGTCGCGTTCAAGGGCTTGCTCGGCGTCGATCTCTACCGCGCGCTCGATCCGAGCGTGCTGCTCGTGACGCTCGCGATCGGCGTCGCGTTCATCGCGCCGGCCGTGTGGATCGGTCGTGCCGTGTCGCGTCGCTTCCGTGGCCAGGCCGGCTACGAGCAGTTCCTCGACGGCAATGCCGGCATGACGTGGAGTCGCGCGAACGCACGCTGGCACGCCTACGTCGACTTCGAGGAACGCCTCGCGCGCGATCCGGACGCCGTGCGCCGTGAACGCGACGCGCGCGACGCCGCCGGCGTGCGTTCGAGGCTGCCGGCGTGGCGAGCGTTGCGGCGCACACAGCTCGCCGGCATCGTGGGCATGGTCGCGACGATGCTGCCGATCGTCGCGTTCAATGCGCACGCCGGCGGCCAGCCCGTGCTGCTCGTCGCGGGACTGTCGCTGCACTTGGCCTGTCTCGCCTCGATGGTCGCGTGCATCGTGCATCTCAATGCGCTCGCGCGCCTCGACCATGCGCTCGACGATGCGCGCATCGCCGCGACGCTGGCATGGATGGGCTCGCAACGCGCACGTCTCGGTCGCGTACTGCTGGCGGTATCGCCGTGGCTCGTGACAGCGGCGGCGATCGTCGTGGCGACGGCGTCCGGAACC
>JASCPI010000080.1 GCA_029959555.1 Lysobacteraceae bacterium PS02065 | reverse complement strand
CGACGGCACCGGGCGGCGTCGGCGGGGTGCCGGGCACCGCCGGCGGCGCGCGCGGCGGCGTCATCGGCTTGCCGGGCGGCGTCGCGGCGGTCTGCAACTCGACTTCGGCCGTCTCGTCGGCGGCGTTCGTGAACACCGCGACGCGCGGCTCGAGCCGTGTCAGCGTCCAGCCGGACTGGTCGCCACCCAGCGGCATACCGACCTTGAGACTCATCGTTTCGTTCCGCGCGTTGTCGCGCACCATTGCGACGCGCAGCTCGGGCTGGCTTTCCGTCTTGCGCACGACGATCACGCCGGTCAGCGTGACGTTGAGCGGGACAGGGGGCGGCCCTTCCGCAACCACGTCGGCTTCGGCGACCGGCGTCGGCTTGCGGTCGTCGTTGAACAGCGGGCGCTCGCTGACCTCGCTGAAGCGCGTTGCGGCGGGCAGGCTGAAGGGCTGGCGGTCGATCGCGCCCGCGAGCTCCTCGGGCACGGACTCGTCCGGCGGCAGCCAGCCGTAGCCGCGGCCGTAGCCGGCGAGCTGGACCAGCGCGGCGAGCACGAGCAGGCCGCACAGTCCCGCGAGGCCGAGCGTGGTCATGCGTGCGAGCTGGACGTCCATCAGGCCCCCGCCGCCTTGCCCGGCACCCGCAGGTAACCGGACACGTTGAAACGCACGTCGAGCGGCGCGACCACGGCCTTGCCGCCGGGCGGCACATAAGTCTGCTGCTTGTAGATCATCATCTGGTCGACGAACAGGTACGGCTTGCCGTTCTCGAGGTCGTAGAGGATGTCGGCGAGCGACTCGAGATCGCAGCGCAGGCGCACCTGCACCGTGATGCGCTTGTAGAGCTCCTCCTCGCCGCCGCTGTACGACTGCGTGCTGACGATCGAGCAGCGCTTGGCGTCGGTGTGGTCGGTCTGTGCCTGCTTGACGCGCTGGATGAGGCCGGCCGATGCGGCGTTCGCATCGGCATCGGCGAGGAATGCCTGGTTGCCCTGCTCGTACGTCCGCACTTCGGCGAGCTTCTGCTCGATCATCGGCCGCTCGGCCGCGATGCGCGCGAAGCGCTGCTGCTGTTCGCGCAGCTCCGCCATGTCGTTGTAGTAACCGATGTGCGGCGCGACGAACCACCAGTGCACGCCGAGCACGTATACGAGCAGCAGCACGATCGCGAGCAGCATGACGGCGAGCGGGCGACCGTCGCGAGGAGCCTTAGCGAGCGCCATCGGCGACCTCCTTCTTCGCACGCGCGTCGGCAGCGGGGCCGGCGGCCTTCTTCACGGTGTCGTCCGCGACATTCGCCGCCTCCGCATCCTTCGGAGCGGCATCGGCCGCATCCTTGCCGGACTCGACAGTGCCTGCGGGCGCGGCCGGCGTGTCGGCGGCATGGCTGATGTCGACCGGCCGCGGATCGGCACTGATCGTGAAACGATCCTTCGACGTGCGCGGATCGGGCTGGATCTGCCCTTCGAAACGCGGGCTCCCGAGGTACGGCGACGACGCCAGCACGCTGATGAGGTTCGCCGCTTCCTTGCTCTGGCCCTGGATCTGGATCTGGTTGTTCTCGATCTGCAGGCGCTCGAGGTAGGTATCGTCCTTGAGGCGATGGGTCAGATCGTTGAGCAGGCCGATCACCACAGGCCCCTTGCGCTTCTTGTCGCTGAGGAAATTCGCGCCGCCGATCGAATCCTGCAGGGTCTTGCGCAGGTCGGTGACCTCGGTCGCCGCGGTGCGCGCCTGGTCGACGGCCGCACTCATCGCCTCGACCGCGGCGGCGCGGTTGGCGAGCGACTCGGACATGTTGAACACGAGCAGCGCCAGCGCGGCGGCGGCGAGGCCCAGGTTGAGCGGCAGGCGCATGTCGCGCCGGCGCGCGCGTCGCTCCGCCGGCAGGAGGTTGATGTGATGCCGGCCCTCGCCCGGGTTGCCGCGCCAGATGTCGACCGCGTCGAGCTCGGCGGTACCGTTCGCGAATGCGGCGAGCTCCGGATCGAGGCTCGTGCGCGGCATCACCACCAGTTCGACGCGCATGTTGCGCGCGATGGCGTCCCGCGTCGCGATGCGGCTGTCGAAATAGACCTGGTCGGCCTTGAACGGCGTCTGCCGGTCCATCTCGAACGCGAGCACCTGGCGCAGGTTGTCCTCGGCTGCCGCCGGCAACGTCATCGCGCGGGTCAGCGCACGCGTGCCGGGAATCACGAGCACGGTGCGGGCGTTGGGATTCTCGATGCGCGCACGCAGGCGACGGAACGCATCGAGCTGCACTTCGGGGAGATCGTCGAGGGAAAGGCGGCCGAACTCGGCCATCCTGCCGGCGCGCTCGCGCCAGACGACGAGCTCGCGATCGCGCACCTCGAGCAGCAAGGCCTCGGACCGCCCAGCAAGGCGCTTGCGCCAGTGCTCGGGAAGGCAGGCCAGCAGCTCGCCGCCCCACCACGCGAAGAAGCGCGGCAAGGGGGTCTTGGCAAGGCGTGTCCGCAGACGCGCCAATTGTCTGTCCAGGGCTTCGTTCACGGCAGGCTAGGAGTTTTCGCCATCACGCCAGCGAAGCACCACGAAGGGCCGCCCCGCCGAGTTCATCCCGCCCATGCGGATCGTCGCATCCAGCATGGCACTCGCTCCGTTCGGGAGCTTGGCACGGGACTTGACACTATACGTCAGCCCCCCGCCATCCGCCATGAGGGGTGTCCCGTCCGGGAGGACGAGGCCCGAAGCCCCCATGTTCAGCTCGCCGGGCCCCAGCTGCTGGCGCATCTCGATGAGCTGATTGGCGTAGTCCTCGGTCATGCCGGGCATCGCCATGAGCGCCTCGAACGGCGCGAAGGCCGCGCTCGGCGTGCCGCGGCCGGAATACATCGTGATGGCGGGTTCGATCTTCATGTAGATGTCGTAGGTCATCCCGAGCACTTGCTGCAGCTCGGACAACGTCTCGAACGGAGCGTTCCGCGGTCCGTACGGAAGATCGATCGCCTTGTAGTCGTCGAGCTCGGCCCCGAAGGTCGAGCGCAGGTCGTCGGGGTCGCGCCAGTCCTGGATCGCGTCCGCGAGCTCCTCGGCCTTGTCCTCCTCGACGCCTGCGCCCATGAACAGGTTGCGCAAGGTCAGCGGGTCGGCCGTGTTGACGTCGATCTTGCCGGAGTCGTCGGTGATCTGGAGCTCGATCTGTGCATCGTCGAACGTGAACGTGTACGGCCTGCCATCGGCCATCCACTTCTCCTCGGGGGAGGTCTTGCTGAGGCCGACCACGGCGAGGTTGAGGCCCGCCTCGGCCGCGTATCGCGCGGTGGTCGTGTCGAACAGGTGGCGTGACTGCATCGCCTCGGTGTGCGCGATGAGCGCGAAGCTGCCGAGCAGCACCGACATCATCGCGATGACCCACATCACGAGCACGAACGCGACGCCGCGACGGCGGCCCGGAAGGTCGGCGGCGGTCATTTGGTCTGCGTCCCGCTGCCGCCACCCTGGCTTCGCCTCAACGCCGCGGGATCGGCCGCATCCTGCGGAAGGATGTCGTTGAACGAGGGACCGAGTTGCGAGGCACGCGCGGCGCCGACATCGAGCAGCAGCGGAATCTGCATCTCGGGCCAGTCCAGCTTCGCCTCGGGGCGCATCTTCAGCACGATGCGCACCATGACGGGCGTGAGGCTCGGGTCCTCCCAGTCATCCGACCAGGTGTCGAGCTTGCCTTCCTCGTCGAGCTTGCGGTACTCGAAACGGCCACTTTCGATCTGATCCATGAGGACGACGGGATCGGGATCGTCCTGGCGCTTCTTGCGCAGGTCGAAGCCGTTGAGCATCGAGTGCCCGAACATGAGCTTCATGCCGCCGCGGTCACGCGTGAGCTCGAGCGTCTGCACGTAGGCGCCGCCATGCGAGAGGTAGCCCGGCATCGGTGCGACGAAGCGCATGAGGTCGCCCTCGCCCTGGAACAGGAAATTGACACCCGTACCCTGCTCCTGGCCGAACGGCAAGGGCAGCACGCGGCTGATCTGGTGGCGGAGGAACTCCTGGGCGACGCGCAGACGGTTCGTGCGGTCGATGAGCTCCTCGCCGACTTCCATGCCCTTCACGGCAGAGCGGATGCCGCCGTACGCGGCGGCGAGCAACACCGCCAGCAGCAGGATCGCGAGCATCACCTCGATGAGCGTGAATCCGCGGGCGCGGGACGGCACGGTCATGGCGATCGCCCTCCGCTGCGCGTCGTGCCGGACGACGACGAACGCGAGCCGCCGCGCGACGACGGCGATCCGGCGCTGCCGCGCGAGCCTCCGCCGAGCGTCATGCCCTGCGAGGGATCGGGCATGACCGCACGCATCGTCGTGAAGGTCGCCTGGTGCCCGCGCGCGCGCGGGTCTCCCCACGTCACGACCAGCGTCACGTGATAGAGCTCCATCTGTGCGACGTCCACGATCGGCGACGCGCCGCCGCTGCTGTTGCCGACACCGGCGACGCCACCGTGCGCGGCCTGAAGCATCGCCTCGTTGCCACTCGCCGCGAACGCCTGCGGATCGACGGGCTCGATCTCGAGCTGCCAGCGGTAGCGGTCGTCGAAGTCGCCGCTCGCGGAACCGGCCTCGATGCGCTCGCCGATGCCGACCACGTCGAGCATCGACTGCGCCCACAGCGCGGCGCGCGTCTCGTCGACGGAGCGTCGCGCGTTGTTCATCGACATCGACAGGATCTGCATGAGGGAACCGACCGCGATCGCGAAGATCACGAACGCGGCGATCATCTCGATCAGCGTGAAGCCGCGCGGGCGCGCGCGCATGCGACCGTGCGGACGACGTCGCGCGGAAGCACCGGACGTCGAAGGCACGGCCGTCATCGCTCCTCCGGCTTGTCGAGCGTGATCTCGCCCGTGAGCCAGCCCACGTTGATCTTCCACTCGCGCTCGCCCATCACGACGGCGATGTTGCCCCCCGTCGAGCTGCCGTCGGGGAAGAAGCGGATGCCGCCGGCGTTCTCGCCGACGAGCTCCTGCTGCGCCGTGGTCAACCGCAGCACCATGTTCTTGGGCAACGCGATGTTGCCCTTGCCCGGGGCCTGATAGGAATGATTCTCGAGATCGAGCATGAGCACCTTCTGCTCGCGCTTCACGATGGCCTGCCCGCGCGTGTAGCGCAGCGCGGCGACGAGATCGCGGCTCGCCGCCTGGATCTTCGCGCTCGAGAGGCTGCTCGAGAACGACACCGCCGCGACGGTCGCGACGATGCCGACGAGCACGATGACCGCGACGGTCTCGATCAGCGTGAAGCCGCGTGCCCGCACACCAACCGCCACGGCACCACGTCGCCGCGCACGCGGCGACATCACGCCCGCCGGTGCGCACGTCGTCGTCATTGCCAGTGTCCGTGATCCAGGTTCATGCCGTCACCGCCGGGTTTTCCGTCCTTGCCGAGGAACACGACCTCGAAGTCGCGCCCGTCCTCGCCGGGCGCGCGATAGGCGAACGCGTGACCGTAGGGATCCTTGAGGTCGGCTTCGCGCGCGAACGGGCCGAGTCCGTCGCGCTTGAGCAGGTCCTGCAGGGCCGACGGCGCATGACCAGCCGACATCGCGTACTGCGCGACCTGCTCGCCGAGCTTCTGCGCGGCGATCGTGCCGGCCTTGTACTTGCTCTTGTCGAACGATCCCATCACGTTGCCCCCGACGATGGCGATGACGATGCCCAGCAGCACGATCACCGCGATCATCTCCATGAGCGTGAAGCCACGGGCGCGGGACGGAATCAGGGGAACACGACGACGAAGCGCGCGCATGGCGAAGTCCTTCTCGAGGGATGACGGGGAATGCCGTCAGACCTCGCGCACGCATCGAAAGTGCCGCGTCACTCCCAGCTGCCGTAATCCTTGTTCGTGCCGTCGCCGCCGGGCTTGCCGTCCTTGCCGAGGAAGACGACGTCGAAATCACGACCGGCGTCGCCGGGCTTCTTGTAGACGAAGGGATTGCCGAACGGATCCTTGAGATCCGCTTCCTTGGCGTACGGGCCGAGACCGTCGCGCTTGAGCAGGTCCTGCAGCGAACCCGGGTAGGAGCCCACGCTCATCTGGTACTGCTCGACGGCGTTCGCGAGCTTCTTGACCGCGATCGTGCCGGCCTTGTACTTGCCGCCACCGAACGTGTCCATCGTGCCGCCGCCGACGATCGCGATGACGATGCCGAGGAGGACGATGACCGCGATCATCTCCATCAGGGTGAAGCCGCCGCTGCGCGGCAGGGCACGGTGGGAGCGCGGGAAACGGGTGTTCATCGTGGGGTTCCTCACTGGATCGAACTCGTCAATTGCAGGATCGGCAGGATGATCGCCATCATGATGATCGCGACCACCACGGTCATGAGCACCGTCGTCGCCGGGACCAGCGCGGCGAGCAGGCGCTCGAGGGTGTTGCGTACCTCGATGTCGAAGGTGTCGGCGACCTTGAGCAGCATGTTGTCGAGCTCGCCCGACTCCTCGCCCACGCTGATCATCTGCAACGCGAGTTTCGGGAAGCGCTTGGACTGCGTCAGCGCGAAGCCCAGGCCGCTGCCGGTCTTGACCTCTTCGCTGGCCTTGCCGACCGACTCGGCGAGCGCCGCATTGCCCATGACGTTGCGCGCGATGGTCAGGCCGCCGAGCAGGGGCACGCCGTTCTTGAGCAGGGTGCCGAGCGTGCGCGAGAGGCGTGCGGTCTCGATCTTGCGCATGAGGTCGCCGACGATGCGCCACTTGAGCAGCCGCTCGTCGAACGCGAGCCGGCTGACCGGATCGGCGAGCTTGCGGCGCCCCCAGGCGACGCCGCCGACCGCGAGCGCCAGCATCAGCCACCAGAAGTTCTGCAGCGTCGAGCCGATGCCGACGACGATGCGCGTGATCAGCGGCAGCTCGACGTCCATGTCGGCGAACATCTGCTCGAACTGCGGCACCACGACCACGAGCAGCACGAACAGCGACACGACGACCATGCCGATCAGGAACGCCGGGTAGATCAGCGCGTTCACCACGCTGGACTTGAGCTGGCGCGAACGCTCGAGGTAGTCGGCGAGGCGGCGCAGCGTGTCCTCGAGCGATCCACCGGCCTCGCCTGCTCGCACCATGTTGATGTAGAGCTTGGAGAACGTGTCGCGCTCGGCCTCGAGCGCGTCCGACAGCGTCGCACCGCCACGCACGACGTCGCGCACGCGCTCGAGCAGGCTGCGCGCCTTCTCGCTCTCGGGCAGGTCGAGCAGGATCTGCAGCGCGCGGTCGAGCGGCTGGCCGGCGCCGAGCAGCGTCGCGAGCTGCTGGGTGAACTGCACGATCTGCGCGTCGTTGAGCGTCGCGCGCCGGCGCAGCATGCCGAGCAGGCCGCCACTGTCGGCGGTGTCGGCATCGCGCACGTCGAGCGGGATGTTGCCGGCGTCCTGCAGCTTGCTGACGACCTCGTCGTGCGAGGCGACGTCCATGCGCCCCTCGAGCATCTCGCCCGACGGCGTGACGGCCTTGTAATAGTAGAGCGTCATCGCGCGCAGCCGCTCGGGGAAGGAAGCATCGCCACGATCAGCCCTCCTGCGTGACGCGCAGGATCTCCTCGATCGTGGTCTGGCCGGCGAGCGCCTTGACGAGGCCGTCCTCGTACATCGTGCGCATGCCGTCGGCGCGCGCCTGCGCCTCGATCTCGCCCATGCCCGCGTGCTGCATGATGAGGCGGCGGATCGCGTCGGTCATGACGAGGAACTCCATGATCGTCGTGCGGCCGTGGTAGCCGCTCGGATAGTGCGGCGTCGGCACCGGCTTGTAGAGGCGGATGGGCCGTTCGCTCGTGAACTTCTCGAGACCGAATTCCTTGACCACCTCGGGCAGCGCTTCGTACGGCTCCGCCGCCGCGAGATCGAGCCGGCGCAGCAGGCGCTGGGCGAGGATGCCGTTGACCGTCGAGGTGAGGAGGTAGTCCTCCACGCCCATGTCGAGCAGACGCGTGATGCCGCCCGCGGCGTTGTTCGTGTGCAGTGTCGACAGCACGAGATGGCCCGTCAGCGCGGACTGGATCGCGATCTTCGCGGTCTCGAGGTCGCGCATCTCGCCGATCATGATGATGTCCGGATCCTGGCGGACGATCGAGCGCAGTGCGTGCGAGAAGTCGAGGCCGATCGACGGCTTGGCCTGGATCTGGTTGATGCCCTCGATCTGGTACTCGACCGGATCCTCGACCGTGATGATCTTGACGTCGGGCGTGTTGAGCTTGGAGAGCGCCGTGTAGAGCGTGGTCGTCTTGCCCGAACCCGTCGGGCCGGTGACGAGCATGATGCCGTGCGGCAGCTCGAGCACCTTGTTGAACTTGGGCAGGAATTCGTCGGTGAAGCCGAGCGTCTTGAAGTCGAACACGACCGCCTCGCGGTCGAGGATACGCATCACCACCGACTCGCCGTGCGAGGTCGGCACGGTCGACACGCGCAGGTCGAGCTCCTTGCCCTGCACGCGGATCATGATGCGGCCGTCTTGTGGCAGGCGGCGCTCGGCGATGTTGAGCTTGGCCATGATCTTGATGCGCGAGATCACGGCGGCGGTCGAGGCCGCGGGCGGCGACTCCACCTCGTGCAGCACGCCGTCGATGCGGTAGCGCACCTTGAGGCGGCTCTCGAACGGTTCGATGTGGATGTCCGACGCGCGGCCTTCGACGGCGCGCTGGATCACAAGGTTGACGAGGCGGATGACCGGCGCCTCGGACGCGAGGTCGCGCAGGTGCTCGATGTCGTCCTCGCTGCGCGCGTCCTCGCTCAGGTTCTCGACGATCGCACCCATGGCCGAACGGCCTTGGCCGTAGAAGCGCTCGATGAGGTCGTCGATCTCGGGACGAAGGCCGACCGCGAGCTCGGCCTTGCGGCCCGTCGCGAGTTCGACCGCCTCGACCGGGTACGGATCGGCGGGATCGGCGACGAGCAGGCGCAGCGTGCCCTCGCCTTCGGCGATCGGCACGATGTGGTGCTGCTTCAGGAAGCGCGTCGCGAGCTGGATGCTCGGTGGCGGCGTCTCGGGGAACTCCTTCGCGCCGACCAGCGGCAACCGCATGATCTCCGACACGGCCTCCGCCATGTCGCGCTCGGAGACGAGGCCGAGGCGGGTCAGCAGCGCGATGAGACGGCCGGAAGGGTCCTCCTCGTGCAGGCGACGGCCACGCGCGAGATCGGTCTCCTTGAGGCGTCCGCCCGCGACGAGAACCTGGCAGATGCGCTCGTCCAGCGCCGGGCCGCCGAGGACCGGCAGCTCGCCTTGGATCTGGTTCCGTTCAGCAACCGCCGACATCGTCTACTCCTGCACGTCCAGCTTGTGACCCGCCGAAGCGCCTTCGGGTTCCTCGGAAGGATGCACCAAGGCCTCGATGAAGTCGCGGTTGAGGCCCAGCCACAGCGCGATCGGCACCACCGCGGGCAGGATCAGGTAGCCGAACTGGTACGCCAGCGCGATCGCGTCGGGCTGCAGGCCTGCGGCCGTCACGGCATTGGCGCCGGCCGCACCGCTGTCGAAGCCGAGCACCTTGAGGCTCTCGCAGACGACGCCGAACGCCTGGGTCAGCCAGATCACGGCGAGCGCGATCGCGAAATGCAGGGTGCGCCGCCAGCCGCCGATCGGCGTGGCCATGGCGAGGCCGCTGAACAGCGGCAGCGAGTAGCCGTAGATGAGCGGGTTCTGCGTCAGTACGAGTTCACCGACGCCGCTGCGCCCATCCGGCCCGGCCTGGTTCACGAGCACACGCGTGACCACGTCCATCGTATGGCCGTTCTGGATCACCTCCGTGTAGAGGTTGGGCCAGATCGACAGCAATGCGAGCTTGGCCAGCTGGATCACCGGCCACACCAGCGGGGAGGACAGCACGAACCACAGGAAGAAGGCCATCGGCAGCCACAGCACCGCCTTGAGCCCGAACTCGCGGATCGGCGACAGGCGCATCAGCCGAGCCAGGCACGCGCGTTGCGGAACATGCGCAACCATGGTGAGGCCTCGCCCCACTCTCGCGGATGCCAGCTCAACTGCGCGGTGCGGTGCACGCGCTCGGGGTGCGGCATGAGGATCGTGGCGCGACCGTCGGTGGTCGTGAAGCCCGTCGCGCCGCCCGGCGAACCGTTGGGATTGAGCGGGAAGCGCTCGGTGGCCCGGCCATGGTTGTCGACGTAGCGCAGGCAGGCGTCGACCTTGCGCGCGTCGGCCGACCCCTCGAACACCGGACGGCCTTCACCGTGGGCGACGACGACCGGAATGCGCGAACCCTGCATGCCGGCGAACAGCAGCGACGGCGACGCCATGACCTCGAGCGTGACCAGACGCGCCTCGTACTGCTCCGACGCGTTGCGTCGGAACACGGGCCAGTGCGACGCACCGGGAATGATCTCGTGCAGCTGCGCGAGCATCTGGCAGCCGTTGCAGACGCCGAGCGAGAACGTGCCCGTGTCGGCGAAGAACGCGGCGAACTGGTCGCGCAGCGCGTCGTTGAACAGCACCGACGCGGCCCAGCCGCGGCCTGCACCGAGCACGTCGCCGTAGCTGAAGCCACCGCAGGCGGCGAGTCCCTTGAAGTCCGCGAGGCGGTGGCGACCGCTGGCCAGATCGCTCATGTGCACGTCGACGGCGTCGAAACCCGAGCGCGTGAAGGCTGCCGCCATCTCGACCTGGCCGTTGACGCCCTGCTCGCGCAGGATCGCGATGCGCGGGCGCGCACCGCGCGCGATGTAGGGCGCGGCGACGTCGTCGGCCGGATCGAACGTGAGCTTCGGGCTGATGCCGGGATCGGCCGCGTCGCAACGCCAGGCGTGCTCGGCATCGGCGCTCGCGGGGTTGTCACGCAGGCGCTGCATCGCATGGCTGGTCTGCGACCACGCTTCCATGAGCCCGGCCCAGTCCCAGCGCGCGACATGCTCGTTGCCGTGGTGCAGCTTGATGCGCGGCTTCGCGGCAGGTGCACCGACACGATGCGTCATGCCGGCGAGACCGTGGCGCTCGACGATCGCGAGGAAGGCCTCGCGATCACGCGTACGCACCTGCACGACCGCGCCGAGCTCCTCGGCGAACAGCGCGCGCAGCGCGTGGTCGGCCCAGCCCGCGAGGTCGATGTCGAGGCCGCAGCGACCGGCCAGTGCCATCTCGATCAGCGTGACGATCGCACCACCGTCGGCGCGGTCGTGGTAGGCGAGCAGCAGGCCCGCGGCATTCGCTTCCTGGATCGCCTCGAACAGGCCGCGCAGGCGCGCAGGATCGTCGAGGTCGGGCGGCAGGTCGCCGGCGCGCAGGAACACCTGGGTCAGCGCCGAACCGCCGAGGCGATTGCGCCCGGCGCCGAGGTCGACCAGCCAGAGGTCGGTGTCGCCCTCGTCGAGAAGCAGCTGAGGCGTCAGCGTGCGGCGCACGTCCCCGCAGCGCGCGAACGCGGTGGCGATCAGCGACACCGGCGCGACCACGCGCTGGCTCGCGCCGGCCACGTCGGTCCAGCGCACCTGCATCGACATCGAATCCTTGCCGACCGGGATCGACACGCCGAGCGCCGGGCACAGTTCCATGCCGACGGCGCGCACGGCGTCGTACAGCGCGGCGTCCTCGCCGGGATGATCGACGGCGGCCATCCAGTTCGCCGACAGGCGCACCTCGCCGAGCACGGCGGGTGCCGCGGCGAGGTTGGTCAACGCCTCGCCGACCGCCATGCGCGCCGACGCGGCGGCATCGAGCAGCGCGAGCGGGGTACGCTCGCCCATCGCCATCGCCTCGCCGGCGTGACCGGCGAAATCGGCGATCGTGACCGCGCAATCGGCCACCGGCACCTGCCACGGACCGACCATCGGGTCGCGCGAGCACAGGCCACCGACGCTGCGGTCGCCGATCGTGACGAGGAACGACTTGCTGCCGACGGCCGGGAAACGCAGCACGCGGAACAACGCTTCCTCGAGCTCGACGCCTTCGGTGTCGGCGATCACGGAAAGGTGCGCGGCGACACGGTGCGTGTCGCGATGCATGCGCGGCGGCTTGCCGAACAGCACCTCGAGCGGGAGATCGATGACCGCGGGCGCCTCGGGGGCGCGCGCATCCGAGAGCAGCAGGCGACGCTCGGCCGTGGCACGACCGACGACGGCGAACGGGCAGCGCTCGCGCGCGCAGATCGCCTCGAACCGCGCAAGGTCGGTCTCGCGCACGCCGAGCACGTAGCGCTCCTGCGATTCGTTGCACCACAGCTGCATCGGCGAGAGCTGCGGGTCGTCGCTCGGGATGCGCGCGAGATCGAGCACGCCACCGACGCCGGAATCGTTGAGCAGTTCGGGGATCGCGTTGGACAGTCCACCGGCGCCGACGTCGTGCACGGACACGAACGGGTTGGCGTCGCCGAGCGACCAGCACGCGTCGATGACTTCCTGGCAGCGTCGCTGCATCTCGGCGTTGTCGCGCTGCACCGAGGCGAAGTCGAGCTCGGCCGAACTCGAACCGGCCGCCACCGAAGAGGCCGCGCCGCCACCGAGCCCGATCAGCATGGCCGGGCCGCCGAGCACGATGACCGCATCGCCGGGCGCGAGATCGCGCTTCTGGACATGGTCGCGGCGCAGGTTGGCGAGGCCGCCGGCGATCATGATCGGCTTGTCGTAGCCGCGGCGCAGGCCCTTCTCGTCGGTGGCCTGCTCGAACGTGCGGAAGTAGCCACCCAGGCAAGGGCGGCCGAACTCGTTGTTGAACGCCGCGGCACCTATCGGACCGTCGCGCATGATCTCGAACGGCGTCGCGAAGCGCGGCGGCCGCGGGCGCTCGGGCTCCCACGGCTGCGGCAGGCCTTCGATGCGCAGGTGCGAGGTCGTGAAGCCGCAGAGGCCGGCCTTCGGCTTGCCACCGCGGCCCGTGGCACCCTCGTCGCGGATCTCGCCGCCGGCGCCGGTCGCGGCGCCCGGGAACGGCGAGATCGCTGTCGGATGGTTGTGCGTCTCGACCTTGATCGCGTACGGGATGGATTCCTCGTGCGCGGCGAACACGCCGGTCGCCGGATCGGCGAAGAAGCGCTGCGCGACGCTGCCTTCGATGACCGCGGCATTGTCCTTGTACGCCGACAGCGTGTGCGCGGGCGACACCGCGTGGGTGTTGCGGATCATCGCGAACAGCGAACGCGGCTGGACGTCGCCGTCGATCGTGAAATCCGCGTTGAAGACCTTGTGGCGGCAATGCTCGGAGTTCGCCTGCGCGAACATCATGAGCTCGGCATCGGTCGGATCGCGGCCGAGCTGCGCATACGCATCGGCGAGGTAGGCGATCTCGTCGTCGGCGAGGGCGAGGCCCAAGCGTCCGTTGGCGGCGGCGAGCGCGGCTAGTGCGTCGTCGCCGAGCCCGATGTGCACGAGCGGGCCGGCCGCGCCGGTCGCGAACACGCCGTCGAGCGCCTCGCGCGCGACGATGACCGACTGCGTCATCGGGTCGTGCAGCGCTGCCGCGACCGCCGTCCAGGCGACCGACCCGGGCGCCGGCGCACCGTCGAGTTCCACGGCGACACCACGTTCGACGCGCTCGATCGCGAACCCGCAACCACGCAGGATGTCGGTGGCCTTGCTCGACCACGGCGAGATCGTGCCGATCCGCGGCACGATCCAGAACGTCGCGGCACGCGCATCGCCGGATTCGGATTCCAGGATGCGTCGCAGCCGCGCGTCGTCGGGCGTGGCGCCGGCTTCGGGCGCGACGAGATGGACATGGCGAGCGGCGCGCAGCACGCATCCGGGCGCGAGCCGGGCGAGGACGGCGTTGAGGCGATCGATGCGGAACGCGGAGAGGGCCGGCTGGCCGTCGAGGACGATCATGGCGGGCGGTCGGAAAAGGCCGCGCATGATAGCCGATGCGGCGCCGATGCGATAACGCGAAGGCGCCGCGGGGCGCCCGGGGGCGGCGCCCCGGCGGGCGCCGCGGGGGGGCGGGGCCCGGGGGGGCGGGGGGCGCGGG
>JASCPI010000007.1 GCA_029959555.1 Lysobacteraceae bacterium PS02065 | reverse complement strand
CCGTCGCGGCGCGTGCGCCGACGCGGGCGCGGCCGCCGGGCCAGGCGCCTCACCTTCCGGCCGGGATCGCATGGCGAAGCTCTATTTCTACTATTCGGCGATGAACGCCGGAAAGACCACGACGCTGCTGCAGAGCGCGTACAACTACCATGAGCGCGGCATGCGCACGCTCATCGTGACGCCGCGCCTGGATCACCGTGCCGGCGAGGGCGTGGTGGCGTCGCGCATCGGCCTGCGCGCGAATGCACAGCCGTTCGATCGCGACGACGACCTGTTCGCACTCGTCGAAGCCGACATCGCCGCGCGCGGTCCGCTCGACTGCGTACTCGTCGACGAGGCGCAGTTCCTCGCCAAGGCGCAAGTCTGGCAGCTCACCGACGTCGTCGACCGCCTGCGCATTCCCGTGCTCGCGTACGGCCTGCGCACCGACTTCCGCGGCGAGCTGTTCGAAGGCAGCCAGTACCTGCTCGCGTGGGCCGACAACCTCGACGAGATCAAGACGATCTGCCACACGGGCAGCAAGGCGACGATGGTCGTGCGCGTCGACGAGCACGGCCGCGCCGTGACCGACGGGCCGCAGGTCGAGATCGGCGGCAACGATCGCTACGTGTCGGTGAGCCGCGCCGAGTACAAGAAGATCGTCGCGGGCGAAGGCCGCATCGAACTGCAGCAGTCCGTGCTGCCGCTGTGAGCGGTGCTCAGCGCTGGCAGCGCGGGCAGTAGAACGTCGAGCGCTGGCCGAGGTCGACGACGCGGATCGGTGTCGTGCAGACCCGGCAGGGTTCGCCTGCGCGGCCGTACACGAACAGTTCCTGTTCGAAGTATCCGGGCACGCCGTCGGGCGAGATGAAGTCGCGCAACGTCGTGCCGCCGCGCGTGATCGCATAGGTGAGGATCGTGCGGATCGCATCGGCGAGGCGTGCGTAGCGCTCGCGCGAGACGCTGCCCGCTGCGCGCGCGGGATGGATGCGCGCAGCGAACAGCGCTTCGGCCGCGTAGATGTTGCCGACCCCGACGACGACGGCCTGGTCCATGATGAACACCTTGACCGCGGCCTTGCGGTTGCGCGCCTCGCGCCACAGCAGGTCGCCGTCGAAGGCGTTCGAGAGCGGCTCGGGACCGAGTGCGGCGAGCAGGTCGTGGGTCGTGCCGGCGGGTTGCCAGAGCAGGCAGCCGAAACGGCGCGGATCGGTGTAACGCAGGATCTTCCCGGAATCGAGCTGCCAGTCGTAGTGGTCGTGCAGGGCGGGGGCCACGTCGCGGTCGAGCACGCGCAGGCTGCCCGACATGCCGAGGTGGATCAGCGCGCTGCCGGTTCCCGCGTGCACGAGGAGGTACTTCGCGCGGCGTTCGATCGCGTCGATGCGCTGACCGGTCAGCTGGTCGCGCAGTTCGTCGGGAATCGGCCAGCGCAGGCGCGGCTGGCGGATCGCGAGCGACACGACGCGGCGTCCGACGAGGTGTGGAGCGATGCCGCGTCGCGTGGTCTCGACTTCGGGCAGTTCGGGCATGGCGGCGTCAGGGTGATGGTGCGAGCAGGGCCTGCGCCTGCGCTTCGCCGAGTGCGTAGGCGAGCGCGGGTTCGCCGCGGCGTGCGACGTAGGTGTCGCCCTCGCGATCGAGGCGATAGCTCAGGCTGCTGCCGTCGGCGAGGTCGATGTCGATGCGCCGGCCGTTCGGCGAACCTTCGGCATCGCCGCGCGGCGCGACCTGCGCGGCGACCGTGTCGCGCCAGGCGGTGGCGAGGTCGGGACGCGCGACGCCGTCGAGGCGCAGCGTCGTCACCTCGATGTCGCGCGGCACGAGATGGCGGTCGAGCTCGTTCTCGGGTGCCGCGGCGAGCAGCGGGCTGAAACGGTCCGGCACCATCGCGACGGTGTCCTCGAAGCGCACGTAGCGGTCGCCGCGCAGCGCATCGGTCAAACCGATGTCGAAGTGCAGCGCGGCGAGTTCGAGCGTGAGCTGCGGCGGCGCGAGGCCGATGCGCGCGGGGTCGAAGTCGGCGAGCGGGCGACGCGAGCGCACCGGTGACGCGGCGATCGCGACGAGGCGTGCGACCGCGGCGTCGTCGGCGTCCATCGTGTAAGGCGCCGTCATGCGCCAGCGGCCCTTGCTGCGCTCGAAGACGCGCTCGCGGCATGGCGGCGCGCAGCGCACGGCGACGCGATCGACCGAGGAGGCGTCGAGCCTGCCGCCGAGTGGCGGCTCACGCGAGGCGACCTCGCCGTCGATCTGGCGCCACACGAGCACGCCGAGCACGACGACGATGCCGACGAGGACGAGGTTGGTGCGCGCGATGCGGCCCATCAGCGGCGGCGCCGCACGCGCCACGTGACGAGGCCGGTGATCGCGAGCAGCAGCGGCAGCACGACGAGGAAGCCGACGCTGATCGCGGCGAGCGCGAGGTCCGACAGCGCGAGATGGCGGTCCGGCGCGGCACGCTCGGGCACGTCGACGAGCGCGTCGTCGGCGAGCAGCCAGTCGAACACGCGCGCGCCGAACTCGCGGTTGCCCGCGTTGCCGAGGAAGCTGTTGGACAGAAAGTCGCCGTCGCCGATCACCACGACGCGCTGATCGCGGCCGCCCGGTTTCGGCGACAGGCGCGTCAGCGCGACGCCGAGGTCCAGCGGTCCTGCCGTCTCGCCGTCGGTGCCGTCGAAGCGCACATTGCCGTCGGCCTCGCCGGGCTTCGGGATGTGCCCGACCTCGTTCCACGACTGCGTCGAGCTCTTGAGGAGCGCCGCGAACGCCCAGCGTGAAGGAATGCGCTGCGCGAGCGCGACCGGCTGCGGGAACAGCGTCGCGAGTTCGAAACCCTTGGTGAGCGCGTGCTCCGGATAGCGGTTGACCGCGACGAAGCTCGGGTCGCCGATGCCGAAGCTGCTGCTCGTGCCGTCGACGACGACGCCGGGCAGCAGCTGCAGCGACAAGGCTTCGGCGAGTGCGTCCAGGCCGACGCTCTCGCCGGGCTCGAGCAGCCACAGCAGATTGCCGCCGCGCTCGACGTAGTCGACCAGTTCGGCGACGTGCTGTGGCTGCAGCGCGACGCGAGGGTTGGCGATCACGAGCAGGTCGACGTTGTCGGGCACGCGTGGCGTCGAGGCCAGAGACAGGTTCACGGCGCGGATGCCGCGTTCGTGCAGCGTCGTGTTGAACTGGCCGAGGTCGGCGTTGGCCATGCCGTCGGGACGGCGCTCGCCCTCGCCCTCGAGGAATGTCGCGATGCGCGCGCGGTCGCGCGACAGGCGCAGCAGTGCGCTGCTGACGTCGCCCTCGGCGAGCACCTTGAGGCGCTCGCTGCGGCCTGCGTAGCGCAGGTCCATCTCGCCGTCGACCTGCACGCCGGCGGCGCGCGCGGCACCGGGATCCTCGTCCGGATCGACGAACGTGAGGGCGAGATCGGGCTTGGCGCGGCGGTAGCGGTCGAAGAAGCGTGCGATCGTCGTGCGCAGCTCGCCTTCGCGGCGCGCGTACGACACGACCTCCACCGGACCGTCGAGTGTCGCGAGCAGGCGCAGAGACGCCTCCGACAGGCTCGAACGCTGTGCGTGCGTGAGGTCGACCGTGAAGCGGTGGCGCGTGCTCAGGAAGCCCGCGAGCAGCACGATCGCGAGCAGCAGCACGACGTGGAGCAGGTTGCCGAAGCGCTCCTTCATGCGCGCGTCCGCAGCGTGTCGAGGCGGCGTGCCCCGAGGGCGAGCGCGAACGCGGCGACCAGCACGTAGTAGGCGACCGCGACGCTCGAGACGATGCCGCGCAGGAACGGCTCGAGGTGCGTGGACATGGCGAGCCAGTTCACGAGCGCATTCTCGACACCTTGGAAACGCGCGCCGAGGTCGAGCATCGCGAGCAGGCTGCCGGTGACCAGCGTCGCCGCGGCGGCCAGTGCCGGATGCGCGGTCCACGCCGAGCAGGCGATCCCGATCGCGGTCAGCGTGGCCGCCTGCAGCACGACGCCGAGCGTCGCCGCGGCGAGGCGTCCGAGGTCGAGCGACGTGCCGGCGGACAGGCTCAGCGGCATCGCCACCGCGAGCGCGACGATGAGCACGACCAGCAACAGCGAGCCGAGGTACTTGCCGAGCACGATGCGCATGCTGCCGACGCCTGCCGCGAGCAGCAGCGGCAGCGTGTGCGCGCGGCGTTCGCCGGCGAGGCTCTGCATCGTCGCGAGCGGCACGAGCAGCAGCATCAGGTTCGACAGGCTCTGCAGCATCGGCACCGCGATCAGTTCGGTGATGCCGGGTGCACCCGGCGTCGAGGCGAGCTTGCCGGCGTGCTTCATGAAAACGTCGACCGCGACGAGGAACTGCCACGCGAGCAGCGCGCCGACCAGTGCGAGCACGATCCAGGCGAACGGCTGCACGAACTGGCGGCGCCACTCGTTGCGCGTGATGAGCAGGATCGCGCTCATGCGGCCTGCGCCTCGCTCTCGGCGATGCGCACGAAGATCGCCTCGAGCGCGTTCGCGTCGGCGCGCAGCTCCTGCAGCCCGAAGCCTTGCGCGGCGATCGCGGTGGCGAGTGCGGCCGTGTCGGCGCCCTCGTGCAGCGTCACACGCCAGCCGTGGGCGTCGATCGGCGCGGCGCCCGCGACGATCGGGATCGCCTGCCAGTCGGCGATGGTGAGCGCGCGTTCGACGCGCACGCGCAGGGCGGCGCCGTCGTCGAGTTCGGCGAGCGCGCCGGTGTGGCGCAGACGGCCGCGGTGCAGGATCGCCACGTGGTCGCAGCAGGCGACCACGTCCGACAGCACGTGCGTGGACAGCACGACCGCGTGGTCGGCGCGCAGCGAGGCGACGAGTTCGCGCAGGCGCAGCGCCTGCACGGGGTCGAGCCCCGAGGCGGGCTCGTCGAGCACGATGAGGCGCGGCGCGTGCACGATCGCCTGGGCCAGCCCCACGCGCTGGCGGAAGCCCTTCGACAGCAGCCCGCAGAGGCGGCGGCGCACCTCGCCGAGATCGCAGCGTGCGATCGCGGTGTCGACGGCCGCATCGACGCCGCGGCGCGGCAGGCCGTGCAGGCGCGCGCAGAACGCGAGGTACTCGGCGACCGTGAGTTCGTTGTAGAGCGGTGGCTCTTCCGGGAGATGCCCGATGTCGCGCCGCGCGCGGCCGAGGTCGGCGTAGAGGTCGACGCCGTCGAGCGCGACCTCGCCCGAGGTCGGCGCGAGCATGCCGGCCATCATGCGCAGCGTGGTCGACTTGCCGGCGCCGTTGACGCCGAGCAGGCCGAGCACTTGGCCGCGGTGCACGCCCAGCGTCAGGTCCTCGACGATCGTGCGCCCGGACAGGCGACGGCTGGCGCGCGCCAGCGCGAGGACAGGGGAGGGGGGCGTCATAAGACCTCGATTGTTCCGGCTGGGCGCCGGCAGGGCAAGCCTGCCGTCCCCTCACGGGATCCCGACCCTACGCCCACGTATGGCGAATGTGCGTGCAGTCCGATGATTCTGCGGGGTTTTCCCTACTTGTGATGCCGTTCTGGCGGCCCCACGAAGGGGGGCGTATAGTCATCGCTCGCTTAACCGGGACCCAATGCCGCCCATGCTCGACTCGCTCATCACGTTCGCCGCGCGCGGACTCTTCGCCGATGCCTCCTGGGGTACCTGGATCGCCTACTTCATCCTCGTCACGCAGCTGACGATCATGACGGTGACCCTGTACCTCCACCGCAGCCAGACGCATCGCGGCGTCGACTTCAACCCGGTCCTCGCGCACGGCTTCCGCCTGTGGTCGTGGCTCAGCACGGCGATGGTCACCAAGCAGTGGGTCGCGATCCACCGCAAGCACCACGCCAAGACCGAGACCGAGGAAGACCCGCACAGCCCGATGGTGCACGGCATCGACAAGGTGCTGTGGGACGGTGTCGACCTCTATCGCACGGCCGCGCGCGAGATGTGCTCCGGCGAGGAACTCGAGAAGTACGGCCGCGGCACGCCCGACGACTGGATCGAGCGCAACGTCTACGCGCGTGCGCCGTCGATGGGCCCGACCGTGCTGCTGTTCATCAACTTCGCGCTGTTCGGCGCGGTCGGCGTCGCGATCTGGGCGCTGCAGATGGTGTGGATCCCGTTCTGGGCCGCCGGCGTCGTCAACGGCCTCGGCCACTGGTGGGGCTATCGCAACTTCGAGAGCGCCGACACCTCGACGAACCTGTCGCCTTGGGGCCTCATCATCGGCGGCGAGGAGCTGCACAACAACCACCACGCATTCCCGAGCTCGGCGAAGTTCTCGCTGCGCCGCTTCGAGTTCGACATCGGCTGGGCCGCGATCCGCGTGCTGCAGTTCTTCCGTCTCGCCAAGGTCATGCGCGTCGCGCCGACGCTCGACGTGCGCCCCAACATGAACCTGCCGGACGCCGAGACGATCAAGGCGCTCGTGTCGCACAAGTTCCACGTCATGAGCGACTACTTCAGCGGCGTCATCGTTCCCGCGCTGCGCGAGGATGCCGCGCATGCCGGTGCGAGCCTCAAGGCGATGCCGCGCAAGCTGCGCAATGCGCTCGGCAGCGGCGGCCGCTGGCTCGATGCCGACGCGCGCGAGCGCATGGGCCAGTGGGTCAGCCAGGCGCCGACGGTCAAGACCGTCATGGAGTACCGCCACCGCCTGCACGAGATGCTCGAGAGCCGCAACGGCGACATGATGGAAGCCGTGCGCCAGTGGTGCCACGAGGCCGAGCAGACCGGCATCCGCGCGCTGCAGGACTTCGCCGCGCGCCTCAAGGGCTACCACCTGAGCGGCTCGCACGCCTGAAGGTGATCGACCACCGGCATCACCCGCGAGGGGGATGCCGACGTGTCACGAAGAACCCGCCGCGAGGCGGGTTTTTTGTTTGCTGTAGGAGCTGAGCCCATGGCCGGTGTCGGCGTGGTCGGGGGCGAAGGCTGGGGTCAGGTTCATTTGTCCGTGCAGGTTTCACGGATGTGGCAGGGCTCGGGGACCAATGAACCTGACCCCGTATGTCGTCCCTGGTTGTCGCAGGGCCTTCCACGAAAGAGCCCGCCATGGAGGCGGGCTCTTTCGGATCAGGAGCTGGATCCCGGCTTTCGCCGGGATGAAGCATCGCCAGAGCCATGCGCTGTGCGCGTGGGGCCTTCCACGAAAAAGCCCGCCATGAAGGCGGGCTTTTCCGGATCAGGAGCTGGATCCCGGCCTGCGCCGGGATGAAGCATCGCGAGCCACGCGCTGCGCGCGTTGGGCCTTCCACGAAAAAGCCCGCCATGAAGGCGGGCTCTTTCGGATCAGGAGCTGGATCCCGGCCTGCGCCGGGATGAAGCATCGCGAGCCACGCGCTGCGCGCGTGGGCGATGCTTCACTTGATCTTCGCTTCCTTGTAGGCCACATGCTTGCGGACGACCGGATCGTACTTCTTGATCTCGATCTTCTCGGGCGTGGTCTTCTTGTTCTTGTTCGTCGTGTAGAAATGGCCGGTGCCGGCCGAGGACACGAGGCGGATCTTGTCGCGCTTGGAAGCCATGGTCAGTTACTCCTCAGATCTTCTCGCCGCGCGCGCGCAGCTCGGCAACGACGACGTCGATGCCCTTCTTGTCGATCGTGCGCAGACCGTGGCTCGAAACCTTGAGCTTGATCCAGCGGTTCTCGCCGACGAGCCAGAAGCGGCGCTCGTGGAGGTTCGGCAGCCAGCGGCGGCGCGTCTTGTTGTTGGCGTGGGAAACACTGTTGCCGGACTGGAAACTCTTTCCGGTGACTTGGCATACCTTGGACATGCGAACCTCGTCGAATCGGGTGACCGACCTTGGCCAGGACGGAGACGGCCCAGCGGCGCGGAGCGCCATGCGGTGGCTGGAGGAGCTTCGGGAAACCGGCGTGCCGAACCACATATCGGGTGACGCCGGCCTGCACGGGGCAGGCTCGGAACCGAAGCGAGCCGCGCTTTATAGCCGAAAGGGCGCGTTCCCGCAAGCCGCGGCGCGGCTCAGCGCTCCTCGACGGCGGTGCGGCGCGAGCGCCGGATCAGCCAGGCGACGCCGCGCAGGTCGGCGATGCCGACGAGGGCGCGATTGAGGTTGTTGTACTTGGACACACCCTCGCCACGCGCGCGGTGGTTGACCGGCACGCTGCGCACCTCCCAGCCGGCGCGCTGCATGAGCGCGGGCAGGTAGCGGTGCATGTGGTCGAAGTAGGGCAGGTCGAGGAAGGCCTCGCGCTCGAACAGCTTGATGCCGCAGCCGGTGTCGGGCGTGGCGTCGCGCAGCAGGCGCGAGCGGATCGCATTGGCCCACTTGGAGGCCCAGCGCTTGCTGCCGCTGTCCTTGCGGTCGACGCGCCAGCCCGCGAACAGCTTGATCGTCTCGGCCGAGGCGTCACGCATCGCGAGCAGCTTGGGAATGTCGGCCGGGTCGTTCTGGCCGTCGCCGTCGAGCGTCGCGATCCACGGCGCGCGCGCGGCCTTGACGCCGTTGCGCACCGCCGTGCTCTGGCCGCTCTGGCTGACGTGGCGCAGCACGCGCAGCTCGGGGTGCATGGTGCGTTGGGCTTCGAGCACCGCCAGCGTGTCGTCGCTGCTGCGGTCGTCCACGTAGACCACTTCGTAGTCGACGTGGCCACGCAACGCCGCCGCGATCTCGGCGAGCAGCGGCGGCACGTTGCCGCGTTCGTTGAAGACCGGGACGACGACGGAAAGGTCGGGCATGGGACGATGGATCGATCGGGTCAGCGCAGTTTTTCGAGCACACCGTCGAGTTCGTCGACGCTGTGGTAGTGGATCACGAGCTTGCCGCGGCCGTTGCGGCCATGGTTGATCGCGACACGCGTGCACAGCTTCTCGGCGAGCTCGCGTTCGAGCGCCTGGATGTCGGCGTCGCGCGGTGCGGTGGCCTTCTTCTTCGCATCGGGACGCGCCGGCGAAGAGCTCTGGCGCGCGGCATCCTCGAGCTCGCGCACCGACCAGCCGTTGGCGACGGCCTGCGTGGCGAGGTCGATCGCGCGGTCGGCCGGCAACGTCAGCAGGGCGCGCGCGTGGCCCATGTCGAGCTTGCCGCGCTCGAGCAGTTCACGGATCGCCTCGGGCAGCTCGAGCAGGCGCAGCAGGTTCGACACCGCGGCGCGCGAGCGCCCGACGGCTTCGGCAGCCTGCTGGTGGGTCAGGTCGAACTCCTCGATGAGGCGGGCGAGGGCCTGCGCCTCCTCGAGCGGCGAGAGGTCCTCGCGCTGGATGTTCTCGATCAGCGCGACGGCGACGACGGCGCGGTCGTCGATCGTGCGTACGAGCGCCGGGATCTCGGTGAGGCCGGCGAGCTGCGTGGCGCGCCAGCGGCGCTCGCCGGCGATCAGCTCGAAGCGGCCACCCGATGCGGGGCGCACGATGACGGGCTCGATGACGCCCTGCGCGCGGATCGACGCGGCGAGTTCCTCGAGGCGTTCGGGATCGAACACCTGGCGTGGCTGGTACTTGCCCGCGACGATCGACGACACCGGCAGGGTGCGCAGGGTGTCGTCCTCGGCGTTCGGCGCGGCGTCGGGCTCGCCGCCGCCGAGCAGCACGTCGAGGCCGCGGCCGAGGCCGAGTCCACGTTTCTTCGTTGCCATCACGCGTGTTCCTGGCTGGCGACCGGCGCAGTCGGCGCGCGTTCGCGACGCAGCATCTCGCCGGCGAGGCCGAGGTACGCGATCGCGCCGCGCGATTCGCGGTCGTAGAGGTTGATCGGCTTGCCGTGGCTGGGCGCCTCGGCGAGCCGGATGTTGCGCGGGATCACCGAGCGCAGCACCTTGTCGCCGAAGTGCTTGACCAGCTGCGCGGAGACTTCGTTGCTGAGGTTGTTGCGCACGTCGTACATCGTGCGCAGCAGGCCCTCGACCTCGATCTGCGGGTTGAGCCGCTGGCGCACGGCCTTGATCGTGTCGAGCAGGCTCGACAGGCCCTCGAGCGCGAAGTACTCGCACTGCATCGGGATCAGCACGCCGTGCGCGGCAGTCAGCGCATTGAGCGTGAGCAGGTGCAGCGAGGGCGGGCAGTCGATGAGGATGGTGTGGTAGCGGCCCTCGACCTTGGCGAGCTGCTCCTTGAGGCGCGTCTCGCGGGCGAGCGCGTCCATGAGCTTGATCTCGGCCGCGGTCAGGTCGCCGCTGCCGGGCAGCAGGTCGAAACCGCCTTCGGTGGTGACGATGGCCTGCTCGAGCGTGGCTTCCTCGAGCAGCACGTCGCAGCCGTTCGGCTTGGCATTGCGCTTGTCGATGCCGGCGGCCATCGTCGCGTTGCCCTGCGGGTCGAGGTCGACGAGCAGCACGCGGCGGCGGGTCTCGGCGAGCGCCGCGGCGAGGTTGACGGCCGTCGTGGTCTTGCCCACGCCGCCCTTCTGGTTGGCGATCGCGATGATGCGCGTCATGGCTGCACGGTCCCTGCCGCCGCGGCGTCGCGGCGGCGTCTGATGATCACCACGTGGCGCTCGGCGTCGAGGCCGGGCACGTCGAGGCGGTGGATGTCCTCGACCACGAAGCCGGCGGGCACGCCGTCGAGTTCGTCCTGCGGGAAGCGTCCCTTGAGCGCGAGCCAGCGGCCCTCGGGCGCGAGCAGGTGGCCGCCCCAGTCGAGCATGTCCGCCAGTGTCGCGAAAGCACGGGCGGTGATGCAATCGAATTCGCCGGTGACCGCCTCGACGCGCGACTCGGCGACGCGCGCCTCGCGCAGGCCGAGGCGGCGCAGCGCCTCGCGCAGGAAGCGGGTCTTCTTGCCGTTCGAGTCGACCAGCAGCACGTCGTCGTATGTGCGCGCGAGCGCGAGCGGAATGCCGGGCAGGCCCGGGCCAGTGCCGAGGTCGGCGAGTCGCGCGCCTTCGGCATAGGGCAGCACGGCCAGCGAATCGACGAGGTGGCGCGTGACCATCTCGGCCGGATCGCGCACGGCCGTCAGGTTGTACGCGGCGTTCCAGCGCACGAGCAGGTCGACATAATCGAGCAACCGCTCGACGGTCGTGTCGGGAAGTGACAGGGACAGCGCGGCGAGGCCCGCGTCGAGCCGCCGTCGCAGCGGTTCGCGCTCAGACATGGGGCGCCCGGAAACGAAAGGGGCGCCAAGTATCGGGGCGCGCGGCGGTCAAATCCAGCCGAAGGACGGCTCAGGCCGCCTTGCGCAGCTCGATGCGGGTGACCAGCAGGCCGCTGTCGCGGACCTCGGCGTTGAGCTGCTGCTTGAGCCACTGGCGGCGTTCGGCCGTCTCGGCCGGCAGCGCAGGGCTGCGCATCAGCGTGGCCGCGTGCTCGCGCAGCAGGCCGTCGACCGACTCGATCACGACGTCGGCACGCTCGGGCTCGAGCACCTGGAAGAAAACCGAACCCTGCAGCGGCTCGCCCGCATGCGAGGCGCCCTCGATCGGCAGCGCGGTGCCGGTGAGGCTGATCTTGTGCGACACGCGCTCGATGAGCGGCATGACGAAGTGCGTACCGGCACCGAGCATGCGCACGTGGCCGCCCGGGCGGCGCATCGAATACACCTTGCCTTCGGGGATGCGGCGGATCGAAGCGAGGGCGAGGCCCGCGCCGGCGACCAGTATGAGGACGATCATCGAGGACGACATTTCCTTGACCTGCAAGAGGTTATCCAAACAACCTCAGGTTGAGCATAACAAATGGGGCGCGTTACTGGAATAACGCATGCTTAACATTCTCGCGCCGTGGGGACGAATCGTTCCTGAACGGCGTCACACTTTCCTTACGTCAAATGACGGTTTTTCCTGTCATCACGCCCAAGCAAGGCGCGTGCCCGGCGCGGCCGTGGCGTAGGCTTGCGGGCTGTCCCGTCGATGGATCCCTTCATGCGCCGATTCCTCCTGCTGTCCCTCGCCGCGTGTTTCGCCACGCCGGTCATGGCGGACGATGCTGCCCCGACGAAGCGGCCGATCGAGGCCGCGCGTCTGGCGAAACATGTCCGCACGCTGGCATCGGATGCATTCGAGGGACGCGCGCCGGCGACGCCGGGCGAGGACAAGACGATCGCCTACCTGTCCGACGAGTTCGCGAAGGCCGGCCTCGTGCCGGGTGGGCCCGGCGGGAAGTGGACGCAGGATGTCCCGGTGGTGCGGTCGCGCATCGACGGCGCGGTCGACGTCGCCTTCACGTACGGCAAGGAGCGCCGCGCCCTCGTGCAGGGCGACGACATCGTCGTGCAGACCCTGAATCCCGCGCCGCGCGTCGACGTCGCCGACGCGCCGCTCGTGTTCGTCGGCTACGGCGTGCACGCCCCCCAGCTCGGCTGGGACGACTACAAGGGTGTCGACCTCAAGGGCAAGGTCGCCGTCGTGCTCATCAACGATCCGGACTTCGAGACGCCCGAACCCGGCGCGTTCGAAGGGCGCGCGCTGACCTATTACGGCCGCTGGTCGTACAAGTACGAGGAGGCCGCGCGACGCGGCGCGACCGGCGTGCTCATCGTGCACGAGACCGCTCCTGCCGCATACGGCTGGGCGACCGTGCGCAACGGCGGCATCGCGCCGCTGTTCGACAACGAGCGCAAGGATGCCGCGACGGCGCACGTGCGCGTGCGTGGCTGGATGCAACGCGACACCGCGAAGGAGCTGTTCGCGCGCTCGGGCCTCGATTTCGAGGCGCAGAAGCGGCGCGCGCAGCGCAAGGAGTTCACGCCCGTCGTGCTCGACGGCACGCGTTTCTCGGCCGCGTTCGCGGTGGCGCGCGACCGCGTGGTCACGCGCAACGTGATCGCGAAGCTCGAAGGCGCGAAGCGCCCGGGCGAGGCCGTCATCTACGGCGGCCACTGGGATGCCTACGGCATCGGCAAGCCCGATGCGAAAGGCGACACGATCCATCGTGGCGCCGTCGACAACGCGACCGCACTCGCGGCGATGCTCGAGCTTGCGCGCGTGTTCGCCGCGGGTCCGCGACCCGCGCGCACGCTGCTGTTCTTCGCGCCGACCGCCGAGGAGCGCGGCCTGCTCGGCGCCTACCACTACGTCGCGCATCCGGTGATCCCGCTCGAGACGACGGCGGCGTTCCTCAACATCGAGATGCTGAGTCCGGATGGCCCGACGCACGACATCGCCTCGTGGGGCAACGGCCGCGTCTCGCTCGAGCACGACCTCGCGCGCGTCGCTGGCGCCCGCGGACGCCGCTACGCGCAGGATCCGAACGTCGAGGCCGGCTTCTTCTTCCGTGCCGACCATTTCCCGTTCGCGCGCGCCGGCGTGCCTGCGATCACGATCGGTCCCGGCATCGACAAGGTCGACGGCGGCGAAGCCGCCGGCAAGGCCGCGCGCGCGAAATACTTCGCCGACCGCTACCACCAGCCCGCCGACGCGTTCGACGACAGCTGGGACATGGACTCGCAGGCCGCCGACGTCGAACTGCTGCGCGACCTCGGCGCCTCGATCGCCGACTCGACCGCATGGCCGTACTGGTTCGAAGGCTCGGACTACAAGGCGATCCGCGTGAAGTCGGACACGCAGCGCAAGTGAGGAGCGCCTAGCCCTTCTGGCTTCGCCTCGCCCCAGCGATCGACGAGGCGGTTATCGGAAAGGATGAGCACGATGGATCTGACCTCACGTTCACGCGGCTGCCTGCTCGGCGGCGCGGTCGGCGATGCGCTCGGCGCGCCGGTCGAATTCATGAGCCTCGAGCGCATCCGCGCCACGTTCGGCGCACCTGGCATCGTCGATTTCGCGCCTGCGTACGGCAAGCTCGGTGCGATCACCGACGACACACAGATGACGCTGTTCACGGTCGAGGGCGTGTTGCGTGGCTGGGCGCGTGGTTCGCTCAAGGGTATTTGCAACATGTCGCACATGGTGTGGCTGGCCTACGGGCGCTGGCTCTCGACCCAGGAGACGCAGACCCAGGTCGAGGCGACGGGCTGGCTGATCGCGCAGCGCGGCCTGCACGCCGCGCGCGCGCCGGGCATCACCTGCCTGTCGGCACTGCGCGAGCCGTTCCGCGGAGATGGCGCGCGCAACGACAGCAAGGGCTGTGGCGGCGTGATGCGCACGGCGCCGCTCGGCTTGATCTACGACGCCGGTTACGCGTTCGATCACGGCAACGCATGCGCCGCGCTGACCCATGGCCATCCCACGGGACAGTTGCCGGCCGGGGTACTCGCGGGGATCGTCGCGCACCTCGTCGAGGGGTTGGATCTCGATGCTGCGCTGGATCTCGCGGTGCGGTTTCTGCCCGAAATCGCCGATCATGCCGAGACGCTCGCGGCCATACGCCTCGCCCGCGAGCTCGCGGCAAGCTCATTGCCGAGCGACGAGGCGATCCGGCGGCTCGGGCAGGGCTGGATCGCCGAGGAGGCGCTCGCGATCGCGATCTATTGCGCGCTCGTCGCGCCGACGTTCGAGGCGGCGCTGGTCCTCGCGGTCAACCACGACGGTGACAGCGACTCGACCGGTTCGATCGCGGGGCAGATCCTCGGTGCCTGGCATGGACCGGACGTGATCCCGGCACGGTGGCTCGAGAGGCTGGAACTGCGCGACGTGATCGCGCAGCTCGCCGACGATCTTGCCCGCGTGCGCGACCTCGACTTCGACATATACAGCGCCGATGTGGAGGCGTTCCTCGAGCGTTACCCGCCGTACTGAATCGCGTGACGCACGGCGGTGCTCGCCGCCGTGCGTCGTCGCGCCGGCCTCAGGGCTTGAGGCGGCGCTCGAACAGCTTCCAGATGCGCTTGTACTCGTCGTACCACGCGTCGGCGTGGACGAAGCCGTGGCGTTCGAGGGGGTAGCCGGCGAGTTCGAAATCGTCCTTGCGCAGCTCGACGAGGCGCTGGTACAGACGCACCGAATCCTGGAACAGCACATTGTCGTCGATCATGCCGTGGGCGATGAGCAGGCCGCCCTCGAGGCCTTCGGCGTACTCGATCGGCGACGAGCGCTCGTAGGCGATCGGATCGTCCTGCGGCGTGTTGAGGATGTTCGATGTATAGCTGTGGTTGTACGAGGTCCAGTCGGTGACCGGGCGCAGCGCGGCGCCCGCCGAGAACACCTTCGGTTCCCGGAACATCGCCATGAGCGTCATGAAGCCGCCGTACGAGCCGCCGTAGACGCCGACGCGCGCCGGGTCGACGCCGTGTTCGGCGGCGAGCCACTTCACGCCGTCGACGAGGTCCTCGAGTTCGGGGTGGCCCATCTGGCGGTAGATCGCGGTGCGCCAGTCGCGGCCGTAGCCGGCCGAGGCGCGGTAATCCATGTCGAGCACGACATAGCCCTGCTCGGTGAGCATGTTGTGGAACATCTGCTCGCGGAAGTAGTTCGGGTAGCCGAGTTCGGTGTTCTGCAGGTAGCCGGCGCCGTGCACGAACAGCACGGCCGGATACTTCTTCGACGGATCGAAATCCGCGGGCTTGTAGAGCTTCGACCAGACCGGCTTCTTCTGGTGCGACGACGGTACGCCGACGATCTCGAGCTTCGGCCAGGTGAGCGCCTTGTACTCGGGCGTGCGCGTGTCGGTGAGCACACGGGCATTGCCGCCGCCGTCGACCGGATGCACGGCGAGCTGCGACGGCACGTACGAGGTCGACTGCAGCACGGCCAGCGAGCGGCCGTCCGGCGACAGCGCGAAATCGTCGAGGCCTTGAACGTGGGTCACGCGCTCGAGCGCGCCGCCGCTCGTCGCGACGCGGTAGACGTCGTACGCATACGGCGCCTCGGCATTCGAACGCACGTAGAACCAGCGGCCGTCGGGCGACTCGACCGGATCGGAGATCTCGAACGCGCCCGAGGTCAGTGCCTTGGCCTTCGCGCCGGGCGCCTTGACGTAGAGGTGCGAATAGCCGCTCTCCTCGGACAGGTACCACAACGTGCGGCTGTCGCGCGTCCAGCCGAAGGTGTTGAAGCTCCAGTTGATCCAGGCCTCGTCGGTCAGGCGGTGCTGCGTGACGAGCGCCTTCTTCGCGAAGTCGACCGTCGTGATCCAGCGGTCCTTGTTGTCGACCGACTCGAGCTGCACGGCGACCTCGCGGCCGTCGGGTGCCCACTCGACGTCCATGACCAGCAGCGCGCGCTCGGCCTTGGCGTCCTTCTTGTCCTTCTTCGCGTCGGCGTCCTTCTTCGACGCGGTGTCCTTCGTGCCGGCGGACTTCTCCGCGGCCTCACGCTTCTTCGCGTTTTCGGCACGCACCTTGGCCAGCGGATCGTCACCGATGCCAGGAAGCGTCGCGTAAGCCAGCCTGGCCTGCGTGTGCGCGGCCAGGTCGAGCAGCCACAGCGTGTGCGGTGCCGGCGCATTGCGGCCGACGCGGACGCGCTCGTCCTCCTGCTCCTCGTAACCGGATTCGGTCACGTAGCGCTGCAGCTTGGCGACGTGGCCGGCCTCGTAACCCTTCGGCGCGGTGGCGAGCAGCAGGTGACGGCCGTCCGGCGAGAGCCAGCTGCGCTGCACGCGCACGTCGTCGCCGAGGAAGAACGGCAGCGGCGCGCGCGTCGGATCGCCTTTCTGGTACGCCTCCTCGTTGGCCTTCTTCGCGTCGCGGTCGGCCTTGAGCGTGCGCAGCGTCGAGAACAGGCGCAGTTGCAGCTCGCCGAGGTCGTCGGGCTTCTTCGCGTCGGGATCTTTCTCGGTGCGCACGATCGCGGCCGGGCCCGACACGCCTGCGGCGAAGTCGTGCACGTACCAGTCGCTGCCCGAGCGGTACTGCAGGGCACGGCCGTCGGCCGAGAACTGCGGCGCGGCTTCGGGCTGCGGGGTCTTGGTGACCTGCAGCAGGCGCCCGCTGGCGAGATCGCGCACGAACACGTCGCCGTTGCGCACAAAGGCGGCACGCTTGCGCTGCGCATCGAACACCGCACCGGACGCGTCGGCATCGGCCATCGCGGCGGGCTCGACGACGGCGTCGCCGCTGCCGTCGGGCGCGATGCGACGCAGGTCGCGGATCGTCGAACCGTTGCGCTTGAGCGCGTAGTAGATCGTCTTGCCGTCGGCGCTCCAGTACGGGGTTTCGACGGGAGGGCCGATCCAGTCGGGATCGGCCATCGCGTGTTCGAGCGTCACGGCGTGGGCCGGCGCGGCGACGAAGCCGAGCAGCGCAACGGCTGCGGCGAGAGCGAGACGATGCATCGGTGGCGACTCCCCGGGCGCGAAAACATCAAGCATACCCGCTGCCGCCGGCCCGCCCCATGCGCCGGAAGTCAGCGCTACGCTTGGCATTCCCGCATCGATCGTGCAGCCTTGAGGTTTTTCCGGGGAGCCCGCCGATGACCTTGCCTTGCGTGGAAGCGACCACGGGCGATGCCCCGCGCTGGTCGATCGTGTGGTTGCACGGCCTCGGTGCCGACGGGCACGATTTCGAGCCGATCGTGCCCGAGCTCGTCGCACGCGGATGGCCGCCGATCCGCTTCGTGTTCCCGCATGCGCCGGTGCGACCCGTCACCGTCAACGGCGGCGTGCCGATGCGCGCGTGGTACGACATCACCGGCATGCAGCTCGAGAACAAGCAGGACGAACCCGGCATCCGCGCGTCGATCACGCAGGTCGAGGCACTCGTCGCCCGCGAGGTCGAGCGCGGCGTGCCAGCCGCGAACGTCATCCTCGCGGGTTTCTCGCAAGGTGCGGCGATCGTGCTGTCGGCCGGACTGCGCCATGCCGAGCGGCTCGGCGGCATCGTCGCGTTGTCGGGCTATCTCCCGCTGCATCTCAAGCTGCCGGCCGAGCGCGCCGCCGCGAATGCCGACGTGCCGGTGTTCATCGGCCACGGCAGCGCCGACCCGGTCGTGCCGCAGGCGCTCGGCCTCATGACCCGCGATCTGCTGCGCGACCTCGGTTACCAACCGGAATGGCACAGCTACCCGATGGCCCACCAGGTCTGCGCCGAGGAGATCGCCGACCTGCGCGGCTGGCTCACGCAACGTTTCGCCGGCTGATCCGCGCGTGCGGCATACTCGCCGCGGTCGCGCAGGCAAGGAGGGGGCGATGGGCGAGGTCGCCGGGCAGCGCTGGTTGCCGCGGTTCTGCAGTGCGCCGACACTGTTCGCGGTCATGGTCGTGGCCGAGCTCGTCGTGCTCGTGCTCGCGCTCGCGCCGCATGCTCCGGAACGCGAGGACGGGCTCCGCCAGCTCGGCATCGCGAGCGTGTTCGTGCAGTGGCTGGCTCTGCTCAATGCCGTCGTGCTGTGCTCGCTGCGCGACGTGCTCGAGCGCTGGCCCGCGCGCGTCGGCTTCACGATCGCGTGGCTGCTCGCGATCGCCACGACGGCGCTCGGCAGCGCGGCGGTCCACTCGATCGACCAGGCGCTCGGGCTCGGGCTGTCGGCGCCGGGCAGCGTGCTGCGCTTCGCTGCGCGGAATGCCGCGATCTGTGCGCTGATCGCGGCGGCGCTGCTGCGCTACCTCTACGTGCGCGAGCTCTGGCAGGAGCGCGTGCGTGCTGCCGCTAAGGCGCAGGTCGACGCCTTGCAGGCGCGCATCCGGCCGCACTTCCTGTTCAACAGCATGAACACGATCGCGAGCCTCATCCGCACGCGTCCGGCCGAGGCCGAGCGTACCGTGGAAGATCTCTCGGACCTGTTCCGCGCCGCGCTCGGCGCACGCGAGGCGATGGGCACGCTCGGCGAGGAGCTCGACCTCGTCGGCCACTACCTGCGCATCGAAGGCTTGCGACTCGGCGACCGTCTCGAGGTCGCGATGGACGTCGCGACGCTTCCGCGCGGGCTGCCGCTGCCGCCGCTGCTGCTGCAGCCGCTCGTCGAGAACGCGGTCTACCACGGCGTCCAGCGCCTGCCCGCGGGCGGGCTGGTCGAGGTCTCGGGCCGGTGTGGAGCGGGCTTTGTCGAAATCGTCGTGCGCAACCCGTGTCCCGACGATGCGGCGCAACCGCGCAACGCGCATGCGCTGGCCAGCGTGCGTGCGCGCATCGAGTACCATTTCGGAGCCCGTGGTGCGCTCGTCGTCGAGCCCGCGCGGGGTTCCTTCACCGTGACCGTGCGCCTGCCCGTCGAGGAGCGTCCATGAAAGCCGTCGTCGTCGATGACGAACCGCTCGCGCGCGAGCGCATGCGTGCGTTGCTTTCCGACATCGGCGATGTCGACGTCGTCGGTGAGGCCGGCGACGGCGTGGCCGCACTCGGCTTGATCGAACGTACCGGTGCGGACCTGGTCCTGCTCGACATCCGCATGCCGGGCATGGACGGGCTCGAGGTCGCGCGCCATCTCGCCTCGTTCGAGGCCGCACCCGCGATCATCTTCTGTACCGCCTACGACGACCACGCGCTCGCCGCGTTCGACGCGAACGCGGTGGACTACCTGCTCAAGCCCGTGCGTGCCGAGCGTCTCGGCAATGCCGTCACACGCGCGAGGCGCTTCTCGCGCGATGCGTTGCGTGTACTCGACGCGACGGCCTCCACCGCTGCCGATGCACCGCGCCAGCGCAGCCATCTGTGCGCACGCGTGCGCGGCAACCTCGTGCTCGTGCCCGTGGCCGAGATCGACTACCTGCTCGCCGAAGACAAATACGTGAACGTCCACTACGCCGGCAACGACGTGCTCATCGAAGAGCCGCTCAAGGCCATCGAAACCGAATTCGGGGAGCGTTTCGTGCGCATCCACCGCAACTGCCTCGTCGCGCTCGACCGCCTCGCGGGGCTCTCGCGCACGACCGATGGGCGCGTGTTCGCGAAGCTCGAGCGCGTGTCCGAACCGCTCGAGGTGAGCCGGCGCAACCTGCCGGGCCTGCGCAAGCTGGTGCGTTCGCTGTGAGGCGCCTGCGCATCGCGACACGGCAGAGTGCGCTCGCACTGTGGCAGGCCGAGCATGTCGCCACCTTGCTGCGCGCGGCACACGCGGGGATCGAGGTCGAACTCGTGCCGATGACCACGCGCGGCGACCGCATCCTCGATCGTCCGCTCGCCGCGATCGGCGGCAAGGGGTTGTTCCTCAAGGAGCTCGAGGTCGCGATGCTCGAGGGGCAGGCCGACATCGCCGTGCACTCGTACAAGGACGTGCCGATGGCGCTCGAGCCGGGCTTCGCGATCGGCGCCGTGCTCGAACGTGCCGACGCGGCCGATGCGTTCGTGAGCAACGCATGGGAGCGGCTCGACCAGTTGCCCGAAGGCGCGCGCGTCGGGACCTCGTCGCTGCGGCGCCAGGCCCAACTGCGCGCATTGCGACCCGACCTGCGCCTCGCCGACCTCCGAGGCAACGTCAACACGCGCCTCGCGCGGCTGGATGCCGACGAGTACGACGCGATCATCCTCGCCTGCGCCGGACTCGACCGCCTCGCGCTCGGTGCACGCATCCGTTCGCGCCTCGTCGCGCCGGACTGGCTGCCCGCCGTGGCACAAGGTGCGATCGCGATCGAGCAGCGACTCGGCGATGCCGTCGTCGCCGAGCTGCTCGCGCCGCTCGACGACGTCGACACGCGCCGCTGTGTCGAGACCGAGCGCGCGATGAACCTGCGGCTGCACGGCTCCTGCCATGTGCCCGTGGCAGGCTACTGCGTGGAGACCGAAACCGGCCTGCTGCTGTACGGCATGGTCGGCGACGCCACGACCGGGCGGCTCGTGCGCGCCGAGGCCGAGGCGATCGGCGACGACGGCGGCGAGGCGCTGGGCCACGAGGTGGCCGCGATGCTCATGGCGCGTGGTGCGGGCGAGATCCTCGCCGCGCACTGACGCACGGTCGACGCCTGAGACGACGACGGGACCGCAAGGGTCCCGTCGTGGTCACGCGTGATGTCGCCGCGACGTGATCAGAACTTGTACACGAGGTTGGTCGTCAGCAGCTGGTCGGTCTTGTCGGTGCCGACGAGCACGTCGGTGTTGTGGCGTACCTGATAGCCCACCTTGAGCGCGAGCTTGCTGTTCATGCTCACCGCGAGGCCGGCGTCGTTCTGCACGAACGTGTTGTCCGAGCCCGCTTCGACGAGGGTGATGTTCTCGAACGCGGTAGTCGGCGTGAACTGGTGCTTGAACGAGATCAGGCCACGTCCGACTGCCTGGCCGTCGGCATCGGGATCGATCGTGGTCGGCACGGGCGGCTCGCCGATGTTCTCGATGTACGGGCGCTTCTGCGTGCGGCGGTAACCGGGGCCGACTTCCATCGACAGCTCGGTGCGCTCGTTCTTGATCGCCGTGTAGCCGTAGCCTAGCGACACGATCGACTGGTACTCGTAGGTCGAGAAGTCGTCGTTCTCGTAACGCGCCGCACCGACGATGTAGCTGCGCTCGTCGAGCTTGTAGCCCGACGACACGCCCACGTCGAAGCGGTTCGCGGTGATGTCGTAGGTGTCGTTGACCTCGCCCTTGCTGCGCAGCGCGTTGAGGTAGAAGTTGTGCTTCCAGACCTCGTCTTCCTTCTTGAACTGCAGTTTGGCGTTGAGATTCTCGGACTTGGTGTTGCCGCGGGTCAGCGCGAAACCGAGTTCGCCGCTGCCGGACCACGTGCCATCGGCGGAAGCCTGCTGCGCCGAGGCGGCGAGCGGGGCGGCGGCGAGCAGGGTGCACGCCAAAAGGGCGATTGTCTTCATCGGAGGTCCTCTTGTTCTGTCGTCGGAGCGCGCACGCGCACTCGTGCTGCGGTGCAACGCGCGAAAGGTACCGTTCAGGTTTGCAACAGCAAGTGAACGTCCCTTCGTCGCACCGAGCTTGGGAGATCGCGGAGGCTGCGCATGGAATTCGCTCGCCTGGCCGCATGTCGCCCCGACTCGGGAATGTCCGCTGGAGCGGTCGGCACAACGTCCATCGCGGGTGCTCCACGTCGCGTCGACAGGCTGCGTGGCGAGCGGCGCGATGCCAGCCGGTGCGGCCCATGCGCCAGGTGTTGCCAGGTCATGAGGCCTCGCCGGCATCGTGGTCCGGCGGACCCACGCCCTGCGCGTCGTCAGGACGGAAAGCGGAACGAGAACGTCTCGCGGACGATCTCGCGTTGCCAGACGACGAGATCCGGTGGTTGCAGCACGAGGTTCCAGGTCTGCTTGTGGTCGCGGTAGGCGCGTGTCGCCGCGCGGAACACGCACGGGTGCATCAGGGCGACACAGAAGCCGCCCGCATGGCGTACCGAGGCGTAGCGGATCGCCTCGGCGCCCGCGTCACGCGCGGTCAATGCGAACGCCTGCGTGCGTGTGTAGTCGACGGGGTCCATCCAGGCCTCGCGGTCGGCGAGAAGCGGAAGTTCCGTGAGATCGAGCATGCGTTCGGTCGCGGCGTGGAACTCGAACAGTGTCAGCGCGACCGACGTGGGGCGCTCGCGCAGGCCTTCGCTGTCGAGCCAGAACCGCAGGCGCCAGTAACCCGATTCCGCGCAGGCGGTCTCGCGGTCCTCGCCACCGTAGAACACGCCGGGATCGGTGCGGCGACGGAAGCGCGAGCCGCCCGGCTGCGGCCAGTAGCGGAACGGCGTCGCGAGCAGCCAGTGCAGGCCCTCGGCCTCGGGCGGCAGGCGCGGCTTGGCTTCGTCGAGGATGTCCTCGAGCACGGCCTGGTCGGCCAGCGAGCCGCGCGCGAGCTGCATCGTCGCGACGGCGTGCTGGGCTTCGACCGCGCGCCAGCCGCTGCGACGCCAGTCGCGCCACTCAGACGCGAGCGCGGTGGGCGTCCAGGTATTCGCAGGCATGCAACAGGCCTTCGACGCGACGGATCGCCTTGATCGGCGTCTCGTCGCCGAGTGCGCGGTTCGGCGAGCGCAACCATTCACGCGCGAGTTCGTCGTTGCCGCCCACGAGCGAGGCGAGCGAGCGGTACAGGCGCACGAGGTGGGTCGACAGCTCCCATTCCTTGCCACCCTCGCGCAGGGCGAGCTTGCCGTTGAGCAGGCGCGAGGCACTGGGCTGGCTGGTGCCGATGATGTGGCGCAGGTCGGTCGAGCCGAGCTCGAGCCGGCGCGCGGTTTCGACGACGGCCTGGGTCAGCACGCGTGCGCGCGTGTTCTCGACGGGGTGTCCGGTGGTGGTAGCGATTTCGAGCATCGCGGTCTCCTGTTGGCCTTATGTTATTCCTGTGAATGAAAACATTCAATGCGTGGTCAATTGAATGATTCGTGATGCGTCGCACCCGAAGGGATGGGAGGACTTCCGGCAAGCGGTCGATCGGGGCAGCGACATCCGGGTGAAGCCGTGCACGTGCCGACGCCGCGCGCATCGAACGCATGCGGGGATATGCCACACTCGCGCGTCGATCGCCGTCTCCCTCACGCAGCGCCCATGGACCGTTACGAGCGCATCCTCACCCTCCACCGCATCCTCAAGTCCGCCCGCTATCCTGTCGCGCACACGCGCATCCAGGACGAACTCGGCTGTTCGCGCGCGACCATGTACCGCGACATCGCGTTCCTGCGCGATGCGCTCGGCGCGCCGATCGAGAGCGATCCCGACAACGCCGCGATCCGCTACGCCGCCGACGAGGGCGACCGCTTCGAGCTGCCCGGCCTCTGGCTGACCAGCGAGGAGCTCGCCGCGCTGCTCGCCCTCAACGAGCTGCTCGGGCGTTCCGATCCCGGCATCCTGGCTGGTGCGCTCGCGCCGTTCCGCGCACGCATCGAGAGCCTGCTGTCGGACCAGGCCAGCGGTCGGGCGTTGCCGGTCGACCGTATCCGCGTCATCGCGAGCGCGGCACGCACGCTCGACCAGGCCGTGTTCCGCACCGTGGCGGGCACACTCGTCAACCGCAAGCGCCTGCGCTTCGAGTACCGTGCGCGCACGACCGATTCGCTGACCACGCGCGAAGTCTCGCCGCAGCGCCTCACGCATTACCGCGACAACTGGTACCTCGACGCCTGGGACCACGGCCGCGAGGCACTGCGCAGCTTCGCGCTCGACCGCATGCGTTCGACGCACGCGATCGATGCCGATGCGCTGGATCGTGACGTCGCCGAGCTCGACAACCACCTCGCTTCGAGCTACGGCATCTTCTCGGGCGCGCCGAAGGCCTGGGCGACGCTGCGCTTCTCCGAGCACGCCTCGCGCTGGGTCGCCGACGAGCAATGGCATTCTCAGCAGCAGGGCCAGTGGCTGCCCGACGGCCGCTACGAGCTCAAGGTGCCCTACAGCAACTCGCGCGAGCTGCTCATGGACGTGCTCAAGTACGGTCCCGATGCCGAGGTCGTCGCGCCCGTGTCGCTGCGCGAGGAGATGCGCATCCTGCTGCAGCTCGCGATCGGCTCGTACCAGGGCGCGGCGTGACGCCGGCGCGCGCAGGCCTGCCGTGATCGCGGAAACCACCGCAGCGCACGACGATCCGCTGCGTGCCGCGCAGCTCTCGCTCGTGCTCGGTTCGGGCGGCGCGCGCGGTTACGCGCACATCGGCGTCATCGAGGAACTGCTCGCGCAGGGCTTCGATATCCGCTCGATCGCGGGCAGCTCGATGGGCGCGCTGATCGGCGGCGTCTACGCGGCCGGCAAGCTCGAGGCCTACCGCAACTGGGTCAAGCCGCTCGCGCGCCTGGACGTGTTCCGCCTCGTCGACTGGACGCTCAGCGGTGGCGGCTTCATCAAGGGCGACCGCATCATCGGCGTCATGCGCGAACTGATCGGCGACATCGACATCGAGGAGCTGCCAGTCAGCTTCACGGCCGTCGCGGTCGACCTCGATGCGCAGCGCGAGGTGTGGTTCTCGCGCGGTCCGCTGTTCGACGCGATCCGCGCCTCGATCGCGATCCCGACGATCTTCCGTCCGCACCACTACCAAGGACGCCTGCTCGTCGACGGCGGCCTGCTCAATCCGCTGCCGGTGTCGCCGACCCTGCGCGACCTCACCGATGCGACGATCGCGGTCGACGTGAACGGTCCCGCCGAACCGATCGGCAGCGCCGAGCCCGCGGCGTCGGGCGGCATGCCCGACCATGCCGGCGAGCCGCCCGCGCGCGGCGTCGGTCGCCTGTTCGGCTCGCTGCTCGAGCGACGCCAGCAGCGCGCCGCCGCACGCGTGCGCGAACCCGGCATGCTCGACCTGTTCTCGCGTTCGCTCGACACCGTGCAGGAGACGATCACGCGCCTCAAGCTCGCCGCGCAGCCGCCCGACCTCGTCATCACGATTCCGCGCAACATCTGCACGTTCTACGATTTCCACCGCGCCGAGTGCGCGATCGAGATGGGCCGGCAACGCACGCGCGAGGCGCTCGCGCGCTGGCCGCGTCCGCACGAACGCCGGCGCGTGCCGAGGACGTGAGGCCATGCTGATCCGCCAGCTCGAGTACTTCGTCACGCTCGCGCGCGAGCACCACTTCGCGCGCGCCGCCGAGGCCTGCGGTGTCTCGCAGCCGGCGCTCTCGGCGGCGATCCGCAAGCTCGAGGAGGATCTCGGTGTCGCGCTCGTGCAGCGCGGACAGCGCTACAGCGGCCTCACGCCCGACGGCGAACGCCTGCTGCCGCGCGCGCAGCGCGTGCTGGCCGAATGTGCGGTGCTGCGCCAGGACGCCGCGTCGGCGAGCACGACGCTCGCGGGCCAGCTGCGCCTCGGCGCGATCCCGACCACCATGCCGGTGGTGCCGCTGCTGACCGCGCCGTTCCAGGAGCAGTGGCCGCAGACGACGATGCTCGTGCGCTCGCGCAGCGGCGAGCAGATCGTGCGCGAGCTCGACACGTTCGAGCTCGACATCGGCTTCACCTACATCGAGGACGACCTGCTCGCGGGCTTCCGGCGCTTCCCGCTGTACAGGGAGCGCTATGCGCTGCTCATGCGCGATCCGCGCGAGGTCGGCCATCGCGAGAGCATCGGGTGGCAGGAGGTCGCCTCGCTGCCGCTGTGCCTGCTCACGCCCGAGATGCACAACCGCCGCATGATCGACGCGACGTTCCGCGATGCCGGCGTCGAGCCGCGCGTCGCGGTCGAGACCGACACGATCTTTGCCGTGTACTCGCAGGTGCGCTGCTCGGGCCTCTACAGCGTCGTGCCGCACAGCATGTTGTCGCTGTTCGAGCTGCGCCAGGAGGTGCACGCGATCCCGATCGTGCCGGAGCTCGTGCGTCCGATCGGTCTCGTCGTGCGTGCCGACGATCCGTTGCCGCCGCTGGTCGACACGGCACTGCGCGCGATGGCGGCGATCGATCTGCAGGCGCGCTTCGACAGTTTGATAAAAGCCATCTATTGATCGATAGCTGATGCGCATCGCGTGTGGCGCCGGTCTTGATCGCCGCCTCCACCTTGCCCGTGCCGCATGCGAAAGCGTCGCATCCGCATCGTGATCCGAAGTCGCGGAAATCACGCGGAAAGCCCATGCGCGGGCAGGCCTCGCCGCGCCTGACGGAGCGACGGCGCGGCTCGCGTGCACCATGTCTCGGATGAGTCGATCTGCCCCGGCGGGCTGCTGCGTCGCAACAGTCGGGGAAAACGCAGCGGCGCATACTCGCGAGGCTTCCACCGCCACTCACCAGCCGGAAGATCGATGAGCCTAGCTGTCCCCAGGAGCGCGCCCGACGCGCCGCCACCGCCGTTGTCCGATGACGCGCGCCGCGTCGTCGCCGACGCGCTCGAACGCCTCGCCGAGCTGCCCGGCGCGCTGCTGCCGATCCTGCACGCGATCCAGGATGGCCTGGGCCATGTGCCGCCTGCGGCGGTGCCGCTCATCGCCGAAGCGCTCAACCTGAGCCGCGCCGAAGTGCACGGCGTGATCTCGTTCTACCACCACTTCCGCACGGTCGCGCCGGGCCGCCACGTGCTGCGCCTGTGCCGTGCCGAAGCCTGCCAGGCGATGGGCGCGCGTGCCCTCGAGGCGCGCCTGCTCGAGCGCACCGGTGTCGATTTCCACGGTACGACCGCGGACGGTGCGCTCACGATCGAACCCGTCTACTGCCTCGGCAATTGCGCCTGCGCACCGTCGCTGATGCTCGACGACGAGGTGCATGGCCGCGTCGATGCCGACGCACTCGATGCGTTGCTCGACGAGGTGCGTCGATGAGCGTGACGGTCTACGTGCCCGGTGACTCGAGCGCGCTCGCGGTCGGCGCGGGACGCGTCGCGCGCGCGATCGCCGCGCAGGCCGAGTCGCGTGGCCTCCCCGTCGAGCTCGTGCGCAACGGCTCGCGCGGCGCGTACTGGCTCGAGCCGCTGGTCGAAGTCGCCACACCGGCCGGTCGCATCGCCTACGGGCCGGTGCGCGAAGCCGATGTGTCGTCGCTGTTCGATGCAGGCTTCCTCGACGGTGGTGACCACGCGCTCGCGCTCGGCGCGACCGACGACATCCCGTGGTTCGCGAACCAGGAACGCCTGTGCTTCCGCCGCGTCGGCCTCATCGATCCGCTCGATCTCGACGCCTATGCCGCGCACGGCGGCTGGGCCGGGCTCGACGCCGCGCTCGGCATGACCGGCGCCGACATCGTCAAGGCCGTGACCGACTCGGGCCTGCGCGGGCGCGGCGGTGCCGCGTTCCCGACCGGCATCAAGTGGAACACCGTGCTCGGCGCGCAGGCCGACCGGAAGTACATCGTCTGCAATGCCGACGAGGGCGACTCGGGCACGTTCTCGGACCGCATGATCTTCGAGGGCGATCCGTACCTGCTCGTCGAGGGCATGGCGATCGCCGGCATCGCGGTCGGTGCGACCATGGGATACGTCTACCTGCGCAGCGAGTATCCGCACGCATTCCGTCTGTTCCGGGAGGCGATCGAGCGTGCGACCGCGGCGGGTATCCTCGGTGCCGACGTGCGTGGCAGCGGGCGCACGTTCGACCTCGAGGTGCGCCTCGGCGCGGGTGCCTACATCTGCGGCGAGGAGACCTCGCTGCTCGAGAGCCTCGAGGGCAAGCGTGGCCAGGTGCGCTTCAAGCCGCCACTGCCCGCGCTCAAGGGCCTGTTCGGCAAGCCGACCGTGATCAACAACGTGATCAGCTTCGCCTCGGTGCCCGACATCCTCGCGCGTGGTGCAGCGTGGTACCGCGACTACGGCGTCGGCCGCTCGCGCGGCACGTTGCCGATCCAGCTCGGCGGCAACCTCAAGCGCGGCGGCCTCGTCGAGAAGGCCTTCGGCGTGACGCTGCGCGAACTGCTCTACGACTGGGGCGGCGGCTCGGCCAGCGGACGCCCGATCCGCGCCGTGCAGGTCGGTGGCCCGCTCGGCGCCTACCTGCCCGAATCGCAGTTCGACACGCCACTCGACTACGAAGCCTTCGCGGCGCTCTCGGCGATGCTCGGCCACGGCGGCATCGTCGCGTTCGATGACAGCGTCGACATGCTCGAGCAGGCGCGATTCGCGATGGCGTTCTGCGCGATCGAATCCTGCGGCAAGTGCACGCCGTGCCGCATCGGCTCGACGCGTGGCGTCGAGGTGGTCGACCGCATCCGCGCCTCGCTCGATCGCGAGAAGAACCTCGCGCTGCTGCGCAGCCTGTCCGACACGATGCTCAACGGTTCGCTGTGTGCACTCGGCGGCCTCACGCCGTACCCGGTGCTCAGCGCGCTCAACCATTTCCCCGAAGACTTCGCGCCGCGCGTCGCCGGCGCGTCCGCCAGCGAAGCCGCGCGCGCCTGACGCGCCGCCGACGTCACGGAGACCGCCACCATGCGTTCCATCGCCGAACACGATTACGGCACACCCGCCCCGACCGTCCAGTCGATCGACACGCTCAAGCTCGTCAAGCTCGAGATCGACGGCGTCACGGTGAGGGTGCCTGCCGGCACTTCGGTGCTGCGCGCCGCCTCGCTCAACGGCATCGGCATCCCGAAGCTGTGTGCGACCGACACCCTCGAGGCCTTCGGCTCGTGTCGCCTCTGCCTCGTGCAGGTCGAAGGCATGCGCGGCTATCCGGCCTCGTGCACGACACCGGTCGGCGAGGGCATGAAGGTCACGACGCAGAGCGCGAAGCTCGCCGAGATCCGCCGCGGCGTCATGGAGCTCTACATCTCCGACCATCCGCTCGACTGCCTGACATGCCCCGCCAACGGGCATTGCGAGCTGCAGGACATGGCCGGCGTGGTCGGCCTGCGCGAGGTGCGCTACGGCTACGAGGGCGACAACCACGTCTTCGCCAAGCGCGCCGACGGCAGCACCAACGAACGCTTCGTCGGCAAGGACGAATCGAACCCGTACTTCACGTTCGATCCGTCCAAGTGCATCGTGTGTTCGCGCTGCGTGCGCGCCTGCGAGGAAACCCAGGGCACGTTCGCGCTGACGATCCAGGGCCGCGGTTTCGATTCGAAGGTCGCGGCGAGCCACGCCGAGTCGTTCATCGATTCCGAGTGCGTGTCCTGCGGTGCCTGCGTGCAGGCCTGTCCGACCGCGACGCTCAGCGAGAAGTCGCTCATCGCCAAGGGGCAGGCGCAGCAGAGCACGATCACGACCTGCGCCTATTGCGGCGTCGGCTGCTCGTTCCGCGCCGAGATGCAGGGCGAGGAGATCGTGCGCGTCGTGCCGCACATCGACGGCAAGGCCAACCACGGCCACTCCTGCGTCAAGGGACGCTTCGCGATCGGCTACGCGACGCATGCCGACCGCATCACCACGCCGATGATCCGCGCGCGCATCACCGATCCGTGGCGCGTCGTCTCGTGGGAGGAGGCGATCAACCATGCCGCGTCGGAGTTCAAGCGCCTGCAGGCCACCTACGGCCAGGATTCGATCGGCGGCATCACCTCGTCGCGCTGCACGAACGAGGAGACCTACCTCGTGCAGAAGCTCATCCGTGCGGGCTTCGGCAACAACAACGTCGACACCTGCGCACGCGTCTGCCACTCGCCGACCGGCTACGGCCTCAAGCAGACGCTCGGCGAGTCGGCCGGCACGCAGGATTTCGATTCGGTCATGGAGGCCGATGTCATCTTCGTGATCGGCGCGAACCCGACCGACGGCCATCCCGTGTTCGGTTCGCAGATGAAGCGCCGCCTGCGCCAGGGTGCACGCCTGATCGTCGCCGACCCGCGCCGCATCGACCTCGTGCGCACGCCGCACGTCAAGGCCGACTACCACCTCAAGCTGCGTCCCGGCACCAACGTCGCCCTGCTCAACAGTCTCGCCCACGTCATCGTGACCGAGGGGCTCGTCGACGAGGCCTTCGTCGCGCTGCGCTGCGAGCCCGAGGCCTTCGCGAAGTGGCGCACGTTCGTGGGCGATGCCTCGCGTTCGCCCGAGGCGCTCGAGGCGCAGACAGGCGTGCCGGCCGCGCTCGTCCGCGGAGCCGCGCGCTTGTTCGCGACCGGCGGCAACGCGGCGATCTACTACGGCCTCGGCGTGACCGAGCATTCGCAGGGTTCGACCTCGGTGATGGGCATCGCCAACCTCGCAATGGCGACCGGCAACATCGGCCGACGCGGCGTCGGGGTGAACCCGCTGCGCGGCCAGAACAACGTGCAGGGCTCGTGCGACATGGGTTCGTTCCCGCACGAGCTGCCCGGCTATCGCCACGTCTCCGACGGCAGCGTGCGCGCGCTGTTCGAGCAGGCCTGGGGTGCGAAGCTGCACCACGAGCCGGGCCTGCGCATCCCGAACATGTTCGAGGCTGCGCTCGACGGCGAGTTCAAGGGCATGTACATCGAGGGCGAAGACATCGCGCAGTCCGATCCGAACACGCAGCATGTGACCGCCGCGCTGTCGGCGATGGAGTGCATCGTCGTGCAGGACCTGTTCCTCAACGAGACGGCCAAGTTCGCGCACGTGTTCCTGCCCGGCTCGAGCTTCCTCGAGAAGGACGGCACGTTCACGAATGCCGAGCGCCGCATCTCGCGCGTGCGTCGCGTCATGAAGCCGCTCGGCGGTTACGCTGACTGGGAGGTCACCCAGCTGCTCGCCAACGCGATGGGCTACCCGATGGCGTATACGCATCCGTCGCAGATCATGGACGAGATCGCGCGCCTCACACCGACCTTCCATGGCGTCAGCTACGCCAAGCTCGAAGCGATGGGCAGCGTGCAGTGGCCGTGCAACGAGAACACGCCCGACGGCACGCCGATCATGCACGTCGAGGAATTCGTGCGCGGCAAGGGCAAGTTCATGCTCACCGAGTACGTGCCGACCACCGAGAAGGTCAACGGCAAGTACCCGCTGATCCTCACGACGGGGCGCATCCTGAGCCAGTACAACGTCGGTGCGCAGACGCGCCGCACGCCGAACAACATGTGGCATTCCGAGGACCGCCTCGAGCTCCATCCGCACGACGCCGAGGAGCGCGGCATCGCCGATGGCGACTGGGTCGGCATCGCGAGTCGCGCCGGCGACACCGTGCTGCGTGCGACGATCAGCGATCGCATGCAGCCCGGCGTCGTCTACACGACGTTCCATTTCCCGTTCTCGGGCGCCAACGTGATCACCACCGAGAACTCGGACTGGGCGACCAACTGCCCCGAGTACAAGGTCACGGCGGTGCAGATCACCCGCGTGAGCCAGCCTTCCGACTGGCAGGAACGCTACCGGGCCTTCAGTGACGTGCAGCAGCAGCTGCTGCGCGAGCGTCGCCGCGACACGGTCACGAGCGGGTGAACCGCGTGATGCACGCGCCGCGCGATCGCGCGGCGCGATCCTCCGCGCCTGAACCGCATGCCACCCGCGCGCCGCAGCGTGACGCTTCGGGGTGGCATGTCGGGGACGCCTCCATTACCGTCCTCGATGATGTCCACGTCGCCGATCCGCCGGCGCGCGGAGTCGCCGTGACCATGGCCGACAACGGCACGACGCGCGCGACGGTCGCGATCGCCTCTCCCCCCGACGCGAGCGCCGTGCGCCGTCGCGTCGGTCGCGTGCGCGATGGCCGCATCGAACTCACCGAGGACTGGATCGCCGCCGAGGTTCCGGTCGCGCTGCTCTACAACGACACGCCGCACGTCGTCATGATGGCGTCGCCGGGTGACTTCGAGGACTTCGTGCTCGGCTTCTCGCTCAGTGAAGGCATCGTCGACTCACCGGGCGAGCTGTCGGGCGTGCGCGTGGAGACGCTCCTCGAGGGCATCGAGGTGCGTGCGACGATCCCGACCGCACGCGCCGAGGCGGTGGCGCTGCGTCAGCGCAACCTCACGGGGCGCAGCAGTTGCGGCCTCTGCGGCACGCAGGAGCTCGAGGATGTCGTGCGCCATCCCGCACCCGTGGGGCAGGGGCCGCGCATCGATCGCGCGATCCTGCATCGTGCGCTGTCGGCGCTGCGCGCGTCACAGCCCGTCGCGGCCATGACCGGTGCCACGCACGCCGCCGGCTGGGCCGATGCTGCCGGCGAGCTCGTGCTCGTGCGCGAGGACGTCGGTCGCCACAACGCGCTCGACAAGCTCATCGGTGCGATGGCACGCGCCGGCACCGACATCGATCACGGCTTCGCGGTCGTGACGAGCCGCGCGAGTTACGAGATGGTGCAGAAGGCTGCGACCGTCGGCATCACGCTGCTCGCCGCGATCTCGGCACCGACCGCGCTCGCGATGCACCTCGCCGAATCGACCGGCGTCACCCTGATCGGCTTCGCGCGCGACGACGGCCATGTCGTCTACGCGCATCCTCAACGTCTCACCGAACTCCGGAGCTGATCCGTGGACGCCGAACGCCTCGTGCAGATGGCCAACGACATCGCCAACTACTTCGCGTCGGATCCCGATCGCGAGGAAGGCATCGCGGGCATGGTGAGCCACATCGAGCGCTTCTGGGAGCCGCGCATGCGGCGCCAGATCGTCGCCCATCTGGATGCGGGCGGCGACGGCTTCGGCGACCTCGCGCGCGATGCGATCACCCGCCTGTCGACGCGCGCACGCGCAGCCTGAGGCGCAGCGTCGGACCGCTCCGCCGGCCGGTCGCTCACGACCTGCCTGTGGGCGGGGCGAAGAGGAGCCAAACGTATTCCGGCGGCGAATCGGGACATCCGGTGCGGCATCCGGACGCGGATCCGCGCCATGGTCGATATCGCGTGGCGATTTCACGCCCAACGGCTGACGCGCCCGCACCTGTTCGCTAGGATCGTCCCCACAGGGGCGCCGGCGGCCGTCAGCCGGGAGAGCGGGGAGTACGGCATGTCGAAGGGTTACGACGAGCAGATTCGCGAGATCACCGCATTGAGCGGCGCATTGCGCGAGCGCATGGACGAGCTCGAGGGTTTGTTGTTCGCGCAGGACCTCTTCACGGCATGCCTGCTGCGAACGCTGCCGCGCGGCGGCGAAGTGGTCGACGCGATCGAGGCCGATCTGGAGGTGTTTCCGTGGGGGCAGGGGCCCGAGAACTCGGTCGAGGAGCGTGCGCGGCGCAGGCTCGCCCAGCTCATCGGCATGTTGCGTCGTCACCACGCCGGCGTATCGGCGAACACGCACTGACGACACGGCCGTAGCGCGGGTTCCGCCTCGGGCGGTCCACGCAGGTCGCGCGCATCCGACCGCCGGTCCGCATGTGCGCGACGCGGCCGGACACTGGATCCCGATCGACGCCGGGTCCGGCGATGCGTGCGGCGGCCGCGCCAATCAGCGGCGCATCCGCCCCACGAGGTAGGCGAGGCCGCCCACCGCTGCGAGCGTGAGAAGCGGGTTCTCGCGCACGATCGCACGCAGGTCGTCGACGAGCTTCTCGGACGTGTCGCTGACGACCGCCTTGAGCGAGGCCGCGGCATCGTCGAGCGCATCGGCGACGTCGCCGAGTTCGGGGCGATGTGCCTCGGGGATGATGCTTTCCTCCGCGGCATCGCCTTCGACGGCGTCGGCAGCGAGTGGCGTGTCGTCGGTCTTGATGTCGTCGAGGGGCATCACGTCTCTCCGCGGGGAATCATCGCGAGACTAGTCGCATGCACGTGAACGGCAGGCCGACGAAAGACGCGGCATCGCGCTGGCCGCGACCCCGATCACACTCCGGCTAGGTGCTGCGACGGCACGAACCTCGGCACGCTACACCGGAGTGTTCCCGCATGGTCCAGGTCAGAGGACGTGCAGTGTCGCGAGGGCGAGGACGATGTACCTCAGCGTCTTGGCGATCGTCACCAGCACGAGGAAGCGCGGCAGCGGCTCGCGCATCGCGCCCGCAGCGAGCGTGAGCGGATCGCCGATGATCGGCATCCAGCTCAGCAGCAGCGACCAGCGCCCGTGGCGAGCGTAGGCGCGCTGCGCACGGGCCAGTGCGTCGGGACCGATCGGGAACCATCGCCGGCCCGCGAAGCGCTGCAGTTCGCGGCCCAGCCACCAGTTGATGGTCGAGCCGATCACGTTGCCCACGCTCGCGACCGCGACGAGCGCCCACGCGGGATGACCGAGCGCCAGCAGGCCGACGAGCAGGGCTTCGGACTGCAGCGGCAGCAGCGTTGCGGCCAGCAGTGCAACGGTGAACAGGCCAAGGTAGGGCATCGGCGCTCGGCACGTCGGTCATTGGACGGGCTGCGATCGTAGGGGACGGGTGTCCGCATCGCGAGCCCGTCGCCACGGCCGGCCGTACGATGTCGCCGGCGCCAGCGCACGAGTACTCGACCCGATCGAGTCAGCTTCGAGACGGATGCGTCGTGTCACATTGTCGCCGCGGACGTGCTGCGAGGTACTTCGAGCGGTATTCCTGCAGCTCCGCGCATCTTCACGCACCTGCCACGCTTCGAAAAGAGGACACCACCGTGATGCATGAGCAGGATCTCGACGCGAGGGCCGTTTCGAACGTGCCCGATACCGATGACGTCGGCGCCTCCCAGGTCGTTCCGGTGCACGACGTTCCCGCGACGTTCGAGCGACGCGAGTTTTCGGGCGAGTTCTTCGGCTACCGCTGGGAAGCCGAGGTACGTGTCTGGCAAAGCGGCGGCGTCGAACTGGTCACCGTGCTCGTGCGCGATCCTTCGGGCCAGCCTCTGGCATCGTTGCGTCCGCGGGAGGCCCCGCACGCATCGATCGAGAGCGCTGCCAGCAAGGCCGAAGCACTCGCGCGTGCCGTCCTGCGCTGACCGCCGCTCGGTAAAGGCCGTTCGCTGAGCCGCCATCTGCGGACAGCACACGGCAACGCCTCGCGTGCGTCACGCGTCACCCGTCATCGCTTGAACGCCTGCCGCGGCTCATCCGTCCCTTCCTCGGCCGTTCGAGGATGCGTGCGCCCGGACCCTCGCGGCCGAGTACGTCGTCCGGGTTGCGCAGCGGGCAATCGGTCAGCGACAGGCAGCCGCAGCCGATGCAGCGATCGAGTTCATCGCGCAGCCGAACGAGCATCTCGATGCGCTCGTCGAGGCTGTCGCGCCAGGTGGACGACACCTTGCGCCACTGGTTCGCGTCGAGTCGGGCGGACGAGGCGCAAGGCCCCAGCGATCCGCGCAGTTCGTCGAGCGGAATGCCTGCCCTCTGCGCCACCTTGATCACGGCGAGGCGCCGCAATACTTCCGGCGCGTAGCGGCGCTGGTTGCCGGAATTGCGTTCGCTCGCGATCAGTCCACGCTGTTCGTAGAAGTGCAGCGTCGAGACGGGCAGGCCGCTGCGTCGCGACACCTCGCCGACGCCGAGCATGCGGCGTGTCGTCGCCATGCGCTTGACCTCAAGTTAACTCGAGGTTTTATAAAGCGCGGGCCCCGATGCCGCAAGCGTCGTCTCCGCTGTGGTGCACGTTCGCGAATCCCACCTCGCGACGACACGCCCGCAGGATGCTGATGCGGCACACCCCTGTCCAGGAGTCCGCCGTGCTCGAGAACGCGACCTCGTTCGAACCTTTCCCCGATGACGCTGCCGACGACGGATGCGTCGACACGATCCTGCGCCTCGCCACCGCGGTCTCGGGCGTCGCCGCGGCGATGCGCTGGTACCGCGACCAGCCGCTCGCGCTGCTCGAGTGGCATACGCCGCGTGAGCTCGTCGTCATGGGGCGTGGCGAAGCCGTCGTCGCGTTCCTTGCGGACGTGGTGGCCGTGGAGCGGGCGATACCCGTGGCACGATAGCGTTCGACGACCGCATGTGCCCGAGCCTCCGATGGCGGTGCGCCTGGATCGTTCGCGCCTGAGGTCGAGCAATGTTCTCGTCGCCCGGACGGTGCGTCAGATGCTCGGCAGCGATTGACGAGTCGTTGCGATTCCGCTCCAGGGATCGTGGCGTCGCCGGCGGATACGCATGAGCGCGGCGGCCATGTCGAATGCATCGCCCGATGCGACGCGGCCGAGTTCGGTCCACGACAGCGGCATCGCCACGCCGGCGCCCTTGCGCGCGCGCAGCGAGTACGAGGCGACGCTCGTCGCGCCGCGGCCGTTGCGCAGCCAGTCCACGAAGATGCGGCCCTTGCGATGGCTCTCGCCGGCCCTGGCGACGAACGTCTCGGGATGCAGCTTGGCGAGAGCCTGCGCCACGCCCTGCGCGAAGCGCCGTGCGTCGTCCCATGGTGCCGGCGGATCGAGCGGCACGACCACGTGCAGTCCCTTGCCACCCGAAGTGCGCACGAAGGAATCGAGATCGACGGAGGCCAGCTGCCTGCGAACCTCGCGCGCCGCCGCGACGACACGCGACCACGCCACGCCCTTGCCGGGATCGAGGTCGAACACGAGGCGCTCCGCGTGTTCGGGATCGCCGCTCGGTGATCCCCACGGATGGAACTCGAGCACGTTCATCTGCACGAGTTCGAGCAGGCCGCGCTCGTCGTGGATGCACAGGTAGTCGCTGCGACCCGAGCTGTCTTCGATCGGCAACGCGTGCACGTGTTCGCCCCAGCCACGCCCGAGGTGCTTCTGGAAGAAGCACGCCGACCCCGCACCCTCGGGGCAACGCAGCACCGAGATCGGGCGCCCCTCGAGTTCGCGCAGGATCCATGGTGCGACGGCCCGGTAGTAGTCCGCGACGTCGGCCTTGGTGATCGACGTGCCGGGGAACACGATGCGTTCGGGATGGGTGAGGACGACGTCAGCCTGGCTGCCATGCGGGCCCTCGGCTTCGGGATGTGCTCCGGGCTTCGCAGGCTTGCGTGCCGTCATCGATGCCTTCTTCTTCGCCTTGGACGTCGGCACGAGATCCTCCACGTTCCTGTCTGCACGCATCGCCTTGAGGGCGACCTGGCGCAGCAGGCCGTGCCCGCCGCGTCCCTGATGGAACACCTCGACGACGAGTTGCGGCTCGACCCAGCGTGCAAGCTTTCGTTCGGTGGCGGTCATGCGTTCGATGGCCGCTGGGGGCGTGGTCGTCGTCATCGACGCCAGCCGCTCGCGCAAGGCTTTCAGCTCGACATCGCGGAATCCGGTGCCGACGCGCCCGACGTAATCGAGTTCGCCATTTTCGTCGTGTTCCGCAAGCAGGAGTGCGCCGAGGCCGCTGCGATGTCCTTTGGGCTCGGTGAAGCCGACCACGACGAACTCGTCGGACAGGCGGCTCTTGACCTTCACCCAGGCACCGCTGCGCGTCCCGGTATAGGTGCTGTCGACGCGTTTGCTGACGATGCCCTCGAAGCCGTGGCGTGCCGCCTGCGCGAACACGGCGGGGCCGCCGCCGACCTGATGGCCCGAGACGCGCAGCAGCGGGTGCTCGCTGCGGGCGAGACGCTCGGCGAGCAGGCGTTTGCGTTCCAGCAACGGCACCTCGCGCAGCGAGCGTCCTTCGAGGTACGGCATGTCGAACAGCATGCCGAGAACGTCGCCTTCCGACTCGCCGGACAGCCGGGCCTGCAAGGCATTGAAGCTGACCTCGCCGTCCTCGAGCGCGACGAGTTCGCCGTCGAGCTGTGCACTCGTGAAGCCCAGTGACGCGAACGCCTCGACGAGTGCAGGAAGCTTCTGCGTCCACTCGATGCCGTTGCGCGACCACAGCCGGACCTTGCCGCGCGCGACCGTGGCGAGGATGCGGTAGCCGTCCCACTTCACTTCGTGCAGCCAGTCGTCGCCGGATGGCGTTGCGTCGCGCGCGCGGCACAGCTCGGGTGCGAACGGCGCCTGCAGCGGTGCGCGCTCACCTGGCGCGCGTGGTCGCTGCGTACCGCGCGTGCGGGTCGACGTGGAATGCGACGCATCGGGCCACGTCCTGCGGCGCTTCACGAGCGGCCATGGGCGATCGGTGCGTGGATCGACGAAGTCGTCGGCCTCGCGCGGTCCCGCGTAGGCGTCGTCGTGCTTGATCAGCAGCCACTGCTGGCGCCCGCCCTGCTTGCGCGTGCGCACGAGCACCCACGACCCGCGCAGGATGTCGCCGTGCAGCGTGAACTTGAGTTCGCCCCTCGCGAGGGCTTCGCGCGCCGGTCCCTGCGGTTCCCACGTACCCGAGTCGAACACGTCGACGTGGCCCGCGCCGTAGTGGCCTGCGGGGATGTCGCCCTCGAAATCGGCGTAGGCGAGCGGATGATCCTCGACTTCGATCGCGAGACGTTTCACTCCGGGATCGAAACTCGGCCCCTTCGGAATCGCCCAGCTCTTGAGTACGCCACCGAACGCGAGGCGGAAATCGAAATGACGATGCGAGGCATGGTGCAGCTGGACGACGAAGCCACGCCGATCGGTCTGGCCGCCCTTGGCGGGTTCGGGCGTGGCGCGGAAGTCGCGCTTGCGCGCGTAGGTCGCGAGGCCCATCGCGCCACGCCGTGTCGCGCGCTCAGCGCGGCGCGACGGGATAGGCGACGGCCTCGAACGTCGGCGTACCGGACGCCACGGCCTCGGGTGGATCTTCACCCGCCGCAGCACGCAGCGCGACCGCGGCCACCACGTGCGTGTGGAGTCGGTCGACATAGGCTTCGGCGAGATCGTCGAAGGCGTCGCCGGTACGGTCGTCGCGGCTGCCGAGGCGTGCCTGCAGCGTCGACAGCAGCGCGAGCTGCTCCTCGATCGCTGCCGCGACCACGCGACGGTCGAACCAGTGGCTGCGCCATTGCGAGAGCTCGAGGAGCGTGTCCTGCTGGCGTGCGGACACCGTTGCCGGAAGCTCGGGTGTGCCGGGTCTCGCGGCGGCCGTCAGCTGGGCGAGGAACGCATCGTGCTCGTCGGCGAGGCCGCGGCCCCAAGCGCGGATCGCTTCGTCGTCGCCCTCCTGAATCGCGAGCTGGCCCATCATGCGCAGGGACGTCGCTGCGCGGGCCGTGTCGGCGATGAAGGCCGCATCGCCGGCGGCGTCCGACGACGACCTCGGCGTGACGGTCGTCGCCATCGCGCCGACGGCGGCGAAGGCCAGCACGAGTGCCGCGAGGAAGCCTCCGGCGAATCGAGTGTCGTGACGTGGCATGGTCGTGCCTCCGCGCGTTCCCTGTTCCCGGAGCACACGCTAGGCTCGTCGTGATGAACCCCTGCGGTATGCGCGCATCGCGTTCAGCGTCGGGTCGGGTTGGACGATCGTGGAGATGGACGCGTCTTGCCGCGCATTACAGCCTCACGTCGAGCTTCGCCCACAGCGTGCGCCCGGGTTCGTGGATGCGCACGGGATCGGCCGGATAACCGAATGCCGCGTTGCCGGCGAGATTGAGGTGCTCGGCGTAGGTGCGGTCGAAGACGTTGTCGATGCCGGCGCTGAGTCGCGTCGCCTCGCTGAAGCGGTAGCCCGTGTTGAGCGCGAACACGCCGAAGCCCGCGCTCGGGCCGAGATCGCGTCCGACGACGTTGCCGTCATCGCGCGCGACATGGTCCTGCCCGGCGACCACGCGCCAGAGCGCACCGAACGACCACGCGCCTGCATCCCAAGCGACGGCGAACCGCCCTTCGAGCGGCGGCATCTGTGGCAGCGCGCGATCGTCGCTGCGGTTCTCGCCGCGCGCGTGCGCGACGGAGGCATCGAGTTTCCACGACGGCGCGAACCGCCACGTCGCGCCGAGTTCACCACCCCAGGTGCGAGCGTCGATGTTCACGACCTGCGACGTCGGCCCCATCATGCCGCCGTTGGTGTAGCGGAACAGGACGTAGTCGTCGACGCGCCCAGCGTACAGCGAGGCCCACGCGCGGATCGCCTCGCCCTCGAACTGCGCGCCGATGTCGAGCTGGGTCGTGACCTCGGGCCGTACCGACGCGAACGCGTTGATGGCATCCATCGCCGCCGTGTCGGCCGAGAACAGTTCCCAGTAGTCGGGAAAGCGTTCGACGCGGCCGAGGCCGGCGTACACGGTCGTCGACGGCACGGCGGACAGCTCGCGCTCGATGCGCGCGAAGCCCGAGGCGAGCGTGTTGCGGCGCGTGACGCCGAAGGTCGGGTTCGGCATCGGCATCATGCCGCCGCTGTCGCGACGACGGTCCTCGACCGTGGCGCGGTCGGCACGCAGTCCGGCGACGAGGCGATCGCGTGTCGAGAGGGTCCACGTGAGCTCGCCGAACGCGCCGAGGTTGGTGAAGCGCGCATCGGGAACCCACGGCTCCGCGGTGTACGTGCCGACGCCCATGCCGCTGCGGTTGCGATGGCGGTTGGTCTGCTGGTCGAGACCGGTCACGAGGCTCGCTTCGCGCCAGCGCCATGTGGTCGCGAGGCGTGCGCCTTGCGTCGTGCGGTCGACATTCGCCGCCATCGGCATCGGCATCGCACCGGTCGGGTCGGGATCGCGCAGGCTGTAGTTGTCCATGACGTGGTCGGCATGGTTGAGGTAGGCGCTCGCCTCGATCGCGTCGAGCACGCCGCCGAGGCGTGTCTTCTCGAAGCGCAGGCCGGCGCTCTCGCGCTCGAACTGCGAGCCGTCCATGCCGCGACCCGCGTAACGCGCTTCGCCGTCGCCGCGGCCGAGCGTCGCGACGAGACGCGTGTCAGCGTCGGGCGTCCAGCCGGCTTCGACGTCGGCGTTCCACTTCTGCCATGCCGACGGCACGCGGCGTCCATCGCCATCGTCGTAGTCGTCCTGTTCGGAACGGTTCGCGGTCACGCGCACGAAGCCGCGTGGTGCACCGGCGGCGACATCGAGCACCTCGTCGTGGCGTCCCCACGAGCCCGCGAGCACGCTCGCGTCGGCCCGCCATCCGGGTTCGTCGAAGCGCACGGTGCGTCGCTCGAAGCGCACGGTGCCTGCCGAGGCGCCGGGTCCCCAGATCACCGACTGCGGGCCCTTGATCACCGTGAGCGCGTCGAAGGTCTCGGGTGCGACGTAGGAGAGCGGGTTGTCCATCCGCGCCGGGCACGCGCCGAGCATCGTGCCATCGTTGGACATCAGGTTGAGGCGCGAACCGAACATGCCGCGCAGCACCGGATCACCGTTGGTGCCGCCATTGCGGATCGCCGTGAAGCCGGGAACCGTTTTGAGGTAGTCGGCGCCGTCGCTCGCCGGAACGGGCTGGCGCGGCAGCTTGGGATCGGTCTCGAACACGAGTGGCGTGCGCGGTGCGACCGCGGTCACGACGACGGGCTCGAACACGGAATCGGTGTCGTCGTCGACCACATCGGCAGCCGATGTGGGAGAGGCATGCAACAGGATCGCGGCGACCGCCGCGCACAGCGTGGTGGGTTTCATCGATGTCGTGAGTGGAGGGATCCGCCGATGACATCACCGGCATCGTCGCGAGGGACGTGACCGACGGTCGCACCCGGCCGGCATCGTCCTTGACCGGCGGCCGCAAACGGTCCAGCATGCGCACGCCAAGGTATCCATCTCTTCATCTGCATGAAGGGATGAATTTAAAAGGGAAGCCGGTACGGCCCATGCCAAATCCGGCGCTGCCCCGCAGCGGTGTGTGGAAACGACCTTCGCCAACAGCACTGGTCCGCGAGGACCGGGAAGCGGCGGACAGTAGGCGGTGCATGCGCATGCACCACGTCCACGAGCCCGAAGACCTGCCTCGGCCAGGGAGCGATCCCTGCCTGACCTGGCGCCCGTGGGAGGCGGTGGGCATGTCGCGCCTCCATGCGGAGGCGTGCGTGCGCACGCGTGCCCGCGGGTGCCGGTTCGCCCGAGGGGGCGAAGGTCGCGGGTGACGACGGCTGCGCATGCGGTCCGCCGACGCCTTTCCTTCGTTCCTCCATTCATGACGAATCGAGGACCACACCATGACCCAAGCGATCAACCTCGGCTTCCCGCGCATCGGGATCCGACGTGAACTCAAGCAGGCCGTCGAGGCCTACTGGCGCGGCGATGCCGACGCGAGTGCACTGCAGATGCAGGCCAAGGCCTTGCGCCACCGGCATTGGCAGCTGCAGCACGCGGCCGGTGCCGACACCGTGCCGTGCAACGACTTCTCGCTGTACGACCACGTGCTCGACACGGCCTTCCTGTTCGACGCGATCCCGCAGCGTTACCGTGCGCTCGCCGATGCCGATCCGTTGCAGGGCTACTTCGCGATGGCGCGCGGCCTGCAGAAGGACGGCGTCGATCTTCCCGCGCTCGAGATGACCAAGTGGTTCGACACGAACTACCACTACCTCGTGCCGGAACTCGAGGCCGCGCAGGCCTTTCGCCTGCGCGGCGACAAGCCCGTCGCCGAATTCCTCGAGGCGCGCGACGCCGGCGCGCGCGCGCGTCCGGTGCTGCTCGGCCCGGTCAGCTTCCTGCTGCTGTCCAAGAGCATCGACGGCAGCGATCGCCTCGACCTGCTGCCCGCGCTGGTCGCGGCCTACGCCGAACTGCTCGGCAGGCTCGCCGATGCGGGCGCGGACTGGGTGCAGGTCGACGAGCCCTGCCTCGTGCTCGACCAGGACGGCGACGACCATGCCGCGTACCGCGACGCCTACGCCGCGTTGGCCGACGTGAAGCGCCCGAAGCTGCTGCTCGCGACGTATTTCGGGGCGATCGGCGACAACCTCGCGCTCGTCGCGTCGCTGCCCGTCGACGGCCTGCACGTCGACCTCGTGCGTGCGCCGCAGCAGCTCGACGACGTGCTCGCGGCGATCCCGGCCACGTGGACGCTCTCGCTCGGCCTCGTCGACGGTCGCAACGTGTGGCGCACCGACCTCGATCGCGCGCTCGCGCTCGCACGTCACGCCCGTGATGCGCGTGGTGGCGAACGCCTGCAGGTCGCGCCGTCATGCTCGCTGCTGCACGCACCGATCGACGCGACGCTCGAGCACCAGCTGCCCGCCGATGTCGTGCGCTGGTTGGCCTTCGCGCGCCAGAAGGTCGAGGAGTTGCGCATCCTCGCCGACGCGCTCGACGGCATGGTGTCGGCCGAAGGTTCGCTCGAGGTCGCGCGCGAGCGCATCGCGTCGCGCCGTGCGTCGAGGAAAGTGCATCGCGACGATGTCGCCGCGCGCCTCGCGTCGGTCGAGGGTGCCGACTCGGCCCGACCGTCGCCGTACACGGTGCGCCGTACGCAGCAACGGGCGCGGTTCAAGCTGCCGGCGTACCCGACCACCACGATCGGCTCGTTCCCGCAGACGCGCGGGGTGCGTGAGGCGCGCGCGGCGTTCAAGTCCGGCAAGCGCTCGCAGGCCGAGTACGACGCGTTCCTCGCCGCCGAGACCGAGGCATGCGTGCGCGCGCAGGAGGCCCTCGACATCGACGTGCTCGTGCACGGCGAGTTCGAGCGCAACGACATGGTCGAGTACTTCGGCGAGCAGCTCGACGGTTTCGCCTTCACGAAGAACGGATGGGTGCAGAGCTATGGCTCGCGCTGCGTGAAGCCACCGATCCTCTACGGCGACGTCGCGCGTCCGGCACCGATGACCGTGCGCTGGTCGCAGTACGCGCAGTCGCTCACGCAGCGGCCGATGAAGGGCATGCTCACGGGCCCGGTGACGGTGCTGCAGTGGTCGTTCGTGCGCGACGACCAGCCGCGCGAGAGGACGTGCCGGCAGATCGCACTCGCCCTGCGCGACGAGGTGCTCGACCTCGAGGCCGCCGGCATCGGCATCATCCAGATCGACGAGCCGGCGCTGCGCGAGGGCTTGCCGCTGCGTCGCGCGGACTGGAAGGCCTACCTCGACTGGGCCGTCGACAGCTTCCGCATCACCCAGTCAGGCGTGCGCGACGACACGCAGATCCACACGCACATGTGCTACTCCGAGTTCAACGACATCATCGAAGCGGTCGCGGCGATGGATGCGGACGTCATCTCGATCGAGACCTCGCGCTCGCGCATGGAGCTGCTCGATGCCTTCGTGAAGTACCGGTACCCGAACGAGATCGGCCCCGGCGTGTACGACATCCACAGTCCGCGCGTGCCCGACCAGGGCGAGATGACGGAGCTGCTGCACAAGGCCCGTGACGTGCTCGAGGCCGGGCAGATCTGGGTCAATCCGGATTGCGGGCTCAAGACGCGTGGCTGGAAGGAAACGCGTGCCGCGCTCGTGGCGATGGTGGCCGCGGCGAAAGCCTTGCGTAATAGCCACACCTGAGGCCCGCGTGCGCCGCCGTGGTCGGCGCACGGATGGACAAGGTGGGGACGCAGGACACCACGATCGGCACGCTTCCCCGCGTGCCGATCGTCGTCGTGCGGATCATGGGCGGCACCGGCACGTCACGCTCCGTCGTGCCTCAGGCGGTGGCAGCGAAGTCGGTGGACAGCGCGACCGGCCGCCATGTCGCGAGGATCGCCGCATCCGAAGCGTGCTTGGCCTCGATCGCCGCGACGGTGTCGCTGCCGAGCGGCAGGCGTACCGGCAGCGCCGTCGTCTCCGGCAGCGTCACCAGCACGTCGGCGAGTCGCGCGGGATCGCCCGGCTGACGGTGGCTCAGGTCGACCGCGACCTGGCGGACCTTGCCTGCGGTGTCCGCGTAGTCCGCGATCTCGTCCGGACTCGTCGACAGTGACCTGGCGTCGAGGAAATCCGTGCGGAAATAGCCGGGCTCGATCACGGTCACGCGGATGCCGAGCGGGGCGAGTTCGTCGTGCAGGGCCTCGGAGAGTCCCTCCACCGCGAACTTGGTGGAGCTGTACACGCCGAACCCCGCGGCACCGCGGTAGCCGCCGATCGACGAGATGTTGAGCACGAGGCCGGCGCGGCGCTCGCGCATCGACGGCAGCACGGCACGCGTCACGTTGAGCAGGCCGAACACGTTGGTGCGGTAAACCGCTTCCACATCGGCGGCGCTCGCCTCTTCGACCGCACCCATGAGTCCGAAGCCGGCGTTGTTGAGCAGCACGTCGATGCGTGCGAAGCGTGCCAGCGCGGCGGCAACGACCTGGCGGGCCTGTGCTTCGTCGGTCACGTCGAGCGCGAGCGGCAGCAGCCGCGGGTGTTCGCCGAACCGCTCGACGATGGCGGAAAGGTTGCGCGCGGTCGCGACGACGGCGTCGCCGCGGGCGAGGGCGCGTTCCGCGACGAGCGCGCCGATGCCGCGCGAGGCGCCGGTGATGAGCCAGACATTCATGGGTCTCTCCTGTGGGCGTGAAAGGGCGAGGGGTGTTCAGGCCAGCACTTCGGCCAGTTCGATGAGGTTGCCGAACGGATCGGCGATGAAGGCGAGGCGACGGCGGATGGCCGGCAGCACGAAGGGTTCGGTGACGATCGCCACGCCGCGTTCGCGCAACGCCGCGATGGTCGCGTCGACGCTGTCGACGCTCAGGCAGACGTGGTGGTAGCCGGCGTAGCGCAGGCTGTCGCCGAGGTCGGTGTAGGGGCACACGTCGACCGGTGCCGGCTCGCCGCCACCGAGAACCTCGATGTAGAAGGTGTCGTCCGAGGCCGGTGCGAGGTAGGCGAGCTTTTCGTCGGCGTAGTCCCATTCGGCGACGACGCGGAAGTCGAGCGTGTCCACGTACCAGCGCCGCGCGCTTTCGAGATCGGGCGTGCGGATCGCGACGTGATGCCCGCGCATGTCCGCGAACGGCGATCGGGTGTTCCGGGGTGGGGCGATGAAGTCGGTCATGGCGGGTTCCTCGTCGAGGGTGCGACGGTGGCGCCGTCGTGGCGTGGAGGCACTTTGCGCCCGCGCATTGGTCGTGATAAGACCACCAATGTTCTTTCTTGAGATGAGCAAGATTCAGTAATGCGTGCGACCGAGCTTTCCGAACTGGCGGCCTTCGATGCGGTCGCGCGGCATCGCAGCTTTCGTCGCGCGGGGGAGGAACGTGGCGTCACCGCCTCGGCGATCAGCCACGCGGTGTCGAACCTCGAAGCGCGTGTCGGGCTGCGCCTGCTCAACCGCACCACGCGCAGCGTTTCGCTCACGGATGCCGGTGCGCAGTTGCTCGAACAGCTCTCGCCGGCCTTCGCCGGCATCGGTGCGGCGCTCGACGCGCTGAATCGCTATCGCGACACCCCGTTCGGCAAGGTGCGCCTCAACGCGCCGAACTCGATCGCACCGTTCGTGCTCGGTCCCGTGCTCGGTCCGCTGCTGGAGCGCAATCCGCATCTCGAACTCGAGATCGTCGCGACCGATCGGCTCGTCGACATCGTCGAGGAAGGTTTCGATGCGGGCATCCGTCTCGGCGAGAGTCTCGGCGAGGGCATGACGGCCGTGCGGATCCGGCCACGCCTGCGCTTCGTGGTCGTCGGATCACCGGCCTACTTCGCGAGCCGGCGTGTGCCGAAGGTGCCGGCCGACCTCGAGGGACACGTCTGCATCCGCAACATGTACCCGAGCACGGCGCGGTATCCGTGGTCGTTCGTGCGCAAGGGCCGACACGTCGAGTTCCAGCCGAGCGGCCCGCTCGCGCTGCACGACCACGAACTCATGATCGAAGCCGCGCTCGCGGGTGTCGCACTGGCCTATGTCTGGGAGGATCGCGCATTGCCGCATGTCGCGGACGGGCGCCTCGTGCGCTGCCTGGACGACTGGATCGCGCCGGAGGATGCGCTTTACCTCTACTACCCGAGCCGCAAATACAAGTCCGCCGGCCTGCAGGCCGTGATCGACGCGCTGCGCGAAGACTGACGTCGTGTCGATGCGCGCGGTACCCACCCGCAGGCTGCTGCGACGACGGCGGCCGGCATGGGGACACGAAAGGTCTGCCACCTGTTGTTGGAAATGGGAACGATTCGCGTCTATCCTCGGCGACCCGCCAACCGGCCCCGCGCCGGCGCTTCCTGCCTCGCAAGGAGTGATCGCTTGATCTCCCGAATCCTCGCCGTGTCGGCCGTCCTCGGCCTCTTCGTGTCCATGCCGCTGGCCGCCGTCGGCCCTGCGCCCGCCGCAAAGACGGCCGATGCCGCGCCCGCAGCTGCAGTGCCGGCAGCGGCACCCGCAGCAGCCGCCGACGCACCGGCGTCGCGCCAGTACACGTTCGCGTGGCAGTTCGTCGAAGGCGGCGAACTCGCGCCGCGCGGCGGCACCACGCGTGGCACCCCGATCACGCTCGACACCGAAGCTTCGGAAGGCTGGCGTTCGTTGCAGGAGCCCGGCATCGACGCGTTCGAGCGTGATCGCCGCGCGATCCTCGCGATGACGGGCGGTTACCGTGCGAGCTTCGACTTCATCGAGGTCGCCGGCTTCACGCCCGGCTTCAAGCCGTCGCGCCCGTACCAGAGCTGGGGTACCGAGAAGGTCGTCGTGCTCGAGGATCGCGGCACCTTCATCTCGCTGCAGCACATGCTGGTCATGAGCATCATCGGCAAGGACGGCAAGATGATGGGGCCGTTCGTGACCAAGCACTGGCGCCAGGACTGGCAGTACGAACCGACGCACGTGTTCCGCTACCGCGGTGCGCAGACCTGGGAACGCGAGGCCGTGGATCCGGCGGCGGCCAAGGGTGCGTGGTCGCAGTCGGTGTATCAGGTCGACGATTCGCCGCGCTACGCCGACGTCGCGCGCTGGCAGCACGCGAAGGGCTATTCGGCATGGGAATCGCCGGAAGGCTGGCGCCCGCTGCCGCGCCGCGAGTACTCGGTGCGTTCGGATTACCAGGTGCTCGCCGGCACCAACCGCCACGTGATCGTGCCGACCGGCTGGGTGCACGAGCAGTTCAACCACAAGGTCGCGCTCGCCTCGGCCGGCACGCCGCGCACCGAGGAACCGATCCTCGCGCGCGAGTACGGCTTCAACCGCTACGAGCGCATCCGCGACTACGATTTCGCGCCCGCCGATGCGTACCTGAAAGCCACCGATCCGATGTGGAAGCTCGTGCGCGCCGAATGGGCCGCGCTGCTCGGCGCGGACAAGCCGGTCGTGCTGCGCGCCGCGCCCGACCAGGGGCAGCTCTTCATGCCGCTGTTCAAGCTCGCCTCGGAGATCGAGGAGGGCAAGGGCCCGAAGCCGCGCGTGCTCGAGAAGACCGTGCGCAAGGAAGTCGAGGGCTACCTGCTCAAGGACGGCGAGACGCCGTCGACCGCGCCCGCGAAATACTGAGTCGATCCGCGGCGCCGACGCCTGTCGGCGCCGTCACGTCACGCGGCGCTTCTCGAGCTTGCGCGCGAGCGTGCGCCGATGCATGCCGAGCCGGCGCGCGGCTTCGGAGATGTTGAAATCGCTCTCGGCGAGCACGCCGTGGATGTGTTCCCACTCGAGCGTCTTGATCGACGACGTGCGGGTGGCCGCCTCGACTTCAGTGTCGCCTTCGGTGCGCGCGAACGCGGCCTCGATGTCGTCGGTGTTCGACGGCTTGGCGAGGTAGTGCCGGGCGCCGAGCTTCACGGCCTCGACCGCGGTGCCGATGCTCGCGTAGCCGGTCAGCACGACGATCACGATGTCCGGATCGCGCTCGTGCAGCGCCTTCACGCAGGCCAGGCCCGAGCCGCCGCCGGCGAGCTTGAGGTCGACCACCGCATGCGTCGGTGCGAACGCGTCGACCGCGGCATCGACCTCGTCGAGCGTGGCGATGCCGCGTACCTGGTAGCCACGCCGCTCGAACGAGCGCGACAGCGTGCGCGCGAACGCGGCGTCGTCCTCGACGATCAGCAGGCGGCGTGCGTCAGTCGCCATCGCGTGCATCGTCCTCGCGATCGAGCAGGACCGCCGACAGCGGCAGCGTGACCGTGACTTCCGCGCCGCCGACGTCGCGGTTGCGCGCGGCGAGCGTGCCGCCGAGCGTGCGCGCGACGTTGAGCGACAGGAACAGGCCGAGTCCGCCGCCCGGGCGTCCCTTGCTCGAGTGGTAGGGCTGGCCGAGCCGCTCGAGCATCGCGGGCGGGAAGCCCGGCCCGGCGTCGGTCACGCGCACGGTCACGCTGTCGATGCCGCGCACGACGTCCAGCGCGAGCCAGTTCGGCGAGGCCTCGAGTGCGTTGTCGAGGATGTTGTCGATCATCTGCTTGAGGCCGGTGTCCGAGACGATCGGTACGTCGTCGCAGAGGCGCGGCAGGTAGTCGAAGCGCACGGCCGGACGCGTCGCGCGCCATTCCGCGACCAGTCCGTCGAAGAATCGGTGCAGGGTCGTCGGCGCGGGCGCTTCGCCGCGCGTCTCGCCGGCCGACAGCAGGATGCCGGTGACGATGGCCTTGCAGCGCGTGATCTGGGTTTCCATCTCGATCACATCCTGCAGCAATTCCGGATCCGAACGGAAGGCCGGCATGTCGCGCCAGTCGCGCAGGATCACCGCGAGCGTCGACAGCGGCGTGCCGAGTTCGTGCGCCGCACCCGACGCGAGCAGGCCCATGCGCACGATGTGTTCCTCCTCGGCGGCCTGCTGCCGCATCGTCGCGAGGCGCGCGTCGCGTGCCCGCACGATGCGACCGATGCGCGTGATGAACACGACGATCAGCGTCGCGACGAGGCCGAAGCACACGAGCAGGCCGAGCACGTGCGGATCGGCGAGGCCGTCCTCGAGATGCACGGGAATCGCGACGGGGCCGGGCACGTGGGCGAGGAACACCGCGCAGGCTGCAGTCACCGAGACGACGATCCAGCTCGACAGCGGCCGCAGCAGCACCGCACCGAGCGCGACCTGCAGCAGGAACAGGAACACGAACGGGTTGCTGATGCCGCCGCTCAGGTAGAGCTGCGCGGTGAGCGAAGCGATGTCGACGCCGAGCGCGAGCAGCAGCGCCGCGTCGCCGACGTGGCGCCCGCGCCGCCAGTGCAGCAGGCTGGCAACGTTGAACAGCACGAGTCCGGCGAGGATGGCCAGCATCGGCTGCAGCGGCAGCGCGATGCCCATCGCAGCGTGCACGACGCCGATCGTGAGTACCTGGCCGACGACGGCGATCCAGCGCAGCAGGATCAGCTGCTGCATGTTCTTGCGGCCGGTGCCGTCGCGCGAATCGTCGGACAGGCGCAGGTTCACGGCGTCACGCGGGTGGGAGGACGGTGCTCGCATGTGCGCGCATTCCGTGGCGACGGGTACGCGCATGCTGCCGCAATCCGCGCTCCCGCGTCACCACGCGCCAGCCCGCGAGCGCGACCAGCGCCGCGAGCGCGAACCACGTCAGCGCATAGGTCAGGTGCGGGTCGCGGAAGCGCACCACGGTCATGCCGCCGCGTGGCCAGGCGTCGGCAGCGGCCGTGTCGCGATCCGCATCGACGAAGAACGGCGCCACACCCGGCAGTCCGCGCGCCTGCGCGATGGCCTGCACGTCGCGCGAGTACCAGCGTCCGCCTGCTGGATCGTTGTGGCGCAGGAACGCACCGCCGGGTTCGTCGATGCGCAGCAGGCCGGACACCCCGATGCGGCCGGAAGGTGGTGCGGAGGGCGTATCGCCGAGCGGAACGAAACCGCGGTTGATCAGCACCACGTCGCCGTCGTCGCGGCGCAGCGGGGTCATCACCCAGAACCCTGCGCCGAGTTCGGTGATGGCCTGCACGCGCGTGTCGGCATCGGCGAGGTACACACCTTCGGTGTGCACGCGCAGGTACTCGTGGCCTTCACGCGTGACACCCGGCCATGCAGCGCGTGAGGGCGCTGCTACGGGTTCCGCGTGGATACGGCTCTCGACGCGCGCGATCAGCGCGTGCTTCCAGCCCATGCGCTGCAGCTGCCACGTGCCGAGCGCGAGGAATCCGCCGAACAGCACGAGCAGCACGACGCCGATCGCCGCCAGCGTGCGGGGTCGCGCGGCGCGGGCTGCCTCGTGCTCGACGTGCCGGGCGGTCACGGCACCATGCGCATCTCGTGCGGTGTCATCGGCATCATGTTGGTGTCGAGGTGGAACATCACCCACAACGAGCCCGCGAGCACGATCACCACGAGCACGCCCGTGAACAGCAGCGCGAGGAAGTTCCAGCCGCCCTCCGACTTCGGGCTCATGTGCAGGAAGTACACCATGTGCACGACCACCTGCACCGCCGCGAGCGCGAGGATGAGCACCTTGATCAGTGTCGGGTTCGCATTCCCGCCCGCCATCACGAGTCCGAACGGCACCGCGGTCAGCAGCACCGAGAACACGAAGCCGAGCACGTAGTCGCGCGCATGGACGTGCGGGATGCCGTCGTCCTCGTGCTCGTCGTGGCCGGCGTGTGCATCGTGGTGCGCGCTCACGGCAGCACTCCCATCAGGTAGACGAACGAGAAGACGCCGATCCAGACCACGTCGAGGAAATGCCAGAACATCGACAGGCAGAACAGGCGGCGGCGGTTCGCGACGGTCAGGCCCATGCGTTGCACCTGCACCATCAGCACGGCCAGCCAGAGGCAACCGAAGAACACGTGCAGGCCGTGCGTGCCGACCAGCGCGAAGAACGAGGACAGGAACGCGCTGCGGCCGGGGCCCGCGCCGAGATGGATCAGGTGGTGGAACTCGTACAGCTCGATGCCGAGGAAGCCGAGGCCGAGCAGGCCCGTGGCGGCGAGCCAGGCCAGCACCTGGCGCTTGCGCCGTGCCTGCATCGCGATCATCGCCATGCCGTAGGTGATCGACGACACGAGCAGCAGCGCGGTGTTGACCGCGATCAGCGGCAGCTCGAACAGGTCGGCGCCCGAAGGGCCCGCCGCGTAGTTGCGGCCGAGCACGCCGTAGGTCGCGAACAGGCAGGCGAAGATGAGCAGGTCGCTCATCAGGTACAGCCAGAACCCCAGCAAGGTGCCGTTCTGCGGGTGGTGGCGGCCTTCGAGGTCGTAGAACGCCGGCGGCGTGCCGGTCGTGCCGTGGCTCGGCGGCGCGAGGGTGACGGCCTCAGACATGCAGGCTCAACAGCCGTGTGCGGGCTGCCTCCGTGGCTTCGACCTCGGCGGCCGGGATGTGGTAATCGCGGTGGTAGTTGAACGTGTGCACGATCGCGGCGACCACGAGGGCCGTGAACGACAGCGCGGCGAGCCACCAGATGTGCCAGATCAGCGCGAAGCCGACCACGCCCGAGATCGCCGCGAGCACCACGCCGGCGGCCGTGTTCTTCGGCATGTGGATCGGCTGGAAGCCCGACAGCGGACGCTCGGCGCCGCGGCGCTTCATGTCCCACCACGCGTCGGTGTCGTGCACGACCGGCGTGAACGCGAAGTTGTAGTCCGGCGGCGGCGACGAGGTCGACCACTCCAGCGTGCGGCCGCCCCAGGGATCGCCGGTGACGTCGCGCAGCGACTCGCGGCGGCGGATGCTGACCACGATGCACCACAGGAACGCCGCGATGCCGATCGCGATGAGCACGGCGCCGAACGCGGCGACCACGAACCACGGCTGCAGCGTGGTGTCGTCGAAGTGGCTCATGCGGCGCGTGACGCCCATGAGGCCGAGCACGTAGAGCGGCGTGAACGCGAACCAGTAGCCGGCCAGCCAGAACCAGAACGACACCTTGCCCCAGAACTCGTCCATGCGGAAACCGAACGCTTTCGGGAACCAGTAGGCCATGCCCGCGAAGATGCCGAACACGACGCCGCCGATGATCACGTTGTGGAAATGCGCGACGAGGAACAGGCTGTTGTGAAGCACGAAGTCGGCCGGCGGCACCGCGAGCAGCACGCCGGTCATGCCGCCGACGGTGAAGGTGACCATGAAGCCGAGTGTCCACAGCATCGGCACGTCGAAGCGGATACGCCCGCGGTACATCGTGAACAGCCAGTTGAAGATCTTCGCCCCGGTCGGGATCGAGATGATCATCGTCGTGATGCCGAAGAACGAGTTCACGCTCGCGCCGGAGCCCATCGTGAAGAAGTGGTGCAGCCACACGAGGTAGGACAGGATCGTGATGCAGACGGTCGCGTAGACCATCGAGCTGTAGCCGAACAGGCGCTTGCTGCAGTACGTGGACACCACCTCGGAATACACGCCGAACAGCGGCAGGATCAGGATGTAGACCTCGGGGTGGCCCCAGATCCAGATCAGGTTCACGTACATCATCGGGTTGCCGCCGAGGCTGGACGTGAAGAAGTTCGTGTCGACGTAGCGGTCCAGCGTGAGCATCGCGAGCACCGCGGTGAGTACCGGGAAGCTCACCACGATGAGCACGTTCGAGCACAGCGAGGTCCACACGAAGATCGGCATCTTCATGAGGTCCATGCCCGGCGCGCGCATCTTCACGATCGTGACGATGAGGTTGATGCCCGACAGCGTCGTGCCGACGCCGGCGATCTGCAGCGCCCAGATGTAGTAGTCCATGCCGACATCGGGGCTGTAGTCGAGCCCTGACAGCGGCGGGTAGGCGAGCCAGCCGGTCTTGGCGAACTCGCCGACGAACAGCGAGGCCATCACCAGCACGGCGCCGACCGTGGTCATCCAGAAGCTGAAGTTGTTGAGGAACGGGAAGGCCACGTCGCGCGCGCCGATCATGAGCGGCACGAGGTAGTTCATGAGGCCCGTGATGAACGGCATCGCCACGAAGAAGATCATGATCACGCCGTGGGCCGTGAAGATCTGGTCGTAGTGATGCGGGGGCAGATAACCGACGTTCTCGCCGAACGCCATCGCCTGCTGTGCACGCATCATGATCGCGTCGGCGAAGCCGCGCAGCAGCATCACGAGGCCGAGCACCATGTACATGATGCCGATCTTCTTGTGGTCGATGCTGGTGATCCAGTCGCGCCACAGCGGCGTCCACAGGCGGTAGCGCGTCAGCAGCGCGAGCACCGCGAGGCCGCCGATCACGACACCGACGAAGGTGCTCAGCAGGATCGGATCATGCAGCGGGATCGCGCCCCAGCTGAGCTTGCCGAACACGGGATCGGCAGGAGGATAGACGTGCGGTGTCATGCGGGAATCCGTGAAACGGCGCGCGCTGCGTCAGGGCGCAGCAGGCGTGGCGATGAAGCTCGCCGGGAATGCGGACGGCGTGTCGACGCGGCACACCTCCGCGCTGACGTAGGGACCGCCGAACGGACCGGGTGCGCTGCGAGGGACGAGGGCTTCGAGCCCGTCCAGGCCGAAGCCGCCGGCGGAGTCGATCGCCATCATCTCGTTCATGCACAGGTGGTCGATGCCGACGCAGCGGTTGAGGATCGCGTCGTACAGGCCCGGTGCCACGCTGGCGAAATGGCGCACCGGATCGCGCGAGCTCGGCTGCTCGAGCACCATGTAGCGGTCACGGTCCAGCGTCGCGCCTTCGCGCTTCACGCGGTCGGTCCACTGCTCGAACCCGTCGCCGTCGAAGGCGTGGAAGCGGAAGCGCATGTGCGAGAAGCCGGCACCGCTGTAGTTGGACGAGAAGCCCTCGTACTCGCCCGGCGTCGCGATCACGGCGTGCAGCTTCGTCTCCATGCCCGGCATCGTGTAGATCATGCCGGCCAGCGCGGGCACGTAGAACGCGTTCATCACCGACGTGCCGGTGAGCGTGAAGCGGATCGGGCGGTCGATCGGCGCGGCGAGCTCGTTGACCGTCGCGATGCCTTGCTCGGGGTAGAGGAACAGCCACTTCCAGTCGAGTGCGACGACCTGCACCTCGAGCGGCTTCACGTCGGCCGGTACGGGACGTTCGGCATCGAGCCGGCGCAGCGGACGGTAGGGATCGAGCGTGTGGGTGGTGATCCACGTGACCGCGCCGAGCGCGATGATGATGAGCAGCGGCACGGCCCAGATCACGAGCTCGAGCTGCGTCGAATGGTCCCAGTCGGGCTGGTAGTTGGCCTGCGCGTTCGAGGCGCGGTAGCGCCACGCGAAGAACAGCGTCAGCGCGATCACGGGCACGATCACGATCAGCATGAGCCACGTCGCGAGCACGATCAGGTCGCCCTGCTGGCGCGCGACGTCGCCCGGGGCATCGAGCACCACGGTGCTGCAGCCGGCGAGCAGCGGCAGCAGGCCGAGCGGCAGCGCCAGGCGCGACGGCTTGGTCAGCTTCAGGACACGGGAGGCAGCATGCGCGAGTCTCATGGCGCGGCACTGTAGGCGCGCATGCCGGGCCTGACGATTGGACGTTTTGTCCTATCGCCTGCGCGCGGCGAGGCTGTCAGGCTTGCGTCGCGGCATCGCGTCCGCCACGCCTTGCGTACGAACCATCGCCGAGTCTCCGCGCACCATGCACACCTCACCGCCGCATCACGGCACGACCCACGACCACGGACGCACGGCCCACGCCGACGTCGCGCCGGGCGAGATCGCCGTGGGCGTGGTGGTCGGGCGCACGTCGGAATACTTCGACTTCTTCGTCTACGGCATCGCCTCGGCGCTGGTGTTCCCGACGCTGTTCTTCCCGTTCACCGACCACCTCACCGCGACGATGTACTCGTTCGCCGTGTTCGCGCTCGCTTTCGTGACGCGGCCGATCGGCACCGTGCTGTTCATGTGGATCCAGCGCCGCTGGGGCCGCGGCACCAAGCTCACGGCGGCGCTGTTCCTGCTCGGCACCGCGACGGCCGGCATCGCGTTCCTGCCCGGCTACTCGACGCTCGGCGTCGCCTCGATCGGACTGCTGGCATTCTTCCGCATGTTGCAGGGCATCGCGCTCGGTGGCTCGTGGGACGGCCTGCCGTCGTTGCTTGCACTCAATGCGCCGAAGGAACGCCGCGGCTGGTACGCGATGCTCGGCCAGCTCGGTGCGCCGGTCGGTTTCATCGTCGCCGCGGGCGTGTTCGCCTACCTCTACGCCGCGCTCCCGTCCGACGAGGTGCGCGACTGGGGCTGGCGTTATCCGTTCTTCGTCGCGTTCGCGATCAACGTCGTGGCGCTGTTCGCGCGCCTGCGCATCGTCGTCGCCGAGGAGTACGTGCAGCGCATGGGCGAGCTCGAACTCGAGCCGAAGCCGGTCGCCGAACTCGTGCGCGCGAAGGGACGCCACGTCGTGATCGGCGCGTTCGCCGCGCTGGCCAGCTACGCGCTGTTCCACATCGTGACGATCTTCCCGTTGTCGTGGGTGATGCTGTTCACCGAGCAGCCGATCCACGCCTTCCTGATGCTGCAGATCGGCGGCGCATTCCTCGCCTGCGGCGCGACGGTGGCGTCGGGTCTGATCGCCGATCGCATCGGCCGCGAGCGCACGCTGCGCGGCCTCGCGATCGCGATCGCCGTGTACAGCGGCTTCGCACCGAACCTGCTCGGCGCAGGCGGGGCGGGGCAGGCGGTCTTCATCCTGCTCGGCTTCGTGCTGCTCGGCTTGTCGTACGGCCAGGCGGCGGGAGCCGTCACGGCGAACTTCGGCTCGGCCTACCGCTACACGGGCGCCGCGCTGACGTCCGATCTCGCGTGGCTGATCGGTGCGGCGTTCGCACCGCTCGTCGCACTCGGCCTGTGCGCACGCCTCGGCCTGCCGTATGTCGGCGTCTACCTGCTGTCGGGTGCCGCCGCCACCCTCGGCGCACTCGCGCTGAGCAAGCGCCTGCAGGCGAAGCGTTCCGCGTCCTGATATCCCGTACGCCGCAACGACCGCGGCGTACTGAGACGGCCAGCGCCCCTAGGGCATGCGAGCGTGATGCTCCTCACGCGTGTCGCCGTTCACGCGCTGCAGCCGATCGAGCAGCTGCCTGCGGTCCCGGCCGATGAACTGCTTCAGGTCATGGCTGAACCTGAGCATGCGGCGCCAGCCGATGCCGGCCGCCACGGCGACCACGGTGGCGTAGAGCATCAGGACGGCGACACCTCGCACGGATTCCGGCAAGGCCAGGATCACGTCGCGCGGAATCAGGTTCGACCAGGCGGACGCGTACAGCACCCACATGAGCGCGATCCATCGTGCCTCATGCCCGGGCAGCAGCTCCGGTGCGGGCCCGTCGCGCCCGTTCGCACGCCGGATCGCGAACAGCGTGACGGCAATACGCACGCTCGTGGCGAGGGCGATGCCGGGAAACGCGTCGGGCAACATGCTGGCGAAGGACATGAGCCCTACCGCGATCGCGAAGCAGGCGAACGAGGCGACGATCAGCGGAAAGATCGGCGCAAGCGGATGGCGCTCGTGGGCCGGGAGGTAGTAGTAGCGCAGCGGCGCGTTGCCGAGGTCCGTCAGGCTGCGCCCGAGCAGCGACGGACGGCGAGGCTGTGCGAAGGATCGCATGACGCGGTACACGTCGATCGCGTCGTGTGCCGCCTGGCGTTCCTCCAGCGAGCGTCGCGGAGCGAGAAGCACCTTCAGCATCTCGCAGAGCATCTGCACGAACGCATCGAGCACGATGGCGGCCAGCACCGCGCCGACCGGCCAGCTCAACAGCAGGACACCGCACACGGGCAACCATGTGCCGATCACGAGGTCGAGCGCCACGCTGCGCCAGTGGGCGGCGTGGCGGGTCTCCCAGCTGGCGAGCACGCCCGGTGCCGCGATGTGCGCGCGCACGAGGTCACGCTCGACCAGCGGGCGCTCGGGTCCCTTGCTGTTGAGTTCCCAGAACAACGTCATGCGGATCGCGCTCCCGGTGTGTCCTCGTGGCGGCATGACGGCGTTCGCGGGTGACGCGATCACGTACCGGGACGGTCCACATGTCCCACGCTGGACGTACGCCAGAGAGGCCATCCCGGTATTGCCGTTGTGGCCGTTCCGTCGGTGCCGTCGATTCGGATGTGGCGGTTCCCGGCACGCACGCGTGACATTGCGTGTCCGACCGGCCTGTCTCCCGCAGCGAGCGCGGCGAGCCGGGAAACGGATGCCGCTCAGCGCGAACGGGCAGGACCATCCCCACGCGTGTCTCCGTTCACGCGCTGCAGCTGATCGAGCATCTCCTGCCGGTCCCGCACGACGAAGCGGCGCAGGTCGATGACGAACGCGTGGATGTTGCGCCAGCCGATGCGCGCGATGACCAGGGTCGCGAAGGCGTGGAGTATCAGCACGCCGACACCCACCACGGGCATGTTGAAGTACTTTCCGTCCGTGAGCATGCCGAACACGAACAAGGCGCCCAGCACGATCCAGAACGCGATCGACGGTTCGAGTGTTTCCCGGAGCAATTCCGGCGCGGGACCGTCGCGCCGGGCGGCGCGCCGGATCGAGAGCACGCTGAAGCCGATGCGCAGCGCGATGGAGGCCAGCAGTCCCGGAAAGGCGGCCGGCATCATGCCCCACGCGAGGGCCAGCAGCGCGAGCATGAGAAAGCCGAGGGACATCATGAAGATGAGCTGTTCGATGGGTGTGTAGACCTCTGGCTCCAGCAGTGCGCCGTAGCGGTACTGCAGGGTGTCCTGGGCCTTGTCGGCACGGTGTCCACGGGCCTGCAATGCCCGGCGAGGCTGCTTCATCGAAAGGATCACGGTGCGCACGTCGAGTGCCTCGAGCAGGCCCGCGCGTTCGACCTGCGTGCGGCGGGGCTCCAGCAGCGTCTTGAGTACCTCGCACATCCACATCACGATCGTGTCCATGAAGAGTGAGAGGACCACGGCACCGACCGGCCAATGCAGCACGGTCACACCGAGCAACGGCACGCAGGCGCCGACCGCGTGCCGGATCACCATCTGTCGCGCGTAGCCGGCTTCGCGGGCCTCCCAGTCCGCGAGCACCTGGGTTGCGGCCATGTGCGCCCGCACGAGGTGATGCTCGCGCAACGGCTGCTCCTGCGCCTGCCGGTCCCAGAGGAACAGCGTCACATGCATCCCCTTCCGCGCAGGCCGCGATGCTGCGCCTGCCTGCGTCCACGGAAGGGAGCGGCAAGAGGTGCCGCGGTCGTACTGGAGGGATTGTTGCGTCGTGCGCCGCCGGCACGCTCAGTCAATGCCCGCGCGCGTGGCCTCGATCACCGCCGGCTTGCGGACGCAGTTGTTCGCATGTCGTCGGCCGACATTGGATGGTTGAGGTTTCATGATTCAACCGTTTCATGGGCAGATCGTGGATTCCGGGCATGACGTGCAGCTCGCAGGCACGACCGCCCATGGCCGACGACACGGCCCTCGGGCCTCGGGGCTTTCGGAGTAGCCGGCATCAGAATGAAATGGCAAATCAACGCGTTGGGACTCAACTACCGATCATCTACCGATTCATGTATGTTTCGGTAGAAAATCGGTAGATGCCCATGAAGCTGCCCGTCCCCGCCCCGCCCTGGCTGAACCTGTTCCAGCGTCATGCCGGACAGATTCAGGAGATCCTGAGTCGCGGCATCCGCGCCGAGGTCAAGGGCGTATACGAGCATTGGGACCACTTGCGGCATCTCACGCCGCCGCCTGGGCTGGATGTCGAGCAGTGGTGGCTGGGCATCAAGCTGGCGCGGCGGTCGTTGTGCAAGGAGCTCCCGCTGCGTGACACGTCCGGCAAGCTGTTCCATGTCTGCAGCAGTGACGGCATCCAGAGGCAACTGTTCCAGGTGGCACGCGACGCGGCGGGCGCATTGCAGGGGGCCGATGCGCTTCCTTCGGGTGCCATGCAGGAGCGCTATCTGATGCGCTCGTTGATGGAGGAGGCGATGACCTCCTCGCAACTGGAAGGGGCGGCCACCACCACGCAGGTGGCCAAGGACATGCTGCGTTCCGGGCGCGCGCCCCGCGACTACGGCGAGCGCATGATCGTCAACAACTTCAAGGCCATGCGTGAACTGAAGCGTTGGCTGGAACAGCCATTGACGCCGGATATCGTGTTCGAGATCCACCGGATGTTGACGGACGGCACCCTGAAGGATCCGGATGCGGCCGGACGCTTCCGCAGGGCGGACGAGAACATCGTCGTGGAAGACGAGACAGGCACCACCCTGCATGTGCCGCCGCCGGCTGCCGAGCTTCCGCAACGGTTGCAGGCGCTCTGCGACTTTGCCAACCAGAACGATGACGGCGACTACTTCATCCACCCGGTGGTGCGCGCCATCTCGATCCATTTCATGATCGGCTACGACCATCCCTTCGTGGACGGCAACGGCCGAACCGCGCGCGCCTTGTTCTACTGGTCCATGCTCCGCGCCGGATTCTGGATGACGGAATACTTTTCCATCTCCAGCATCCTGAAGAAGGCGCCCGCGCAGTACACGCGCGCTTACCTGTTCAGCGAGTCCGACGACGGTGATGCGAGCTATTTCGTGGCCCACCAGCTGGACGTCCTGCTGAAGGCCATCGATGGCGTGCATGCCTACATCGCCCGAAAGCAACAGGCGCAGTCGCAGGCACAGACCCTGCTCAAGCCTGGCAGCACGCTGGCCCGCCGACTCAATCACCGCCAGCGCGCATTGCTTCTGAACGCGCTGAAGAACCCCGGCAAGGCCTATACCATCGCCGTGCACCAGCGCACCCACGACATCGTCTACGACACCGCCCGCTCCGACCTGGTCGGGCTGGTGGACGCGAAGCTCATGCGACGCGACAAGCTCGGCAAGGCGCACGTGTTCGTGGCGCGGCCGGACCTGGCGGAGAAGCTGCGCTAGGCAGGCCTGTCGGGCACGATCCCCGCGACGACATTCCCGCGACACGCCTCGTGCACGCTCGGCGAGCCTCCGCGTGCGACGCCGACGTCGCGCGCCGGGCATCCCGATCCCCCGCCGAGGCCCGATGCCGATGGGTATGATGGAACACATGGACGACATGCGCGGACACGCCGTGCCGGCCGAGCCGCTGTCGATCCTCGTGATCGAGGACAACGCGCAGCTCGCGGCCAACCTCTACGACTACCTCGAGGCCTGCGGGCACGTGCTCGATGCGGCACCCGACGGCGTGTCGGGCCTGCATCTCGCCGTGACGAAGGACTACGACGCGATCGTGCTCGACTGGAACCTGCCGCGCATGGACGGCATCACGCTGCTGCGCAAACTGCGCACGCAGGCACGCAAGGCCGTGCCGGTGATCATGCTGACCGCGCGCGACCAGCTCGCCGACAAGATCGACGGCTTCGAATCGGGACTCGACGACTACCTCGTCAAACCCGTCGCGCTGGCCGAGATCGAGGTGCGCCTGCGCGCACTCGTCGCGCGCCGACGCCAGGCCGTGACCGGGGAGAGCGTGCTCGCGCTCGCCGACCTGCGCTTCAATCTCGGCACGCTCGAGGTCGTGCGCGGCGAGCGGCGCATCCCGCTGACGCGCACGAGTCGTCGCCTGCTCGAGGTGCTCATGCGCGAGAGTCCGCGCGTGGTCACGCGTGAGCGCCTCGAACACGTCACCTGGGGCGAGGCCTCGCCCGAGAGTGATCTCCTGCGTTCGCACATGTACGTGCTGCGGCGCGCGATCGACCAGGACGGCGAGCGCAAGCTGCTGCACACGGTGACCGGCGTCGGCTACCGCCTGTCGGAAGGCACCTAGGCGCGCCGTGGCGAGCCGCCCGACGCGCAGCCTGCACTGGTGGGTCAGCATGGCCCTGATTGCGTTCGGCCTGCTCATGATGCTCGCGCTGAGCGTGCAGGGCCTGCGCAGCCAAGGTTTGGTCGAACACCGCATCTGGCGCGACATCCTCGAATCCACGTCGCGGACCTACGCGCAGCAATGGGCCGCCGATCCGGCCACGCCGCTGCCGCGCAGCGGCGTGCTGCGCTCGTGGTTCGTGCAGGGAGACGCATTCCCGTCCGACGTCCCGGAGTATCTGCGCACCGCGTCGCTCGGCCATCATTCGTCGGAAGGCAGCGTCTCCGACATCTTCGATACCGACGACGTGTTCCACGCGTTCATCGCACCGCTCGGCGGCGGGCGCCTGATCACGATCGTGGACATCGACGAGCTCGAGAGCCAGCAGAACCGCGATTCGCTGCTCGGCATCGTATGGGCGGTGCTGTTCATCGCGCTGATCGCCACGGTGATCGGCTGGTTGCACCACAACCTCGTGCGCCCCGTGCGCGACATCGCCGCGCGCATGCAGGCGATCGATCCGACTTCGCCCGGCGAGCGCCTGCCCACCTCGTACCGGCAGGACGAGATCCAGGTCATCGCACGCGCCTGCAATGCGCACCTCGATCGCGTCGAGCGTTTCATCGCACGCGAGCGCAGCCTGCTCGACCAGGCCAGTCACGAGTTCCGCACGCCGCTCGCGGTGGTGTCCGGTGCGGTCGACATCCTGCGTCGCCAGCCGTTGCCGGAGGTGTCGCAGCCGGTGGTCGAACGCATCGACGGTGCCGTCGCTTCGCTGTCGGAAGTCATGGCGGCGCTGCTGTATCTCGCGCGCGAGACACCCTCGTCGGAACTCGCCGCCGACGTGACCGCCGTGCACCGGCTGCTGCCCGCACTCGTCGCCGACCACGAACACCTCCTCGCGCAGCGCGACGTGCGCTTCGAGTTCGGCGAGCTCGAGCCGACGCTCGTCGACGCGCCGGAGGCGATGGTGCGCATCGCACTCGGCAACCTGCTGCGCAATGCCGCCGAGAACACCGATCAGGGTCGCATCCTCGTCGCCGTGCGCGATGGCGTCGTCGAGATCGCGGACTCGGGGCGCGGCGTCGATGCCGCCGATACGGCACGCCGTTATCGCGAGAGCCTGCGCGCCGCCGCGCCGACGCGCGGGCAGGGCCTCGGCCTGTTCCTGATCGGCCGCATCTGCGAGCGCTTCGGCTGGCGTCTCGCGATCGAGCCGATGCCGTCGAACGGCACGCTCGCACGGCTGGACCTCGGTGCGAGCCTGCTGCCGCCGACGGACCTCGGCTGACGCTCGACATCGCCGCGACATCGCTTCGCCATGCTCGACCTGCGCATGCTCGATGCCTGCGCACGAGGTGATCGCCGCGCGAGCCGCGGCCACCCGACCTCCCCACGAGCACGAGGCCCGGTTCGACATGAAACGATTGCTGATATCCGCCCTGCTGGCTGCGCTGCCGGCATCCGGCATGGCACAAGGCGATGATCCCGAGGATGGCGACGGCGGTGGCCCGCCGCGCTGGGGTCTGGGTGTGGCCGTGGTCGCCACCGACAGTCCGTATGCGGGCGAGGGCACGCGCGTGATGCCGGTGCCGCTGGTCACCTACCAGGGCGAGAAGTTCTACTTCCGCGGCATCACCGCGGGCTGGCAGTTCGTCGAGAACGACACGTTCGCCTTCGGCGCGGTCGCGTCGCTGCGCATGGACGGCTTCGACATCGACGATCTCGGCAGGACCGAACTCGCACGCAACGGCCTCGACTACCGCCTGCTCGAGGATCGCGACGACGGCCTCGATCTCGGCGTGTCGGCGAAGTGGAGCGGTGCTGCCGGCGAGCTCGAGCTCGGCCTGCTCGCCGATGCCACCGACACCAGCGGCGGCTACGAGGCCTCGCTGCAGTACGGTTACCCGTTCGAGATCGGCAAGGCACGCATCACCCCGAATGCGGGCGTGAAGTGGATGTCGAAGGACATGGCCAACTACTACTACGGCACGCTCGACAAGGAAGTCGCGCGCGGTGTGGTCGACTACAAGCCGGGATCCGTCGCGGTGCCGCACATCGGCGTCACCTTCGCGCGGCCGATCGGCGAGAAGTGGGCGATGTTCGCCTCGCTCGAGTACAGCAGCCTGCCCGACGGGATCGCCGACAGCCCGTTCCTCGAACGCGGCGCCGACACCAAGACGTCGCTGATCATCGGCTTGTCGCGCGGATTCTGATGTCCAGCGCGCGCCGGCGCCTCCGGCGCGCGCCACCCGCTTCACGATGAACCTCCTCCTCGCGCTGCTGGTCCTGCTTTACGCGGCCGTCGCGCTCGCCTACATCCTGTACTTCCGCCGTTCCGAAGCAGGCTCTGCACGCACCCATTGCACACCGGCTCCTGCATCAGGCCCTGTCGTCGGCATCCTGTCCGACGACATCGCGCACATCGCACGCCTGCGTCGTGTCCTCGAGCGTGCGGACTTCACCGTCGACGTGTTCGCGAGTGGGCACGATCTTCTGCATGCGGCCTCGCTGCCTGCCGTCGAGGTGCTCCTGTTCGACGGCTCGCGTGCCGCGATGGCACGCGAAGCGGATCGTCCGGCGGACGCGCTTCTTCCGCACGTGCCACGCCTCGTCGTGGGCAATGGCGAAGCCCATGGCGACTGCATCGTGGTCCCGTATCCGACGACTCCGCACGACCAGGACGTGTTCATCGCGACGATCCGCGCCGTGATCGCTCTGGGCCCGGGCATCGGTCGAAGGGGCGGCATGCCCTGATCGAACGTTCGCCGGCCTTCAGGCCTTGGGAAGCTCCGGGGTCAGGTTCATGTGTCCGATGCAGACCCAGCTCTGGGGTCAGGTTCATTTGTCCGACCCAGATCTGTCCATCGTCTAGCGCCTTCATGGACAAATGAACCTGACCCCAGTCTTGGAAGTGCAGGGGTCATGATGTTCCTGCCACTGTCGGGCCAGATCGCCTTCGCGTCATGCCTTCGACGTTCACGTCGCCACAGGTATCCGGCATGCGATATGCCGCGCCGTGCAATGCGGGGTCAGGTTCATTTGTCCCGCACAGATCTGCCCATCGTCGAGCGCCTTCATGGACAAATGAACCTGACCCCAGTTCTGGAAGCGCTCTCGTCATCATGAGCCTGACCTCCGTGGGGCCAGGCCGCCTGCACGTCATGCCTTCGTCTGCACAGGCAGCCGGCGCGCGACGCGTCGCTTCAGCCACGCCACGCCGTCGTCGACGAGCGCGTAGACCACCGGCACGACGAGCAGGCTCAGCACCGTCGAGGTGACGAGTCCGCCGATGACGACGATCGCCATCGGCGCCCGGAAGCTCGGATCCGCACCCCAGCCGAGCGCGACAGGCAGCATGCCCGCGCCCATCGCGAGCGTGGTCATGACGATGGGCCTCGCGCGCTTGCGGCAGGCGTCGAGGATCGCCTCGTCACGCGATGCATCGCCCTCGCGGCGCGCGATCACGATGTAGTCGACGAGCAGGATCGCGTTCTTTGTCGTGATGCCCATGAGCATGATCAGGCCGATCATGGCCGGCATCGACAGGCTCGACGCAGTGATCGCGAGCGCGAGGAATGCACCCGGTATCGACAGCACGAGCGCCGCGAGGATCGTCACGGGCTGGGCGAAGTCCCTGAGCAGCAGCACCAGCACGGCATAGACGCACAGCACGCCCATGCCCATCGCCAGCAGGAAGCCCGACACGAGTTCGCCCATGACCTCGGCGTCGCCGGCCGAGCCGTGGACCACATCCTTCGGCAGCGTGGACAGGCTCGGCAGGGCCTCCGCGGCCGCCTCGACCTCGCCCAGCGGACGGCCGGCAAGCTCGACCTCGAGCGTGACGTTGCGCATGCGGTCGCGCCGCGTGATCGTGGCGGGGCCGCCATCGAGGTGGAGGGATGCCACGCTCGCGAGCGGCACCGGCCCGTGGGCACCGGCCACGGAAAGACGCCCGAGCAGGTCGAGGTCGGTGCGCGCGTGATCGGGCAGGCGCACGACGACCGGCACCTGCCGCTCGCCGAGATCGAGTCGGGCGAGTTCCTCGTCGTAGTCACCCAGCGTGGCGACGCGCAAGGTCTCGGCGATCGCCGCCGAGGTCACGCCGAGACGCGCCGCGCGCGGCGCATCCGGGCGCACGACGAGCTCCGGTGCGACGGCGCCGAGCGACGACGTCACTGCGCCGACGCCGTTGATCGTTCGCAGCTCGCGTTCGACGCGTGCGGCATGGCGTTCGAGGGCGATGGTGTCCTCGGAGGCGAGCGCGATCAGATGGTTCTCGCCACTGCCGCCCATGCCGACCTTGACGCGTGCACCCGGAACGGCGGCGAGCGCACGTCGCATGTCGGCCTCGATCGCCTGGCGCGTGATGCCTTCGCGCTCGCGTCGCGGTGCGAGGTTGACCGTCAGCACCGCCGAGCCGACCCCTGCCACGGGCGCGCTCGCGGGTTCGGTCGGATCCTGGCCGGCACTGCCGCCGCCGATCGTCGTGTAGACGCTGCGCACGTGCGCGACGTCGCGGAGGGCCGTGCGCGCATGCTCCGAGGCTGCGATCGTGTCGTGGAGGCGCGTGCCGGGCGGCAGCATCAGCGTGACCTGGGTGTGCGCGCCGTCGTCCGCCGGGATGAACTCGCCGGGCAGCGTCGTCGCGAGCCATGCACCGCCGACGAGCAGGGCGAGCGTTGTGGCGAGTGTCGCCGCGCGATGGCGCAACGCGCGGCGCGCGAGGGTGAGGTAGGCAGCGAGCCAGCGGGCATCGCGTGGCGCCCGGGTAGGCGGCCTGAGCAGGTACGCCGCCATCATCGGCGTGAGCATGCGTGCGACCACGAGCGAGAAGAACACCGCGATCGCCGCGGTCCACCCGAACTGCACGAAGTAGCGACCGACCACGCCGGCCATGAGCGACGTCGGCACGAAGACGGCGATCAGCGTGAACGTGGTCGCGATCACGGCCAGGCCGATCTCGTCGGACGCGTCCATCGCGGCGCGGTACGGTGGCTTGCCCATGTGCAGGTGGCGCTCGATGTTCTCGATCTCGACGATGGCGTCGTCGACGAGCACGCCGACCACGAGCGACAGTGCGAGCAGCGATACCGTGTTGATCGTGAAGCCCATCGCATGCAGCACCGCGAAGGTCGGGATGATCGACAGCGGCAGCGCGACGGCGGCGATGAAGGTCGCGCGCACGTCGCGCAGGAACGCGAACACGACGAGGACGGCGAGCAGCGCGCCCTCGTAGAGCAGCATCATCGAGCCGTCGACGTTCTCCACGACGGGTGCGACCACGTCGAGCGCCTCGGTGATGTGCAGGTCGGGACGTTCATTTCCCAGCCGTTCGAGCGCCGCGCGCACGCCGTGCGCGACCTCGACCTCGCCGGCGCCCCGCGCACGCACGACCTCGAAGCCGACCACCGGTGCGCCGTCGAGCAGCGCTGCGCTGCGCCGTTCCGCCGTGGTGTCGCGCACGCTCGCCACCTCGTCGAGGCGGATGCGCCGGCCATCGGCGAGCGGCAGGTGCATCGCCGCGAGCTCTGCGGCGGAGGCCACCGTCGCGAGCGTGCGAACGCGCTGCTCGGCGCCGCCGAGGTCGGCGCGTCCGCCCGAGGCCTCCTGATGGACGAGGCGCAACCGGCGAGAGACCTCGGCGGCCGTCGTGCGCAGCGCGAGCAGGCGCGCCGGATCGAGTTCCACGCGCACCTCGCGCGTGACGCCGCCGACGCGCGTGACCGCGCCGACGCCCGGCACGGCCAGCAGGCGCCGCGTGATGTCGCGATCGACGAGCCAGGACAGCGCATCGTCGTCCAGGCGTGGCGACGCGACGGTGTAGGCGAGCATCGGCGCGCCCGCGAGTTCGACCTTGCGGATGACGGGATCGCGCAGCTCGGGCGGAAGGTCGGCGCGCACGCGCGCGACCGCGTCGCGTACGTCGTCGAGCGCTTCCTGCTGAGGCTTCTCGATGCGGAATTCGACGGTCATCGCGACCTGTCCGTCGCTGATCGTGGCATCGAGGTGGCGCAGGCCCTGCAGTGTTGCCATCGCGTTCTCGAGTTTGCGTGCGACGTCGTTCTCGAGCTGCGTCGGCGAGGCGCCGGGCAGCATCGCGGAGACGGTCACGATCGGCAGGTCGATGTCGGGGAAGTTCTGCACCTTCATCGAACGGAAGCCGTGCAACCCAGCGATCGTCAACAGGATGAAGGCGAGCACGACCGCAGTGGGGTTGCGGATCGACCAGGCGGAGACGTTCGTGCGCATGCGGGCGTCCTCAATCGACCACGGGGATGGCGGGCGTCGTCGCATCGATGGGCGGGCCGGCACGCACCGTCTCGACCACGCGCACGAGGTCGCCGTCGCCGAGGAAACCGCCACCCGAGGCGACCACACGGTCTTCCGCCGCGAGTCCGCCGAGGATCTCGACCCGGTCGCCGGCGCGGCGTCCTGGCGTGATCGCCAGGAGGTCGACGCGCGAATCGGCGCCGATGCGCAGCACGTGGCTGGTGCCGTCGCGCAGCACCAGAGCACCCTGCGGCAGGGTCGAAGCGTCGACCGCGCCGAGCTCGAGCGTGCCGCGTGCGAACTGTCCTGCGCGCGCACGGCCGGCCGGGATGTCGACGTACACGATGCCCTTGAGCGTCGACGCGTCGACGGTCGGTGCCACTGCGCGCACGCGGCCGTCGACCGTGCCGCCACCCTCCATGTCGATGCGTGCAAGCCGACCCGGCGCGATCGCTGCCATGTCGGCGGCCGACATCTCAGCACGCCACTCGAGCCGGCCACCGCGGATCATGCGGAACAGCTCTTCACCCGCGGGCAGCACGGCGCCGACCGTCGCCGTGCGCGACGACACGATGCCGTCGTCGGGCGCGCGCACGCGTGCCTGCGCCAGGCGCAGGCGCTGTCGCTCGCGCGCGGCTTCGGCGGCGCCGACTCGTGCACGCGCGGTGCCTTCGAGGGTGAGCACCTGCTCGATCTGCTGCCTCGCCATCGCGCCGGTGTCTTCGAGGCGCCGCGCACGGCGTGCGTTGGCTTCGGCCTCGGTGAGCGATGCCTGCGCCAGCGCGACGGCCGCCTCGGCTTCGGCGAGTTCCGCGAGGACGGTCTCCGGGGCGAAGACGGCCATCACGTCGCCGCGCTTCACGGCGTCGCCGACATCCACGAGGACCTCGGCCAGCCGCAGTCCGTCGGCTTGCGTGCCGACGCTCGCGTCCTGCCACGCGGCGATCGTGCCCGTGGCCTCGACGCGGACCGGCATGGCCTCGCGGCGGGGATGCACGGCCGTGACGCTGAGCGCGGGAACCGCGTCGACACCGCGGCCTGGATCGCTCCGGTCGTCGTGCAGGGAGGGGGATGATGCGAGGACGGCCATGGCGCCTAGGCACAACGCCATGCCGCCGATCACGACCGTCCGGATACCGATAACCATGCTCGTGGTGTCCACCTTGCGGCACGTGGGGATGCGTCGCGAAGGGTCGGTGCCGTCGACCTTCGTTGCGGTGATGCCCGCGTGCCACGCCGTGTGCCGCGCTCACGGCTGCATGGGCGAGCGATGCGTGCGTGCCCTGTCGCGGGTCTTCGACGTACCGCAGCATGCGGCGCACATGTCGCGGAGATGTCGGCCATCGCCGATACGTGCCCGATGTGCGATGGGCCGGGTCGGCGATCGTGCTTCGCGACGCAGGAGTCGCATCGCGTCGTGGAGGCTGCCGGGCCCGCGACGCCGCCGCGCGTCCGATCGTGCGGCGCCTTGCACGGTGCGTGTGCGGCGCACCCGCGTGCTCGCCGTGTTCATGATTCGCCGCGTTCGCGCGCGCGTTTCGATGCTAGGCTGGCCGCGGCCCGTGATGCGGCCTCGCGCACATGGCGCGGGCGCAGCCGAACACGGTGACGGGGCCGGCAGCGACGTCCCGCACGTGGACGTGGCCAGTGGCGCGATGCGACACGACGCTTCCGACGCTGCGGTCCAGCGAGCACGATCGCGTCCGCGACCTGCGGCGCGCTGCCCATGGATCTCCAGCATGCCGATGAATGCGTGGCTGCGGAACGGCGTCGGAGGGCTATTCGAGACCTTCCGCCGCCCACACGCGCGCAAGGCGACGGCCGAATCCCCGTTGCGTGCCGAGCTGTTCAGCGCGGACCAGATGGAAGAGCACGGGCGCGTCCTTGCGGCGTCGCATCGCCTTCTCGCGGGCAAGGGCCACCACGGCCTGCTCGCGCGCCTGGACGAGAACGAGACGGTGTTGCTCGAGGCGTGCGGCCTGCTGTCGGCGGCCATCCGCGAGAACCGCCGCGTGAGTCCGGCGAGCGAGTGGCTGCTCGACAACTACTACCTGATCGACGAGCACCTGCGGACCGCACGACTGCACCTGCCGAAGGGCTACAGCTCGCAGTTGCCGCGCCTGGCGCAAGGCCCGCAGTCCGGGCTGCCGCGCATCTACGACCTCGCGTTGAACGCGATCTCCCACGGCGACGGACGTTTCGATCACGAGAGCCTGCATCGCTTCGTGTCCGCATACCAGGACATCGCCCCGCTCAGCCTCGGCGAACTGTGGGCGATCCCGATCATGCTGCGCCTCGCCCTCGTCGAGAACCTGCGCCGCGTGGCCGCGCGCGTGGCGATGGACCGGCGGCATCGCAATCTCGCCGCGGCGTGGGGCGAGCGCATGGCGCAGATCGCCGCGCAGGATCCGCGCAGCCTGATCCTCGCCGTCGCCGACATGGCCCGGTCGGATCCACCGGCCAGCAGTTCGTTCGTCGCCGAGCTCATGCAGCGCCTGCAGAACCAGAAGGCGTCGCTCGCCGTGCCCGTGTCGTGGCTCGAGCAGCGCCTGGCGGAAGACGGCCTGACGATCGAGCAGCTCGTGCAGTCGGAGAACCAGCAACAGGCCGCCGACCAGCTGTCGGTGAGCAACAGCATCGGCAGCCTGCGCCTGCTGCTGTCCACCGACTGGCGCGGCTTCGTCGAGCGCCTCAGCCGCATCGAGGCGATCCTCGCGACCGATCCGGCAGGGGTCTACACGGGCATGAGCTTCGCCACGCGCGACGCCTACCGCCAGGTCGTGGAGCGCCTCGCGCGCAAGGCGCGCCGCGCGGAATCCGATGTCGCCCAGGCGGTGGTGGACAGGGCGCGTGACGCCGCGGACCACCACGGCATCGACGCGCCCTCCGCGCATGTGGGCCACCACCTCGTCGATGCGGGCCTCGGCGCACTCGAGCAGGGCTTCGGCCTGCGGCCGACGCCGCGGTACGTCACGCTGCCGCGTTACCTGGGCTCGATCGTCCTGGCGACGGCTGCGATCGTGTGCTTCGCGTGGATGCTGCTGCCGATGCCGCTGCCCGGTCATGCGGTCGCGCTCATCTCTCTGCCGTTGCTGATCGCCGCGAGCCAGCTCGCCTTGGTCGTCGTGAATGCGGTGTCGATGTTCGCGGTCGCGCCCAAGGCGTTGCCGCGCATGGATTTCTCGCGTGGCATCCCCGCCGTGGCCACCACGCTGGTGGTGGTGCCGACACTGCTCGACAGTACGGCGGGTGCACGTGAGGACGTCGACAACCTCGAGATCCGGTACCTCGCCAATCGCATGCAGCATCTGCACTACGCCCTGCTGAGCGATCATCCCGACGCACGGACGGAGCACACCACCGTGGATGCCGCGGTGCTCGCGGTCGCGGTTGCGGGAATCGAGCGCCTCAACCGCGTGCATGCCGCCGCGGGCGGTTCGCGCTTCTTCCTGCTGCACCGGCCGCGGCGCTGGAATGCGGGCGAACGCGTGTGGATGGGCGAAGAGCGCAAACGCGGCAAGCTCGGTGACCTCAATGCGCTCCTTCGCGGCAAGGCGGAGGGGCGCTTCGCGTGCGTCGTGGGCGACCAGGCCGTGCTGCGCACGGTCCGCTACGTGATCACGCTGGATGCGGACACGCGGCTTCCGCACGATGCCGCGCACGAGCTCGTCGCGACGATCCACCATCCGTTGAATCGCCCACGCATCGACGCGGACGGAACCCGCGTGGTGTCGGGTCACGGCATCCTGCAGCCGCGCGTCGGCACCACGTTCTCGCTGTCGGGCGTCTCCGGCTACACCGCGCTGTTAGGCGGCGATCCGGGACTCGATCCCTACACCCGCGCCGTCTCGGACGTGTATCAGGACCTGTTCGGCGAGGGGTCGTTCACGGGCAAGGGAATCTACGACGTCGACGCCTTCGAGAGCACCCTCGACGGACGCTTCCCGGCGAACCGCATCCTCAGCCACGATCTCCTCGAGGGATGTCACGCGCGCGCGGGCCTGGCCAGCGACGTCGCGGTGTTCGAGGATTTCCCGCGCAGCTACGTGGCCGACATCACGCGGCGCCATCGCTGGATCCGCGGCGACTGGCAGATCGCGCGCTGGCTGCTTCCACGCGTGCCCTCCGCCGGAGCCGGAACGGTGCGCAATCCGCTGTCGGCCCTGTCGAGATGGAAGATTTTCGACAACCTGCGCCGCAGCCTCGTGGCGCCGGCGCAATGGCTGCTGTTCGTGCTCGGCTGGCTGTGGCTTCCCGGCGCCGCGGCCTGGACCGTGTTCGTGCTGGCGCTGACACTGGTGCCGATCCCGGCGGCCGCACTGTCGCATCTCGCGCGCAAGCCGCCGGACGCACGCTGGCGAGCGCATGCCGCGGACGTCGCCGCCGGGACCTGGAAACGCCTGGTGCAGGCACTGTTCGCGCTGGCCTGCCTGCCGTTCGAGGCCTGGGTCGCCGCCGACGCGATCCTGCGCACGTCGTGGCGCCTGCACGTGTCGCACCGGCGCCTTCTCGAATGGACGCCCTCGCGCGTGGTCGAGCGTGGCGAGGCGACCCGCCGCGGCGGGGCGTTCCGGAGCATGGCCTTCGCACCGCTGTCCACCCTGGGTCTGGCGATCGCCCTCGCGTACCTGCAGCCCGCGACACTGCCCTTGGCGTCACCGGTCCTGCTGCTGTGGCTGGCGTCTCCGCTTCTCGCGCGGCGGATCAGCCGCGTCCGCGCATCCGCGGCGGCAACCCTGGATCCCGTTCACGAGCCGCTCCTGCGCGACGCGGCGCGGCGCACCTGGCATTTCTTCGAGCGCCACGTCGGGGCCCTCGACAACGGCTTGCCGCCCGACAACTACCAGCAGCAACCGGGCGACGTGGTCGCCCACCGGACCTCGCCGACCAACATCGGACTCAGCTTGCTGGCCAGCCTCGCCGCGCACGACTTCGGCTACCTCTCGCTGCAGGGGCTGCTGCGCAGGACGCAGGCGACCCTCGACGGCATGGACAAGCTCGAGCGCCATCGCGGGCACCTGTACAACTGGTACGACACGCGCACCCTCGCGCCGCTGCGTCCCCGCTACGTGTCGATGGTCGACAGCGGCAATCTCGCCGGCCACCTGCTGACGTTGCGGCAGGGGCTGCTCGCCTTGCGCGACCACGTCCCGCGCGATGCCCGCGTGCTGCCTGGACTTCGCGACACGGCGGGCGTGCTGCACGCGATGGCGCCCGAGTCCGGGCGCGCCGCGGTATCGCGCTTCCTGGAGGCAGCCCGCCGCGCCGAGCATGCGCAGGACGCCGGCGACGATGGCCTCGAGGCCGCCCTGGCCGACCTGCTCGCGATGGCGCAACCGCTGTGCGACGCCGGATGGGACGAGGACGGTGCCGGCGAGTGGGCACGCGCCTTGCTCGGGCAATGCTCCGACGCGCTCGCCGAGGTCACGCTGTTCTCGAGCACTCCCGGTGCGAACCTGCACGCACGTGCCGAGACGGGTTGCGCGACGGCACGCGACTGGCTCGACACCGCGAGGGCCCTGGCGGAGCGTGCCGCGGCGTTCGCGGAAGCGGACTACCGCTTCCTCTACGACGCGCAGCGCGACCTGTTCGGCATCGGTTTCAATGTCGACGACCATCGCCTCGATGCCGGCTACTACGACCTTCTCGCCTCGGAGGCGCGCCTGGGCGTGTTCATCGCGGTGGCGCAGGGGCAGGTTCCTCAGGAGGCATGGTTCTCGCTGGGGAGGCTGCTGACGCATACGGGCGGGACGCCGGTGCTGCTGTCGTGGAGCGGCTCGATGTTCGAGTACCTGATGCCGAACCTCGTGATGCCGATGTATCCGCAGTCGCTGCTCGCGCAGACCGCCGGCGCCGCGGTGGCGCGCCAGATCGCCTATGGACGCGAGCGCGGCGTCCCGTGGGGCATTTCCGAGTGCGGTTACCACCTGACCGATGCCGCGCAGAACTACCAGTACCGTGCGTTCGGTGTGCCAGGGCTGGGCCTGCAGCGGGGCCTGTCGAAGGAGCTCGTCATCGCGCCGTACGCGAGTGCGCTCGCCCTGCTGGTGGCGCCGAACGAGGCCGCCGCGAACCTCGCGCGGCAGGCCGACCAAGGCTGGCTGACGCCGTACGGCTACTACGAAGCCGTCGACTACAGCGACGTGCGCAATCCACCCGGGCAGCGTTGCGCGATCGTGCGGTCGTTCATGGCCCATCACCAGGGCATGAGCCTGCTCGCGTTCGCGCACGTACTGCTCGGTCGCACGATGCAGCGCCGCTTCGAGGCGGATCCGCAGATGCAGTCGGCACTGCTGCTGCTGCAGGAACGGGTGCCGCGCGCGGGCGGGCGACCGGCAAGCGATCCGCAGCGGGTGGATGCGCGCAGCGAGAGCACGTCGCCGGCGGTTCCACTGCGCGTGTTCCATCGGCCCGATCCGGCGACGCCCGCGGTGCAACTGCTCTCGAACGGGCGCTACCACGTCATGCTGACCAGCGCCGGGGGCGGCTACAGCCGATGGCGCGATGTCGCGCTCACGCGCTGGCGCGAGGACCCGACGCGTGATGCGTGGGGCAGCTTCTGTTACCTCGCCGAGGTCGGCGCCGACCGCGTCTGGTCGACGACGCACCAGCCGACGCTGCAGGCAGACGACCACTTCGAGGCGGTCTTCACCGAAGCGCGCGTGGAATTCCGTCGCCGCCTGGATGCCTGGGAGGCGCACACCGAGATCGTCGTCTCGCCCGAGGACGACATCGAGCTGCGCCGTACGCGCATCACCAACCGCGCCGCGCACGCCCGCACCCTCGACGTCACGAGCTACGCCGAGGTCGTGCTGGCGCCGGCGATCAGCGACGATCTCCACCAGGCCTTCAGCAACCTGTTCGTGCAGACCGAGATCGTCGCCGCGCGCGACGCGATCCTCTGCTCGCGCCGGCCACGCGACGCGCGCGATGCGCCGCCATGGATGTTCCACCTGATGGCCGTGCACGACGGCGTGAGCGAGGGGGTGTCGTTCGAGACCGACCGCGCCCGCTTCATCGGCCGCCGGCGCACGACCGCAGACCCTCGTGCGCTCGATCGTGGCGTCGCGCTGTCCGGGACACAGGGCTCCGTGCTCGATCCCGTGGTCGCGATCCGCCACCGGATCACCGTGCCGGCCGGCGGCACGGTCCATCTCGACCTCGTCACCGGGATCGGCACGGACCGCGAGCACTGCCTGCAGCTCGTCGACACCTACCGCGACCGCCACCTCGCCGATCGCGTCATCGATCTCGCGTGGACGCACAGCCAGGTCTCGCTGCGGCAGATCAACATCAGCGAGGCCGAGGCACAGACCTACGCACGCCTCGCCGGACGCATGCTCTACAGCCACGCGGCGTTGCGCTCGGAGGCCCACGCGGTGATGCGCAATCGCCGCGGACAGCCTGGCCTGTGGGCCCACGCGATCTCGGGCGACCTGCCGATCATGGTGCTGCAGGTCAGCGACGCCACCGACATCGGGCTGGCGCGCGACGCGGTCCATGCACACGCCTACTGGCGCCTCAAGGGACTCGTGACCGATCTCGTCATCTGGAACGAGGAGCGCGGTGGCTATCGCCAGAACCTGCACGATGCGCTGATGGGGATGATCGCGGCCAGCGTAGACGCCAGCCAGCTGGAACGACCGGGCGGCATCTTCATGCGTGCGGCGGAGCGGATTTCCCACGAGGATCGCCTGCTGCTGCTCGCGGTCGCCCGCGTGGTGATGAGCGACAGGCGCGGCGGCCTGCTCGAGCATCTCGAGCGCCAGCTGCCCTCCGACATCGCGATGCCGCGCCTGGCGGCCGGCGATGCGCGACCCTCCGCATCGCACGGGGTGCCTGCGTCGTCGTCGTCCGTTCCGCTGCTTCTCGACAACGGCCTCGGCGGGTTCTCCGCGGACGGGCGCGAGTACGTGATCACGACGGATCCCGATGCGTCGACGCCGGCGCCGTGGATCAACGTCATCGCCAATCCGGGGTTCGGCTGCATCGTCTCGGAAAGCGGTGCCGGCTACACGTGGCGCGAGAACGCGCACGAGTACCGGCTGACGCCATGGCGGAACGACCCGGTCAGCGACGCGGCCGGCGAGGCGTTCTACGTGCGTGACGAGGACAGCGGGCGGTACTGGTCGCCGACCGCCTTGCCCGCGCCCGGCCAGGGGCGCTATGTGACGCGACACGGCTTCGGCTGCAGCGTGTTCGAACACGAGGAGGACGGCGTACTGAGCGAACAGCGCGTCTACGTCGCCACGGAGGACGCGGTGAAGTTCGTCGTGATCCGTCTGCACAACGCCTCGGGACGGCCGCGCGCGCTGTCGGTGACCGGTTACGTCGAGTGGGTGCTCGGCGACCTCGCCTCGAAGTCGGCGATGCACGTGGTCACCGAGCTGGATCCCGACAGCGGCGCATTGCTCGCGCGCAATCCGTTCCATCCGGAATTCGGCGACGTCGTCTCGTTCTTCGACGTCGACGACGCCCGCCGCACGCTGAGCGGGGATCGCCTAGAGTTCATCGGCCGCAATGGCCACCTGGGCCGCCCGGCGGCGATGGCGCGCACCCATCTGTCCGGCCGGGTCGGCGCGCTCATGGATCCGTGCGGGGCGATCCAGGTACCGTTCGAGCTCGAGGACGGGCAGTCGCGCGAGATCATCTTCCGCATCGGCGCGGCGGCGACGCTCGACGACGCCTGCGCGCTGATCCGGCGCTACCGCACGCCGGGATCGGCGCGTGCGGCCCTCGACGGCGTGCGCCGCCAGTGGACGCGCCTGCTCGGTGCGATCGAACTCGATACGCCGGACCCCGCGCTCAACGCGCTCGGCAACGGCTGGCTGCTGTACCAGGTCATCGCCTGCCGACTGTGGGCACGCAGCGGCTATTACCAGTCCGGCGGCGCGTTCGGCTTCCGCGACCAGTTGCAGGACACGATGGCCCTCGTGCACGCCGCGCCGGAGTTGCTGCGTGCACAGCTGCTGCTCTGCGCGCAACGGCAGTTCAAGGAAGGCGACGTCCAGCACTGGTGGCACCCGCCGAGCGGGCGTGGCGTGCGCACGCGCTGTTCGGACGACTACCTGTGGCTGCCGCTCGCGGCGTGTCGCTACATCGCGTGCAGCGGCGACGCCGCCGTGCTCGACGTCGCGCTGCCGTTCCTCGACGGACGGCCTCTCGCGGCGGGCGAGGAGTCCTACTACGACCTTCCGTTGCGATGGGACGACGCCGCGCCGCTCTACGAGCACTGCGTGCGGGCGATCCGGCATGGCTTGCGCATGGGTGCGCACGGCTTGCCGCTGATCGGCAGCGGGGACTGGAACGACGGCATGAACAACGTCGGCAAGGACGGCCTCGGCGAGAGCGTGTGGCTGGGGTTCTTCCTGTACCGCGTGCTGCTGGATTTCGCGCCGCTGGCACGCCGGCGCGGCGACGAGGCGTTCGCGCGGCACTGCGAGTCCGAAGCGGCGGACCTCCAGGCGAACCTCGAGCGCCACGGTTGGGACGGCGCGTGGTACCGCCGTGCCTACTTCGACGACGGCACGCCGCTCGGCTCCGCCAGCCGCCCGGAGTGCCGCGTCGACGCGATCGCACAGAGCTGGGCGGTGCTGTCGGGTGCGGCGCCCGACGAGCGCGCGCAACGTGCGCTCGATGCGGTGGGCGCGTTCCTGGTCAGGCCGCAGGCGCAGCTGATCCAGTTGCTCGATCCGCCATTCGACACATCGGATACCGATCCCGGCTACATCCGCGGCTACGTGCCGGGCGTGCGCGAGAACGGCGGGCAGTACACGCACGCCGCGATCTGGACGGTCATGGCCTTCGTCGAGGCGGGACGCGTACGCGAGGCGTGGGCACTGTTCGACATGATCAACCCGCTGCGCCATGCGACGACTCCGCAGCAGGTCGACACCTACAAGGTCGAACCCTATGTCGCCGCGGCGGACGTCTACGCGGTGGAACCCCACGCCGGACGTGGCGGATGGACCTGGTACACCGGTTCGGCCGGCTGGATGTACCGCCTGATCGTGGAGTCCCTTCTCGGCCTGCGGCGCGAGGGTACGCGCCTGCATGTCGCGCCGCGACTGCCCGCCGAGTGGCCCGGCTTCGGCTTCACGTACCGGTTCGGCGCCACCGTGTTCCGTTGCCGCGTGACCGTGGTCGACGACGAGGAGGCCCCGCGCCCACCGTGCGTGCTGGAACTCGTCGATGACGGAGCCGAGCACGCCGTGGCGTTCCTGGTCGCGCGCCCGCGCGAGTCGTCGTCGGCATCGTCCCGGGGATACGCGTCCACCGGCGTTCCTTCGCCATGAAGGACACCGGTCGATGGTGCGCGAAGCACGCGTGGAGCGCGGCGCCGCACCCTGGGACGGCGGACGGGCACCGTGGATGCCGTCGTCGTCGCCAGCGTGCGTGACGTGCGGCTCGAGCCGCGGTGCCGATCCGGCTAGTCGCGCGCTCTCGTGCCGGGATCCGCGAGCGGGAGCGTCTCCAGTGCGAGGATGCCGCGGCTGAGGGCCGTCGTGACCGCATGCGTTCGGTCGCGTGCACCGAGCTTGGCCATGATGCTCTTCATGTGCGCCTTGACGGTCTGCTCGGAGATGCCCATGCGGCCGCCGATGAGCTTGTTCGAAAGCCCTGCCCCGGCGTGGCGGAGCACGTCGATCTCACGCGGCGACAAGGCGTCGTCGACGACGTGTGCAGCGATGCTCTCGGCGATGACGCCGGGTACGGGCAGGCGGCGTCCCGCGTACACGGCGCGGATCGTGTCGATGAGCTCGCGGCGCAGCATGTCCTTGAGCAGGTACGCGGCCGCGCCGGCGTGAAGGGCGCGCACGGCGCGCACGTCGCCCGTGTACGTGGTCAGCACGATGATGCGTGCGCGTGGATCCTGCGCGCGGATGCGCGTGATCGCCTCGACGCCGTCCATGCGCGGCAGCTGCAGGTCCATGAGCACGACATCGGGGCGCAGCGAGGCGAAAAGCTTGACCGCCTGCTCCCCGTCGGTGGCTTCGCCGACGAGGCGCATGTCGGGCTGCGACGCGAGCATCGCGGCAAGGCCGTCGCGCAGCAGCGGATGGTCGTCGACGACGAGCACGGCGATCGATGCGTGAGGTGCGTTCGTCATGGCGTATCCGTGGTGCGGGTTGCACGGCGCAGCCAGCCGCGCCGCACGTGCAGGTAGGCGCGATCCGCGGTCACGTCCACCTGCACCTCGGTGCCGGCCGACGGGCGCGACCAGAGCCGGAAATCGGCGCCCAGCCGCTCCGCCCGCTCGCGCATGCCGCTGATCCCGAAATGTCCAGGCCGCGCGATGTCGCCCCCGGGAAGGCCGATGCCGTCGTCGCGCACGCGCAGGCGCAAGGCGTGACGACCGTAGCCGACCTCGATCTCGATGGCCTCGGCGCGGGCGTGGCGGATCGCGTTGAGCAGGGCTTCGCGGCCGATGAGGTAGAGCTCCTCGGCCGCGCACGGCATCAGCGTGCGCGGTTCGCCCTCGAGCACGAGGGCGATCGCGGGAGCGGCACCGTGGATCTCGTCGCGCACGAGCAGCAGGGCCGCGCCGAGTTCGCGCGTGCCGAGGGCGGTCTGGCGAAGGCCCTGCACGCGCTCGCGCCCCTCGGCGACGGCCTGTTCGGCGAGGTCCATCGCGCGCCCGAGCTCGGCGCGCAAGGGATCATCCTGCGGCAGGCGCTGCGAGGCCGCGTGCAGGCGGAGGATGAGGCCCTGGGTACCCTGCAGCAGCGTATCGTGCAGCTCGCGGGCGATGCGCTCGCGCTCCTCGTGGCGCTCCTCGAGGCGCGTGCGCACGCGTGCGGCCACCTGGCGACTTCGCAGGCGTACCGCGAACGCGAGCACGATCACGGCCAGCACGGCGCAGAGCACCTTGAATGCAGCGGTCTGCACGAACGTGGGGGCGATCCGGAACTCCCGCGCGGCGGGATGCACGCTCCACAGGCCGTCCTCGTTGGAGGCCTGGACCTCGAAGCGGTAACGCCCCGGCCCCAGGTTGGCGTAGGACGCACGCGTGAGGTCGCCGGCGTCGTGCCAGTCGGTGTCGACGCCGACGAGGCGCGTGCGGTAGTTCACGCGATCCGGCCGCGAAAGGCTCGTGGCGGCGTAGTCGATCTGCAACTGCGTCGTGCCCTCGGGCAGGACGAGTCCGTCGCGCAGCGGTTGCTGCAGCTGGCCGTGGGCGACCCCGCCGATCGTCACCGACGGTGCGACGGGATTGCGGCGCAACGCGTGCGTGTCGAGCCATGCGAGCCCGTGGTTGGTCGACATCCAGAGCACGCCGTCGCCACCGAGTGCGAGCGTGGGCGCGGTACTCGCCTGCAGCGCGAGGCCGGGCAGGCCGTCGACCGCGTCGAACACGCGGGCGCCCGAAAGCGCGTCTCCCGTGTCGATGCTGCGGCGCACGTCGTCGAACGCGACGCGCACGAGCCCGCGGTTGCCGAACAGCCACAGGTGCGCATCGCCGTCGACGGCCAGCCCGTTGATGCCTTCCAGCATGCCCTCGAGCGCACTCGACACGGCGTGGAAGCGACCGTCGTCGCCGAGCATCGCGAGTCCGTTCTCGCCGGCGACCAGCCATCGTCCCGCGTGCAGAAGCAGCCCGGTAAGCGGCCCGACCCGCAGGCCGTCTGCGGCCGTGTAGTGACGCACGCCGTCCGACCGCACGATCCGCAGGTCGCCATCGGGATAGCCGAGTGCGAGGACGTCGTCGTGCAGCGACAGCACCGAGCATCCCAGCGCCGGAAGACGGGGGTCCTCGCGCCAGCCGCTGCCATCGTGGTGCAGGGTGTAGCGCCGGCCCAGGCACATCCATGCCGAGGCGGAGCCCGCGAACGCCATCGCGTGCACATAGGTCCGTTCGGGCACGTCCGGCAGCGGGGTCTCGTGCACCTCGCCGTCGCGCTGCCACTGCACCTTGCCTTCGACGGTACTCCACACGACATCGCCACGTGGCGGCTCGGCACGCGACCGCCCGGCTTCGATGCCGGCCAGCAACGTGCGGTCGAGTCGCCACGGCCGGTTGTCCTCGCCGTAGGCGTACACGTCGCCATCGACCGCCTGGAACAGCGTGTGCCGCGCCATGACCGGCGTACCGATCATCGGCAGCGCACGGATGAGGTCGGAGCGCAGGCGATCGAGTCCCTGGTTCGTGCCGACCCACAGGTTGCCTTCACGATCCTCGAGCACGGGCGCGGCATAGGTCGACGTGAGGCCCTGGGACACGTCGAAGCGTTCGACACGGGGCGTGTCGGAACCCGGCGCGGCGTGGACACGCAACACGCCGCCGCCGCCCGACCGGCTCGCCCACAGGCTGCCATCCGACGACGCGCGCAGACGGCTCGCCTTGAGGCCTGGCAGCCTGCGCACGTCACGCGTGGCGTGATCGATCACGCCGTGGGCATCGGCGAGCGGCGAGATGCCGTGCATGCGGTCGGCCAGCCAGATCTCGCCGTCGGCGCGTTCGGCCAGCGTCGCGAACGCGGTGACGGCCTGGCCCGTCGGTTCGAACCGCGTGCCGTACGCGGGCAGGTGAACGATCGTCGTTCCCGTGCTCACCCACAGCGTGCCGCGCGAATCGCGCAGCAGCCAGTGTGCGTTGTCGCCGGGGTAGTGCATCGACGCCGGAGGTGGCTGGAACCGTGTGCCGTCGAACCAGCGCAAGCCGCCGTCTACGGCGACCCACACGCGTCCGTCGGCATCGGCGGTAATGCGGGGGATCAATCCGCTCGGGATGCCCTGTGCTTCGCCGAAGGCCTGGATCCTGCCGTCCGCCAGGCGCATCACGCCGGCGTTGTAGGTGCCGATCCAGAATGCACCGTCCGGGGTGATCTCGAGCGTGGTCATGTTGCGCGAGGTGAACGATTGTCCTTCCGGTGCGATCTGGCGCTCGAAGCGTCGACCGTCGAACCGGTAGAGCCCCGAACCCGTCGCGAGCCAGAGCGCGCCGTCCGCTGCCTGCGCGATGTCCCATATGTCGCCCGGCGCACCGCGCTCGATCGGCCATGCGAGGTGGTCGAATCCCTGCAGCACGTTCGCGGGACCGGAGGCCGGCGAGGATTCGGCGTTGCCCCCGAGGCACGCCATCCACGCGACGAGCGCCCACGCACGCAGGCGCACGCGTCGTGGCGCGGCGGGACGAAGGATGGAGGGCATGGCGTGCATTCTGGCAAAAGCGGGGGAGGCGCTAACACCTCTTTCGGGGTAGGCGGCCCGGCGCGCGATATGGGCTACTCGACGCGCAGAGGAGTCGGGAAAGCCCATGCAGCGACTGTACGCGATGTTTCCGGACCGCGGCCCCGGGATCGGCCTGCTGCTGCTGCGCCTCGAGCTGGCGCTCATGCTGCTGCTCGATCCGCTGGGTCGATGGCTGGACGCCGGCGGGCCCTGGCCGATGGCGCTCGCATGGCTCGCGGCGCTGCTGCTCGGCCTCGGCCTCATGGCGCCACTCGCATTGCTGATCGCCGTGCTCGTCACGCTGCCGCGCGTGCCCGAGCCACTGGCGCTGTGCATCCTCGCCCACGCCGCCGGGCTCATGCTGCTCGGTCCGGGAGCGTTCTCGGTCGACGCGCGGCTGTTCGGTCGACGCGTCGTGCATGCGGACGTGTCGCGACGGCAGGCGGCCGATGACCCGAAAGAGTAGTCCGTGGGGGCCTCCATCGCGGGTAGGGCCGTGCGGTGCGAGCGACGACCATGGGCACCCGAATTCCAACGGGTTACCGGCATGTCCTCCCGCCTGCCCATCGCCTCGCCGGTCGTGGGCGACACGCTGCTCCACGCATCGGCCCGGACACCCCGTTCGCCGCGCGGCGTGATGCGCGCGATCGAGTACATCGAGCACCACCTCGGCGAGCCGGTCAGCGTGGCCGAACTCGCGGCGGCCGCCTGCATGAGCCGCTTCCATCTCGCACGCCTGTTCCGCGCGAGCACCGGTGCGAGCCCGATGGCCTACCTGCGCCGGCGCCGCATCGAGCAGGCCCAGGTGCTGCTGCGACGTGGCGGTCGCAAGGTCAGCGAGATCGCGAGCGACCTCTGCTTCTTCGACCAGAGTCATTTCGTGCGCAGCTTCCGTCAGGCCACGGGCTGCACGCCACGCAGCTTCGCCGCCGCGTGCTCCGAAGCGCGCAGCTGACGCCTTCCCTTCCTTCTCCCCTTCTTCACCAGGAGTTCCTCCGATGCCCACCGCCGTCGCCGCCCCCGGCAAGTCCCTGCTCTCGCCGACCAATCACGTGCTCGTGCTGATCGACCACCAGTCGCAGATGTCGTTCGCGACGCACTCGATCGACATCGCCACGCTGCGCAACAACGTCGCACTCGTGAGCAAGTGCGCGGCCGGCTTCAAGGTGCCGACCGTGCTCACCACGGTGGCCGAGCAGTCGTTCGCGGGTCCGCTGTTTCCCGAGATCACGGCCGCGCTCCCGGATGCAACCGCACTGGATCGCACGAGCATGAATGCCTGGGAGGATGCCGCCGTGATCGAGGCGATCAATCGCATCGGGCGTCCGCGCATCGTGCTCGCCGGACTGTGGACCAGCGTGTGTATCGTCGGGCCTGCGGTTTCGGCGATCGAGCAGGGTTTCGAGGTCTACGTGATCGCCGATGCCTGCGGCGACGTCAGCGACGAGGCCCACGAACGCGCGATGGCGCGCATGGTGCAGGCCGGTGCGGTGCCGGTCACGAGCGTGCAGTACCTGCTCGAGCTGCAGCGCGACTGGGCGCGCAGCGAAACTTACGATCTCACCACGGGCATCGCGCGCGTGCATGCCGGCGGCTACGGCCTCGGCATCCAGTACGCCAAGACCATGTTCGGCGCGTCCGAAGGCGGTCACTGAGGTGGCGGCCGCCGCCTCCACGTCGCGCATCGACGCGGCCTTGCTGCTGCTGCGCGTCGCGGGCGGCGGCTTCCTGCTGCCGCACGGCCTCGGCAAGCTCGTCGGTGCATTCGGCGGGCCGGGCCTCGCGGGCTTCGCCGACGAACTGGTGCAGTTCGGACTGCCGGCGGCGGCGCCGATCCCGCTGCTGCTCGCCCTCGTGCAGACGCTGTCGGGCCTGGCCGTGCTGCTCGGCGCATGGACGCGTGCGTCCGCTGCCGTCGCGGCCTGCTTCATCGCGACGACCGTGTGGATCGCCGCGCCGCACGGCTGGTTCTGGATGCGCACGGGCCTCGAGTACCCGCTGATGTGGCTGCTCGTGCTGCTCGCCCTCGTGCTGCTCGGCGGTGGCCGCTGGTCGCTCGTCGGCGCGCGTCCACGTGACGCCGGGGCGGCGTCGTGAGCACGGGGCCGAAGCACCCGGCGCGGCGCAACCTGCTCATCGGTGCCGGTGCCGCCCTCGTCGGCGGGCTCGCGTTCCGCGGCCTGCATCGCACCCTACAGGAGTCCTCCGCCGTGATCGACCTGGTCATCTGCAACGCACGCATCACGACGCTCGATCCCGCGCGGCCCGAGGCGTCGGCGATCGCGATCGCCGATGGTCTCATCGTCGCCGTCGGCAGCGACGACGAGGTCATGCGCGTGGCCGGCACGGCACGCGTGATCGACGCGCGCGGACGGCGCCTGATCCCGGGGCTCAACGACAGCCACACGCACCTGATCCGCGGCGGCCTCAACTACAACCTCGAACTGCGCTGGGACGGTCTGCGTTCGCTCGCCGACGCGATGGCGATGCTCAAGGCGCAGGTCGACGTGACCCCGGCGCCGCAGTGGGTGCGCGTGGTCGGCGGTTTCACCGAGCACCAGTTCGCCGAGAAGCGTCTGCCGACGCTCGAGGAGCTCAACGCGATCGCGCCGGACACACCCGTATTCCTGCTGCACCTCTACGATCGCGCACTGCTCAACCGCGCCGCGCTGCGCGCCTGCGGCTACGACAAGGACACTCCCGATCCGCCGGGTGGCCGCATCGAACGCGACAAGGCCGGCCATCCGACCGGCTTGCTGCTCGCCAAGCCCAATGCGCTGATCCTCTACGCGACGCTGGCCAAGGGTCCGAAGCTGCCGGTCGAGTACCAAGCCAACTCCACGCGTCATTTCATGCGTGAATTGAACCGGCTCGGCATCACCTCGGTGATCGATGCCGGCGGCGGCTTCCAGAACTATCCCGAGGACTACGAGGTCATCGAGCAGCTGCATCGCGACGATCAGCTGACGGTGCGCATCGCCTACAACCTGTTCACCCAGAACAAGGGCAGGGAGGCGGACGACTTTCGGGGCTGGAGCGAGATCCTGCAGCCGCGCCAGGGCGACGACCTGCTGCGCCACAACGGCGCCGGCGAGATGCTGGTGTTCTCGGCGGCCGATTTCGAGCTGTTCAACGAGCCGAGGCCCGAACTGCCGCCCGAACTCGAGCCCCAGTTGCACGATGTCGTGAAGCTGCTGGTCGAGAAGCGTTGGCCGTTCCGCATCCACGCGACCTACGACGAGAGCATCTCGCGCATCCTCGACGTCTACGAGCAGGTGAACCGCGAGGTCCCGTTCGATGGCCTGCACTGGTTCATCGATCACGCCGAGACGATCGCGCCGCGCAACATCGAGCGCATCCGCGCGCTCGGGGGCGGCATCGCGGTGCAGCACCGCATGGCCTACCAGGGAGAGGCCTTCGTCGGTCGGTATGGTGCGGATGCCGCGTGCCACACGCCACCGGTGCGGCGCATGCTGCAGGCCGGCGTGCCGGTCGGCGCGGGCACCGACGCGACGCGCGTGGCGAGCTACAACCCGTGGGTCGCGCTGTCGTGGCTCGTGACCGGTCGCACCGTCGGCGGGCTCGCGCTGTACGGGGAAGAGAACCTGCTCGAACGCGAAGAGGCTTTGCGCCTGTGGACACAGGGCAGCGCGTGGTTCTCGGGCGACGAGGGTCGCAAGGGCGTGCTCGAGGTCGGCCAGCTCGCCGATGTCAGCCTGCTCTCGGCCGACTACTTCACGGTCGCCGACGCGGCGATTGCCGACATCACGAGCGTGTTGACCGTGGTCGGCGGCAAGGTCGTGCACGGTGACGGCGACTACTCAACCTTCGCGCCCGCGCTGCCGCCGGCGATGCCGGACTGGTCACCGGTGACGCGCTTCGGCGGCTATCACGTCGGCGGCGTCGCGAACGGCCTGGCGGCGCTCGCGTCGGCGCATCGCCACGGCGCCGCCTGCAGCACGCATCGCCACGGACACGCCGCACACCACGCCGCGCCGACGAACGACCTCACGGCGTTCTGGGGCGCCCTGGGCTGTTCGTGCTTCGCGTTCTGACCACCGTTATCGCGCTGTTCGCGATGATCGGCGCCGCACGCGCGGACGATCCCTGCGACGACGCGGGCGCCTGCCTGCGCAGCGACGACGGCGACACGCGACTCGCGCTCGACGCGTCGCTGCGCGTGCGCGGGATGCACTACGACCCGACGCGCTTCGGCCTCGGCGGCGATGCGGACGGCTACGGCTTGCTGCGCGCGCTGGCCTCGGCAGACCTGCGGCACGGTGACTGGCAGGGCTTCGTGCAGCTCGGCGTGCACGGCGAGCGAGGCCGCGACGGTGGCCCCGGCGGTACCGACCGGGGTGCGCTCGACGTGCAGCAGGGCTACGTGACCTGGCAGGGCAGCCGTGCGCGCGTGCAGGTAGGTCGGCAGGAGATCGGCTACGGCAGTGCACGCCTGCTGTCGGTGCGCGACGGCCCCAACATCCGCCTCGCCTTCGACGGCGTGCGCGGTGCGTGGCAGTCGGGCCGCATGCGCGTCGACCTCATGGCGCTGCGGCCTGTCGACAACCGGCCCGGTGCGTTCGACGACCGCCGCGACGAAGGCCAGTTCCTGGTCGGTGCGTACGCGACGCGGGCGCCCGCCCGTCGTGGTGAGCCGGGCATCGACGCCTACGTGCTCGGTTACGGGCGCGACGGCGCACGCTTCGCCGCGGCCGTGGGCGACGAGCGTCGCACCTCGTTCGGGGTGCGTGTGTTCGGTGATGACGGAAGGATCGACTGGAACGTCGAAGCCGTCGCGCAACGCGGCACGCTCGAGACGGATGTCGGACCGCCGCAGGACATCCGCGCCTGGACGATCGCCACCGACACCGGCATCACCTGGCGCGGCACGCGCTTCTCGCCGCGGCTGGGCCTGAAGGGCGACATCGCGAGCGGCGACCGCGATCCGCACGATGGCCGCCTGCAGACCTTCAACGCGCTGTTCCCGAAGGCCGCGTACTTCAGCGAGGCCAGCCTGCTCGCACCGGCCAACCTCGTCGACCTGCAGCCGTCGCTGACGCTGCAGGCCACGCCACGCGTGACCACGCTGCTCGGCTGGCAGATTGCATGGAAGCAGCACCGCAACGATGCGGTCTACGTCACCCCGACGCCGTTGACACCACTGCCTGGCAGCGCCGGCACGTCGCGGCGCATCGGCACGCAACTCAAATCCGAAACCACGTGGCGCGCCGGGCCTCACGTGCAGTGGCAACTGCATCTCGCCCGCATCGATGCCGGCCCGGCCCTGCGCGAAGCCGGCGGCCGCGACACGGTGTTCGCTTCCATCCTGGGGACCTGGACATGGTAGGACCTGCTTCTTCTCCCGCCGCCGACGTCGGCGCATGGGCACCGCTGCGGGAGCGCCTGTTCCGCGCGATGTGGCTCGCGATCCTCGGCAGCAACATCGGCACGTGGATCAACGACGTCGCCGCCTCGTGGGTCATGGCCGAGAGCACCGGCTCGCCGCTCATGGTCGCTCTGGTGCAGTCGGCGACGACGCTGCCCGTTGTGCTGCTCGCGCTGGTCGCCGGCACGCTGGCCGACATCGTCGATCGCCGGCGCTACCTGTTGTGGACGCAGGGCTGGATGCTGCTGGTCGCGAGCGTGCTCGCGGTGTGTGCGCACGTCGACCTGCTCACGCCCGAGCTGCTCGTCGTGCTGACGTTCGCGATGGGCTGCGGCGCCGCGATGGCGATGCCGGCACAGTCGGCGATCGTCTCCGAGCTGGTGCCGCGGCCGATGCTCGCTTCGGCCGTCGCGCTCAACTCGATCGGCATCAACATCGCGCGCTCGATTGGTCCCGCCGTCGGTGGACTCATCGTCGCGCAATGGGGGGCATCGTGGGCTTTCGGCCTCAACGCGATCAGCTTCACCGCGATGCTGGTGATCCTGTGGCGCTGGAAGCCGGCCGCACCGACCTCGAGGCTGCCGCCCGAAGGCTTCGGCGCCGGTCTTCGCGCGGGCCTGCGCTACGCGTCGCGCGCCGGCCGCTTGCAGGCCGTGCTGATCAAGTCGGCAGGCTTCTTCCTGTTCGCCGGCGCCGCCAACGCGCTGCTGCCGCTGGTCGTGCGCAAGGAGATGGGCCTCGGCGCGGGCAGCTACGGCGTCCTGCTCGGGTGCATCGGCATCGGTGCGATCGCAGGCGCGCTGTGGCTGCCGAAACTGCGCGCACGCCTGGATCGCGACCTGCTCGTGCTGCTCGCCACGCTGGTCTGCGCGGGCACGCTGCTCGGCCTCGGCCACCTGCGCAGCATGACGCTGCTGCCGCTCGTGATGCTCGCCAACGGCGTCGCGTGGATCACCGTGTTGTCGTCGCTGCAGATCGCCGCGCAGACCGCCGTGCCGGGCTGGGTGCGCGCGCGTGCGCTCGCGCTGTACATCGTCGTGTTCTCGCTCGGCATGGCCGTCGGCTCGCTCGCGTGGGGTGCGCTCGCGCAGCACACCTCGATCGCCTTCGCGCTCACGGCCGCAGGTTTCGGTGCGGCCGTGGTCGGCCTGGCCGTGTGGCGCGTGCGCATCGCCGGCACCGAGGCACTCGACCTGCAGCCCGCCGGCCACTGGCCAGCGCCCGAACTCGCCGTGCCGGTCGATCATGATCGCGGTCCCGTGCTCGTGACGGTCGAGTACCGCATCGACGCGGCCGACCGTGATGCATTCCACGGCCTCGTGCAGCGCCTCGGCAGCGTGCGGCGTCGCGACGGCGCGGTCGTCTGGGGCGTCGCCGAAGACGTCGCCACGCCGGGCGTGCACCTCGAGTACTTCGTGGCCGCATCGTGGCTCGAGCACCTGCGCCAGCATGAGCGCGTCACCGGCGAGGACCACGTGCTGCAGCAGCAGATCCGGCTCCTGCATCGCAGCGAACGCGCGCCCGTGGTGCGTCACTTCGTCGGCGGTTCGGCACCCGCGCCCGGTGCGGTGCCGCACGCGCACCACGACATCTGAGGACCCTCATGGATCACAAGTTCGTCATCGGCCTGCTGCTCGGCACCGCGATCGGCTTCGGCTGCCGCGCCCTCGGTATGCCATCGCCTGCACCGCCGGCACTCGTCGGTGCCTTGCTCGTGGTCGCGATGACGGTGGGTTACACGCTGGCCGATCGCTTCCTCGCACGCCGCGCGGCGAGCACGCTCGCGCACTGTGGCGGACCGACCGGACGGCCCGCCGGCGATGGAGGGCACCGCTGATGCTCGCCGTGCTCGGCATCGTGCTCGCCCTCGTGATCGGCGTCGGTTGCCGCCTGCTCGACATCCCGCTGCCCGCGCCGCCGCGCCTGACCGGTGCGCTGCTCGTGCTCGCGATGACGGGCGGCTTCGTGTTCGCGGACTGGCTGCTGCGCTGACGGGATGCGCGAGGCACCTCGCGAAGAAGGGCCGGTTCGTGGGAACCGGCCCTTCTTCGTTGAAGCGATCACGTGCTGCGGCGTGTGCCGCGCACGCAGGCATCAGCCCTTGGCGAATGCGAGCAGGTCGGCGTTGAACTGCTCGGCGTGCGTGACCGTCAGCCCATGCGGTGCGCCGGCGTAGATCGTGAGCTCGGCCTGCGGGATCAGCTTCGACGACAGCTTGCCCGAGGCGTCGATCGGGACGATCTGGTCGTCGTCGCCGTGAATCACGAGCGTCGGCTTGTCGATCTTCTTCAGGTCTTCGGTGTAGTCGACTTCCGAGAATTCGTGGATGCAGTCGTACTGCCCCTTCACGCCGCCGAGCATGCCCTGCATCCAGAAGTGGTCACGCATGCCTTGCGTGACGGCGTGGCCCTCGCGGTTCGCGCCGAAGAACGGCGTCGTGAGGTCCTTGAAGAACTGCGAACGATCACCGGCGGTGCCGGCGCGGATGCCGTCGAACACCTCGAGCGGCGTGCCGTGCGGGTTCGTCTCGGTCCTGAGCATCAGCGGCGGCACGGCACCGACGAGCACCATCTTCGCCACGCGTCCGCTGCCGTGGCGGCCGACGTAGTGGCTGATCTCGCCGCCACCGGTCGAGTGGCCGACGAGGATGGCGTTCTCGATCTCGAGCGCTTCGAGCACCGCGGCGAGATCGTCGGCGTAGGTGTCCATGTCGTTGCCTGTCCAGGTCTGACTCGAGCGGCCGTGACTGCGGCGATCGTGCGCGATGACGCGGTAGCCGTGGCGGCCCATGAACAGCATCTGCGGATCCCAGGCGTCGGAGGACAGCGGCCAGCCGTGCGCGAACACGACGGGCTGGCCGGTGCCCCAGTCCTTGACGAAGATGCGAGCGCCGTCCTTGACGGTGACGTAGGTACTCATGGCGTGTGGTCCTTGTGGACGTGGGGGAGTAGGGGCAGGGCGCATCGCCGCAACAGGGCGCGAAGGGACGCCACGGATCCGCCGACGCCGCCGATATCGCTGGAAGCGCGTCGCGTGAGGCGGGCAGGTGGGCGGAGTCCGGGGGCATGGGGTCTCGCGTGACGCGGCGGCGACGCGTGTCGTCGCCAGTACACCGCTTGAAGATGCCTTCGGCTTGCATCCGCGTGCCGCGTGCGAGGCTCGCCGTCGCGAGCCCGCGCTATGCTCGAAGGCCGCGGGCATGCCGGCGGGCTCGTCTCCCTCTTCCTGTCGCCACGCACATGCTCGCTTCGACGTCCCGCCTCGCCTCCTGCTTTGCCGCTTTCATGCTCGCCGCCGTCACCACGGCCGTGCTCGCGAGCATCCTGCAGACCCAGCTGAATCTCGCGGCGATCACCGCGCTCGGAGCCGAGGTGACCGGGGCCTTGCGTGCGTGGACCATGCTCGAGGATCTCGCACGCTTCGGGCCGATCATGGTCGGCATCGCGGCCGGTGCGCTGCTGCCTGCGTTCGTGATCGCGCATCGCATCGCGGGCATCTCGTCGCGCCAGAGTGCCGTCGTGTTCGCCGTGCTCGCGTTCGTGTCGCTGTGTTCGATGTTCTGGCTCATGCGCTCCGTGATCCCGATGCCGGCCATCCCCGGCACGCGCGATCCCTGGCATCACCTGCTCATGGCGCTGACCGGTGTCGCAGGTGGCTTGACGTACGTCGCGGCGATGCGGTCGATGGCACGACGCGAAGCGGGTGGGCGCCGCCTCGGCTGGCGAGCGCATGCGCTCGGGCTCCTGCTCGTGCTCGCACCTGTCGTGTCGTTCGTCGTGGCGGCACCGCGCGCGGCCGAGCCCGTCGTCGATGTCGACCCGCGCACGTACGACGTCGAGGTGATCGCCGAAGGCCTCGATCGCCCGTGGTCGCTCGCGCCGCTGCCGGACGGCCGCCTGCTCGTCACCGAGATGCGCGGCCGGCTGCTCGCGATCGCGCGCGACGGCCGTCGTGCGGTGATCGCCACCGATGCGCTGCCGCCGATCCATCACCAGGGCCGCACGACAGGGCTCCTGGACGTCGTGACCGATCCGGCCTTCGCGGACAATGGCCGGCTCTACCTGAGCATGGCCTACGGCGAACGCGGCGCGATCGGCACGCGCCTCGTGCGCGCGACGCTGCGCGACGACCGCCTCGACGACGTGCAGGTGCTGTTCGAGACGCCGCCGAGGCCTTCGGCCGGCAACAGCGGCGGTCGCATCGCGTTGCCCGGCGACGGCTCCCTCGTGCTCACGCTCGGCGACGGCAGCGCACGCCGCGAGGAGGCACAGAATCTCTCCAATCCGCTCGGCACGCTCGTGCGTCTCGATCGCGACGGGCGCGTGCCGGCCGACAATCCGTTCATGGGCGTGTCCGGTGCATGTCCCGAGATCCTCAGCTTCGGCCATCGCAACGTGCAGGGCATCGCCGTCGATCCCGCGAGCGGCGACCTCTTCGTCAGCGAGCACGGCCCGCGTGGCGGCGACGAGATCAACCGCATCGTCGCCGGCGGCAACTACGGCTGGCCGGTCGTCACCGACGGCATCGATTACCCGTTCGCACGCGTATCGCCGTTCAGCAGTCTCGCGGGCTACCGCGATCCCGAGCTCGCATGGACGCCGTCGATCGCGCCGGCCGGCCTCGCGATCCATCGAGGCGGGCACTTCCGCGCGTGGAACGGCGACCTGCTCGTGCCCGCACTCAAGGAGCGCGCACTGCGCCGCGTCGTGCGCCGCGACGGCGTCGTCGTGCGGCAGGAACGCCTGCTGCACGAACGCGGCGAGCGCCTGCGTGACGTGAGGGTCGACGCGGACGGCGCGATCCTCGTGCTGACCGAGGGCGAGGCCGGCACGTTGCTGCGCGTGACGCCGCGCATGTCCGAAGGCTGATCCGGGCCGGCGTCGCGCGCGGACCACGCCACTCCCCCGTCCGGGGGAGCGGCGTCTCCGTCGTTGCGGGCACGACGAGGGCCGCGTCGCCCTGCACGCTGGCGAGGCGCTCCTGCACGTCGAACGGAAACCGCCGATGCGTCCGCCTCGCCTCACCCACGCCAGCGGCTGCCCGGTCGCCGACAACCTCAACGTGCGCACGGCCGGTCCGCGTGGGCCGACCCTGCTCGAGGACGTGTGGCTGATCGAGAAGCTCGCGCACTTCGATCGCGAGGTGATCCCCGAGCGGCGCATGCACGCCAAGGGCGCCGGTGCCTACGGCACGTTCACGGTCACCCGCGACATCACGCCCTGGACACGTGCGGCGCTGTTCGCAGGTATCGGCAAACAGACGCCCGTGTTCGTGCGTTTCTCGACGGTCGCGGGCGAGCGTGGCGCGGCTGATGCCGAGCGCGACATACGCGGATTCGCGGTCAAGTTCTACACCGAGGAGGGCAACTGGGACCTCGTCGGCAACAACACGCCGGTGTTCTTCTTCCGCGATCCGCTGCGTTTCCCCGACCTCAACCATGCGGTCAAGCGCGATCCGCGCACGGGCCTTCGCAGCGCGACGAACAACTGGGATTTCTGGACGCTGCTGCCCGAAGCGCTGCATCAGGTCACGATCGTGATGTCGGATCGCGGCCTTCCGCGCGACTACCGTCACATGCACGGCTTCGGCAGCCACACCTTCAGCCTCGTCGACGCCGACGGACGCCGCACCTGGGTGAAGTTCCACCTGCGCAGCGCGCAAGGCATCGCCAACCTGACCGACGCCGAAGCCGCGGTGATCGTCGGCGGCGACCGTGAGAGCCACCATCGCGACCTGTTCGAGGCTATCGAGCGAGGTGATTTCCCGCGCTGGACGCTGTGCGTCCAGCTGATGAGCGAGGCGCAGGCGCGCGCGCATCGCCACCATCCGTTCGACGTGACCAAGGTGTGGCCCAAGGCCGAGTTTCCGCTGATCGAGGTCGGCGTGCTCGAGCTCGACCGCAATCCCGGGAACGTCTTCGCCGAGGTCGAGCAGGCCGCTTTCACGCCGGCCAACGTCGTGCCGGGCATCGGCTTCTCGCCGGATCGCATGTTGCAGGCGCGGCTGTTCTCGTACGGCGACGCGCAGCGCTACCGGCTCGGCGTCAACTTCCACCACATTCCCGTCAACGCGCCGCGCTGCCCGGTGCACGCGTTCCACCGCGACGGCGCGATGCGCACGGACGGTAACCTCGGAGGCACCACGAGCTACTTCCCGAACAGTCATGACGAGTGGCGCGATCGCCCCGACCTGCGTTCTCCCGCGCTGCCACTCGAAGGCGCCGCCGACCATCACGACCATCGTGTCGACGACGACCCTTTCGAGCAGCCCGGCGCGCTGTTCCGGATGATGTCCGAGGCGCAGCGCGAAGCCTTGTTCGCCAACACGGCACGCTCGTTCGGCGATGCGCCGTTGCCGATCCGCCGTCGCCACGCACGCCATTGCGCGCTCGCCGATCCCGCCTACGGCGAGGGCGTCGCGCGTGCGCTCGGACTCGATGGCGTTCCCGCGGCGGACGATGCGCCGCCGGCTTTCGACGCCGTGCACGACGATACCTCGCGCTGAGGCTTCCGCGTCGCGCCCGAGTCGCCACGCGCCACCCGTTCATCCCAGGGAGTTCCACCATGGTCAGCTCACGCATCCTCCGTTCCGCGTGCCACGCCGCGCTCGCCGCGCTGTCGCTTCCACTCGCGGTATCCGCCCACGAAGGCGCATCGCACGGTGGCGAGGCCTCGCCGAAGAAGCACGCCGGCGGCGTCGCCACCACCCCCGACAAGGCCGTGCGAGCCGACTTCGACATCGTGCACACGAAGATCACTACCGAAGGCAGGGTCGCGACGTTCCACATGGCCGTGTCAGGCAAGGCCGGCGCGACCAGGCCTTCGGCGACCGGCAAGCTCGCCGGCAGCGACGTGTTCTCCTACGTCTGGCCGACGACGATCGATCCCTACGAGGTCGGTTTCGAGCGCGGTGCAGGCATCCTCGCGATGGCCGTCACCTCGCATCCCGATTTCGACGACACGCCGCTCTACGACGAGAACGGCGACGGTCGCCTCGACAACGATGGCGATCTCTGGCACAGCCACTGGGTCGTGCTCAAGCCGACGCCGGCCTGCGGCAAGGATGCGCTCGGTGTCGTCGACATCCCCGACGGTGCGAAGCCGCGCCTGCCGAAGACCTGGCCTGGTTTCCCGATCCTGCTCGACAGCCCCGGCTGGAGTCCGACGCTCTCGGCCGACACGGTCGAGGTCAAGGTCCCGTTCGACGACATCGGCGTGGTCACCGCTGCGGGCTTCGACGGCGTGACCGCCGGCCTTCGCGTCAACGCGAGCGTGCACGCGCCGCTGCTGTGCGTGGCCGACGTGTTCAAGGTCGCGACGGACAAGCTCGACCTGTCGGGCAAGCCGAACCGCTGAATGCACGTCGTCGGCGGCGCGACACGCCGGCGTGCCGGCGTGTCAGTCGTCGGTTCGCGAGGCGGCGAAGGAACCGCCGAAGCGTCGCCATCCGCGGGTCCGACCGGCGTCGGCATCGCGGTATGCACGCCGCGCCGGCGTGACCACCGTCACGCGCACGCCGCCACCGTCGATACCGTCGATGGACAGCCTCGCGCCGGCGAGGCTCGCGCGCTCGTGCATGCCTTTCACGCCCCAGCGTGTGCGCTCGTCCGCGGCGTCGTCGCGCATGCCGCAGCCGTCGTCCGCGACCTGCAGCACCAGGACCTCGTCGCCGTAGTCGAGCCGCACGACGATGCGCGTCGCCTCGGCGTGCCGGAATGCGTTCGTGAGCGCTTCGCGGCCGATCTGCAGCAGTTCGTCGCGCACGCGCACGTGCAGGGTGCGTGGCGTGCCGTCGACGTGCACGCTGCACGCGACGGCGTGTTCGCTCGCGAGATCGCGCGCATGCATCTCGAGGGCGTGTTCGAGCGAGGGCGCACCGTCGTCGCTCGAACGCAACGCGGCGACGCGGTCGCGGCCGTCGGCGAGCACGCGCTCGGCAATCGCGATGTTGGCGTCGAGCTTGCCGCTCGCCGCGTGGTCGGGACCGATGCGACGCGCGACGCCCTGCATCGTCATGAGCAGGCCGCTGACGCCTTGCAGCAAGGTGTCGTGGATCTCGCGCGCGATGCGTTCGCGTTCGCGCAACCGTGCGTCGGCGAGGCCGCGCTCGCGCGCCGCGACGCGCCGGATGCGCGTCGCCACGAGGACCGCCACGACCGTCGCGATGGCGAGCGCGAACAGCAGCTTCGCCCACGTGGTCTCGCGGAACAGCGGCGCGAGGGTGATCGTCGAGGAGGTCACCGCACCGGTCCACGCGCCACGCTCGTCGCTCGCCTGCAGTTCGAGTGCATAGGTTCCGGGAGGTACGCGCTCGAGCACGAGATCGCGCCCGGCGAGTGGATGCCAGTCCTCGTCGAGCGCCGGTACGCGGTAGCGCAGGCGCGTGCGATCCGCCACGGCCGGGCCGAGCACATCGATCGCCGCGACCAGCCGCGTCGACCCGGGCGGCGCCTGTGCACCCGCGAGGCGCTCGCCGTCCGCCTGCCAGGCGGCCACCCGCAACGGCGGCGCCGCCACACCGGCCGGTACCTCGCGCGGGAGGATGCGGTAGAGCGCATGGTTGGTGTAAAGCCACAGCGCGCCGTCTGCCGCCTTGTGCAGCGCGGGGGACGGTGCGGTGTCGACGATCGCGTGGTCGATGCCCTCGCGATCGTCGAGCATCGTGTACACGGTGGCGCCCGCGGGTCGTGCGAAGGCCTCGTCGAGATCGTCGCGCGTGATGCGTGCGAGGCCTTGCGCGCTGGCGATCCAGAGTGCGCCGTCGTCGTCCACCTCGAGGCCGGAGATCGAGGTCAGCGGGCGGAGTGCATCGAAGCGCAGCGTGTCGAAGCGGCCATCACGGCGTCGCGCGACACCGCGTTCGCCGGCGACCCAGATGTCGCCGTCGATCGCGACGAGCAGCCCGGTCACGCCGATGTCGAGCCCCGATTCCGTGCCGTGCGCGACGCGCTCGCCGTCGCGGATCGCCATCACCGTCGTGCCGCCGTGGCTGATCCAGATCGTGCCCTCGCGATCGAGCGCCATCGCGCGCAGCTCCGCAGGCCCGGCCGGCGGCCGCCACGCGATCGGTGCCCACGCGTCGTGTTCGAATCGGTAGAGGCCTTCGGCGTCGCGGAGCAGGGCGAGCAGCACGCGGCCCTCGACATCCTGTGCGACGGTTCGGATCACGGCGCCCTTCGAGAGCGCCGGCAGCGCGTGCGGTGCCCAGGTCTTGCCGTCGAACGACCACAGCGATGGCGGCGCCAGCGTCGCCAGCCAGGTGCGCCCATCGGGTGTCCGGTCGAGGCGCACGACCGTCTGCGGCAGGTCGTCGAACCGTTCGAGCACGACCGGTCGACTGCGCAGCAGGTCGGCGATCGCGACCGATGCCGGCATGTCGCCATCGCGGGCGACGGACGCGAGCGATGCATGGCCTTCGCGGTCGACGACGAGCGGTGCGTTCCCGGGCGCGCGGCCGATGCGCCGCAGGCTGTTCGTGAAGCCGGCGACCCATACATCGCCCTCCGTGGCGCGTACGACCGCGCCGGACATCGCGGGCACGCGCATCACCGGCGTGGGGCGCACATGCAGCATCTTGCCGCTGGCCTCGAGCCAATGGCTGCCGTCGGCCATCACGGCGACACGCCCGCTCAGGCTCACGCCGGTGTCGAGTTGGCGGGTCCCGGACGTGGCATCGCTTGCCGCGCGTCGCGGCTTCAGCGACAGCAGGTGCTGGCCGCTCGTCCACCAAGCGACGCCCTCGGCATCGAAATGGGGCAGCACCATCGCGTCGGCGCGTTCGCACGCGATGTGGGCGTCGAGGCGGCACAGGTTGTCGTCGCCGGCGCGTTGCCAGAGCCATGCCTGGCCGGAAGCATCGGATACGAGTCCGGCGAGCACCGCATCGTCGAGGGTTCTCACGCGGTGCGCGGTGCCGAGGCCCGGATCCATCCGCCACAGCTCGCCTTCGACGATGAGCCATGCGGCGTGCGCATCGATCTCGACCGCGTAGATCTTCCTGCCGGCGAGTTCGGCCGGACCGACCGGATGCCAGCGGTCCTCGCGCAAGGCATAGAGGCCCGCCGCGGTCGCGGCCAGGACAGGCCCGCCGCCACGGGCGCGGGCGACGTTCTGGATGACGGTGCCCGCGGGCAGTCCGTCGTCCGCGTCGTAGCGGCGCTGGTCCTGCGCGTCGATGCGCAGGATCACGCCGTCGCGCGAGGTGATCCACAACGCGCCGTCGCCGGCCACGTCCGTGCCTTGAACGCGCAGCACGTCGAGGGGGGCGCCTTCGGCGTCGAGCACGCGCGTCATGCGGGCGCCATCGAAGCGGTACAGGGCCGGCGCGGCGACGACCCAGAGCAGGCCGTCCGGCGTGGTGAGGATGCGGTCGAGCCCGGGAGGTACGCCTTCGCGTCGTCCCCAGGTCGTCGCGATGTAGCCCTGGTCGCGCAGCGACGGACGCACCGGAGCATGGCCGTCGTCCGAGGCAGCCGCCGCCGTCGTGGCGATCGCGCAGGCCGCCAGCGCAAGGACGACAGTGGCGGCGCGTGCGCGTTTCAGGCCGGGAACCGGATCAGGCCGCGCAGCGTGGCGATGCGCAGCGCATCGGTGCGGTTGCGTGCTCCGAGCTTGTCGAACACGTGGCCGAGATGCGACTTGACCGTCTCCAGCCCGATGCCGAGCTCCGATGCGATGCGCTTGTTCTCGAGGCCGCGTGCAGCCGAGTCGAGGATGGCCAATTCGCGATCGGTGAGGTGCTCGTCGCCGACGTGGGTGGCGATGTCGAGGGCGATGTCGGGCGACACGCAGCGGCGCCCCGCGGCGACCTCGCGGATCGCGTGGGCGAGTTCGTGGCGCGCCGTGCCCTTGAGCAGGTAGCCCGCTGCGCCGAGGGCGAGTGCGTTGCGCGCGTTGACGTCGCCACGCCACGTGGTCAGCACGAGGATGCGGGCGTCGTGGCGCGACGCCTTCATCATGCGCAGCACGTCGAGGCCGGTGACATCGGGCAACTGCAGGTCGAGCAGGGTGACGTCGGGGCGCAGCGTCTCGAACAGGCGCAAGGCCGAGGCGCCGTCCGGGGCCTCGCCGACGAGTTCCATGTCGTGCTCGCTTTCGATGAGCGCACCGATGCCCATGCGCACCAGCGGGTGGTCGTCTACGGCGAGGATCCTGATGCGCATCGCGTCCCCCTGAAGCCCCGGCGTGTTGTACCAGAGGAGATCGCGGCCGCGACAGGCTCTCCTCGACGTCGTGTGGACGGCAGCGCACAACGCCTCCCCATCGACGCCGGCCACGGTGCGCCGATGATTCCTGCATCGCGGCCGGCCGTGCCTCCCCCGATCGGGGGAGCGGCGGATCCTTCGCACGCGCCTCGCGTCGAGGGTGCCGCAGCGACGACGCTCTGCAGGCGGCATGCACGGCGTCCGGGTGCCGATCCGCAACGGGGAGCCTGCCATGCGCGTCATCCTGTCGTTCGTCATCGCGCTGGTGGTTCCCGCAGCGGCGGCCATGGCTTTCGATGCGCCCGCGCGGCCGACGGTCCGGCGCTTCGCGCTGTTGCCCGCCGACGTGCGGCATCCCGAGAGTCTCGCCGCGGACGCCGGGCGCCGCGTGCTTCATGTGGGCACGTTCGATGCCAGGGTTCCCGAGGCCACGCGCAACAACCGCATCCTGCGCTACGGTTTCGACGGACGGCTGCAGGCCTCACGTACCATGGGTACGAGCCCGCTGACGGGCGTCGCCTCGCATGGCGGCCACGTCTACGTGCTCGACTTCGCGAAGGCCGCACTGATCCGGCTGGCGGCCGACTTCGACGCCGACACGCCGATCGAAACCGTGGCGACGTTCCCCGTGTTGTCGTCGCCGCCGGGTGAACGCGAGGTCGACAACCCGGATGGCTCGAAGGACCGCATCCGCTTCGGCACGAACCGCGTCGCGTCGCTCAACGGCCTCGTGTTCTCGCGCGGCGGCGACGCCTACGTGACCGATTCGTTCCAGGGCGCGCTGTTCGTCGTGCGCGGTGCTGCCGTCTGCACGGCATGCAAAGCCGAGCTCGTGCTGCAGCACCCTCTGCTCGCCACGGCGGCCTTCCTGCCGTTCGGTGCCAACGGTGTCGCGTTCGGCGACGACGGCACGCTCTTCATCAACAACGCCGGCGATGGCCGCGTGCTTCGCCTGACCCTCGCGACGAAGCAGCTCGAGGTGTTCGCCGAAGGCCTGCCCGGCGCCGATGGCCTGCTGTTCCACGACGGTCTGCTGTGGGTCGCCGCGAACCAGGTCGATGCGGTGGTCGCGCTCGACACCGCGGGCAAGCCCGTCGTGCGCGTCGAGGGGTTTGCCGGCATCGACGCCGACGGTGCGCCTGCAGGCCTGCTGTTTCCCGCCGCGACGGCGGTCGTGGGTGACCGCATGGTGGTCGCCAACCTCGCCCTTCCACTGACGCCGACGCCCGGCGACGAGTGGGAGGAGTCGGTCACGCGCTGGAGCCTCGTCGCGTTCGACCTCCCGCGTGCCGCACGCCGCGGCGTCACGCCATCCCCACGCGCCGGCACGGCGCCCTCACGAAAGGATCGCCCATGAGGTACGCGAGGACGTTGGCCCTGCTGCTGTTCGCGATCGGTCTCGCCGCCGCGCCGCACGCGTTCGCGGACGATGCCGTCACGGCGCCGACGCGCCACGTCGAGGTCGAAGGACAACGCATCGCCTGGCGGCGCATCGGCAGCGGGCCGCCGATCGTGCTGGTCAACCGGCTGCGCGGCACGCTCGACACCTGGGATCCGGCGTTCCTCGATGCACTCGCGCGTCGCCAGACGGTAGTCACCGTCGACTATCCGGGTGTCGGCCATTCCGAAGGCGCGCTGCCGACCGACATGGCGAGGGTGTCGCGCTTCATCGGCGCATTCACCGATGCGATCGGGCTCGAGCGCTTCGCGATCCTCGGCTGGTCGTGGGGTGGCCTCGCGGCGCAGGCATGGCTGCTCGACCACCCGGAACGCGTCACGCATGCCGTGCTGCTCGCGACGAACCCGCCCGGTCAGAACGCCGTGCCGATGCAACCGATCTTCCTCGAACGTGCGATGAAGCCTGTCAACGACCTTGCCGACGAGGAGATCCTGTTCTTCGAGCCGGCATCGGAGGAGAGCCGGCGCCAGGCGAAAGCCTCGCGCGAACGCATCCACGCACGCGCCGGCGTGGTCGAGCGCATCCCGTCGACCCCCGAGGCGTTCGAGCCGTACTTTCGCGCGGCGCAGGGCTTCCAGGCCGATGCCGAGAACAGGCGTGGTCGCCTCGAGAAGGTCACGGTGCCGGTTCTCGTCATCGCCGGCGACAATGATCCGAGCACGGCCGGACAGAACTGGTTCCCGCTCATCGACGCGATGCGCTCGGCGCAGTTCGTGTTCTTTTCGGGCACCGGCCATGCGCCTCACCACCAGCATCCCGAGACGGTAGCTGCTTACATCCACGTGTTCACGGGCGCGAGGACGCCGTGATGCCGACGATCGATCCCGACACGCTGCTCGATCCCGCCGATCCGCGACGCCGAAGACTGCTGCTCGGCGGCGTCGCCGCCAGCGTGGCGATCGCCTTGCCGCTCGCGGCGTGCAGCACCGACCGAGGCACACCGACGGTGCCCTCGGCGGTCCTTCCCACCAACCCACCGGAGACGAGCGACATGGGCAAGCTTTTCACTACGAAGGACGGCACGCAGATCTACTACAAGGACTGGGGCAGCGGCCCCGTCGTGTCCTTCAGCCATGGCTGGCCGCTCAGCGCGGACGCGTGGGAGGCGCAGATGTTCCACCTCGCCTCGAACGGCTTCCGCTGCATCGCGCACGACCGCCGCGGACACGGACGCTCGAGCCAGCCCTGGCACGGCAACGAGATGGACACCTACGCCGACGACCTCGCCGAGCTGTTCGCGCATCTCGATGTGAGCGGCGTGACGATGGTCGGCCACTCCACCGGCGGCGGCGAAGTCGCGCGCTACATCGGGCGCCACGGCACCGCACGCGTCGCCAAGGCCGTGCTCGTCGGCGCGGTGCCGCCGATCATGGTCAGGACCGAAGCGAACCCGGGTGGGCTTCCGCTCGGCGTGTTCGACGACTTCCGCAAGGCCTACCTCGCCGATCGCGCGCAGTTCTTCCTCGATGTCGCGAGCGGCCCGTTCTACGGCTTCAACCGCCCCGGGGCCAAGGTGTCGCAGGGGCTCATCCAATCGTGGTGGATGCAGGGCATGATGTCGGGGCACAAGAACGCCTACGATTGCATCAAGGCGTTTTCCGAAACCGACTTCACGGCCGACCTCCGGAGGTTCGATGTGCCGACGTTGATCGTCCACGGTGACGACGACCAGATCGTGCCGATCGACGCGTCCGCGCACGCCGCTGCGAAGCTCGTGCCGCGCGCGACGCTCAAGGTCTACGCCGGCGGCACGCACGCGCTCGGCGACACCAGCAAGGACCGCTTGAACGAGGACCTGCTCGCCTTCGCGAGATCCTGATCCACGCATCGCCGGGATCCGGGCGGGCCGGATCCCGGCGCGACGACGCCATCGGAGAGCCGCCATGGACACGCACCACGCGATCACCGCCGAAGAGGCGTTCAACGATGCGAGCGGCGCGCACGTGCTCATGCACGTGTGGCGACCCGCGCAGCCGCGCGCGATCCTCGCGATCTGCCACGGCTTCAACGCGCACGGCGGCCAGTACGCGCCGGTCGCCGAGCATTTCGCGCAACGCGGCTTCGCCGTCTACGTGCTCGACCTGCGCGGGCGCGGGCGATCCGGCGGTGACCGGTTCTTTGTCGAGCGCATCGACGACTACGTCGCCGACCTCGCGGCGCTGATGCAGTTCGCGAGCGGCCGCGAAGGCGCGCTGCCCGTATTCCTGCTCGGCCACAGTGCCGGCGGCGTCGTCGCCTGCAGCTACGCGGTCCGCCACCAGGCCGGCCTCGCCGGTCTCATTTGCGAGAGCTTCGCGTTCCGCGTGCCCGCACCGGCGGCCGTGCTCGGCATCGTGAAGTGGCTCTCGGGCTTCCTGCCGAAACTGCCCGTGCTCAAGCTCAAGAACCGCGACTTCTCACGCGACCCCGCTACCGTCGCCGCGCTCGACCGCGACCCGCTCATCGCCAACGAAGCGCAGCCCGCGCGCACCGTCGCCGCGATGGTCCGCGGCAACGAGGCCCTGCAGGCCGCGATGCCGTCGATCACGCTGCCGTTGCTGATCCTGCACGGCACCGCCGACAAGGTGACCCTCCCCGAAGGCAGCCGCTACTTCCACGCCCATGCGGGCTCCTCCGACAAGACCCTGAAACTCTACGAGGGTCACGCCCACGATCTGCTCGTGGATGTGAGGCGAGAGGAAGTGCTCGATACGATCGGGCGGTGGATGGAGGAGAGGTTGTCCCAAGGTTGAGCGAGTGGAGGCAGCGAAGGCCTGGTCGGTCCTCCACGCTTGGCGACAACGGACGGATCGGTCGTGAACGCGGTCTGGTGATCCTTGGGCGATAATGCACGCCGCCGTCCGCGCGGAGCGCCTCCATGGCCACGCACGGAAGGTGCTCAACCGCCCGATCCGAGAAGCAGCACGATGCAAGGCAGTGAAACCCACTCGCGTGGGCATGACATCGAAAGCCCACGCCGAGGTGTGTGGGCCATGTCGGTCGCACCGATGATGGACTGGACTGACCGGAACTGCCGGTACTTCCATCGTCTGTTGTCACCGCGCGCGAGGCTCTACACCGAGATGGTGACGTCGCCGGCCGTGGTGCATGGCGATCGCGCGCGGCTGCTCGGGTTCGATGATTCCGAACATCCGGTTGCGTTGCAACTCGGGGGCTCGGAACCTTCCGAACTCGCCGAGGCCGCGCGTATCGGCGCGGCGGAGGGTTACGACGAGATCAACCTCAACGTCGGGTGTCCGTCGGATCGCGTGCAGTCGGGGCGGTTCGGGGCGTGCCTCATGCGCGAGCCCGCGCTGGTCGCGGAGTGCTTCGCGGCGATGCGCGAGGCGGTGTCGATTCCGGTGACGGTGAAGTGCCGCATCGGGGTCGACGAGCAGGACGAGGATGCGGACCTGACGCGGTTCGTCGACATCGTCGCGGCGGCGGGTTGCATGGTGTTCGTCGTGCATGCGCGCAAGGCCTGGCTGCAGGGGCTGTCGCCGAAGGAGAACCGCGACATTCCGCCGCTCAACTACGGGCGCGTCTACCGGCTCAAGCACGATCGACCGATGCTGACGATCGCGATCAATGGCGGCATCGACAGCGTGGACGACGTACGCACGCACCTCGAGCATACCGACGGCGTCATGCTCGGCCGCACGGCGTACCACGAGCCGTATCGCTTGGCCGAGATCGAGCATGCGCTGCATGGCGAGCCGCTTCCGGATCGCGACGACATCGTTGCGCGCATGCGTGGCTACACCGAAGCGCACATCGCCGCGGGTGGGCGCCTGCAGCACATCACGCGTCACATGCTCGGGCTCTACCAGGGCTTGCCGGGCGCGCGCGCGTGGCGGCGCGTGCTGAGCGAAAACGCGCATCGCGCGGATGCGGACTGGTCGGTGGTCGAACGTGCTCTCGAGGCACGGCGTTCGGCGAGGCTCGAGCGGGCGGCGTGATGTCGGGTCCGTCGGGTCTCGGCTCCGGTGACTTTTCATTGCGCGGCAGCTGACGGCCCGCGCATGCGTCGTGCCTCCGCCAACAGCGATCATCGGCGTAGGTGCGCAGGTTCACAGGCCCAGTGGTGCGGGGTATCCGCGATATCTCCGAGGCCAAGGGATCGGGCCGTGCTGCCTTGCCGAGGCGCCGTTGCGACACCGCACCCTCATCCGGCCCTTCGGGCCACCTTCTCCCGGAGGGAGAAGGGAAGGAGCGGGCCAGCTTCATGTTGTCGTGCAGTGCGGCTTTGCTGTGACCTTCGAAGTGTAGAACCGAGTCCGGGAACGACAACGCCCCGGCGAACCGGGGCGTCGTTATGAAGTGCGCGTGCGCCGGCGCGGCGCCGTGCCGCCGGGATCAGAAGTGGTACACGCCGGACAGCACGACCGCGTCGACGCGGTCGGAGAATTCGGCGCCGAGGTCGAGCTGCAGCTTCTCGCCGAGCACGGTGCCGAGGCCGAACGTGTAGTGCGTGTCGTCGGTGTCGAGCGCGGCGTAGCCGTCGTGGTCGGGATCGTCGAACGCGCCGAAGCGCACCGACAGCAGCTTGAGGCCCATCACCGGCGCGTCGAACAGGAACGTCTTCTCGGCGCCGACGTGCACGACGGTTTCCTTGCCGAGCGTGTCGACATCGGCGATCTCGCCCTGGAACGATCCGAACAGGAAGCCCGTCGACGAGCCCGTGGGCAGCTTGCCGTAGTCGACGCGGTCGACCTGCAGCGAGAGCAGCCACGTGTCCGACGGCCGCCAGGCGACGCCGGCCGACAGTACGTCGGGGAGGCTGATCGACTGGCGGCGCTCGACCCAGCCGTCGAGATCGTCGGAGCACTCCGCGCCGGCGCAGCTCGACACGCTGTACGCGCTGAGCCGGTTGGTGACCTTGTACGTGCCGCCCTTCTTATAGACGAGGCCGGCCGAGACCGTGCCGTTCGGGTTGAACAGCAGGCCGAGGTTCCAGGTGAGGTCGTGGTCGTCGCCATAGACGGCGCTGCCGAGCGTGATCTCGTCCTCGTACGGGCCCGCACCCGGGAACAGCGCGTCCAGGTCGCGGAAGCCGAACACCGACGAGAACGACGACGACTGGAAATTGAGCTGCGACTGCTTGATCGACGCGCCGATCGAGAACTTCTCGCCGAGGCGGAACGCACCGGAAATGCCGAACGCTTCCTGCTCGACGTCGACACTCGACGAGGCGAGGTAGGTGTCGCCGAACACCGAGTCGAACGAGGCGATCGACGAGCGCGACTGCAGCTGGCCCGAGTTCTGGTAGTACAGCGAGAACACGACGTGTTCCATCGGATACACGAAGCTCAGGAACGAGATCTTCGTGTTGCTGTCGCGGAAGCGGCCGATCGGGCCCGGACCGGTGGCGTCGTAGAGGTTCGCGTCGAGCGCGTTCGGATCGAAGAAGCGCACGTCATAGTCGGCATTGCGCACGTGCACCGACACTTCGGGCTTGGTGAGGATGGTCTGGCCGGCGGGATTGGCTTCGGCCGCCGTGGCGTCGTCGGCGACCGCCGCGAACGCACCACCCAGGCCGAGTGAGCGTGCACCCGGCGCGAGCAGGTCGAACGGCACCGCGGAGACGTTGCCGCGGCACGGCAGCGTATTCGGGTTGTCGATCGCGAGGAAGAAATCCGCGCAGGTGGTGCGCGGCGGATCCTGTGCGAAGGCCGACGGTGCGGCGAGGGCGCCGGCGACGGCGAGCGAAAGAAGTGCGAGCGGTTTGAACGATGACATGCAGCCTACTCCCCGGTGTGAAGACACATACGCAAATCGGCTCGGAAGGCTGTCAGGGCATGGCCCCGGCATCGCTTCCCTGGCACGGCGGCGGTTCCGGTAGAACATGTTAAAAGTTCATAACGGTGCGGATCATAGCGCCGAAACCGGCGGCTTTCGCCAGCCGAAGACGTTCAGGCGCAAAGCGGCGCCCGTCCGTCTCACCAGAACGCCAATCGGCGTAAGATCCCGCCAGCCGCGCCCTCCGGCGCCGAGGAATGCCGCCATGCGCCTGACGACGCTCGCCATCGGATGCCTGCTCGCTTGTGCCGCGACGACCACGCACGCGGCCGAACGCACGCGTGTCGAGGCCGTGCCGGCGGTGGCCCTGCAATCGCTGTCGGGCGATGCGAGCGACGCGCTGCGCCGGCGCATCCTCGTGCAGTGCGGGCTCGACGAGGGGCGCGATGCCCTGCCGTGGTACTTCCATTTCGAGTACGGCCGCGCGTTGCTGCAAGCCGGTGACGCGCGCCGCGCGGTACCCGAGCTCGCGCGTGCGGTCGATCTGAACCCCGAGCCGCGCGCCGACAAGCGTCTCTACGGCATGTGGTTCACCGATTACCTGCCGTATTTCCAGCTCGCCGACGCGCATGCGCGCCTCGGCAACTGGCCGTGCGCGGACGAGGCGATGCGGGCTTCGCACGCGCGCGGTGAAGTCGCGATGGGGCGTCTCGATGCCGAGCGTGTGCGCGAGCTTCAGGAGCGCATCGACACGAACCTGCCACGCGCCGGTGCCTGCCACGCCGATGGCCCGGTCGGCCGGCAGCTCGCCGACGCGCGCTGAGCGTCACCGGGCGCGTCAGCGCCCGCGATAGAAGCGGATGAAGCGCGGCGAATAGAACGCCGGATCGGGTTCGAGCCTCGCATCGAGCTTGCGCGCCTCGTTCGCCGCCTGACGGGCCGTCGCCTCGGCATCTGCGACACCTTCGCCGAGCTGGGCGAGATTGAATGCCGACGCCGAACGCAGCACGAGCACGTGCCAGCGCAGTTTGGGTGTCGACGTGGCGGACGATGCGCTTTGCCGGAGGACATCGGCGTAGCGGCCGGCGAGGTAGGCGCCGAGCAGCGGCTGCAGCGTCTGCGCGGCGGCCGATGCGGGCGCACGCACGGGCGGCGCTTCGGCGGGAGCCTGTGTCGCCACCGGTGGCGTCTTCTGCGGAGGCGGTGCGATGGCGACGGGCGGACGCGTCGGCGGTGCGGGTGTGGTCGATGCCGGTGCAGGACGTTCCTGCACGGCCGCGGGCGGAGCCGTCGCAACCGCGGGCGGTGTCGTCGAAGCCGGCGCCGGCGCGGGCGACGTGGCGGGTCGTGTCGGTGCGGCCTGGCTCGCGAGACGCGTCGCGCAGTCGTTGCGGCCTTGCTGCTGCACGCCGGCGAGGGTGGGTTGGCCGGCGATGAAGCCCGTGTTGGCGGCCTGCTCCCAGTAGCGCAGCGCACCGGCGCAGTCCTCGCGGCGCAGCGCGGCGAGGCCGGCGTAATGCTGCGGCGCGTAGACCTCGTAGCGTTGGCCGTACAGGCGCACGCGCGCGGCCGGCTGCGCATTGCCCGCCATCGCACTGTCCATGAGGCGCGAGACTTCAGCCCAGCGTCCCTCGCTCGCGGCGACGAGACCGCGCGAATAGTCGTCCTTCCAGTCCGCGTGGGCAGGCATCGCGAACACGGTGAGCGCGAACGCCGCGGCGAGGAGCACGTGGCGTGAGGCGCGCATCGCGCGCGGGACGCATCGCGTCATCGGTCAGAGCCCCGCATGGCGCACGTACTCGTCGGCACTTCGTGCGGCGAAGGTCGCGCTGGCCTGCGCGCGCTGGCGCGGTTGCACGCGTGCGAACGCCGAGACCGTCTTCGACGAGCCGGGATGGCGCAGCGTCACGTAGTAGCTGCCGGCCGGCAGAGTCAGGCGCAGCGGTGTGGAACGGTCCTCGGGCAGCGTGACCGGGCGGCGTGCGTCGTCGAGCACCTGGTCGACGTAGCCCCACGGCAATGCGTTGATGACGAGTTCGCCGTTCTGCGCGGCGAGCTCGCGTTCGCGCTGTTCGCGCAGTGCGGCGAGGCGCGTTCTGGCCTCGACCTGCACGGCCTCCAGCGCGGCACTCGCGCCGAGCGTGGTGCTGCTCGCGCGCGCGATCGCGAGCGCGGCATCGACGGCTTCGATCGAGGTCGCGTCGCGTACGTCGGCGGCGAGCACGTCGGCCATCTGCTGCTCGAGCCGCGCGGCGACCGGGCCGGCGTCCTTGCGCAGCGCGACGATGCCGATCGCGGCGGACTGCGCGGCAGGAGCGGCCAGCGGACGCTTCGCGAACATGGCCGCGATGCGCTGCTCGCGCTCGCGCAGTTGCGTCTCCGCCGTGCGCGCGGCGTCGCGGGCGCGTGTGTCGCGCACCAGCGCGGCGACGCGAGCGTCGTCGGGCAGGTGCTTCGCCGCCGCGTCGGCGAGCGTCGTCGCGGCGTCGAGATCCTGGCGGACGAGCGCGGCCTCGAGCGTGTCGGCGACGCGCGCGGGAAGGGCATCGCGAAGCGCGCGCGCCTCGGCGTTGGCGGGATCGCGCCCGAGCAGCGCGTCGAGCGTGTCGCGCGCGTTGTCTCGCGCAGGCGGCAGCAGGCGTCCCGCGGCGATCGACTGGCGTGCCTGGTTGAGCAGCGAGGCGATCTCGGCGCGCTGCGCACCGAGCTTGTCGCGTGCGGCGTCGCGCAGTGCGACGGCGTCGCGGCGCGTCGCGTCGATGCGCATGACGAGTTCGGCGCGTTCCAGGCTCGACGCGAAATCGCCGCGGTCGCGGGCCTCGCGTGCCTGGGTGACGAGGCGCTCCACGAGCGTCTTCGCGAAGGCGGCGACCGCGGCGTTGCCTTCCTCGAGTTCGCGCGCCTGGCCGAAGGCCTCGAACGCGTTGTCGCCCGGGGGTTCGACGAGCTTGCCGGCTTCGAGGGCACGTGTGGCCGAGGCCAGCAGCGCATCGATGCGTTGCTGGCGTGCCGCGGCATCGCGTGCCGTGGCGACGCGCGTCTCGAGGTCGCGGTACGCGGTTTCGGTGCCGAACTCCGCACGCAATGCTTCGAGGGCTTCCCTCGCGGCGTCGTTGTCTCCGCGGGCGAGGGCGTCGCGTACGCGCGTGAATTCGGCCGTGCTGATCGCCTCGAGGCGGGCCTGCACCGTGGCATTGCCGGGATCGAGCGCGAGTGCCGAGACGAGCAGCGAGTGTGCGCCGCCGCTGCCGGTGCGCTGTCGGCGACGCTCGGCCTCCTCGGCCTTGCGCAGGTATTCGCCGACCAGCTGCGTGCGTGCACGCGATGCGCGATCGTCGGCGACGCGCTTGACGAATGCGGTCACGCCGGCGTCGTCGGGATCGACGAGCAAGGCCTGATTGCCGCGCTCGGCGGCCGTGTCGAGATCGCCCGCGGCGAGTGCACGCTCGCCCTGCTCGCGCAGCAGCGCGGCGATGCGCGCGACGAGCTCGAGTGCGCGTGTGTTGCCGGGATCCTTCTGCAACACCTTCTGCACGTCCTCGAACGCGTTCTCGCCGGGCGGCGCGAGCAGCGCGCCGCTCGCGATGAAGCCGTCGGCCTGACGCAGCAGCGTGCGCACGAAATACTGCTCGTCGTCGCTGAGCGTGTGCGGGCGCAGGCTCAGCCACAGCGTGAGGGCGACGACGATGGCCGCGAGCGTGGCACCCGCGCCGACGAGGACGCGCGGACGCCGCCACGCGGGACGCACGCCCGTGGTGCGCGCGCCGAGCGCGGGATCGGTACGCGGCATGCGCAACAGGTCGAGCGCGAAATCGCTGTCGCCGCCGGTGACCTCGCCCGAGAAGCCGAGCGCGCGCAGGCGTTCGGACGTGCTCGCCGCGGTCACGTTGCCGAGCCGTGCGACGAGCACGTCGTTGCCGACGACGAGGCCGCGCAGCGCGCGCACGAAATCCTGCAGGTTCGCGAAGCGCTGCTTCGGATCCTTCGCGAGCATGCGGTCGAACACGGGCTGCAGCGCGACGAGGTCGGCCGGCAGTGGCGGCGGCGGCTGCAGCGCGTGGCCCATGAGCACGGCCATCGGCGTGTCGCCGACGAAGGGCGGCTTGCCGGTCAGCAGCTCGTAGAACAGGATGCCGAGCGCGTACTGGTCGGAACGGCCGTCGGTCTCGCGACCGCTGGCCTGTTCCGGACTCATGTACGTCGGCGTGCCGAGCACGAGGCCGGTCTGGGTGATGCGCGAGGCCATCACGTCGGACTGCTTGGCGATGCCGAAATCAGTCAGTACCGGCGTCGCGGCGTCGCGGAACATCACGTTGGACGGTTTCAGGTCGCGATGCACGACGCCGTTGCGGTGCGCGAACTCGAGACCGTTGGCGAGCTGCACGACGATGCCGATCGCCTCGCCGAGCGAGAGGCCGTTGCGCATGCGGTCCGACAGCGTGCCGCCCTCGAGGAACTCCATCGAAATGTAGGCGATGTCCTCGCGCGTGACGATGTCGTAGACGGCGACGATGTTCCGGTGCGGAAGCTTCGCCATCGTGCGGCCTTCGAGCAGGAAGCGCCGCTCGAACTCGGGCATCGGACCGCTGCCCGTGCGCAATTCCCGGCGCATGACCTTGATCGCGACCTTGCGGTCCAGCGAGTGCTGGATCGCGAGGTACACGGTCGCCATGCCCCCTTCGCCGAGTTCGCGGAGCAACTCGTAGCCAGGGATGTCCTGGAATGTGCCGCCCATTGCCCCATCCTGCCTGGTGCGCGGCCGGACTCACCGGGGGAGGCGGGCGGTGCCGGCGCGACGCGGGCCGGCTCGTGGGTATCAGGGGGAGCCGCGTCGAACGCGGCTACCGCGGACAGCGAGGGGCGACGTGGAGACGCAGGTGCCGCCGCATCGGGCGAGCCGACAGGCTTGGCCCGATCATAGCAAAGCAACGTGGCCGCGGAGCCCGCGCCGCGGCCACGTGTCGCCTCAGTAGCGTTGCAGCGACGGACCCGGCATCGACACGGGAGCCTGGGGGGGCGCTCTGCAGCGACTGCATGCCCGAAGTCGGGGTATCGCCGAATTCGGGCATCGGCTTCCAGAACTTCGTGTCGCTGACCTGCAGGATCGGCATGTCGCCGAGGCGACGCGACTCCGTGTACACCTCGCCGACATGGCCGGCGAAGGTCGCGAACTCGCCGAGGCGATAGCTCTCCTTGGGGAACGGCGTCTCCGGACAGGCCAGAAACTCCTTGCCGCCGCGTGCCACGTAGATGGGCTTGCCGTCACCCCTGAGCTCGTAGGTCATCACGCGCAGGCAGGTCGCATCACCGACACCGAGGTGGCCTTTCACGCGACCTCCCCAGAGCGCGATCGAACCGAGGCGATCGCCTTCCAGCGCCATGCGTGGCGTGGGCATGTTCGCATCCTTCGGGGCGAGCGGGGCCGAGGCATCGGGCGGACTCGGTGGCTTCGGTGCCGCAGGCGGTGCGGCCGGCGCGGGCGGTGCCTCCGGTGCCACGGCGGACGGTGGCGCAGGCGGCAGGGGTGGCAACGGCGGCTGAGGTGCCAGCGTGGCCGAGAACATCGAGGTGTATTCGGGCACCTTCACCTCGAGCGCGAGGGCCTTGCGCTCGCGCAGGAGGTCGAGCGTGACCTCGCTGCCCTTCGGGTGTGCGCGCAATGCACGCAGCGCGTCCTCGGGACGCTCGACCTGTTCGCCACCGACTTTCCGGATCACGTCGCCGGCCTTGAGGCCGGCAGCCGTACCGTCCCTGGTCGACAGCACGAGCACGCCGCGGTCGGCACCGAAGTAATGGCCGAGCTCGGGATTCAGCGACGCGAGGTTGATGCCCCACCACGACGAGTCGCGTGCGGCATCGATGCGCGAGATCTCGACGCGGCGGATCGCGCGCTGTGCATCGGCCAGTGCGCGTCCGGCATCGGCTTCCGCACGCGCGGTCGCGTGGCGGGCCTCGATTACGTGCACCTGCGCGTCGGCATCGGCTTCGGCGAGTGCGCGCGCGGCCTCGACGTTGGCGTCGACGTCGACGAACAGGCGGGGCCAGCTCTGCGCCTCGCGCCGCTGTGCCTTGAGCGTGACGGCCTTGCCGGGCTTGCCGTCGCGCAGGTAGCCGATGCGCACGTCCTGGCCGTCCCTGAGGTCGCCGAGGCGCGTGCGTGCATCGACGAGCGCGGCATCGGTCGCTCCCTTCGCGAGGGCCTTGCCGTCGATCTCGGTGATCACGTCGCCACTGCGCAGGCCCGCGCGCTCGGCCGGGCTGTCGGGCGTGAGCGCGTCGACGCGCGCGCCCTGCGGCGTGGCCGAGAGCACGACGCCGACCATCGCGCGATCGGGATCGTTGAGGTAGCGGAACGCGTACGCACGCGGACCGGTGTCGCCGAGCTTCACCGACAGCTCGGCCATGCGCCTGGACAGGTCGCCGATCTGCGTGCGCAGCTCACCGAGTTCCTTGCGCGCGGCCGCGGCCTGCACCTCGTCGAGCGGAGCCGGTGACGGTTTCGCACCCGGCTCGGCACGCGGCGCGGGATCGGCGGCCCACGCCGCCGGCAGGGCGGCGAGCAACGCGAGGGACAGAAGGGTCTTGGTCATGATGCACTCCTTGTCAGAGCGTGGTGGAGCGGTGCCACGCGGCACCGTCGGCGGCGAGGGTGGCCGGCACGCTGCGCGTGACGGCGAGGTCTTCGAGCAGGGCGACGCGCTGACGCCACAGCGGCAACGCCTCGGCGTCGTCGCGCGCGGCCGAGAGCTGCATGTCGACGAGGCCGACGAGGTCCTCGAGTTCGGCGGCGGCCATGAGCGTGTGGGCATCGTGCGGCGACTGTTCCGACAGCACGGCGAGCCATTGTTCGAGCTGGCGCGAGCGGTCGCGCAGCACCTCCACGTCGGGAGCGGCCGGTGCGACGGCCGTCGACGTGACCGGGGTGTGCACCGGTGCGTCGCCGTGCGGCAGCAGCAGCGGCACGAGCGCGAAGACAACGACGGTCGCGGCGACGGCGAACGCGCGGACGATGCGGGTGCGCCGGTGACGCCTGCGCGCCGTGTGCGCGGCGGCGAGCGCGGGCCAAAGGTCGGACGGCGGTCCGGCGTTCGGCAACGCGCGCAGAGCCGCGCCGAGTCCGTCGTCGTGCGGGCTCATGCGGTCAGCGGGATCGGAGCGGGACATTCAGGTACCTCCTCGGCGTCGAGCAGCTCGCGCAACCGCGCGGTGCCTCGGGCCAGTTGCGATTTCGAGAAGCTGACGGACTTGCCGGTCAGGCCGGCGATCTCCGGGTGCGTATAGCCCTCGACGTGGTAGAGCCAGATCACGCTGCGGGTCAGTGCCGGCAGTGTGGCCAGCGCGGCTTCGAGGCCGCGTGCCTCGGCCCATTGCCACGGCGCGACGAGCTCGTGGGCCGGCTCGTCCGCATCGTCGAGTGCCTCGGCCTCGCGGCCGCGTTCGCGGCGCAGGCGCATGAGCGCCTCGTTGAGCACGATCTGCCTGACCCAGCCCCAGAAAGGCGCGTCGCCGCGGAACTGGCCTACACGTTCGAACAGCCTCAGCATCGCGTCGTGCACGATCTCGCGCGCGTCCTCGGCGTTGCCGCAGAGGCGCTGCGCGAGGGTCCACGCCGGGCGTTCGAACAGGCGGTACAGATGCTCGAGCGCGCGAAGGTCGCCGCGGCGCGCGCCGGCGATGACGGTATCGGGGACTTCGAGGCAGAAGCTGCTGGTGCTCACGTCGGACAAGGATGCGCCGCCGCGCGAAACGGTCGCAATGCGGATGCGCGAACCGGGTGTGCGGACCGTCCGCGGACGGCGCGGCGACCTGTCCGGCCCCTGTCCGGGCGACCGGACGGACAGTGATCGCGGCGGACGTCCGCTTCAATCATCAACGATATCAGTCGGTTGGGTTGTGGCACGGTGCTTGCTGAAACGTCTCGGGGAGGTCGCGTCCGGCGACCCGTGGAGACTTCGATGATTCGCGACACTTCCGCTCAGGACCGCCAGATCAAGCTCGCGCCGCAGCGCGGCAAGCGCTGGCTCAAGATCGGCCTGGGTGCGCTCGCGGTGGTCGTGGCCGGTGCGCTCGTGATCCCGACCGCGGCACGCCTGTTCTCGTCCGATTCGTCGGCGAGCACGAGCCGCCTGCGCATCGCCGAGGTCAAGCGCGGCACGCTCACGCGTGACGTGTCGGTGCAGGGGCGCGTCGTCGCCGCGGTCGCGCCGACGCTGTACGCGACGAGCGCGGGCACGGTCACGCTCATGGTCAACGCCGGCGACAAGGTCGCCAAGGGCGACGTGCTCGCGGAAGTCGCCAGCCCCGAGCTCGACAACAAGCTGCAGCAGGAGCAGGCCACGCGCGAGAGCCTCGAGATCGACGTGCAGCGCGCCGACCTCGACCATCGCAAGCAGCAGCTCGCGGCGAAGAAGCTGCTCGACCAGGCCCTCGTCGACCGCCAGACCGCGCAGCGCGAAGTCGAACGCACGGACAAGGCCTACCGAGCCGGCGCGATGTCGGAGATCGAACTGCTGCGCACCAAGGACGCGCTGGCCAAGGCCGACATCACGGTCGTCAATGCCGAGGCCGACATGAAGCTCGACATCGAGAGCCTCGCGTTCGAGCTCAAGAGCAAGCGCCTCGCCCTCGAGCGCCAGCGCTTCCTCGCCGCCGACCTCGAGCGCCAAGTCGAGGAGCTCAAGGTGCGTTCGCCGGTCGACGGCCAGGTCGGCCAGCTGCTCGTGCAGCAGCGCAACAACGTCGCCGCGAACGCGCCGATCCTCAGCGTCGTCGACCTGACTGCGCTCGAGATCGAGGTGCAGGTGCCGGAAGTGTTCGCGCACGACCTCGCGATCGGCATGGGCGCGGAGATCCGCGACAACTCGGGCGCCTACGTCGGCGAGATCAGCGCGGTGTCGCCCGAGGTCATCGACGGCCAGGTCACGGGCCGCATCCGCTTCGCCGACAAGAAGCCGGCCGGCCTGCGCCAGAACCAGCGCCTGACCACGCGCATCCTCATGGACGAACACCCGGACGTGCTCATGGTCGAGCGCGGCCCGTTCGTCGACACCGGCGCGGGACGCGTCGCCTACGTCGTGCGCGGCGACGTCGCCGAGCGCACCGCGATCCAGGTCGGCGCGACCAGCCTCAACGCGGTCGAGATCGTCTCCGGCGTCAAGGAAGGCGACCGCATCGTGATCTCCGGCACCGACCAGTTCAACGGCGTGCAGCGCGTCGCGCTGTCGCGCTGACCGTATCCGACACCTTTCCTTCCTCGCACGAACACCACCTCCCGAGAGGCGAACCCCGATGTTGAAGATGACCCACCTGCAGAAGGTCTACCGCACCCATCTCATCGAGACGCACGCGCTGCGTGACTTCTCGATCCACGTGCGCGAGGGCGAGTTCGTCGCGGTGACCGGCCCGTCGGGCTCGGGCAAGACCACGTTCCTCAACATCGCCGGCCTGCTCGAGGAGTTCACGGGCGGCGAGTTCAGGCTCGACGGCGTCGACGTCGCCGGCCTCGACGACAACGCGCGCTCGAAGCTGCGCAACGAGAAGATCGGCTTCATCTTCCAGAGCTTCAACCTGATCCCCGACCTCAACCTGTTCGACAATGTCGACGTGCCGCTGCGCTACCGCGGCTTCGCCGCCGCCGACCGCAAGAAGCGCATCGAGGAGTCGCTGTCGCGCGTCGGCCTCGCCTCGCGCATGAAGCACTACCCGTCGGAACTCTCGGGCGGCCAGCAGCAGCGCGTCGCGATCGCACGTGCGCTGGCCGGCAGTCCGCGCCTGCTCATGGCCGACGAGCCGACCGGCAACCTCGATTCGCTGATGGCGCGCGGCGTCATGGAACTGCTCGAGGAGGTCAACCGCCAGGGCACGACGATCATCATGGTGACGCACGATCCCGAACTCGCCGCGCGTGCGCAGCGCAACGTGCACGTGATCGACGGCCAGGTCACCGATTTCGAGGAAGCGCCGAAGCTGCGTGATCCCGGCGCGCCTGCGCGTGGTGCCGAAGCGGTCGCGGCCAACGGCTGAGGACGACGACGATGTTCACCTACTACCTGCAGCTCGGCATCCGCAGCCTGCGGCGCAACCCGATCCTGACCCTGCTCATGGTGATCGGCATTGCGCTCGGCATCGCCGCGAGCATGACCACGCTGACCGTCATGTACCTGATGGGCAGCGACCCGATTCCGTGGAAGAGCGACAAGCTGTTCTACGTGCAGCTCGACAACTGGGGCGTCGACGACGCGTTCTACGACGACGGCCGTCCGCCCGACCAGGTCACCTACCGCGATGCCAAGGCACTCATGGAGGCCGGCAAGGCCGACAAGCAGAGCGCGATGTTCAAGCTCAACCTGCCGGTGCAGCCCGAGAATGCCGAGATCAAGCCGTTCCAGTCGCTCGGTCGCGTCGCCTACTCGGACTTCTTCGGCATGTTCGAGCCCGAGTTCGCGTTCGGCGGCCCGTGGGACCGTCGCCAGGATGCCGAGCACGCACGTGTCGTGGTGCTCGGCAAGGACCTCAACGAGAAGCTGTTCGGTGGCGCCGACAGCGTCGGCCGCACGGTGCGCCTGAGCGGCACGGACTACACGATCGTCGGCGTGCTCGCGGAATGGAACCTGCGGGCGAAGTACTACGACCTCACCAACGGTGCGTTCAACGATCCCGACGAGTTCTTCATGCCGTACACGACGGGGATGGACCTGCGCCAGCGTTCGACCGGCAACAACAGCTGCTTCCGCTCGCCCGGCGACGGCTGGGACTCGTACCTCGACTCGGATTGCGTCTGGCAGCAGTTCTGGGTGCAGCTCGACTCGCCCGAGCGCGTCGCCGAGTACAAGGGCTTCCTCGATTCCTACGTCAACGAGCAGAAGAAGCTCGGCCGCTTCGAGCGTCCGCTCAACAACCGCCTGTCCGACGTCAACACGTGGATGGCCGACCAGCGCGTCGTCTCGCGCGACGTCGAGGTGCAGACCGGCCTCGCGTTCGCGTTCCTCGCGGTGTGCCTCGTCAACACGATCGGTCTGCTGCTCGCGAAGTTCTCGCGCAAGGCCGGCGAGATCGGCCTGCGCCGCGCGCTCGGCGCGAGCCGGCGCGACGTGTTCGCGCAGTACATCATCGAGTCGGGCGTGGTCGGCCTCACCGGTGGCGTGCTGGGCCTGCTGCTCACGGGACTCGGCCTCATCGGGGTGCGCGCGCTGTACTCCCAGTACAAGACCGTGGCGCAACTCGACTGGACCATGGTGCTGCTGACCGTCGTGCTCGCGATCGTCGCCGCGATCATCGCCGGCCTCTACCCGACCTGGCGTGCCTGCCGCGTGCAGCCCGCCGCGCAACTGAAGATCTGAGGACACATCGATGGAAATCCGTCCGATTTTCTCCGCGCTCATGCGCAGCAAGGTCTCGATGGTGCTCATCGGCCTGCAGGTGGCGTTGACGCTCGCGATCGTCTGCAACGCGCTGTTCATCATCAGCCAGCGGCTCGAGCAGATGAATCGCCCGAGCGGCATGAACGAGGCCGACACCTTCACGTTCGGCAGCACGGGCTTCGGCCAGGGCTTCGACGCGTTCGCGACGCAGGCGGCCGACCTCGCGCTGCTGCGCCAGATGCCCGGTGTCGCCGCCGCGGCGCCGACCAACTCGATGCCGCTGAGCGGCGGTGGCTGGAGCACCGGCGTGAGCCTGCAGCCACAGCAGAAGACGCCGACCACGAGCACGACGATCTACATCGTCGACTCGCACGCGATCGACGCCTTCGACACGCAGCTCGTCGCGGGCCGCGCGTTCAAGCCCGAGGAGATCGAGCGCAAGGACTTCGGCGATCGCCTGCAGCCGCGCGTCGTGATCGTCTCGAAGGCGCTCGGCGACGCGTTGTTCCCGAACGGCGACGCGCTCGGCAAGGAGGTCTACCTCGGCGAGGGTCCGCCGACCGCGACGATCGTCGGTGTCGTCGACCGCCTGCAGCAGCCCTGGACCAACAGCGACACGATCGAGAACGCGATGCTCGTGCCGGCCTTCATGCCGTACGGAACGTCGACGCGCTACCTCGTGCGCACCGAGCCGGGTCGTCGCGACGAGGTCATGAAGGAGGTCGAGGTCAAACTCGCCGAGGCCAACACGGGACGCATCATCGGCCGCATGCGCTCGATGGAGGAGACACGCCGCAACGCCTACTCGCAGGATCGCGCGATGGCCATCATCCTCGGTGTCGTGATCGTCGCGCTGCTCGGCATCACCGCGCTCGGCATCGTCGGCATGGCGAGTTTCTGGGTCGCCCAGCGCACGCGCCAGATCGGCACGCGCCGCGCGCTCGGCGCGACCAAGGCCGACATCCTGCGCTACTTCCAGACCGAGAACTTCATCATCACGACGTTCGGCCTGGTCCTCGGCGCCATCCTGGCCTACGGTTTCAGCCTGTGGCTCATGGACCGCTACCAGTCGCCACGCCTGCCGTGGCATTACGTGCCGATCGGGTTCCTGTGCCTGTGGGCGCTCGGCCAGCTCGCGGTGCTGGGTCCCGCGTTGCGCGCCTCGCGCGTGCCGCCTGCCGTGGCGACGCGCGCCGTGTGACCACGGATTCCGTCGGCGGTGGTGGCGGCGCTATGCTCGCCGCCACCGTCGCGGGCTTCCGGTGATCCCCGACGAGTTTTTTTCATCCACCCAGGCAACCGTTCGCTGTCGCGCTGCATCCAAGCGCACATGCGTCGATGCCCCTCTCCCGCGAAGCCCATGCGCACCGTACTGGTGATCGACGACAACCCCGCGGTCGGTACCGCGCTCGACATCCTGTTCGGGCTGCGCGACATCCGCACGCTCACGGCGGGCTTGCCCGAAGAAGGCCTCGCGATCCTCGCGCGCGAGCGCATCGACCTCGTCGTGCAGGACATGAACTTCACGGCCGACACGACCTCGGGCGAGGAAGGCATCGCGCTCTACCGCGCGATCCGTGCCGACCATCCCGACCTGCCGATCGTGCTGCTGACGGCATGGACCCGCCTCGAGACCGCGGTCGAGCTGGTCAAGGCCGGTGCCGCCGACTACCTCGGCAAGCCGTGGGACGACAACAAGCTGCTCGCTTCGGTCGAGAACCTGCTCGAACTCTCGGAGGCGACGCGCGAGGTCTCGCGCTATCGCGACGAGCGTCGCCGCCGCCGTCGCCAGCTCGATGACCGCTACGACCTGCGCGGCATCGTGTTCGCTTCGTCGGCCACCGAGCGTGTCGTCGAACTCGCCTGCCAGGTCGCACGTGCCGACGTACCCGTGCTGATCACGGGGCCGAACGGCGCGGGCAAGGAGCGCATCGCCGAGATCGTGCAGGCCAATTCGGCACGCCGCGACGGGCCGTTCGTGACCGTCAACTGCGGTGCGCTGCCGTCCGAACTGATCGAGGCCGAACTGTTCGGTGCCGAGCCCGGCGCCTACACCGGCGCGCCGAACCGTGCACGCGAAGGCCGTTTCGAGGCCGCCGACGGCGGCACGCTCTTCCTCGACGAGATCGGCAACCTGCCGCTGGCCGGGCAGATGAAGCTGCTGCGCGTGCTCGAGACCGGCCAGTTCGAACGCCTGGGTTCCAGCAAGACGCGTCACGTGAAGGTGCGCGTGATCAGCGCGACCAATGCCGACCTCGCCGCGGGCATCCGCGAAGGGCGCTTCCGCGAGGATCTCTACTACCGGCTCAACGTGATCGAGCTGCGCCTGCCGCCGCTGGCCGAGCGCAGCGACGACATCCTGCCGCTGGCCGAGCATTTCCTGCAGGGGCGCGCGACGCTCGACGCCGGCGCGCGCGCCGCGCTCGCCGCGCACGCATGGCCCGGCAACGTGCGCGAACTCAAGAATGCGATCGAGCGCGCGAGCCTGCTGTGCAGCGACGGTGTCGTCACCGCACGCGATCTCGGCCTCGGTCCGCCGCGCATGGCGAGCGGTCGCGTCGCGCCCGACGCCGAACCCGATCGCGAGATGATCGAAGGCGCGTTGTCGCGTGCGCGCGGCGTGATCAGCCAGGCGGCATCGGAGCTCGGCCTGTCGAGGCAGGCGCTGTACCGCCGCATGGAAAAGATGGGTATCGCGGCCAACTGACTCGTTCCCGCACTCACGCGCACGGCGCGTCGGCGTCGCATCTCGGGCAGAATCGGCGTGGACCTCTTCCGACCGTGGCTCATGCGCCTGTTCTCGCTCGAAGGCAAATTCGCGGCCGCGATGCTGCTCGCCGTTTCGATCGCCGCGCTCGTGGGTGCGTGGGTCGGCGCGCTGCACGACAGCATGCTCATCGGAGCGATCGCGGCGGTCGCGGCGGGACTGGTGCCGTCGCTGCTGCTCGCGCGTGCGTTCGTGCGGCCGATCGTCGCCCTGATCCGTACCTTGTCGGGCAGCGTCGTCGCGTTCCGCGACGGCGACTTCAGCTTCTCGATCCGCAACGCGCGCCACGACGAACTCGGCGATCTCGTCGAGGCCCACAATGCGCTCGGCGCAGTGCTGCGCGAGCAGCGCCAGGGCCTGTTCCAGCGCGAGCTGCTGCTCGACACGGTCGTGCAGAACACACCGAACGCACTCGTGCTCGTCGAACCGGGCGGGCATGTCGTGGTCGCCAACCTCGCCGCGCGAGCGCTGCTCAACGGCGGCATCTCGATGAATGGCCTGAGCTTCGACGCGGTGCTCGCCGAAGCGCCGGCCGAGCTCGCGCGCGTGCTCGCGGGGGGCGAGGACGCGCTGTTCGGCGTGTCGATCGACGGCGAGGACGAGACCTTCCACCTCTCCCAGCGCACGTTCAAGCTGCAGGGTCGGCCGCACCGCATGGTCATGCTGCGGCGCATGACGCGTGAACTTTCGCGCGCCGAGGTGGCGACCTGGAAGAAGGTGATCCGCGTGATCAGCCACGAGCTCAACAATTCGCTCGCACCGATCCGCTCGCTGGCCCATTCCGGCCGCGAACTCGCGCGGCTCGGCGACACCCGGCGCATGGGTGTGGTGTTCGACACGATCGAGGATCGTGCGAGTCATCTCGGTGGCTTCATCGAGGGCTACGCGCATTTCGCGAAGCTGCCGATGCCGCAACCGTCGGACGTCGAATGGGGGCCGTTCCTGCAGGCGCTCGGGCGGCACTACACCTTCACGATCGTCGGCGAGGTGCCGGCCGATCCCGGCCGGTTCGATCGCACGCAGGTCGAGCAGCTGCTCATCAACCTGGTCAAGAACGCCCACGAGGCGAGCGGCGACGCATCGACCGTCGAGCTCGAAGTCGTGGCGCGTGGACGCGAATGGCGCATCGAGGTGCGCGATCGTGGCCCCGGCATGAGCGATACGGTGCTCGCGCAGGCGCTGCTGCCGTTCTATTCGACCAAGCGCAGCGGCACCGGCCTCGGCCTCGCGCTCGCACGCGAGATCGCCGAGGCGCACGGTGGCCGCGTGCAGCTCGCCAATCGTGACGGCGGCGGCCTCGCAGTGACGGTCGTGCTGCCGCGCGCCTTGCCACCCTGATCGACGGGCGTGTGCGGCTGGCGCCGCGTGTCGATCGCACGGACTGACGACGTGAAAGCCGAGGGCATTACATCCGGTCATGCCGGCTTGCTATCGTTGCGGCATCTCAGCAGGGGGAAGGATCCATGGATCTGATTGTCGGCCTGATCGTCGTGGGCCTCGTGCTCGTGGCGCTTTCCAAGCTCGTGCGCATCGTGCCGCAGGGTTTCGAGTGGACCGTGCAGCGCTGGGGCAAGTACACGCACACGCTGACGCCGGGCTTCCATGTGCTCGTGCCGTTCATGCAGAGCATCGGCCACAAGATGAACATGATGGAGCAGGTCCTCGAAGTGCCGTCGCAGGACGTCATCACGAAGGACAACGCAGTCGTGCGCGTCGACGGCGTGGTGTTCTACCAGGTGCTCGACGCCGCCAAGGCGGCCTACGAGGTCGCCAACCTCGAGCAGGCCGCGCTCGCGCTGATCATGACCAACATCCGTACCGTGCTCGGCTCGATGGACCTCGACGAGAGCCTGAGCAAGCGTGACGAGATCAATGCCAAGCTGCTCTCGGTCGTCGACGAGGCCACGCATCCCTGGGGCGTCAAGGTCACGCGCATCGAGATCAAGGACATCTCGCCACCGCGCGATCTCGTCGACTCGATGGCGCGGCAGATGAAGGCCGAGCGCGAGAAGCGTGCGAACGTGCTCGAGGCCGAGGGCTTCCGCCAGGCCGCGATCCTCAAGGCCGACGGCGAGAAGCAGGCCGCGATCCTCGAGGCCGAGGGCAAGAAGGAAGCCGCCTACCGCGAGGCCGAGGCGCGCGAGCGCCTCGCCGAAGCCGAGGCCAAGGCGACCACGATGGTGTCGGACGCGATCGCCGGCGGCGACATCAACGCGATCAACTACTTCGTCGCCAACAAGTATGTCGAGGCGCTCAAGGCGATGGCGGAGTCGCCGAACCAGAAGGTGCTCATGCTGCCGTACGAGGCGACGGGCATTCTCGGCTCGCTCGCCGGCATCGCCGAGATCGCCAAGAGCGCGCTCGGCAAGGATGCACCCGCCGCGCCGACGCCTCCGCCGGTGCCGCCGCGTCCGCATCCCTCGCAGCCGTACGTGCGCTGACGGAGCACGATGATGGACGTGCAGAACGTGCTCGGCAGCTACGGCTGGTGGATCGTCGCGCTGCTGTTCATCGCGGCCGAGATCCTCGTGCCGGGCTACTTCCTGTTGTGGATCGGCATCGCGGCCGCGCTCACGGGCATCGTCAACACGATCTTCCCGGGCCTGACCTTCCTCGTGCAGGCGGTGCTGTTCGCCGTGTTCGCGGTGGCGAGCTGCGTCGTGTACTGGCGCTACATCCGCCCGGCGGCCGAGACGCGTGACGACCAGCCGCTGCTCAACCGCCGCGGCGAACGCATGATCGGGCGACGCGTCATCGTCGCCGAGGCCTTCGTCAACGGTCGCGGCAAGGTGCGCGTCGGTGACGGCGTGTGGCTCGCCGAAGGCGTCGATGCTGCAGTCGGCGACGCGGTCGAGGTGACCGGCGTGCACGGCGCGACGCTGCAGGTGCGCCAGGTCTCCTGAGCTTCCGCGAGACATCGGTGGCGCGCGTCGCGATAATGCGCGCCTTCCCACGCCGGTATCGACCATGAGCCAGAAGACGATCCTCAACGACAGCCACCGCGCGCTCGGCGCGAAGATGGTCGACTTCGGCGGTTGGGACATGCCGCTGAGCTACGGCTCGCAGATCGAGGAACACCACGCGGTGCGTCGTGACGCGGGCATGTTCGACGTGTCGCACATGACCGTCGTCGACCTCGCCGGTGCGCGTACGCGCGAGTTCCTGCGCCACCTGCTGGCCAACAACGTCGACAAGCTCAAGGCGCCGGGCAAGGCCCTCTACTCGTGCATGCTCGACGAGACGGGCGGCGTCATCGACGACCTCATCGTCTACTTCCTCGAGGAGGCGTTCTTCCGCGTCGTCGTCAATGCGGCGACGCGCGACAAGGACCTCGCCTGGATCCGCAGCCAGGCCGCTGCGTTCGACGTGGCCGTCACCGAGCGCCCCGAGCTCGCGATGATCGCCGTGCAGGGACCGAACGCGCGCGCCAGGGTCGCCACGCTGCTGTCGCCCGAGGTCGCCGCGAAGGCGCTCAAGATCGGCAAGTTCGTCGCGTTCGAAGGCGATGGCCTGTTCATCGCGCGCACCGGCTACACCGGCGAGGACGGCTTCGAGATCATCGTGCCGGAAGGCGAGGCGGTCGCGTTGTGGCAGCGTCTCGTCGATGCCGGTGTCGCGCCCGCCGGACTCGGTGCGCGCGACACGCTGCGCCTCGAGGCCGGCATGAACCTCTACGGCCAGGACATGGACGAGTCGGTGACGCCGTGGGAAGCCGCGCTCGCGTGGACGGTGTCGCTCGACGAGGGCCGCGCGTTCATCGGTCGCGAGGCGCTCGAGCAGCAGCGCGCCGCAGGCGTGCCGCGCGAGATGATCGGCCTCGTCATGGACGAGAAGGGCGTGCTGCGCCACGGCCAGAAGGTGCTGACCGAGGCCGGCGACGGCGAGATCCTGTCGGGCACGTTCTCGCCGACGCTCGGCAAGGCGATCGCGTTCGCGCGCGTGCCGGCCGGCGCGGGCTCGTCGTTGCGCGTGGACATCCGTGGTCGCGAGGTGCCGGTGCGCATCGCGCGCATCCCGTTCGTGCGCGACGGCAAGCCGTTCGACGCCGCGTGAACGAAGCGTGGGCGCGCCGCGCGCGCGCTGGTTGCCTGTCGCCGATCTCGGCTAGAATCCGCCCGTCTTTCTTCCACGTACCCAGGAAACCGTCATGAGCGAAATCCCCGGCGATCTGAAGTTCATGAAGTCCCACGAGTGGGCGCGTGTCGAGGACAACGGCACGGTCACCGTCGGCATTTCCGAGCACGCTCAGGGACTGCTCGGCGACCTCGTCTACGTCGAGCTGCCGAACGTCGGCGACACCGCGCAGGCCGGCCAGGCCGCCGCGGTGGTCGAATCGGTCAAGGCGGCGTCGGACGTCTACTCGCCCGTGTCGGGCGAGATCGTCGCGGTCAACGAGGCGCTCGCCGACAAGCCCGAGACGATCAACGAGGACGCCTACGGCGACGGCTGGATCTTCGTCGTGAAGCTCACGAATCGCGAGGAGCTCGAGGAGCTGCTCGACCCGGACGCCTACGCCGAGGCGATCGAGAACGAAGAAGACTGATCGCGGTCTCACAGCGTTCGTGTCGCTCGACGGGCCGGTTATTCCGGCCCGTTTTCGTTTCCGCTTCCGCCACCAGCACGTTCCGAACGGCCAGCATCGCAGAAGCCCGGCGCGCACGTTCGCGCGGGTAGCGCATGACGGGTTGTCCGCCGCGCGCGAAGCGATCGCGCGATGCTGGGGTCCACGTCTCGCATCGGCATCGGCGTGCCGGATTCACGGGCGAGGATGGTTTCCGCAGCGCATCGGCGAGCGAGACCGGTTCGCGTATGCGCGCGCACCACGGTCGCGGTGTCGCATCGAGCATGATGGAGCGGCGGGGATGTGCTCGATGCGCGAGCGCCATGTGTGCGGCACGCGTCGGCATGTCACGGAACGAGGGGCTCCACGTCGCTCGGCGATGCGTGCACTTCACGTCGCGCGTTCCGCCGTCGACAGGGATGAGACGGTTCGTCGACCGTGTCGGATCGTCGATGCGACCTCGGCGCGACGGTGTTCGCCGTCACCGCGGTGCGTGCACGCTGCCGTCGTCGACGCACTCGACGATGGTCGCAAACGGCGATCCGCGAAAAAATTTTTTCGCCGTCGTTCGGCTGGCGTTCGGCTTGATGAAGACACGAGGCGACGTTCCGCATGTGCTTGATCGGCCGGTGCAGGTGGGGCTCGAGAAGGCGCTGCGCTTCCCGATGAAATGAAGGAATATGCCTTCAATTCAGCTGTTGGATGCATTTTCATGCATTTTCATGGAGGACGTCTGGACGTCCATACATCCTTGTCGTCGAGGATGGCATGAAGGGGGGCGGGAAGGCCGCCGGGAGGCGTTTTAGAGGTATATCGAACTGCTTGTTTCCTATCAGAAATCTGTTGACACGTGCACATGACAGGAATAATTTCCGCGTCGGCGTTACAACCGTTTCAAAGGAATCATGGCTGCATCCCGATTCGTCGAACCGTATGTAGAACATGGCCGCAAGTCAGGGGCTGTCAGAAAAATCACGGTATCGATTCCTCTCCACATCCTCAGGCTTTTGTCCGACGAACGGACCCGGCGACAGGTCGCGAACCTCCGCCACGCCACCAACAGCAATCTGCTGTGCGAAGCATTCCTTCACGCTTTTACTGGGCAACCACTGCCAACTGACGAGGAGCTAAGACGCGATATGGCTACGAAGAAGACGACTGCTAAGAAGACCGCTGCGAAGAAGCCGGCCGCCAAGAAGGCCGTGAAGAAGACCGCAGTGAAGAAGGCTGCCGTGAAGAAGACCGCCAAGGCGAAGACCGCCACGGCGACGAAGAAGTCGGCTGCGAAGAAGCCGGCTGCCAAGAAGGCCGTCAAGAAGGCCGTCAAGAAGGTCGCCGCCAAGAAGGCTGCGAAGTAAGTCATCGCGGTACCGGCCGGTCGTTCCGCGACCGGCCACCTCCGTCGGCGTGAGCCGCGGATTGTCTGCTGCATCAGCTCCACAAGAAGCTCCACCGGATCCAGCAAACGGACTGCTCTCCCTGCGGTATGCCCAGCGCAGGGAGAGATTTCCTCCGGATCCCGTGACGCGCATCGCGCTTCGTTTCGAGCACTCTCCGCTCGAGCGGCCATGCCGCAGTCCCCCGGCGCTATGCTCGCCCCGTCATGACGACGCGATGGAGGAAGCATGCGCATCATGCCGCTCGTTCTCGCCTGTCTGCTCCCGGCATCCGCCGCGCACGCCGCGACGATCGCCGTGAGCATCGACCTCGGTGCGGATCGCCGCCCGATCGATCCGGCCATCCTCGGCGTCAGCAACCCGCCTGCGAACCTTCCGCGCGCCTATCCGTTCGTGCGCTGGGGCGGCAACTCGACCACGCGCTACAACTGGCAGGTGGACGTGCACAACACGGCTGCCGACTGGTTCTTCATGAACATCGCGAACCACGACGGTTCGCCGGCTTCGTCGGAGGTCGAGCGCCTCGTCGCGGCGACGCTCGCCGCGGGTGGGCGTCCGCTCGTCACGATCGGCACGATCGGATGGACGCCGATCGCGCTGCGCGAGAAGCGCTGGGGTTTCTCGGTGGCGGAATACGGTGCGCAGCAGCAGACCGAGTGCAGCTATTTCGGCGCGAATCCTCCCTCCTGGTGCATGGCCGACGCAGGCAACGGACGCTGCTCGCAAGGTCCGAACTGCAGCGGTGGCGTCATCGTCGGCAATCGCCCGACCGACACCTCCTTCGCGTCGGGGCCGAACGATGCGCGTGCGTGGATCGCGCATCTGCAGCAGCGCTTCGGCACGGCGGCGGCCGGCGGTATCCGCGACTACGCGCTCGACAACGAGCCGATGCTCTGGAACAGCACGCATCGCGACGTACACCCGCAGCCGCTGACCTACGATGCGTTGTGGTCGTACACGGTCGCCTACGCGGGTGCGATCAAGCAGCAGGAACCGAATGCGCGCGTGCACGGGCCTGTGACATGGGGCTACTGCGACCTGTTCGGTTCGGCGGCCGACGAGTGCGTCGACGGTCCCGATCGTGCCGCGCACGGCGGCACGCCGCTCGTGAAGTGGTATCTCCAGCAGGTCTGTGCGTTCCAGCAGCAGCATGGCGTGCGCCTCGTCGACACGCTCGATCTGCATTACTACCCGCAGGGATCGGGCGTCGTCGATTTCAATGATCCTCCGGCGGATTCGGAGACCGCCGAGATCTCGGCGCGGCGCCTGCGTTCGCTGCGCGAGCTGTACGACCCGCAGTGGACCTCCGAATCGTGGATCGCCGATCTCGGCGATCACGCGACATGGCACTACAGCAAGCCGGGTCTCATCCGTCGCGTGCGTGGTTGGATCGACGAGGCTTGTCCGGGTACGCGGCTCGCGATCACCGAGTACAACTGGGGTGCCGACAACGGCGCGAGCAGTGCGCTCGCGCAGGCGGAGGTGCTCGCGATCTTCGGGAGGGAAGGTGTCGACGCGGCGACGCGCTGGGTGTCACCACGCAGCGGTTCGCTGGTCGAGCGCGCGTTCCGGCTGCATCTGGACTACGACGGTGCAGGGTCGCGCGTGGAGGGCACCAGCGTGCGCGCGACGAGTGCCGACGTCGACGCCCTTGGTGCGTATGCCGTGCACCGCGCCGGGTCGCGCGTGATGCTGCTGCTCTTCAACAAGGCGACCACGGCGACGACCGCCGCGATCGATCTGGGGTCGCGCTTCGACGGTGGGTGGCGTGCGTACCGTTTCAGCGGCAGCGAGGACCTGCACCTCGCCTCGACGGGGAACGTCGCGGGCACGACGCTCACGCTCGTGAACCTGCCGCCGCGTTCCGCGACCCTGCTCGTCCTGCCGGATGTTGATCGCGTCTTCGCGAACGGATTCGAGGGGCCGTGACCTGCAGGTGCGTCAGTCGCCGGCCGCGTCGATGTCCGCTGCACCGTGACGCGCGAACAATCCGCCGAACACGATCGGCCCGATCGGCGTGCGGGCGAGCGAGAATGCCGCGCTGACCATCGTGACCGACGCCCCGAGCCAGCGCTTGAGCGGCAGCGAGGAGGCGAGCACGCCGAGTGCGAAACCGCTGCCGACCGTGATCGCTTCGCGGTGCCGCGCGATGTGCGATTCGAGCCATGCGGTCTCTTCGCGGCACTGCACGCGAACCCTGACGAGGCGGGTGTGGGCGGCGAGGACGTCGCGACGCAACTGGCGTGCACTCATGGCAGTGGCTTCTTGATGGCATCGGGAGACGACGCGTCGACGGGAGGCTGGCGCGATGCCGCGAACATCTCGCGCGTCTTCGGCAGGCTGAGGTCGGCCCAGCTCTTCTGCATCGCGCGCAACACCCACAGCACGCCGATCACGTTGGCGAGCGCGATGACGCCGATGCCGATGAACGCGTTGCCCGTCCACTGGTAGAGACCGGCGGCGATCGCGGCATTCGTGGCGACCCAGGCGCCCACGCCGAGGAAGATCAGTGCGAAGCCGAGCCACACGAGATTGAGGGCCGATTGCTTCGCGAGGCGCAGTTCGGCTCGCAGAAGTGCGAGCGAGGCCTCGGCGACCTGGAGCGCGCCCTTCAGTGCATCGCGCGCAGCATCGAGGACGCCGTCCGCAGTGGACGGCGCCTCGTCGGTACGCGGCGGCTCCCCCTCGCCGAGCATCGGATCAGCGGCGCAGGAGTCGCGTCAGTGCGACGCCGGCGACGAAGGCGATGCCGAAGGCGGTGAGGGGATGCGCACGGATCTGTTCCGCGGCGGCATGACTGAACTGCTTGGCGCCTTCGCCTAGCCGCTCGCCGGCTTCACGAAGATCGTCCTGCAGAACGGCACCGTTCGCGCGGAGTCGTTCCGTGAAGCGGGTCGCCGCACCTCCGATCTCGTCGGCGGCATCCTCGATGGAAGGCTTGCTGTCACGGGCATTGGCCATGGCGCGGTCTCCTCGTCACGTGGGATCGGGTCCACCCGAAGTCACGTGATGCTCGCACCGGCTGCCTGAAGGCCGCATGGACGGGCCGGGCCGGCACGCCGGCACGCGCTCCCGGGTGCCATAGGAAGGTGTGACATCTTCTGTTGCGATGCGTTATCGTTGATCCAACGAAGCGTCTGGCGATGGCGGGGCAACGGTTTCGTAGCGGTCCGTCGGGCCGCGACAGGGGACAACACCAGGGGAAAAGGACGTCGGACCGGCGCATCGCGCGCGTTGTCCGTCGGTCCGTCGGAGCGATCCATTCTTCTTCCGTGGTCCCGGCTGCATGTCCTGGTCGCCGGTCGTTCGCCCCTCTTGCCTTGGGAGTGTCCGACCGTGAAGCGACCTGCACGTCTTTCCCCGCGCCGCCAGCGCGGCTCCGCTGCCCCGAAGATCGTCGCCGTCGTGGCCGTGCTGGCGCTCGGCGGTGTCGGTGCGTGGTGGTTCCTCGGGCGGGATGCGGCCGATGCACCCGCCACGGCCGAGCCGGCGGCTGCACCTGCGGAAACGCCGGTCGCGGCCGCGCCTGCCGCCGTCGATCCGATCTCTCCTGCCGTCGAGGGCCTGGGTGTCGACGAGCTCTACCGTGAGGCGCGCAAGGCGATGGCCGACCAGCGCATGGTCGCTCCGGCCGGCAACAACGCACTCGAATACTATCTGGCGATCCTGACCAAGGAGCCCGACAACCACGGTGCCAGGGACGCGTTGCGCGAACTGTTCCCGTTCGCGAGCAGCACGGCCGAGCAGGAGATCAACCAGGGCAACCTCGACGAGGCCTCGCGCATCGTCGCGGCGCTCGCGATCGCGGAACCGAGCAACTACACGTTGACGATCCTGCGCGGCAAGCTCGAGGCTCGCCGCCGCACGCTCGATCGCGAGCAGCAACTCGCGGCAGCGGCTGCCGCGGCTGCCGCTCGGCCGGCCGCGTCGACGACGCCGGCGCCGGCTCCTGCGGCCGTCGAACCGCCGCCGCCGGCATCCACGCCGGCACCTGCTCCGCAGCCCGTCGCCGCGGCAC
>JASCPI010000079.1 GCA_029959555.1 Lysobacteraceae bacterium PS02065 | reverse complement strand
CGAACTCGGAAGTGAAACGCAGCTGCGCCGATGGTAGTGTGGCTTAAGCCATGCAAGAGTAGGTCATCGCTGAGCGCTTTATCCAACGCCCTACCGGATCACACCGGTGGGGCGTTTCCTTTTGCGCGATCCAATTCCATCGCCGCAACCGCGCGAACCCTCGTGCGCCCGGTGCCCCTCCAGCCCTCGACTCCGCGTGCAGTCCCGCGATCCGAGGCCAGGCGCGCCTCTCGCTCATGTGCGAAATGCGCGTGCCGGATGCCGCGCGGCTTCGTCCGGTATCGCCGACGAGCGGCCATGCCAGGCACGCGGCCCTGCTCTGCTGCACATGCGCCCGTGCTCACGCGGCATGGCCGGGGTGTCGGGGCCATCATCGGCGATAATCGTCGCCCTCCCGCCGCGGTGGCGGGCGCCCCAAGGCACCGGAGAACCCAGGATCGTGGCATCCCAGCAACTCACGAGCGTCGAAGGCTTCCTGCGCGGTCTCCAGGACCGCATCTGTGCGTCGATCGAGTCGATCGATGGTGCGTCACGATTCCGCGAGGATGCGTGGACACGCCCCGAAGGCGGTGGCGGCCGCACGCGCGTGCTCACGGGCGACGGCGCGTTCGAGCAGGCGGGCATCGGGTTCTCGCGCGTCTCAGGGACTCGACTGCCGCCTTCGGCCTCGGCTCATCGTCCGGAGATCGCCGGTCGTGCCTGGGATGCCGTCGGCGTGTCGCTGGTCTTCCACCCGCGCAATCCGTACGTGCCGACGACCCACATGAACGTGCGTTACTTCGAGGCCCACGAGGACGGCAAGGATCCGGTCTGGTGGTTCGGCGGCGGCTTCGATCTGACGCCGTTCTATCCGTTCGACGAGGACATCGTGCATTGGCACGGCGTCGCCAGGAGGGCTTGTGGAGCGCTCGGCGGTGATGCCTATACCCGCTACAAGCGCTGGTGCGACGAGTACTTCCATCTCAGGCACCGGGGCGAAACCCGCGGCGTCGGCGGCATCTTCTACGACGATCTGTCGGAACCCGGATTCGACGCCTGCTTCGGTTTCATGCAGGCCGTCGGCGACGGCTTTCTCGACGCCTACCTGCCGATCGTCGAACGTCGGGAAGGGACGCCGCACGGCGAGCGCGAGCGCGAGTTCCAGCTCTACCGGCGGGGTCGCTACGTCGAGTTCAACCTCGTCTACGATCGCGGCACGCTGTTCGGCCTGCAGTCGGGCGGGCGCACCGAGTCGATCCTCATGAGCCTGCCGCCGCGCGTGCGTTTCGAGTACGCCTACGCTCCTGCGCCGGGAAGCGACGAGGCGCGGCTGTCCGACTACCTCGTGCCGCGCGACTGGCTCTCGAGCAACACGGGCTGAGTCGTCGTCAGTTCCACTCGTACAGCGTGAAGTAGACGGGCGACACCGGGCCATCGAGCGGGTCGCGGACGAGACGGCCATCGCCGTTGTTGTCCATGTACATCTGCTCCGGACCCGTGCGCGGGATGATCCGGATCATGCGCAGCTTGCCCTTCTCGCGGTACTCCTCGACCGTGTCCGTACCTTCCTTGCGGGTCGTCACGGAGTCGGCGCTGGCGCGGATCGCGCTTGCCTGCTGGGTGCGTGCGTCGCGCGACGTCTTGTCGCGCACGAGGCGCGTGTCGGGCATGACGGGTTGCACGCCGTCGTCGGCCGCGGAATCCACCGAGGGCATGCCGCCGGAAGCATCGGCCGGCGGAGCCGGTGCAGGAGCGACGCCTGGCGCATCGATCGCTGGCGGCGGGAGTCCGGACTTTTCCGGCTTCGCCGGTGGCGCCGCGAACGCATGCACTGCGATGAGCGAGGAAGCCAGCAGGGACGCGATGAGGCGGGCGGTCATGGCGGTTCTCCGGTCAGGAGCGTTGAGTGTAGGGCGTCGCGGCTGACTCGGCGTTGACCTCAGTCGCCCGCGGCCGGCATCGCGTATCGTCGAGCGAGTTCCTCCGCAGCGATGCGGTTCACCTCGGTCGGCAGCAGTGACGAGCGCATGACGGGAAGCGCGGCTTCCAGAAGGGCGCGCGACTCCGTGACCTCTCCCGATCCACGAAGGATCGCCGCGAGCTCCGCGCGCGCGATCGCGAGGTCGACGGCGACCGATCCCGACGCCTCGAATGCCGCGACGGCGGCGCGCGCCTCGCGTGTCGCCGTGGTGGCATTCCCGCGCTGGCGCGCAAGGTTCGCGCGAACGCGGTGCGCATGGGCGAACACGGGATGCGATTCCGGTACGAGCGCGGCGAACGCCTGCAGCGCATCGTCGAGGAGCGGAGCGCTGCGCTCCGGCTCGCCGGCACGCATCTCGAGCTGCGCCAGCTGCCACTGGATCAGCGCGTATTCGCCGGACGTCCGCCCGTCGATGCGTTCACTGCGGTCACGCAGGTCGAGAAGGATCATGCGTGCCTCGTCATGCCGGCCGACGATGCCGAGCGTCCGCGCCCTGCTGCGCTCGATGCGTCGCAGCAGGAGTTCGTCGGCGGGAAGGTCCGCGCTGCCGACGAGTGCGATGGCGCGATCCGAGAGTTCGATCGATGCGACGTAGTCCCCCGCGTTCTCGAGCGTGCCGGCGAGGTTGGACAAGCCGATCGCCTCGTCGAACGAGCCCAGTCCCGCTGCGCGCATCACCGCATCCGAGACGTCAAGCATCGCGGCGGCTTCGCGGTACTCGCCGAGTTCGTTGAGCGCGAGTGCGAGGTCGTTGGTCAACGTCATCATGCGTGCCCCGCCGCGACCGACGAGCTGCTCCTGCAGTGCGATCGCTTCGCGCAGGCTCGCGGCGGCCTCGGCGGGACGTCCGCACGCACTGTGTGCGGAGGCCTTGGCACGCATCAGCATGACGTGGTCGGGCGTCTCCTCGCGCCTGGAGTCGATGTTGAGCTCGAGTCCATGCTGCGCCACCGACGTCGCGCGAGCGCAGTCGCCTTCCATCGCGAGGAGCGAGGCATGCACCGTCGCGATCTCGACACGGACCGCTGCCTCGACGGTGGGCGTGCGCTCGGCGAGTCCCGATGCCTCGTCGAGCAGCTCGATCGCCCTCCTGTTGTCGCCGCCACGATGGTGGGCGGCCGCGATGGTCAGCAGCGAGCGCACGCGCAAGGCGTCGTTGCCCGGTGCGAAGCTTTCGCGCAACGACACGGCCTTGCGGGCCGCCGCGAGCGCGCCTTCGCCGTCTGCACGCACGCCAAGCTCCGAGGCGTACTCCTCGTAATCGTCGGCGAGGCGCAAGCCTTCCGCGGCATCCCGCGGCTCGACGCCCGAGAGCCCTTCTCGCATGAGTTCGGAGGCGATGGTCGCTTCGCCGAGCGAGCCGTACAGGTGGGCGAGGAGCCGCTGCATGATCTGGCGAAGCTCCGGATGGCCGACCTGGCGTTCGTCGAGCTTGCGCCTGGCTGCATCGAGCAGGTCCCGCACGCTGACCTGCGTGCTCAGGGCGACCTCGGGCGAGGCCGCCGAGAACGCATCGGTGAGGAAATCCAGCGCGGCCCGCGCGCGCGCCGCATCGCGTTCGGCGGTCTCGAGCGCGCGTTGCGTGGTCTGCTCCGCGGAAATGGCGCGGCCACGTTCCGCATCGAGTCGCCACACGAAAATGCCCAGCAGGATGATCGCGATGGCGCTCGCCGCGCTGGCGAAGCGATGCCGCGAGAGGAACTTGCGCAGCCGGTAGGCGCGCGTGAACGCCGCGGCCTGAACGGGGCGGCCGCTGCGGTAGCGGGAGACGTCGTCGCGGAACTCGCCGACGCCGGCATAGCGCCGACGGGCATCCTCGGCACAGGCCTTGGCGAGGATGCCCTCGAGCTCCGCATCGAGTGGCACGCGGGGCCAGGAAGCGGGCGCTCCCGGTCGACCCGCGAGCATCTCGCGGAGCAGGACGCCCAGGCTGTAGACGTCGCTCGCCGTCGTGATCGCGCGGCCCTCGCGCTGCTCGGGGCTCGCGTAGCCGCGACTGAACACGCGCGTGGACGTCTCGCGCTCCACCTCGGGATCGAGCTCCACGAGGTGGGCGATACCGAAGTCGAGCAGCTTGACCTCGCCCCTCGTGACGAGCACGTTGGCTGGCTTGAGGTCACGGTGCACGACGAGGCGCTGGTGCGCGTGCTCGACGGCGTCGAGCATCGCGCCGAACAACGCGAGCCGGTCGTCGCGTGATGGTGACGTCGCCTCGATGTGTTCGAGGAGCGGCACACCGTCGATGTACTCGAGCGCGAGCCACGGCTGGCCGTCGATGCTCTCGCCTCCGTCGAGCAGGCGCGCGATGTTCGGATGATCGAGTCCCGCGAGAATCTGGCGCTCCTGACGCAGCCTGCGCATGCCGTCCCGCGTGGGAAATCCGCGCAGCAGCTTGATGGCCGCACGTTGCATGAATCCGCCGTCGGCGCGTTCGGCGAGGAACACCGTGCCCATGCCGCCGGCGCCGATCTCGCGAAGCAGTCGCCAGGGCCCGAGGCGTTCGATTCTCGGCGCATGCAGCAGGTCCGCGCCGGCGGTGATCGATTCGGCCATCGGGTCGGACGCGTCGTCGTCGGCCGCGAGCATCCTTGCGAGCCACGCCTTCTCGTCGTCGTCCAGGGGGAGTTGCGCCAGGATGCCCGCGCGCGCATCGGCGGGCATGCCCGCCAGCCGCTCGAAATGCGTGGCGAGCCGGTCCGGGGTCGGTGGACTCATGCGCTCAGCGCAGTCTTCAGCCAGGCCCTCGCGAGGCGCAGGTCGCGGTCGACCGTGCCTTCGGACACCGCGAGCGCCGCAGCGACTTCCGCACGGCTCAGGCCTCCGAAATAGACGAGCTCGATCATCTGCGCACGGCGCGTGTCGGCTCCGGACAGATCCTTCAGGGCTGAATCGACGCGCAGCAGCTCGGCGTCACTCTCGGGGCTCGCGAGGTCTCGCACGTCGTCGATGTCGATGCGCTCGGCGCCGCCGCCGCGCTTGTCGGCGAGGCGCTTGCGGGCCGCGTCGACGAGGACCTGGCGCGTGGCCTGCGCGGCGACGTGGAAGAAATGCTTGCGATTCTCCCAGTCGGCGTCGGTGCCGAGCATGCGGATCAGCGCCTCGTGGGCGAGGTCGGTCGCGCTCAGTGTCGCGTTCGGCATGCGACGCAACGACTGCGCCGCGATCGCGCGGACGTTCGCGTACACACGCTCCATGAGCTGTTCACGCGCGGCTTCGTCGCCGCCACGCCACGCGACGATGAGTCGGGTGACGTCGTGTTCCCCGTGTTCGGACATGCCGGCACGCCGCAGCTGGTGATCATCGGAGTGTATCGCCCGTGAAACGCCATTGGGACCCGGAACACCATTCTGCGTAACAGGTCGCGGTTCGGATCGGAACTGGGAGCACAAATCGATGGACCTGCAGAACAGAATCCCCTGCGTCGCCGCGCTCATGGCCGGCATGCTCGTGTCGACGGCGGCGGGCGCGGTCGACCTCACCCCGGCGGACGTCGCGCGCCCGGAGCTCGTGCTGCGCTGGCAGAACGGCGGCATCGTCCAAGTCGGCAGCGTCATCGCGTGCCTGAGCGATCCGCCGATAGTGCAACCCCGCACGACCGCCTACGCCGGCTACACGCTGGTGCCGCCGAACTTCACGCCGGCGGTCGGCGAGGTGTTCTACACGCACCTCGTGCTCGGCCATCCGGGCAATCCGTGTACCGGCAGCGCCGTGGGCCTGGAGCTGATCCTGCCGCCGGGCGTGATCACGGCCGCGAGCGTGCAGAACCCGGTCTTCTGCTTCGTGCGCCTGCCGCCGATTTCCACGCGCCCGTTCCCGCTCGCCATCAACTTCGAGAACGAGCCCGACTACGGTTGCCCGCAGACCTTCACGGCCGGCATCGAAGGCCTGAGGGTCGCACCGCCGCGTGGGACGGCGGGTGGCGCCTGGCTCATGCACCAGGGCTTCGTGGTCGAACTGCTCGTCCCGCTGCGCGCGAGCCTGCCGCAGCCCGGCAACACGCAGATCCGCTGGCGCGTGAACCCCGACATCGGTGTCGTCGGCTATCCGTCGGTGCCCATCATGGTCAACAACGAGGTCATCTTCCGTTCCGCGCTCGAGGACAACCAGCTCACGCTCGACATCTGCACCATGACGCCGATCGCGGCCGGCTGCTGAGGCCGGCGCGTTGCAATTGCCGGCGGCCCGCGCGAAGCTGCGGGCCCGCTGCCGTGCCAGGTTGCCATGTCGACGCGTCCGCGCCTCGTCCTCATCGACGGTTCGTCGTATCTGTTCCGCGCGTTCCACGCGCTGCCCCCGCTGTCGAACGCCGCCGGCGAGCCGACCGGCGCGTTGTTCGGCGTCGTCAACATGCTGCGGTCCACGCTCAAGGAGCGTCCCGATTATGTCGCGTTCGTGAGTGACGCCTCGGGGCCGACGTTCCGCGACGAGCTCTATCCGCAGTACAAGGCCAACCGACCGCCGACGCCGCCCGACCTCAAGGCGCAGGTCGAACCGATGCTGACGATCGTCGGTGCACTCGGCTTTCCGATCCTGCGCGAGCCCGGCGTCGAGGCCGACGATGTGATCGGCACGCTCGCGCGCCAGGCCGAGGCGCTCGGCATCGACGTCGTCATCTCGACCGGCGACAAGGACTTCGCGCAGCTCGTCTCGCCGCACATCTCGCTCGTCAACACGATGACGAACACGACGATGGACCGCGACGGCGTGATCGCGAAGTTCGGCGTGCCGCCCGAGCGCATCGTGGATTTCCTCGCGCTCACCGGCGACACCGTCGACAACGTGCCGGGTGTCGAGAAGTGCGGCCCCAAGACGGCTGCGAAATGGATCGCCGAGTACGGCTCGCTCGACGGCGTCATCGCCGATGCGGCCAAGGTCGGCGGCAAGATCGGCGACAACCTGCGCGCCGCGCTCGCGCACCTGCCGCTGTCGCGCGAGCTCGTCACGATCCGCACCGATGTCGCGTTGCCCCTGGGTGCGACCGAACTCGCGCTGCGTGGCCAGGATGTCGAACGCCTGCGCGAACTGTACACGCGATACGGCTTCAACGCGGCTCTCAAGGAACTCGACCGCGTCGAGCCGGCGGTATCCGCCACGTCGACGGAGGCTCCCGCATCGGCGGCCGCCGCGCCGACCGACGAGCAGGCGCGTCCCGGCGAGTACGAACTCGTGCTCGACGTTGCACGACTCGACGACTGGATCGCGCGCCTGCACGCCGCGCCGCTGATCGCATTCGATACCGAAACGAGCTCGCTCGACCCGATGCGCGCCGACGTCGTCGGTGTCTCGTTCGCCGTCGAGGCCGGCAAGGCGGCCTACGTGCCGGTCGCGCACGACTACGCCGGTGCGCCGGCGCAGCTCGCACGCGACGACGTGCTCGCGCGCCTCAAGCCGCTGCTCGAGGATCCCGGCAAGCCCAAGCTCGGCCAGCACCTCAAGTACGACGCCAACGTGCTCGCCCAGGTCGGCATCACCGTGCGCGGCATCGCGCACGACACGATGCTCGAGTCGTATGTGCTCAATTCGACCGCCTCGCGCCACGACATGGACTCGCTCGCGCGCCACCACCTCGGCTACGAGACCGTCCATTACGAGGATGTCGCCGGCAAGGGGGCCAAGCAGATCCCGTTCTCGCAGGTCGACCTCGACACCGCGACGCGCTACGCGGCCGAGGATGCCGACGTCACGCTGCGCCTGCACGAGGTGCTGTGGCCACGCCTTCAGCAGGTGGCGAACCTGCGCGAGGTCTACGAGCGCATCGAGATCCCGCTGGTGCCGGTGCTCGCGCGCATGGAGCAGGCCGGCATCCTGATCGACGTCGATGCGCTGCGCCTGCAGAGCCAGCAGCTCGCGAAGCGCATGCACGAGATCACCGGCGAGGCGCATGCGCTGGCCGGTCATCCCTTCAGCCTCGACTCGCCCAAGCAGCTGCAGGCGCTGCTGTTCGACCAGCTCAAGCTGCCGGCGCTCGTGAAAACGCCGAAGGGGCAGCCTTCGACGAACGAGGAGGCCCTCGAGGCGATCGCGCACGAGCACGCGCTGCCGCGCCTGATCCTCGACTACCGCGGTCTCGCCAAGCTGCGCTCGACCTACACCGACAAGCTGGCCGAGATGGTCAACCCGCGCACCGGGCGCGTGCACACGAGCTACGGCCAGGCGATCGCGGCGACCGGACGCCTGTCGTCGTCGGATCCGAACCTGCAGAACATTCCCATCCGCACCGAGGAGGGCCGTCGCATCCGCCAGGCCTTCGTCGCGCCGCCGGGCTGGCGCATCGTCGCCGCCGACTACTCGCAGATCGAGCTGCGCATCATGGCCCACCTGTCGGGCGACGCGGGCCTGCTCGCGGCGTTCCAGGGCAACCAGGACGTGCACCGCGCGACCGCGTCGGAAGTCTTCGGCGTGCCGCTCGGAGACGTCGACGGCAACCAGCGCCGCGCCGCCAAGGCGATCAATTTCGGCCTCATGTACGGCATGGGGCCGTTCGGTCTCGCGCGCCAGCTTGGCATCGGCCGTGGCGAGGCACAGGATTACATCGCGCGCTATTTCCAGCGCTATCCGGGCGTGCGCGACTACATGGATCGCATCCGCGCCGAGGCGCACGCGCAAGGCTACGTCGAGACCGTGTTCGGGCGCCGTCTGCACCTGGACTACATCCGCTCCGCCAACGCGACGCAGCGCGCAGGCGCCGAGCGTGCGGCGATCAATGCGCCGATGCAGGGCACCGCGGCCGACATCATCAAGCGGGCGATGATCGAGGTCGACGCCTGGCTCGCCGGACGGGTCGACGAAGCGCGCATGCTGCTTCAGGTCCATGACGAGCTCGTGTTCGAGGTCCGCGAGGACCGCGTCGCCGCGATCACCGACGGCGTGCGCGAACGCATGGCCGGTGCGGCGACGCTCGATGTGCCGCTGGTCGTGGACATCGGCAGTGGCGCGAACTGGGACGAGGCCCACTGAGCGCGTTCAGCTTCGCCGTCGCCCAAGTGAATCGCCGCTAAACGATTCCGGGTGATTCGCGAACCCGTCGAAACTTTTCGCCGCTACCCGACGTCTGATCATCCGGGTGCACGCAACGGCGCCCCCGGATCCACCCACCTCCCCTGGGTTGGATCCCCCCGGGAATCGGTCCCTCCCCAGACCGGTTTTCGACCCCAGCCCCGAGGGCTCCCCCTGGCCCTCGGGGCTTTTCTTTGCCCGCGTTCCGCGAGCGCGGGTCAGCCGGTGCTGCGCAGGATGGCCAGCAGGGCCGCACGCGGCAGCTTGCCGGTCTCGTTGCGCGGCAGGGCGGCCACGCGACGCAGCGGACGCGGCAGGAACACGGGATCGATCATACGACGCATCGCGGCGAGCACGTCGGCATCGGAGAGCGTCGGCGCGACGACGAGCGCGGCGATGCGTTGCACGCCCGACGCATCGACCTCCTCGGCCTGGAACACGATCGCGTCGACGACGCCCGGAATCTCGAGCAACCGGCGCGTCAGGTCGGCCAGCGAGGCGCGCTTGCCGGCGATTTCGAGCAGGTCGGCATTGCGGCCTCGCAGTTCGAAGCGCCGCCCGGGCAGCAGTTCGACGATGTCCTGAAGGAGAACGGGCGCGTCGAGGTGGGCTGCCGACACGAGCGTGCCGTCCGGTTGCGGGCGCAGGTCGACGTCGTCGTGCAGCGTCCATGCGTTCTCGAGTGCAGTCCTTCGCCAGGCGATCACGCAGGTTTCGGTCGAGCCGAACACCTCGAGCATCGGCGCGCCGAGGCGCGCCTCGGCCTCGCGCGCGAGGTCCGCGGGCAGCGGGGCGGTGGCCGAGACGATCGCGTCGATCGACGGGAACACGACGTCGTCGCGCAGCAGCGCACGCAGGTGCACGGGTGTCGTGACGAGGATGCGCGGCGAAGGAATCGACGCCAGTGCGCTCGCGATGTCGGCCGGGAAGAACGGTCGCGCCGCGTGCACGGCGAACGCGCCGAACAGCGGTGGCAGGACCGAGGTCTCCATGCCGTACATGTGCTGCGGCGGTACCGTCGCGACGACATGCGCCGGCGTTTCCGCGGCGATGCCGAGTGTCGCGGCGAGCACCTCGAGGTTGCACAGCGTGCCGCGCCGGAAATTGTCCCAGGTCTTGGTATTGGGCTTGGGCTGGCCCGTACTCCCCGAGGTGAAGCCGATCGCGACGACCTGACTGGCTGCGATCCGTGGCACGGCGACGGGTTCGTCGGTGACGCCGGCGAGCACCGGCAGCATGACGAGGGGGTCCGGTGCGGGATCCAGCGCGGTGTCGCTGAGCACGTAGGTCGAGGCGTAGGCGGCGAGTGCCTCGTCGACCGCACGCGGCGCGCGGGATGGCGGCAGCAAGGTGGTCTGGCCGCGGCTCGCGACGGCGCAGAACGCTACCGTGAACGCGTAGCGGTCCTCGCAGAGGTTGATCGCGTGCGCGCGCGCCGGCAGGCATGCCGCGACGCGGGCGACGTCGGCGAGGAAGGCTGCAGCCGTGACGGGTCGGCCGTCGCGCCAGGCGACGGTGCGCGTCATGTCGTCGCCGGCCAGCAACGGCCAGGCGGTCGCGGTGTCGCCCGATGGCGGATGGATCACTGCCGACACGCTGCCAAGCCTCCCTCGACGGTCACGGACCGCGTCGCACGCCGGGCCACGCCCGCACCGCCCATCGGCGACGCGGGCCTCGCCGTCGTGGTCACGAACGGATGAATTCCCCGGTCATAGCGTCGCGGATCGGCGTCGGCCGCTCAAGTGCCCCGAGAGGGCCGTCGACGATCGCGTCGAGGGTGTCGCCGAACAGCGTGTCGAGATCGGTGCGCGCGCGTGCGGGGGGAACGCCGTGCGGATTCGCGCTCGTCGACACCAGCGCCGAGCCGAACGCGCGGCACAGCGCCGCGGCCACCGGATGCGCGGTCACGCGCAGCGCGATGCCGGCATGATCGCCGCTGATCCAGGCAGGAACGCGACTGCTTCTCGGAAATATCCATGTGTGCGGACCCGGCCACGTGGCCGCTGCGCGGGCCAGTGCCGGCGCCGGGACGTCGCCGATGAAGGGCATCACCTGGGCCATGTCGGCGCCGATCAGCACGACGCCGAGTCCGGAGGGGCGTTGCTTGAGCGCGAAAAGCTTGCGCACGGCGGCCTCGTCGAGCGGATCGCAGCCGAGCCCCCAGACCGCTTCGGTCGGGTAGGCGACGACGCCGCCCATGCGCAGCCGGGCGACGGCGTCGGCGAGCTCGGGCGCCATCACGCCGTCTTCGTGGCGGCTTTCTTCGCCGATGCCTTCTTCACGGCGGACTTCTTCGCCACGGCCTTCTTGGCGGTCGCCTTCTTCGCGGCGGTCTTCTTCGCAGGCGCCTTCTTCACGGCCGCCTTCTTGGCGGGTGCCGCGTCGGCGGCTGCCTTCTTCGCAGCGGGCTTGCCCTTGGCGCCGCGGCCGAAGCTGCCGCGCTTGGGCTTGAGCGGTGCCGCCGCGATGAGCTCGGCGCATTCGGCTTCGCTCAGGCTCGCAGGCTCGCGGTCCTTCGGGATACGCGCGTTCTTCTCGCCGTCGGTGATGTACGGACCGTAGCGGCCGTTGAGCACCTGGATGCCGTTGCCGAAATCCTTGATGATGCGGTTCGCGGCGGCCTCGGCCTTCTCGCGCAGCAGCTGCAGGCCGCGCTCGAGCTCGATCGTGTACGGATCGTCCTCCTTGCCGAGCGAGGCGTAGATCGAGCCGTGCTTGACGAACGGGCCGAAGCGGCCGACGCCGACCGTGATGTCCTGGCCGTCCTCGTGTGCGCCGAGCGTGCGCGGCAGCTTGAACAGCTGCAGGGCCTCCGCGAGCGTGAGCGTGTGCATGCTCTGGCCGGGACGCAGGCTCGCGAACTTCGGCTTGTCCTCGTCTTCCTTGGTGCCGATCTGCGCGAACGGCCCGTAACGGCCGAGGCGCACCGACACGGGCTTGCCGCTGGCCGGATCGTCGCCGAGCACGCGGCTGCCGCTGGCCTCGGACTTGTCGACCGTCTCGACCTTCTCGTCGACCTGGGCCTTGAACGGCTTCCAGAACTTCTCGAGCAGCGGGACCCAGTCCTCCTCGCCGCGGGACACCGCGTCGAGCTCGTCCTCGAGGTTGGCCGTGAAGTCGTAGTCGACGTACTTGGCGAAGTGTCCGGACAGGAACTTGCCGACCGCGCGGCCGACATCGGTCGGCTTGAAGCGGCGGCTGTCGAGGATCACGTACTCGCGGTTGAGCAGCACCTGGATGATGCTCGCGTAGGTCGAGGGGCGGCCGATGCCGTATTCCTCGAGCGCCTTGACGAGGCTGGCCTCGGAGAAGCGCGGCGGCGGTTCGGTGAAATGCTGGTCGGTGACGATGTCGCGCAGCGGGACCGCTTCGCCGACCTTCATCGCCGGCAGCTTGCGTGCGTCGTCGTCGTCCTCGGCGGTCTTCTGGTCACGGCCTTCCTCGTACACCGCGAGGAAGCCTGCGTCGACGACCGTCGTGCCGGTGGCACGGAACGCGGCATCGTCGCCGCACGGGAAATCGACCGAGACCGTGTTGAGCGTGGCGTGCTGCATCTGCGAGGCGACCGTGCGCTTCCAGATCAGTTCGTAGAGCTTGGCGTGGTCGGGCGACAGGTAGGCCGCGACCTTGCGCGGCGTCAGCGCGGCCGAGGTCGGGCGGATCGCCTCGTGGGCTTCCTGCGCGTTCTTGGACTTCGATTTGTAGACGTTGGGCTGGTCCGGAAGCGCCTGGCGGCCGTACTCGCGCACGATGACGTCGCGCAGTTCGCCGATCGCATCGTTGGACAGCTGCGTCGAATCGGTACGCATGTAGGTGATGAGGCCGACCACGCCCTCGTCGCCGATCGCGATGCCTTCATAGAGCTGCTGCGCGATGCGCATCGTGCGGCTCGTCGCGTAGCCGAGCTTGCGCGCGGCTTCCTGCTGCAGCGTCGAGGTCGTGAACGGCGCCGAAGGGCGGCGCTTGCGCTCCTTGGACTGCACGTCGCCGACCACGAGGCGGCCCTGCGCGGCACGCTTGAGCGCATCGCGCGCGGCGTGCGCGTCGTCCGCGTTCGTGAGGTCGAACTGCTCGAACTTCTTGCCGTTGAGGCGCAGCAGGCGCGCTTTGAAGGCCTGGTCCGGATGGGCCAGGTCGGCCTCCACGCTCCAGTACTCGCGCGGCACGAAGGCTTCGATCTCCTCCTCGCGCTCGACGATCATGCGCAGCGCGGGCGATTGCACGCGACCGGCCGACAAGCCGCGCTGCACCTTGCGCCACAGCACCGGCGACAGGTTGAAGCCGACGAGGTAGTCGAGCGCGCGGCGCGCCTGCTGGGCGTTGACGAGATCCATCGACAACGCCCTCGGGTTGGCGACCGCCTCCTTGATCGCGCGCGGCGTGATCTCGGAGAACACCACGCGATGCAGCGCGCGGCCCTCGAGCAGCTTGCGCTGGCGCAGGATCTCGGCGATGTGCCAGGAAATGGCTTCCCCTTCACGGTCCAAGTCGGTCGCGAGGTAGAGGGATTCGGCCTGCTTGGCAGCCTTGACGATCGCGTCGACGTGCTTCTCGTTCCTCTCGATGAGCTCGTAGTTCATCGCGAAGTCGTTCGCGGGATCGACCGCGCCCTCCTTCGGGACGAGATCGCGGACGTGGCCGTACGAAGCGAGGACCTGGAAGTCCTTGCCGAGGTATTTGTTGATCGTCTTCGCCTTGGCGGGCGACTCGACGATGAGGAGACTCTTGGCCATGGATGCGGTCCTTGCCGCCGGTGGTGCGGGGTGCCCGCGGGCACCGTGGAAGCTCGTGGATCGCGGTGCGGGCGCACCATTCCTTATTCAGGAGGACATACGCCTTCGCGGGCTGTCAAGCCCGGCGGTTCCCGACCACGGGTCGGCGCCGTAGGTTCAGGTGCCCCCGTCGACGCGCTGGTAACGCCCGCCCGGAGCGGCCGCGACCGTGCCCTCGAGCTCCAGAATCAGCAGCATCGACGACAACGCCGGTACGCCGAGACCGCTGCGCGCGGCGAGCGTATCGAGGTCGCAGGCTTCGTGTGCAAGCGCGGCGATCAGTCGCGCGTGATCGGGATCGGGCTCGACGACGGGGGCGGAGGGCGCGCCCGGGATGCCCATGTCGTCGGATGGCGTGCCGAGCCGCTCGCGCAGGTGGTCGCCCAGCTCGACCGCGTGGGCGGCCAGCGCCGTACCGACCTCCTCGGGGGTTTCGACGAGTCGTGCACCGTCACGGATCAGCTGGTGGCAGCCGCGCGCGAGCGGATTCGTGATCGCGCCGGGGATCGCGAACACCTCGCGGCCCTGCTCGGTCGCGCAGCGCGCCGTGATCAGGGAGCCCGACTTGAGCCCCGCCTCGACGACCAGCGTGCCGAGCGCGAGGCCCGACAGGATGCGGTTGCGGCGCGGGAAGTGCTCGGCCTTGCCCGGCGTACCGGGAGGCAGTTCGCTGACGAGCGCTCCGCTCGCCTCGATGCGTTCGGCGAGTCCGGCGTGCTTGCGCGGGTAGGCGAGATCGGGGCCCGTGCCGAGCACGGCGATCGTGCGGCCGCCGACCTCGAGCGCGGCGCCGTGGGCCGCCCCGTCGATGCCGTCGGCCATGCCGCTCGTGATCGTGAAACCCGCAGCGGCCAGCGTGCGTGCGAAGCGCCGCGTCGTCGCGAGGCCGCCCGGACTGGCTGCGCGGCTGCCCACGATCGCGACCTGCGGCATCCACAGCAGCGAAGCGTCCCCTGCGACGAACAGCGCCGCGGGGGCGCCCGGGATGTCGCGCAGCAGGGTCGGGTAGTCGGGATCGTCCCAGCCCAGCAGGTGGTGGGCGGGTTCGGCGAGCCAGGCGAGGTCCGCGTCGATGCGAGGCTCGTCCGGCGCATCGAGCCAGCTGCGCGTGGCGTCGTCGAGCCCGCGCGCCGGGTGACCGCCGCGCAGCGCGCCCAGCGCACGCGTGGCGCTTCCGTGGTGGGCGACGAGGCGTCGCAGGGCGGCCGATCCGAGCGCAGGCGCGCGCAGCAGGATGAGCCAGGCAGTCCGGTTGCCGTGGGCGGTGTCCATGCCCCGAGTGTAGCGGAACCCCGTAAACGCAGACGGCGCCCCCCCTCGGGCGCGCCCGCTGCGTGGTGAGCGGGATCAGGGCACG
>JASCPI010000078.1 GCA_029959555.1 Lysobacteraceae bacterium PS02065 | reverse complement strand
ATGTGACACCGCCGACGCCACGGCGTCGGCTCACGCACGGCCCTGGGCAGCACCCGCTGCCCAGGGCCGTCGTCGTTTCAGGGGAGCGGCTTCGCGGGATGGCGTCGCGCCAGTCCTCGGCAGCCCACCCACCCGGCGTCGGTCAACCGCCCGCGCTGCCCGACTTCGGCGAGCGCTTCAACACCGCCACCACCTCTGCCACGTTGAGCCCGAGCTCGAGCTGCAGACGCACATAGGTGCGCTCCTTGCGCGACAAGGTGCGGCCGACTTCGATCCGCACGTCCTCGGCATGCAGGATGTGCATGATCCGCGGCATCGCCGAACCGATCGCATCGGGCCCATAGCCGGCTTCGCGAAGTGCTGCGACGAGCCGTGTTTCGACATCCATCGGTGATCCTGAGTGGTTCCGGGAGCGCTGCATTGTGCGCCATCGGCACGGTGCGCGCCTGATGGCTGCGCGAGCTGTCATCCGCTGAGGACATCATGGCGCGACGTGTCGTGAACGACGCTGTCAGGGAATGACGTCTAGATGGACATCCAAACACAGCTGGCCCGTTTCATCGCCGACCACGCACGCGAGCTGCATTGGCTCGTGAAGGACGCGCACGGCGTCTGGAGTCAGGAAGACATGCAAGGCGAGATCTACCTCGCCCTCGTCGAGCTGGCGGACGACGAAGGACGCATGCCGTACCTCGGCACGGCCGAAGATGACGAGTCCGTGTTGCGTCGGCTTCGACGCAAGGCGGAACAGCAGGGACGTGCATTCCGCAACGCCTCCAGGCTCGACCATGCACCGACCGACCAGGCACCGCTGATCGAGCGTCTGGTCGCCGATGGAGGCCATCATCCGGCTAGCCTGCTGGAAAGCTCAGGAGAAGCTCCCGAAGAGCGGTTCGAGGTGCCCCCGCCGGAGCACTCGTCCATGGCTGCCTGGCACCATCTCGTCGAGCGATTCGACCGCAGGATGCGGCACGTCGCCGAGTACCTGCTCATCTCGCCGTCGTGGTGCTACTGCTGCCGCCGCCGGGTCCGCAAACAGGCGATCGCGCAATGGCCACTGCCGCAACCCGAGCGCCCCACGACGCCCGATGCCTTGCGCCCTTGGCGCAGCTTCAAGCTTCCTCCGCGGGCGAGGCCCGAGGCACGACAACTGCGACTCGATTACTGGACGTGCCCTTCGCAACCGTCGAGAGGGCAGCTCTGGCTGCTCTGAAGCTAGAAAGGCTTCATCAATCCTTCCCGCGTTTTCCGCCACGCTCGCGGGCGGATGTGCCTCGATCGCGTTCGACCTGCTTCAGGCTTCGTGTCGCAGCCTCGAAATCGCACTCGACGGCAGAAGGTTCGGCGGAGCGTTGCTGCCTGTAGCGAGCGAACGCTGCCTTGGCAGTCTCCATGGCCTTGTCGTGGCTGACGCCACCCGCGTGCGTGAGCACATCGCGATCGCCCAATCGCAGGAAGTCGTCGAGCTTGCTGATCCAATCGGTCATGGTCATCGCGCGGCGGTTCATGGCTTGCAGCTCCGCGAACTCGAGGTAGGCGGTCACGATGCGATTGAGCGCTTCGAGCTCGTCGGGCTGCAGGTAGCTCTTGGCCACCATGGCATCCGAGCTTCTCGGCGCTGCACCGACCCAGTTCGTCATGCCCGCATGCGGCTTGCCGCCATCGGCGCGCTGCACGATCAGTTCGGCGGCGGTGTGCCCGTGCGCGGCCCAGTGCATCTTGTTCTGCACCGTGGCAAAGAATCGCTGGCTCGCCTCGGACGATGCGTCGTAGTCCACGCTGGTCGCGTAGATCTCGAGCACCTTTCGCCAGAACATCTTCTCCGACGACCGGATATCGCGGATGCGCGCCAGCAGCTCCTCGAAATAGCCATCGTCCGAACCGCGCTTGAGGCGCTCGTCGTCCATGGCGAAGCCCTTGACCAGATAGTCGGACAGGCGCTCCGTCGCCCACTGGCGGAACTGCGTGCCGCGCGTGGAGCGCACGCGGTAGCCGACGGCCAGGATGGCATCGAGATGGTAGTGATCGATGGAGCGTCGAACCTGCCGATCGCCCTCCATTTGAACGATTCGGAATTTCCGAACAGTTCGTTCAGGATCGAGTTCCCGCTCATCGAAGATCCCGGCGAGATGTTCATTGATCGTCGGCACCGAAACCTGAAAGAGCTCGGCCAACTGTCGTTGCGTCAACCACGCCGACTCCCCTTCCAGCCGGACCTGGATGCGCGTCTGCGCATCTTCGGTGCGGTAGAGGATCAGCTCGGAACGCGGCGCATCCTGATCGTCCTGGTTCATGCCATGTCCTCTGGTGCCGGCATCACGGGATGTCGTCCTGCGCCGTCGTTGCCTGCACGGATGGGTCGTCTCGATCCGACGGCTCGCCCAACCGCCACGCCAACCCCGACACGCGCACCGCATGCCGCGCGAGCGCGTCGCGCAGCACCTGCGCGCTGCCGGCGACGTGCAGGCGCGTGCGGGCGCGCGTGATCGCGGTGTAGACGAGTTCGCGCGAGAGCACGCGGTTGACCTGGCGGGGCAGCTGCAGCCAAACCTCGTCGAACTCGCTGCCTTGCGCCTTGTGCACGGTCATCGCGAATGCGCTCTCGTGCGCGGGCAGCGCCGAGGGGTGGAACGCGCGGACGTCGCTTGCGCTGTCGCCCGGGAACCAGGCCATCGGTACGCCGCGTGCGTCGTCGAGGCAGATGCCGATATCGCCGTTGAACAGGCGGTGGCGGTAACTGTTCTCGGTGACCAGCAGCAGGCGGCCGTGGAAATACGACGATGCGGAACCGCTGCGCCGGCCGGATAGCAACTCCTCGATGCGCGCGTTGAGGCCGCGTGCGCCCTGCGGGCCTTCGCGCACGGCGGTGAGCAGGCGCAGGCGCTGCGCCATCGACAACGCGGTAGCCGGGTCGGGCGCGTCGGCGAGGCTGCGCCAGTGCGCGAGCAGCGCGTCGCGGCGAACCTCGAAAGGGTCGAGCACGTCCTCGTGGAAGCTCACGCCGCGCAGGTCGCCGCCGCGCAGCAGCGCGAGTGCCGTGGCGCTGTCGCCTTCACGCACCGCATCGGCGAGCGGGGCGAGATCGAAATCGGCGTCCTGACGCCAGCCGCGCAGCAGGTGCACGCGATGACCGCGCAGGCCGCGCGTGTCGTCGCCGACCGGTGTGGCGTCGCCGAGCAGCGGCTTCAGCGCACGCGCATCGTCGGCGTACAGCGCGGCACCGGGCCCGGCGGCCTCGAGGATCGCGGCGAGCACGTCGCCGGCTTCGACCGAGGGCAGCTGGTCGGCGTCGCCGAGCAGGATGAGCTGGGTACCGTCGGCGACCGCGTCGACGAGCTTGCCCATGAGCGGCAGGTCGACCATCGAGGCTTCGTCGACGACGAGCACGTCGAGCGGCAGCGGGTTGTCTGCGTGATGGCGGAACACGGTCTTGTCGGGGATCGTGCCGAGCAGGCGGTGCAGCGTGCTCGCGGTGTCGGGCAGCGCAGCGCAGAGCTCCGGATCGACGCCGCTCGCGAGGATCGCCTGCACGGCGCGGCGCAGGCTCTCGGCCATGCGTTCGGCGGCACGGCCGGTCGGCGCGGCGAGGCCGATGCGCGGCGGCACCCTGCCCGCGACCCTGGCCTGCGCGACGAGCAGCACGAGCAGGCGCGTGATGGTCGTTGTCTTGCCGGTGCCGGGTCCGCCCGTGACGAGCAGCAGGTTGCGGCGCAGCGCGAGTGCGGCGGCGCGGGCCTGGAGATCGGCGCCAGCCCCCTCTTCCGCTCTGCGGGCACCTTCTCCCGCGGAGGGGATAACGGAGGCATGCGGGAACAGTGTCGTGAACAACGGCGCGAGCGCGGCGATGTCCGAGCCATCACGCACGTGACGGCCGATGCGATGCAGGTCCGCGGCGAGACGGCGTTCGTACTCACGATAGCGGCGCAGGTAGACGAGGCCGGCGCGACCTTCGATGCGCTCGAACACCAGCGGCGCGTCCGCAGCGGCCTCGATGTCGCCGGCTTCGGGCATCGCGACCCAGCGCGAAACGGCGAGATCGGCGATCCATGCGTCGGCCGACGGCCAGTCGATCTCGCCTTCGACGAGTCGCCACGGCTCGGCGGGATCGAAGCCGGCATGGCCCGAGGCGACCGCGAGCGACGCGAGGGCCGCTGCGGCGAGGACACGATCCGGCGTCTCGGGATCGAGATTGCGCAGGCTCCGCGCAAACGCGTGGTCGAGCGTGCGCAGGTGACCGCCGCGGAACAGGGCTTCCAGCAGGTTGGGCGTGGTCATGGGTGTGGCGCTCCCGACACGTGCGCACCCTGACCCCTGCCCCTCTCCCGGGGGGAGAGGGGTTCGATCGGCTTCGGCGAGGTCGATGCAGCGATGGCGTGATCCTGCGTTTCAGGATCGAGGTTGCGCAGGCTGCGCGCGAGCACGCGATCGAGCGTGCGCAGGTGACCGCCGCGGAACAACGCATCCAGCAGGGAGGGCGTGGTCATGGGCGCGGCACTCCACGCTCGTCCGGCCCCTCACCCCTACCCCTCTCCCGGGGGGAGAGGGGTTCGTCTGCGTAGAGGGATGCGTCGCGATGGCACGATCGGTCTGCGATGGAGGATTCGCGCGCGCCGCCAGAACCGCCGGAGCCGTGCGGCCCTGTTCCGCTGAACAGCGCATCGAGGTCATGCACGAGGGCGGTGTCGAAGCGCCAGGCGTGGATGCCGATGCCGTCGTCGCGCGTGGCGTCGAGGCCGCGGCAGAACACGTAGCGCACGCCGCCGAAGTCGCGTGCGTAGTCGTAGCCGTCGCCGAGGCGGAAGCGCAGCCAGCGGTGCAGCGCGAGCGTGTAGATCAGCGCCTGCAGGTCGTACTCGCTGTGGGCCATCGCTTCGGCGAGCTGCGCGGGACCGTAGCCCGGCAAGCGGTTGGACTTGTAGTCGAGCACGTACCAGCGGCCATCATGGACGTAGGTGAGGTCGATGAGGCCGGTCATGAGGCCTTCGAGCGTGCGGCGCGCGCCGAAACCGCTGCGCGTCGCGAGCAGGTCGTGGCGATGCAACAGCGCGAGCAGTGCGTCGACGCGTGTCGGCGCGAGCGCGAACTGGAACTCGATCTCGGGGCGTCGCTGGTCGGCGGGCACGTCGGCGAGGCGCACACCTTCGGGCAGCGTGACGGTCAACGTCTGGCCGACCAGCGGCGCGATCACGGCGAGGCCGTCGTCGAGATCGTCGGCGCCGTAGCCGGCCTGGCGAAGGCGCGCGAGGATGATGTCGGCTTCGCCGTCGGGCGCGGGTGCCTCGGGTGTCCAGTGCGACCACGCAGCGAAGTCGCTGCGCTCGAGCGCATCGTGCAGCACGACGCCGAAACGCGGGCCCATGAAGCGCGTGTCGACGACGTCGCCGGCCGGCGCGATCTCGGCGTCGACCGCAGGTTCGTCGCGGCCTCCCGGCGCAGCCTGCGTCGCCGCCGTGGTCGCTTCGCCCTGTCCGTCGGCGTTCGCGAGTTGCGTGAAGCTGTAGACCCACCAGTCGCTCGACAGGTTGCGCGTCGCGACGCGCGCGGGCGGCACGGCCTCGACCGCTTCGGGCGGCAGCCACGGCAGTGTCGTCGATGGTGGCGTGGTGTCGATGACGAGCGCAGCACCGAGCGATGCCGCGAGGTCGGCCGGCTCGCGCAGCATCGGCGTGAGCGGCGAACCCGCGTACTGGTAGAACATGCCGCGCGCGAGCCACAGCGCATGGCGCGCACGCGTGAGGCCGACGTAGAGCAGGCGTGAGTCTTCGGCACGCTGTGCTTCGGCCGCGCGCTTGACCGCGGCATCCCAGCCCGAGGTGTCGACCTGCAGCCTCCAGTGCAGCACGCGCCCGTCGTCGCCGTTGACGGTGACATGGCGACCCGCACTGCGCGTGCCCGCGCCGATGCCCGCGAACGGCACGAACACGAGCGGATACTCGAGGCCCTTGCTCTTGTGCAGCGTGACGATCTGCACGCGCCGCGCATCGGATTCCAGACGCAGCAGCTGGCTCTCGTCGTCGGCACTGGCCGAGGCGATCGCGCGGGCGAGTCCGTCGACGAGGCCGTGCAGGCCGAGCGCGCGTTGCTGCGCTTCCTGAAGCAGCTCGGCGAGCTGCAGGTAGTTGGTGAGGCGACGCTCGCCGTCGAGCAGGCCGAGCAGGCGATCGGCGTGCGCGGCGCAGAGGTCGCCGATCAACGCGATCGGGCCTCCGCGCTGCAGGCGGTCGCGCCAGCCGAGCGCGGCGAGCTGCCAGCCACGCAAGGCCTCGCCGTCGACGTCGAACGCCGCGACCTCGCGCGCATCGACGCCGAGCAGTACGGTCGACAAGGCCATGCGCAGGCGGCCCTCGTCGGCGCCGTGCAGCAGCGCGAGCAGCAGCGCGTGGACATCGCGTGCTTCCTCGGTCGCATAGAGGCTCAGCTTGCCCGCGGCAACGGCCGGAATGCCGACCGCCGCGAGGGCCTGGCGGATGCGCGTGGCCTCGTGATGCGAGCGCACGAGCACGGCGATGTCGCCCGGCTGCACGGCCCGGCCACCGAGCACGGCGCGGCCTTCGCGTGCGTCGACGAGCACGCCGTGGATCGCGACGACGCAGGCCTGCGTGGCGAGTTCGCGCGAACGACCGGCGCTGTACGGCTTGACGTTGCCTCGCGCGTCGGGCGGCGGAGGTGGTGCCTGCCACAGCGTGAGTGCGGGTGCGACGGCACCATCGCGCAGGAAATCCTCGTCCTTGCGCACGCCGCCGGCACCGACGGCGTGGAAGCGGATGCGCGCGTCGACGAATGGCGCGCTGCCGCCGGCCTCGGCGTGGTCGTAGAGCGCCGCGATCGCGTGCAGCACGCTCGGTCGCGAACGGAAGTTGAGGGCGAGCGGCGGTGCCTCCAAGGCGCTCGTGCGCGCAGCGAGGTAGGTCTCGACGTCGCCGCCGCGGAAGCCGTAGATGGCCTGCTTCGGGTCGCCGATCACGAACAGTGCCGGCGCGCCGCTGGCCGCGCCGAACACGCGCTCGAAGATGCGCCACTGGCGCGGATCGGTGTCCTGGAACTCGTCGACGAGCGCGACCGCGTACTGCGCACGCAGGCGCTCGACGAGCATGTCGGCGTGCACACCGTCCATCGCGTCGGCGACGCGGTCGATGAGGTCGTCGTAGGTCTGCACGCGCTGCTGCTGCTTGAACCGTGCGATGCGGGTGCGCGCGTCGTCGCGCAGCCGATGCAGGCGGGCGACGCGGCGGGCTTCGTGCCAGGCCTCGAGCGTGGCCCACGCGTCGCGGTAGATCGCGACCGCGTGGCACACGGGCGAATCGGGCGTACGTCCCTGCCCGGCCTTGCTGGTCCGCTGGAGCAGCGTGTCGTGCTCGAGCTGGGCGAGCTTCGGATGATCGAAGCGCTGGCCTGCCTCGCCGATAGAGCACCAGGCATCGAGTGCATCGAACAGCGTGCCGATCCACTCGGCCTTGTAGCTCGCGTTGTTGAGGATCTTCTTGTCGACGGCATCGAGCAGTGCGGTGCGGAAGGCCGCGCCGTGTTCGCGCACGGCGTCGGCGAGTGCGCCGGCGGCGGCATGCACGCGCGGTGTCGGATCGTCGCCCGCGTCCGACGGTTCGGGCCACAGCACGCGCTCGCGCACGAGCGGTGACAGGTCGCCCGCGAGCACGTCGGGACCGCCAGGCCACAGCGCGAGCAGGTCGTCGGCCGCGTCGGCATCGATGCCGTGGGCGCGCCACAGGTCGGCCGCGATCGCCTCGCGCAGTGTCGCGTCGCTCGCGAGCAACTCGGGTGCGTCGAAACCCTGCCCCGATTCGAGTGCGTGCTCGCGCAGCACGCGCGCACAGAAGCCGTGGATCGTGAAGATCGCGGCGAGGTCGATGTCGTTGACGGCCGTGTCGAGGCGACGCCTCAAGGCCTGCGCGGTCTCGCCGCCACGCGCGAGGTGGGTACGCAGCACCTCATGCGTGAGCACGGCCTCGGGTGCCGCGTCGTCCGCAGGTGCCGCGTCGACCAGCGAGGCCGCGAGCAGCAGGCGCGCGCGGATGCGGCTGCGCAGTTCCTGCGTCGCCGCTTCGGTGAACGTCACCGCGAGGATCTCGCCGATGCGCAGGCCGCGTTCGACGACGAGGCGCACGACCAGCGTCGCGAGCGTGAACGTCTTGCCGGTGCCGGCCGAGGCCTCGATCGCCTGCACGCCGTCGAGGGCGAGATCGAGGTAGGGATCGCGTGCGGGAGCGCTCACTCGGCCTCCTCGAGGTCGGCGGCGCGCAGCGCGTCGGGATCGACGTCTTCGGGCGTCTCGCCGAGCGACACGGCACCGAACACGGTCAGCGCGAGACGCGCGAACGCGAGACGCGAGGCGTCGTCCGCGAACGGATCACGCCCGCGCAACGCGAGCCGCCAGGCTTCGCCGCTGCCTTCGCCCCAACCGTGGTCGCTGCCGCGCCAGCGTTTCGCGGCGGCTTCGATACCTTTGGTGGGATCCTCGGTCGTGAAGAATACCCAGCCGCTGTATGGCGCGAACGGCAACGGCTCGCGCAGGCCGCGCGCACGCAGGTCGAGGAGCGTGCGCAGCAGCGCACGTGCGGTCGCGGGATCGAGCGCGGGACGCGTCCAGGGACCGACACCAGGTCCTCCCTGCTGGTTGAACTGCACGAGCGGCAGGCCCGTACCCGCCGCACTCGCGAACAGCCAGTCGAGGCCGTCGCGGATCGCCGAGGGCCCGTTCGGTTCGCCGAAGCGCACACGCGCGATGCCGTGTGCGTAAACCTCGCACACGCGTCCTTGCAGGACGATGCCGTCGAGATCGACCTCGAGCGCCGGTGCTTCCGGTGTCGTGTCACCACGCCATGCCGCGAACGCGCTCGCGTACGGCGCGACGTCAGCCCGCATGCGCTCGAACGTGCGCTTGCCGATCGGGCCGCTCGGCAGCAGCGCGCGTGCACGCAGCAACGTGCGCGTGGCCGCCTCGTCGTCGCCGCGCAGGCAGGCCTCGAACACGGCGTTCTGCAGCGCGAGCCGAGTCAACGCATCGTCGGGACCGAGCAGCGGCTCGATGTCCTCGTCGTGGATCTCGACTTCGGCGAGGCGCACGCCGAGGCGCTGCTGCACGAAGGCCTCGGCCGGCGCGAGCAGGAAGCGGCGCAGCGTGTCGATCGACACGCGCGTCTCGCCGTCGGCCGGCGCAAGCGTCGCGCCCGTGAACCACGGCGGCAGCGGTTCGTGGCGCAGCGTCGGGCGCGCGGCGGCCTGCCACCAGGCCTGCCGATACGAGAAGCGTCGCGGTTCGTCGCCGGCGCCGAACGCGGCCGGCGCGAACGGTTGCAGCGGATGGCGCACGACGAGCGCCTCGGCGGCGTCGATCCCGGGCGCATGCTGGGCGGCAGCCGCATCGAGCAGCTCGGACACGAGCACGGAGGGCTCGCGCACGCTGCCGTCGCGCGGATCGGCGCCGCGGTAGCTCACGTAGAACACGTCCTGTGCGGCGACGAACAGCTGCAGGAACAGGAAGCGGTCGTCATCGCGCGTCGAGCGATCACCGGCCTGGCGACGATCGGTGCCGAGCTCGGCGGTGAGGCGGTTGAGGCCCGCGGCGGGATCGCGGCGCGGGAACTCGCCATCGTCCATTCCGAGCAGGCAGATGACGCGGAACGGCAACAGGCGCATCGGAACCATGCGGCCGATGCTGACACCGCCCGTGAGCAGTGGCGCACGCGTGTCGGCCTCGGCGAGCGCGCCAGCGAAGTGCGCACGCACGGCCTCGGGCGGCACCGGATGCCCGAAGCCTGCGCGTGAAGCATCGGCCGCAAACGTGTCGATCAGCGTGCGCAGGCGGTCGAGCGCACGTTGCGTCGAGGGCGACGACGGCGGGCGCGGCAGCAGTGCATCGAGGAGATCGAGCAGGCGCGTGCGCCAGGCTTCGGGCGGCAAGGCCTCGCCGAGCGAGGTCGCATGGCGTGCGAGCACGCGCAGCAGACGGATCAACGTGTCGAGCGCATCGAGCGCGCTGCCTTCGAGATCGGGCAGCGGCGCGACGATGCGGCCCGACGCCGACGTGATCGGTGCGTCGCTGCCGCTCGCGTGGCCGAGCAGCAGGCGATCGAGCGCGAATGCCCAGGTGTAGGCGTCGTCGCGTGGCGCATCGAGTCGCGCGCGGTGCGCCGCATCGAGGCCCCAGCGCGCGCCGGCCGCGTGCAGCCACGCGTGCAGACGCGCCAGCGCGGCGGCATCGAGACCGGCCGCCTCGGCGAGCGGCGGACTCGCGAGCAGGTCGAGCGTCTCGGCGAGCCCGAAGCGCGCGATCGGCAGCGCGAGCAGGCGCACGAACACTTCGGCGAGCGGTTCGCCCGCGAGCGGGCTCGCGTCGGCGAGCGCGTAAGGGATCGCGTCGTCGCGGCCGCGGCTGCCGAACACGGCCTCGAGGTACGGCAGGTAGGGATCGATGTCGGGCGCGAGCACGGCGACGTCGCGTGGCTCGAGCGGTGGATCGAAGCGTGGATCGTCGAACAGCGCGCGCAGCTGGTCGTGCAGCACCTGCAGCTCGCGCAGGCGCGTGTGGCAGGCATGCACCTGCAGGCTCGGATCGTCGAGGCGCAGCGCCGGCAGGCGCGTGCGCGGATCGCCCGCTGTCGGTGCGGGCGACGGCGACGGCAGGCGATGGAACAGGTCCGACTGCAGTCGGCGCAGCAAGCTGCCCTGCAGCGGCCCGCCACCCTCGCCCGGATCGGCATCGCCGCGGATCTCGACATCGGGATGCACGATCTCGTAGCTGCCGAGCACGGCCATGAAATCGCGGCCGGCCGCGCCCCAGGCCTGCAGCAGCGGATTCTCGCTGCGCACGGCTTCGATGTCGGCGGCGCGCACGCGTTGCAGGTCGCCCCAGTAGTCGCGGCTCGGCGACGGCACGTAGAGATGCAGCGTGCCGACACGTGCCTGCGTCGCGAGCACGCGCAGCACGTCGGGCGAGACGTTGAGCGTCGCGAACGCGAACAGGCGCACCGGCAGGCCGCGCGGTAGCGGACCGTCGGCGTCCTCGAAACGCTCGAGGTAGCGCTGGATGCGCCGCGCGCGATGCAGGCGTCCCTGCGCGACGCGTCGCCACAACAGCGCCTGCGGATCGTCGAGATCGGCACCGGCCTCCCAGCGCAGCAGCCACATGCGGCGCCAGGCCTGGTACTTCTCGAACACGTTGGCGAGCTCGCCCGCGAGCGACCACGCGCGCAGCGGATCGGCCGACTCGACGTGCACGCGCAGCGCGGCGAGCGCGGGATGGCGCATGAACGCGCCGTCGGTCAGCGCGGCGTAGAGATGCCAGTGCAGCGCGGCGGCATCGAGATCGTCGGCGGGCTCGAACGCATCACCATCGGACGGCGGGTTCGCCGCGAGCATGTGCGCGACGAACTCGCCCGGCGTCAGGAACTCGAGGTTCGCGGCCACACCATGCGCGGCCGCGAGCGTCGCCTGCAACCAGCGCCGCATCGCGACCTGCGGGATCAGCACGATGTCCGGCGCGAGCAGCGACTGCCCCGGCACGGGCCTGCGCAGTTCGTCCGCGAGCAGCGCCGCGAGCACGTCGAGCGCATTGGCGTGATAGAGGCGGAAATCCGCGGCGCGTCCAGGCATCGGACGATGATGCCAGAGGGGTGTCGCAGCGGGCGAGACGGGGTGGATCCGACGGGAGGGGCTTCGTCGGATGAACTCCGCTTTGCGGCGGCGCTGGATCCCTTGCGAAGTCATTCCGGCGGAAACCCGCTGCTGTCCGGGGAAAATCGCACATCGCGTCGCGGGACATCGCGGAATCGCCTGCGGCCGTTCCGCCCTACGCGCAATACGCTTCCTCGCGCACGGCGGAACCCGCGCAGCGGATTCCGCCGTGCGCGGTGACATGCGATCGGAGCGTGCGGGTCGTGATGCGGCGTCGCGGGACACGGCGGAATCGCCTGCGGCGGTTCCGCCCTACGCACTTTAGCCCCTCTCCCTCCGGGAGAGGGGTTGGGGAGAGGGTGCTGGATCGTGACGAAGCCCGACCATCGTCGCGATCCCGGACCCTCATCCGGCCCGCCGGGCCATCTTCTCCCGGAGGGAGAAGGGAAAGGCTCACAAACCAGGGCAAACGAATACGGGTCTGTCTCTCAGCCCTTCACCAGCGGCGCCTTGAACACGTAACCGACGCGCTGCTGCGACTGCAGCGGCACGGCCATCGGGGTGACGCGTTCGATGCGGCGGCGCAGGCGGTAGATGGTCGCGTGCAGCGTGTTGCCGGATTCGCTGTCGGTGGCGAGGCCGAGGCGGCGTGCGAGGTCTTCGCGTGCGACGACGGCGCCTTTCGCCTCCAGGAAGCATTCCATGAGCGACAGGTCGGTCGCGCTGAGTTCGATCGCCTGCCCGTCCGGTGCGGTGAGCACGCTGCGCAGCGGATCGAGGCGCCATGCGGTCGCGGTCTTGGCCGTGGTCGTGATGCGGCGGTGCACCGCGCGCACGGCGAGTTCGACCTGCTCGAAGGTCACCGGCTTGACGAGGTACATGTCGGCACCGGCATTGACGACCTCGGCGAACACCTCGTCGCCGAGGCGGCCCGACACGACCAGCACGCCCGCGTCGCTGCGCTTGCGCAGGATGCGGATCAGCTCGACGCCGTCGACGCCGGGCAGCATGAGGTCGAACACGTAGAACTCGAACTGGTAGGCCTCGGGATCGGCGAGCAGGTCGCTGCTGTCGGTGTAGACGCGTACGTCGACGCCGCGGTGGCGCAGGTGCTGGGCGAGGAACTCGCCGTACTCGAGGTCGTCGTCGACGAGGGCCAGGGTGCGCGGCAGCATGCGGGGCGATCCTTGGCGGACGTCAGTCCGCGAGGCCTTGGGGAAGCGTCAGGCGCATGATCGTGCCCGACGGCGTGTTGGGCAGCGCCTCGACGTCGCCGCGGTGGATGCGCGTGACGGCGCGCACGATGAACAGGCCGAGGCCGGCGCCCTGGCGCATGCGCGAGTTCGAGCCGCGCGCGCCCTTCTCGAACAGGCGCGGGCGCAGTTCGTCGGGGATGCCTGAACCCTCGTCGCGCACCTCGATGATCAGCGCGAGCGGCTCTTCGGATTCGGTGATGCGCAGCACCACCGGCGCGTCGACCGGCGAGTACGCGAGCGCGTTGTTGAGCAGGTTGCGCAGCACGAGGCGCATCAGCGTCGGATGCAGATGCACCGTGCGCGTCCCGGTGACCCGCTCGACCGTGATGCGCGGACGCAGGTCGGCGGCGATGTCGGCGAGCACGAGGCTGACCAGCGTCGGCAGGTCGGTGTCGGAGAGTTCGCGCGTGCCTTCGCCGATCGCGAGGATCGTGCCCGCAGCGAGCGTGTTGTCGAGCGTGCCGATGACCTGGTTGAGCACGCCCTCGGCGCGCGCGAGCGCGGTCGAGGCGGCCGTCGTGGTCGGCAGGTGCAGGTCCTCGATGGCCGTCATCGTGGCCTGCATCGCGGCCGAGGCATTGTTGAGCGGCTGGCGGATCTCGTGCGAGAGCAGATGCAGCATCTCGTTGCGCTCGGTCAGCATCGAGGTGCGCCAGTCGAGCAGCGTGCGGGTCTTCTCGAGCTCGGCGTGGACCTGCTCGTTGCGCTGCTGGTCGCGGAAGCGCGTGAACAACTGCTCGCGCTGGCGCACGATGACCTCGTCGCGCGAGCGCTCGGCGGTGGTCTCGAGCATCGCGACGAGCACGCCGCCATGGCCTTGCGCATCGACATCGGGCGCGACGTGCACGCGGCACCAGCGCGAGGCGCCGAGCGCGTTGCGGCGTTCGTCGTCGAAGCCGGTCTCGGTGCCTCGCCGCGCGAGGTCGAGGTAGGCGCGGTGGCGTGTCGCGGCCGGTTCGCCGACCAGTTCGAGGTACGGCGTGCCGACCGCAGCATCGGCCTCGACGCCGAACCACTCGGCCCAGGCGCGGCTGGCCATGCGCACGACGAGATCGTCGTCGAGGTACGCGAGCATGAGCGGCGTCGCCGACAGCAGGCGCGACAGGCGCGCAGGCGCGTGCCAGGCGGTGGCGTCGGAAGGATCGGGACTCATGCGGCGGCCCGTGCGGCGCCGGTGCTGCGCGGCGTGCGCGTCACGTGCAATCGAAGTAGACGAGGTTCACCGAACCGGTCTCGGTCGACTGGCCGAGGCTGATCGTGCCGCTGCGGCGCAAGTGCAAGGCATCGCGGTGGAGCATGAGCTCCTCGCTGCCGATACGCACCCAGGTGCCGTTGGTCGAGCGGTCGGTGAGCACGAAGTGGCCGCGCTTCCACTCGATCATCGCGTGGTCGCGCGAGACCCAGTCCGCATCGACGGTGAGGCTGTGGCCGGGCTCGCGGCCGAGCGTGAACGGATCGGCCGTCTCGTCGATCGTGAACTCGCGGCCGCGGTGGCGCAGCGCGAGCTTCATGCGCTCGACCGGCTGGTTGGCGAACTGCACGATGCGCTGCACCGTGGTGACGTGCGAGACGTCTTCCTGCCAGAGCACGTCGACGATCTCGATCGGCAACTGCTTGCCGGCCACGCGCGCGGTGCCAAGCGAGCGCACCTGCAGCGCACCGGCACTCGTGATGCCGAGCGCGGTGCCCGCGGTCGCGACGATCTGGTCGCGCTTGGCCAGCGCGGCCATGCGCGCGGCGACATTGACCGCATCGCCGAAGATGTCGCCGTCCTCGAGCAGCGCATCGCCGTGGTGCAGGCCGACGCGGATACCGAGGTTCTCGGCGACGAACGCGGGCTCGCTCTTGACCTTGCGCTGCATGTCGGTCGACGCGAGCAGGCCCTGCAGCGCGCCCGGGAACGTGCACATGACCTCGTCGCCGATCGTCTTGACCAGCGTGCCGCCGTGGCGCTGCGCGACCTCGGCGAGCGCCCCGAGTACCGACGCGATGAGGCTGCGCGCGCGCACGTCGCCACGCGTCTCGAACAGCTTGGTGCTGCCCGACACGTCGGCGAACAGGATGGTCAGCGTGGCGGGAGTCACCCGCGGCATCATAGGCGATTCCCCGGCACGCTCCAATCGCGTCAGCCGGCCAGTTCGGCCGCGGCGGCGACGATGTCGGCGTCGCCGGGCAGCACCGCGAGCGCGGCGCCGGCCAGCGGCGTGTAGGTGTCGGCGCCGACCACGCGGCGCAGCGGCG
>JASCPI010000077.1 GCA_029959555.1 Lysobacteraceae bacterium PS02065 | reverse complement strand
GCAGCGGATTCCGCCGTCATGCGGAGTGGAGCGCGGCAGCGGCCTCCATCCCGGCAAAGGCAGGCTCCGCAAGCATGTAGCGACGATACCTGCCACGGCGGAATCGCCTGCGGCGGTTCCGCCCTACACGTGGCGCGCTTCTCCGGTAGGGCGGAACCCGCGCAGCGGATTCCGCCGTCATGCGGAGTGGAGCGCGGCAGCGGCCTCCATCCCGGCAAAGGCAGGCTCCGCAAGCATGTAGCGACGATACCCGCCACGGCGGAATCGCCTGCGGCGGTTCCGCCCTACGCGTGACGCGCTTCTCCGGTAGGGCGGAACCCGCGCAGCGGATTCCGCCGTCATGCGGAGTGGAGCGCGGCAGCGGCCTCCATCCCGGCAAAGGCAGGCTCCGCAAGCATGTAGCGACGATACCTGCCACGGCGGAATCGCCTGCGGCGGTTCCGCCCTACGCGTGACGCGCTTGCTCGCGCAGCTCGCGCAGGGCGGAACCCGCGCAGCGGATTCCGCCGTTACCGGGCGAAAACCTCAGCCCACGGCGCGACGCCGGCGCCGCAGCACGATGACGATCGCCGCGAGCACGCCGAGGCCGAGCACCCAGGGTCCGGCGACGTTGACGGCGTGCCGCAAGGCCTGCATACGCTCGAACTGCAACCGCTTCTCCGCCGCAGGGAAATCGGGGACCTCGCAGGAGTAGCCGAAGTCGCCGGCCCACGGCACGAACGCGCCTTCGCGGACGTACCGCAGCCAAAGCGCCTCGCCGCGCGCGTGGTCGCGCGCGTTGATCCAGCCGGTCGCCTTGCACAGGACCGCTGCGAACGCCTGCGAACGGGCCGGCAACAGGTCGGCGGCACGACTCGCGAGATCGGTCGCGACGTAGCGGTAATGGAAGCGCTCGAACGGCGCGGCGCGGCTCGCGGTGAGCCGCGTGGCCTCGTCGGCACCGGCGAGGCCTGCGGGCAGCGCGATGTCCTTGCGCGGCTCGGGAATCCAGTTCGACTGATCGTCGTACCGACCGGGCGGGGCGAGATCGTAGTTGCCGCCGTAGTTGGCGTAGTCCGGATCGCCTTCGAAGCCGAGCAGCTCCATGCCCTGGTCGCGCGCGATGCCGGCCGCCGTGAACAGCGCCTCGGCGCGTGCGATGCGTCCACCGCGCGTCGACGCCGCCATCGCGTCGACGTAACGACGCGCCGATTCGGCCAGGCCCTGGTCGTCGAAGTACGCCATCGCCTCGTCTCCGCGCCCGGCGCGCAGCAGGCGGCGCGCGAGCAGTTCGCGCAGGCGCTGCACATGCGGCTTGGACACCCAGGCGTCGTCGGCCGCGGGCGTCGCTGCCGTACCGGCCGGCACGTTCGCATCGACGAAAGCCTTGAGCTCGTCAGGCGTCAGCACGCGCTCGGCGACGTAGGCGGCATCCTCCCAGTACTGTTCGGCACCGGCGTACAGGAACCCGAGCGCCTCGACGTAGTCGCCGCGCTGCAGCGCGAGGATCGCGATCTCGCCCTCGACGCGGCAGCGTGGACGGAACGGTCCGTAGCCGTAGTCGTCCGTATAGAACACGCCGTCGGCCCAGTCCTCGCCCTGCGGGAAGGCCTGCGAGGCCTTCGCGTAAGCCTCGCGCGCGCCCGCAGTATCGCCCGCACGCAGCGCGAGCTTGGCGCGCACCCACCACGACAGCGCACTGTCGGTGCGCGCCGCGAGCGCCGCGGCGAGATCGTAGCGGGCCTGCCGGTAGGCCGCGGCCGCGAGGCGATCGGCACCGTCGAACGATACGATCGCCTGCGCCTCGACCTCGTCGAGCAAGGCGTCGATGCGTCCGGCGTCGAGTTCGCCGGCACGCGTGTAGAGGTAGGCCGCGAGCAGGCGCTGCACGAGCGCGTCGCCGAGCGCCTTCCCGCGCAGCTCGGCATCGTCGAGGAGCTGGCGCGCGACGAGCAGCAGCGACGTGCTGCCCTGGGCCGAACCGCGCGCGGCCTGCTCGGCATACAGGCGCACGGCCGCGGCCGCCTCGCCGGCTTCGAGGCGCAGGCGCGCTTCCTCGCCGAAGCTGGCGAGGCCGAGGCCTTCGGGATCGGCCGCACCGGCGAGTACGGCTTCGCGCACGCGACGGAACTCGAGCTCGGCCGCAGGCCCCTGCTCCAGCACACGCAGCGTGCGCGCGAGCGAGTAGCGCGCGGCGAGGCCCCGATCGCCCTGTTGGTCGGCGGGCCGCGCGAGCAGCGCCGCGAAGCCCGCGCGTGCGGCCACGAACGAGCCTTCGTGGAACGATTCGGCCGCATGCGCGTACGCGAGCGAGGCCGCATCGTGGCCGCGCGGCGGCTCGTCCGGCGCGCCGCTGCCTTCCACGAGCGCGTCCGGCGTCACCTGCAGCAGGCGGCCCGATTCGAACAGGAACGTGCCCTCGGGCAGCCCCTGCAGCACGGCTGCGCGATCGTCGAGCAGGCGATTCGGGAAATCGGGACCGCAGGCCTGAGCCGGAAGCGCCACGGCCAGCGCGAGCAGCCATGCCGTGCCACGCAGGCGCAGACAGCCGCGCGGGTCAGTCTTCGTGTTCGATCGCGACATGCACCTCGTCCTTCGTCGTGCAGCGGACCCAGCCGATCGTGCGCGCGTCGCCGGCAGCGAGGCGTGCGGCATCGGCGGTCCGGGAGAAGCGCAACGTCGCAGGCGAACGTTGCAGTACGTAACCCGTGAGCGCGTCGGCGGCCTCGCAGGGGCCGTCGATGCGCAGCGTGCGCGGCAACGATGCCGCGAGCGTGCCGTCGTTGCGCACGACCACGTCACGTGCCCCGCCTTGGCCCGCGAGGCTCGCCGAGACACGTGCAGCGAGCGGTGCCGAATCGATGACGGCGCGCAGGGTCGCGAGGCTCCAGGCGCGACGGTCGGCCGGCAACGGCAGGCGGAACCACGCGATACCGACGAGCCCGCGTGGCGGCGCGCGTTCGACCTTGCGCAGGAACGCGGCGACCTCGCGCGGATCGGCCTCGATCTCGACACGCCCACCGCCTCGTGCGAGCGTGGCCTCGCTCTCGACGAGGACGCCGTCGGCGGACCGCACGAGGCCCGCACCATAGGCCGGCAACGCGATGCGGTACGGCACGTGCGCGACCGCAGCGAACGCCTCGAGGCGAGCGCGTGCACGCGTCGCATCGAACAGGCCGAGCGTGGGCGCATCGACGGCGTGCAGCTGCAGTACCGCGGCGTCGACGCGTGCGAGCACGCCGGCGAACGCGGCTTCCGGGGTCCATGCAGGCAATGTCGTGATCGAGAGCGCGAGGCCCGGCGGCAGACGCGCGTGCAGCGCCTCGAGCACGAAGGCGTAGGCCGCGAGTTGCGACGACGGCGCATCGTGGTCGATCTCGATACCGGCGAGCGTGACACCGGCCTCGCGCCATGCCTGCACGATGCGTTCGAGTTCGTCACCGAGCGCAACGGCATCGACGCGAGCGGTCGAGCCGTCCACGCGCAGCACCGCGACGACCGGGCGTGCATCGGCACGCAGCACGGCGAGGTCGACGCGCGCGCGCACGAGACCTTCGTCGGGATGCCATTGCGCGGCGAGCACGCGCCAGCCCGCAAGGAGATCGTGCGACGCGGCGAGCACGGTGGCATGCGCAGGCGCCCACACGCGCTGCCAGACGTAGGCCTCGTGATCGAGCGCGGCCATGGCGGTCGACGCCATGGACACGACCGCGAGCACGAGGCCCGCGGCGACGCGCGCGATGCGCTTCAAAGCCAGCCTTTCTGGCGTGCGAGGCGATAGGCCTCGATGCGGTTGCTCACGCCGAGCTTGCCGATCGCCTCGGACAGGTAATTGCGCACGGTCCCGTGCGAGAGGTTGAGCTGCGTGGCGATATCGCCGGCCGAGATGCCTTCGCCAGCCAGACGCAACACCTGGCGTTCGCGGTCGTTGAGCGGATCGGCCTCGGACCAGGCTTCGAGCGCGAGCTGCGGATCGATCGCGCGCCCGCCCCGGTGCACGGTGCGCAGCGCCTCGGCGAGGTTCTCGGCCGGCGCATCCTTGAGCAGGTAACCCGATACACCGGCATCGAGTGCGCGGCGCAGGAAGCCGGGCCGCGCGAACGTCGTGACGATGACGACCCTGGTCGCGATCTCGTGTCGCTGGATGCGCTGGGCGAGTTCGAGGCCTGTCAGGCCCGGCATCTCGATGTCGGTCACGAGCACATCGGGACGCAGGCGCTGCAGTTCGCGCCAGGCCGACTCACCGTCGAGCGCGCTGCCGACGACGTCGAGGTCGGGCTCGAGCTTGAGCAACGCCGACAAGGCGCCGAGCACCATGGCCTGGTCCTCGGCGAGCATGACGCGGATCATCCATCACCATCGTTGAGCGGGGGACGCCGGACAGTAGCAAATGGCCGCCCGACACGCGCGGACCGGCGTCGCGACTGGAGCGACGTGACGTCAGGGTACCTTCGGCGGCGGATCGCAGCCGTCGGCGGCACGCTGTTCGCGTGCAGCGGCACGCTCGGCGATGCCCTGCTGGTCGGCGAGGCCGATCCACGCCAGGTACTTGCCGGCGACACGGTCACCGACCGACTGGTCGGTGCGGAAGCCCTTGGCGAAGCGCGTGCGCGTGCAGTCGAGCGGGTTCTCGCCACGTTCCTGCATCTCGGCCCAGCGCGCAGTGGCCGCCGCCTGCGGATTCGCGGGCTCAGGCGCGGGGCCGATGCGCACGGCACCGGCTTCGGGCAGGCGCAGCGAACCGTCCGGGTTGAACAGCTTCGGTGCCGGTGTTCCGGCGCTGCCGATGCGCGCGCTGGTCGTCGACGGTGCTTCCTCGACGCGCGGCGGTGGCGGCGTCCGCGCAGCGGGCGGCGTTACGACGATGCGCGACGGACGCCGCTCGAACGCCGGCGGCTCGGGCTCGGGCGGGACCTCGTACGTCGTGGGCGGCTCGATGACGCTGACCTTCATCGCGACGCCGGCGTCGGGCGTCTCGCCGGTGAGCATGACGCCGTGCAGCGTCAACATCCAGCCGAGGTTGAGCAGCAGGGCGATCGCGAGGAGGCCGAGCACCGCATTGCGCGTGAAATGGCGGCGGTGCCACAGCGCGTGACGATCGCGGAAACGGCGGGCGTAGTCGGGAATCGACGGCGACGTGCCGTCATCCTCGTCGGCCCGACGCTCCATGGCATGGAAGGACTCTGGCATGCGGGGCGCGGGATCCGGGGTGATGGAGCGCGCGCAGCATACAAAGTGCGCGCTAAACCGCCGTTAAGGCGAGCCGGCCATGCAGCCACGATGCAACGCGTGATGCGATGGCGGCCGCGGACGTGCCGAGCAGCGGCCCGGCATGGCTCGCGCGCGGCAGCATCTCGAAATCGGCCATGCAGCGCACCGAAAGGGCGCGACTCGCCGCGGGCGGGATGTCGTCGTCGCATTCGCTGGCGAGCACGAGCGTCGGGCAGCGAACCGGATCCACCGGAATGCCCACGCGCGCTTCGTCGAGGACGCGCCCCGACTCGTCGCGCCAGCGCGTGAACGCGTACAGACGTGCGGCATCGTCGGCGTCCGGCAACGCACGGCAGGTCGAGGCGATCGAACGCTCGCTGCCCCAGCGCACGCGCGGGGGGTGCGGCGCGCCGAGCGGCCGGCTCAGCACGCCGGCCGGCGGCAGTGCATTGACGAGCACGAGCGCATCGGCGCGTACGGCCTTGGCGACCGACAGCGCGAGCAGACCGCCGAGGCTCGCCCCGACGACAACGAGCGGCGCGGCGGGATGCGACGTGCGCTGGTCGGTGCAGGCGTCGAGCACCTGGCGGCGGTAATCGGCGAACGTCGTCGCCTCGAGGCCCGCGGCGGCGGGTTCGAGATCCGACGCGGCCACCACGAAGCCTTCCGCCCCGAGCACGCGCGACCAGACGTTCCACTCCCAGCCGCCCGCGCCGGCGCCGTGCACGCAGACGACCGCGGCGACCGGTCCGGAAGTGGCTGGGATCATGCGTCGGTCGTCCATGGCAAAGAGCGTGATTATGGCGCAGTGCGCGCGTGACGCGGCGCGCCTTGACCCTCCCGCGTGATCGCGCAAGGCTGCGCCACCCGCCGGCAGCACGCCCGGCCTCGTCACCCGTCGCGATCACGGCACGGACGCCGAGCCGACAGGACACGGAAGCATGCGACTTCGCATGGAGGGTTTTCCGTGTCCCACGCCCCCGAGAACATCCGCAACATCGCCCTGGCAGGCCATGCCGGCGCCGGCAAAACCACGCTGTTCGAAGCCCTGCTGCATGCCGGCGGCACGATCACGACGGCAGGCACGGTCGAGCGCGGCACCACCGTCTCCGACCACGACCCGATGGAGAAGGAGCGCCGGCATTCGATGGCCGCGTCGATCGCGTCGATCGATCGCGACGGCTGCCACATCAACCTGATCGACACGCCGGGCTTCGCCGACTTCCGCGGCCCTACGCTGTCGGCGCTGGCCGCCGTGGAAACCTGCGCGATCGTCGTCAACGCCGCCGCAGGCATCGAGCACACCACGCGGCGCATGATGGACCACGCCCATGCGCGCCGCCTTGCGCGCATCCTCGTCGTCAACCGCATCGATGCCGAAGGCGTCGACCTCGCCGCGCTGACCGACGCGCTGCGCGAGGAATTCGGCCCCGAATGCCTGCCGATCAACCTGCCCGCCGGCGGCGGCACGCGCGTCGTCGATTGCTTCTTCAACCCGAGCGGCGAGGCCGATTTCTCGTCGGTCGCCGAGGCCCACCAGCGCATCCTCGATCAGGTCGTCGAGGTCGACGAGACCGTCATGGACCACTACCTCGAACGCGGCGAGGACGGCGTCACGCGTACCGAACTGCACGACGCGTTCGAGCAGTGCCTGCGCGAAGGCCACCTCGTGCCGATCTGCTTCGTGTCGGCGCGCAGCGGCGCCGGCGTGCCCGAACTGCTCGACCTCGCCGTGCGCCTGCTGCCGAACCCGCTCGAGGCCAATCCGCCGCCGTTCCACAAGGGCAGCGGCGACGATGCCGTGCCCGTCGAGGCCGTGCCGGACGCGTCGCGCCATGTCATCGCCGACGTGTTCAAGATCGTCAACGACCCGTTCGTCGGCAAGCTCGGCGTGTTCCGTGTCTACCAGGGCACGGTGCGCCGCGACACCCAGCTGTTCATCGACGACGGCCGCAAGCCGTTCAAGGTCGGCCATCTGTTCAAGCTCAAGGGCAAGGATCACGTCGAGATCGACGAAGCCGTGCCCGGCGACATCGCCGCCGTGGCCAAGGTCGAGGACATCCATTTCGACGCCGTGCTGCACGACTCGCACGACGAGGACCACATCCACCTCGCACCGCTCGATTTCCCGCAGCCGATGTTCGGCCTCGCCGTCGAGCCCGCGCACAAGGGCCACGAGCAGAAACTGGCGATCGCCCTCGCCCGCCTCGGCGAGGAAGACCCCTGCCTGCGCATCGAGCACAACAAGGAACTCAACGAGACCATCGTGCGCGGGCTCTCGGACCTGCACCTCAAGCTCGTGCTCGAGCGCATGCGCGAGCGCTACGGCGTCGAGGTGACGACGCGCCCGCCACGCATCGCCTACCGCGAGACGATCACCGCGCGCGCCGACGGCCACCATCGCCACAAGAAGCAGACCGGCGGCGCGGGCCAGTTCGGCGAGGTGTTCCTGCGCGTGGAGCCTTTGCCGCGCGGCAGCGGCTTCGAGTTCGCGCAGGAGATCAAGGGCGGCACGATTCCGGGTCAGTTCCTGCCCGCGATCGAGAAGGGCGTGCGCCAGGTGCTCGACCACGGCGCGCTCGCGGGACACCCGTTGCAGGACGTGCGCGTGATCGTCTACGACGGCAAGTACCACGCGGTCGACTCGAAGGAAGTCGCGTTCGTGGCAGCCGGGCGCAAGGCCTTCCTCGACGCGATCGGCAAGGCGCGTCCGATCGTCCTCGAGCCGATCGTCAACCTCGATGTCAGCGTGCCCGAGTCGCACGTCGGCGACGTCACCGGCGGCCTCGCCGGCAAGCGTGCGCGCATCAACGGCACCGACGCGATGCGCGGCGGCGAGCTCGTGATCAAGGCACAGGTGCCGCTCGCCGAAGTCACCGACTACCAGACCGAGCTCAAGTCGATGACCGGTGGTCGCGGGCGCTACTCGCTCGAGTTCAGCCACTACGAGGCCGTGCCGCCGCAGCTGCAGAAACAGCTCGTCGAGGCCTGGAAGCCGCAGGCCGAGGACGACTGACCCTCCACGGGAACAGGCGGATCGGCCACACTCGGCATCGCCCCGCTGCGAGGGCGATGCCGGAATCCCTTGTCGTGACCCGAACCGAAGACCGCCGCCGCTTCCTCGCCACGCTCGGCGCACTCGCCGCGGCACCGCTGCTTCCCGGTCTGATGCGCTCCGCAGGAGCCGCCGAACCGAAGGCCTGGGCCGGCTACGAGGGCGCGACCGTCATCGACGCCTGCGGCAGCCCCGGACGTTACGAGGCCGAGCCGTACTCGCGCCTCGACGCGGGTTCGATCGACGACCTGCGCACGTCGGGCCTGACCATGGTCAACATCACGGTCAGCGGTGTGGGCAGCTACGCGAACGACTACGACACGACCATCCGCAACATCGCGTACTGGAACGCGCAGGTCGCCGCGCATCCCGACCGCATGCTCGTGATCCGGCGCGCCGCCGACCTCGCCGAGGCCAAGCGCAGCGGCCGGGTCGGCCTCGGCTTCGCGTTCCAGGACGCCACACCGATCGGCGAGGACCTCGACCGCGTCGACACGTTCGCGAACCTCGGCGTGCGCGTGTTCCAGCTCACCTACAACCGCCGCAACCTCGTCGGCGACGGCTGCCTCGAACCCGGCAACGCGGGCCTGAGCACCTTCGGCAAGGCGCTTGTCGAGCGCCTCGACGAGCGCAAGCTGCTGATCGATCTCTCGCATGGCGGCGAGCGCACGACGCGCGAGGCGATCGCCGCTGCGAAGGGACCGGTCGCGATCACCCACACGGGTTGCGCGGCCATCGCCGCCCTGCCGCGCAACAAGACCGATGCCGAGCTCAAGGCACTCGCCGACAAGGGCGGCGTCGCCGGCATCTACCTGATGCCGTTCCTGCGCAAGGAAGGCCAGCCCGACGCGGATGATCTCGTGCGCCACATCGAGCACGCGGTGAACGTGTGTGGCGAGGACCACGTCGGCATCGGCACCGACGGCACCGTCTCGCCGGTGAAGTTCGACGATGCGTTCCGCAGGAAATTCGCCGACGAGGTCGCGCGCCGGCGCGCGCTCGGCATCTCCGCACCGGGCGAGCGACCCGACGTCTACACGTTCCTGCCCGACCTCAACCGCGCCGACCGCTTCGCGCGCATCGCCGCGCTGCTGGCCTCGCGCGGGCATTCCGATGCACGCATCGGCAAGATCCTCGGCGGCAATTTCGCGCGCCTGTTCGGTGAGGCATGGAGCGCCTGAGGCGCATGCCTTCGACGTCCTCCCGACCGTTTCCCAACCGGAGTCCGACATGAAGCCCGTCCACATGCCCGCCCTCGCCGCTGCGCTCCTGATCGGCCTGCCGTTGCTCACGTCCGCCGCCGGCACCGGCGCAAAGCACCCCCCCGCGTCGACGACTTCCGTGGCCGCGGACGTCGAGTACCACGCGCTGCCGGCAGGTCCGCTCGCGAACCTGCCGTTTTCCGAGGCCGTACGTGTCGGCAACATGCTCTACCTGTCGGGCGAACTCGGCACGCGCGCCGACGGCACGCTCGCGCCCGGCGGCATCGAAGCCGAGACGCGCCAGATGATGGACAACATCGGCGCCAAGCTGGCCCGCCACGGCTCCTCGTTCGAGCACGTGGCGCAATGCACCGTGGCCTTGCTCGACATGAAGGAATGGCCGGCATTCAACGCCGTGTACCGCACTTACTTCAAGCAGGGGCGTTACCCCGCGCGCATGGCGTTCGCGGCATCGGGACTCGCGCTCGACGCGCGTGTCGAACTTCAATGCAACGCCGTCGTTCCCGGACGATGAAGCCGGCGCGACGCCCGTGGCGCGGCGTGCATCAGGCCTTCTTCACGAACTTCGACTTGAGCATCATCGCGACGCCGTCGATGCGGCCTTCGAGGTCGTGGTCACCGTCGACGAGGCGGATGCCGCGCACCTTCGTGCCGATCTTGAGGACGTCCGACGAGCCGCGCAGCTTGAGGTCCTTGACGATGACGACCGCGTCGCCGTCCTGCAGCACGTTGCCGTTCGCATCGCGCACGACCGTCACGTCGTCTTCCTCGCCCGCGATCGCGTGCTGCGGCCATTCGTGGGCACAGTCGGGACAGATGAAGCTCGCTTCATCGGGGTAGGTGTTCTGCTTTCCGCAGGCAGGACAGTCGGGAAGATCGCTCATGCCGGGCACCTCGGGAAAACCGGCGAGTCTAGCCGCGCAGGCCCCCGAGGGTCACTTCGAGAACGGATTGCGCAGCTTGCTGACGAAGCCCAGCAGCGATTTCTCTTCCTTCGGCGCCGGCGCGTGGCGCGGCGCGCGCGGCGTCCACACGAGCCAGCCGATCGCGTCGTAGGCATTGACCGTATCGAACACGTCGTCCATCGACGCACCCGCCGCCGCGGCGATCTCGTGCAGGCGCAGCGGCTTCATCATCGCGGCGGAAATGCGCGCGTGTCGCGGGTACTCGGCGCGGATCTCGAGCCAGCGCTTGATCGAGAACGTGCCGCCGGGATCGAGCTGGTTCGCGAGCCGCCCCCCGGAACGCAACAGGGCATCGAGCCAGATCAGGCGCTGGTAGGCCTGCGCCGGCTGCTCCTCGCGGATGCGCACGAGCTCGGCGTTGGTCACCGGACGCCACTCGTGGCGACGCGGCTGGCCGCGACAGTACGCCTCGAGCTGCGCGAGCGTGCCCTCGGAGTGGAAGACCTGGTTCTTGGGGTCGAGCGTCAATGAGGGCGTGCCGTCCCACTCGATACGCGACGGACCGCCGATGAGGTCGCCCGTCATGTACTCGCGCAGCCGGTGCGCGGTGCGGTCCTCGCCCATCGAGCGCTTGGAGGGCGGAAGGAGGTTCGGTGGCGGGGAGGCCGTTTCCGTGCGACGCGTCTCGGGATCCTTCGCGGAGCGCAACTCGCTCCGACGGGTTCCGCCTTCGGTGCCTTCGAACCCGACGGATCCGTCGAGATGGCCCGGCGGCTTGAGGTTGGCGAACGGGTCGAGCTCGGGATTGCCGCGGATCATGTCCTCGAGACCGAGCGCGACCTCGGCCTGCGGCTTCGAGGTCGGCACGGCTCGCGCGGACGGTATCGCGTCGGGCTCGGGCGCGAAATACTGGTTCTGGCGGGGCGGCACGATCTGCGCCGGGGCGAGCACCGCATCGGTGACCTGGTTGAGCACGTCGAGCACATTCGCGAGCTTGAACGGCCGGCGCAGCGCGAGATCGCCACCCTCGACGTCCGCGCCAGCGTCGCAGACCACCGCGACACGCACGCCGGTGGCCTGCGCGCGGACGCGCGCCATCTGCCCCGAGAAGTCGCTGGCGTCGACGACGAGCAGGTCGGCACCGGTCTCCGAACCCCAGCGCCACGCGTGCGCGAGCTCGTTGACCCCCTTGCGCATGAGCAGGCGCAGGTGGGCGATCTCTTCGTCGGAGACCGCGACCGTGGCGATGATCTTGTCCTGGGTCACGACCGAACGCTCATCCGGTACGGCGTCGTGGTGTCGGCATACGCAGCTCCCCCCGGGGCGTATCCATGTGAACGATGCGTCAGGGTGAGCGGTCTTCCCGCGCCCGTCAACGCCATGTGACCACGCCGATGCGCGGGATTCAGCTTCGCGCGGCCGCTGCGGGACGCTTGCGCTTGGGCCGCAGCATCGTGCCGACGCAGGCTTTCGCGCCACAGCGGCAGGCCCAGATCTTCTTGAGACGCGGCGTCAGGCGATCCTCGAGGGTGATGCCGTAATCGTAGGTGAGCTCCTCGCCCTCCCCGATCGGGCGCAGCGTCTCGATCAGCACGCGGTCGTGCTTCGTGTTGCCCTTGCCGTGCTCCTCGAGCACCGCGCGGCAGTTCGGCTCGCAGCTGTGGTTGATCCAGCGCGCGACGTTGCCACCCTGGTTGGCGTCGATCACGTAACGGTCGTTGAGCGTGAACAGGAACGTGTGGCCCGACTCGGTCGTGTGGCTGTAGAGGCGATCGGCTTGCGCGTGGGTCAGGCGCTCGCCCTGGTACTCGATGACTTCGGTTTCGGCGGGGATGGCGGTCTTGGCGAAGACACCGTTGCCGTGGATCGGCGAACGGCGCTGCTGGATGCGTCGGGTCATGGAGTCGATCGTGCCGTGTGGAGAGGTGCGGAAGCCGCCATCATAAGCGACATGCGCGTGAACGCGAGACGCCGCGACGTTCTGGCGGCACCTGCGGGCATCGGCGATGATCGCCGCGATGAAGCGCCTGCCCCGCACGTTGATCGCCATCGCCGTCCTCGTCGCCGCGGCGCTCGCGGCCGCCCTGCAGGAGCGGCGCGGAGGGCACGCGCCGGCGCATGCGGACCGCGATGTCGGCCCGCCCCGTGTCGTCGCGCCCGTCGATCGTGCCGGGTATTACCTCGTCGCGCTGTCGTGGTCGCCGACGTATTGCGAGTCGAACCCCGATGATCGCGAGCAGTGCGGTCGCCGAGGCTACGGCTTCGTGCTGCATGGCCTGTGGCCACAGCACGAGGGCGGCGGCGCACCCCGCGACTGCTCGACCTCCCGAGCCCCCGACCGCGCGACGGTCGATCGCGCACTCGCGTTCATGCCGAGCCGCAAGCTCGTGCAGCACCAGTGGCGCGCGCACGGCAGCTGCAGCGGACTCGATCCGGCCGACTATTTCGCGCAGTCCGAACGCGCGTTCGCGTCGATCACGATCCCGCCGGTGTTCATGCCCGGCGAGCGACCGTCGCCGATGCGCGCCGAGGCGATCCGCGCCGCGTTCGTCGAGGCCAATCCGGCACTGCGCACCGACATGCTCGCGGTGACGTGCCGCTCGCGCGATCTCGCGGAAGTGCGCATCTGCGTCGACCGCGATCTCGCACCGCGCCGCTGCGGGCGCGATGTCGGCATGCGCTGTCCGCGCGACGCGGCAATCCGGATTCCGGCGTCGCGCTGAAGGCCGGGCGCGACGCGCCCGGCCCGGTCACGCTCAGCAGCAGCCGTCGCCACCCTTGACCGTGTGCGCGTGGCTTGCGGCCACGCCCTGGGTGAGGCCCTGCTCGCTCGCCAGGTAGTGGTCGGCGATGACCTTGGCCACGCAGGCGCTGACGCGCTTGCCCGTCGGGATGTGCAGGAACTCGTTCGGACCGTGCGCGTTCGAGTGCGGGCCGAGCACGCCGGTGATCAGGAACTGCGCGCCGGGGAACTTCTCGCCGAGCATGCCCATGAACGGGATCGAGCCGCCCTCGCCCATGTAGGCCGGCGGCGGGCCGAAGAACGTGCGCGAGGCCTCGTCGACCGACGTCTCGAGCCACGACGACAGCGCCGGCGCGTTCCAGCCGCTGCCGGCCTTCTCGAGCTGGAACGTCACCTTGGCGCCGTACGGCGGATCCTTCTCGAGCAGGTTCTTGAGGAACTCGCCGGCCTTGACCGCATCGGCCGTCGGCGGCAGGCGCAGGCTCAGCTTGAACGCCGTGAACGGACGCAGCACGTTGCCGGCCGAGTCGAGCGCCGGCAGGCCGCCGACGCCGGTGATCGACAGCGCCGGGCGCCAGGTACGGTTGAGCACGAGCTCGGCGATGTCGTCGTTCATCGGCGTCATGCCGTCGACGAACGGGAACTTCGTGAACACGTCGTCGCCGAGCACCTCGGCGCTGCGCTTGGCCTGCTCGATGCGCTGGGCCGGAATCTCGACGTGCAGTTCGCCGGGAAGGATGCGGCCGGTGGCTTCGTCCTCGAGGCGCGACAGCACGTGGCGCAGGATGCGGAAGCTCGACGCGACGACGCCCGAGGCATCGCCCGAATGCACGCCTTCCTCGAGCACGTCCACGCGCAGGTTGCCGCCGGTCATGCCGCGCAGCGATGTGGTCAGCCACATCTGCTCGTAGTTGCCGCAGCCCGAATCCAGGCACACGATCAGCGACGGCTTGCCGATGCGTTCGGCGAGGTGGTCGACGTAGTACGGCAGGTCGTAGCTGCCCGACTCCTCACAGGCCTCGATCATGATCACGCAGCGCGCGTGCGGCAGCTTCTGCGCCTGCAGCGCGAGGATCGCGGCCAGCGAACCGAAGATCGCGTAGCCGTCGTCGGCACCGCCGCGGCCGTAGAGCTTGTCGCCTTCGATGACCGGCTTCCACGGACCGAGGTGTTCGGCCCAGCCCGTCATCTCGGGCTGCTTGTCGAGGTGGCCGTACAGCAGCACGCAGTCGTCACCCTGGCCGGGCACCTCGATGAAGATCAGCGGCGTACGGCCTTCCAGGCGCACGACCTCGATCGTCATGCCCGGGATCGGCTGGCCCTTGGCCCAGTTCTCCATGAGGGTGACGGCCTGGTCCATGTAGCCGTGCTCGGCCCACTGTGCGTCGAACATCGGCGACTTGTTCGGGATGCGGATGTACTCGACGAGCTGCGGGACGATCTGCTCGTCCCAGAGGCCACCGACGAAGTCGCTGATCTGGCGTGAATCCATGGGTTCTCCTGCCGCGCGTGGGGCGCGCCGGTTGGTGAAAACCGGAGATTCTACTCCTGCCCCCGCGAGGGCGCCTTCCCGCGTAGGAAAACGCCTACGCGACGCGACCATGGGGACTGACGCGCGCACGCGACAGACCGAGGACGCGTGGCACGGAGCGGATGCCGAGACTGTGCTGGCCGGGACACGACACCCGGTCCCGCAAGCCCATCCCGTACTCGACAAGGAGATCCACCATGAAGCTCACGTCCCTGCTCGGCGCCGCCGTCCTCGCCCTCGCCCTCGCGTTCCCGGCCTTCGCCGCCGGCCCGGTCGACATCAACACCGCCAGCGCGCAGGAGATCGCCGACGGCCTCAACGGCATCGGCCTCAGCAAGGCCGAGGCGATCGTCGCCTACCGCGACGCACACGGCCCGTTCGCGAGCGCCGACGAGCTCGTCAACGTCAAGGGCGTCGGTGACAAGACCGTCGAGCGCAACCGCGACGTGATCGTCGTCGGCGGCAAGGCGGCCAAGCCCGCCAAGGCGAAGGTCGCGTCGACCGAGTGATCCGCTGAACGCTCCGTCCCGGGGGATGCGAAAGGGCCGCGGCCCGGATGCCGCGGCCCTTTCCACTGACCTGTCCCGGGAGCGCGGCGCCCCGATCCGTCACCGCGAA
>JASCPI010000076.1 GCA_029959555.1 Lysobacteraceae bacterium PS02065 | reverse complement strand
CCGTGGTCCTTCTGGTGCTCCAGCACCATCCGAACGGCCCGCTCCTGTACCTCGGGGGAGAACTTTGACTTCTTCATGGCTCCATCCTCTCAAGTGATGGAGCCTCCGGGAAAGACGGGGCGATTCAACATGCTGGGCGCCCCGGATCCGACCTACATCGTTGGTCGCGCCCTCATGGGCGCGTGGATTGAAACCAGAAGGCCATCGAGCAGCTCGAGGAGCTCCGCGAGTCGCGCCCTCATGGGCGCGTGGATTGAAACACGTGCAGCGTCAACAACACTGTCGAAAGCCTCGGTCGCGCCCTCATGGGCGCGTGGATTGAAACGCGCGCCTCGCGCCGATGGAGGGTGAGAGCGAGGGTCGCGCCCTCATGGGCGCGTGGATTGAAACACGTAGTAGTTGCGGCGGGCCTGGAGCAGCGCGGGGTCGCGCCCTCATGGGCGCGTGGATTGAAACGTTCCGAACCTGCAATTGGCGCGTGTCGCATGTTGTCGCGCCCTCATGGGCGCGTGGATTGAAACCGGCACCTTCCCGAGCGCGACGCAGTAGACGGTGGTCGCGCCCTCATGGGCGCGTGGATTGAAACGCACGCAGCTTCCACCCGTACGTGCCTGCCGTCGTGTCGCGCCCTCATGGGCGCGTGGATTGAAACGGTTCGCGTCGCACGCGCACGGGGCTTGTCGACGGTCGCGCCCTCATGGGCGCGTGGATTGAAACCTCGATGGCACGTATGCCGCCGACGTCGCAGGCGCGTCGCGCCCTCATGGGCGCGTGGATTGAAACAGCCTTGTTTACTGTTTTGACTGTCGCAGTAACGACGTCGCGCCCTCATGGGCGCGTGGATTGAAACCTTCCTCGATCGCCCACAGGTAGTCGGGGATGCCGGTCGCGCCCTCATGGGCGCGTGGATTGAAACGACGTAATAGCCGGAGCCGCTGCCGCCGCTGATCGAGTCGCGCCCTCATGGGCGCGTGGATTGAAACCGCTGAAGTCGGCGTCGCCGGCACCGCGCGCGAGGGTCGCGCCCTCATGGGCGCGTGGATTGAAACCCTTCGAGCGCCATCTGCAGCTTCTGCTGGTCGTGTCGCGCCCTCATGGGCGCGTGGATTGAAACTACAGCACGACCGGCACGCCATCCACGGGGCCGCTGGTCGCGCCCTCATGGGCGCGTGGATTGAAACGGCTATACGAACGTCACGCCTGATTCGGTCAAAGTCGCGCCCTCATGGGCGCGTGGATTGAAACGGCTGAGCAGTCCGCGCATTTCAAGGTGACACCCGTCGCGCCCTCATGGGCGCGTGGATTGAAACCCGTCTGCCTGCAGCGCGGCGGAACGCGGCGCAGGTCGCGCCCTCATGGGCGCGTGGATTGAAACACGTGCAGACGGGGCACTACTACCACTCGTCGAAGGTCGCGCCCTCATGGGCGCGTGGATTGAAACTGTCGCTCGAGCGCGTCGGCCATGTCGGCCGTCTGTCGCGCCCTCATGGGCGCGTGGATTGAAACTCCATCCACATCGACGATCCGTCGCCGGAAGAGGGTGTCGCGCCCTCATGGGCGCGTGGATTGAAACACGTGCCATCGGTGAGGCCGTCCTTGCAGCGCAGGTCGCGCCCTCATGGGCGCGTGGATTGAAACGAGCCCAGCCGCCTGCCGCCGCGCGACGACGAGGGTCGCGCCCTCATGGGCGCGTGGATTGAAACACGGTGCGCGCGACCACGATGGATGGCGCGTTGCGTCGCGCCCTCATGGGCGCGTGGATTGAAACGTCATCGAGCACAACTACGGCCAGGTGCGCGAGGCGTCGCGCCCTCATGGGCGCGTGGATTGAAACGCAGCCGTAGCTCCAGCGCCGCGTCGTCATCGGACGTCGCGCCCTCATGGGCGCGTGGATTGAAACTCGATCACGCCGGGCGGCATCCCGTATCAGCTCGGGTCGCGCCCTCATGGGCGCGTGGATTGAAACAACACCTCGGCCTGCTTGCCAAGCTGGATGCCGCCAAGCGTCGCGCCCTCATGGGCGCGTGGATTGAAACGATTTCAGGCAGTGGCGGATAGCATCGATGACGCGTCGCGCCCTCATGGGCGCGTGGATTGAAACGCACCGATCGGGTTTACCCAGTGTCGATTTATCGGTCGCGCCCTCATGGGCGCGTGGATTGAAACAATTCCGATCTTCGCAAGCTGTCGATCAACGACGTCGCGCCCTCATGGGCGCGTGGATTGAAACGATGGAAGCGAGCCCTACCTGTTCGTGCAAACCGGTCGCGCCCTCATGGGCGCGTGGATTGAAACGTGGAATTGTCCGCACCGCCGTTCACGACCGCCGAGTCGCGCCCTCATGGGCGCGTGGATTGAAACGCACGACGTCAACGCACGCCATGAAAAATTTAACGGTCGCGCCCTCATGGGCGCGTGGATTGAAACAGGCGTCCGTCGGGATCGACCTCGGGCAGCTCGCGTCGCGCCCTCATGGGCGCGTGGATTGAAACCAGTTATCCCAGAACGCCGCCAGCGCGTCGTCGAGTCGCGCCCTCATGGGCGCGTGGATTGAAACGCCGAGTGGACGATCGCGGGCGTCACCACGCGCATGTCGCGCCCTCATGGGCGCGTGGATTGAAACGTCTCGAGTGGGGGCAGCACCTGCCCGGCGGCATGTCGCGCCCTCATGGGCGCGTGGATTGAAACGGACTGTACCCGACGCGCGAGCAATTGAACGTCGGTCGCGCCCTCATGGGCGCGTGGATTGAAACATCCATGGCATGCAGATCGGCAACTGGAACGCGCGGTCGCGCCCTCATGGGCGCGTGGATTGAAACTTGATGCTGGCATCCCACTCGTCGCGGCGAGCCTGTCGCGCCCTCATGGGCGCGTGGATTGAAACTTGATTGTTCGCGCCATCCTTGTGCGCGCATTGCGTCGCGCCCTCATGGGCGCGTGGATTGAAACCGCGTCAAGTACGCCGATCGCGTGCGCCACGGAAAGGTCGCGCCCTCATGGGCGCGTGGATTGAAACTCTAGCAGCCGTCGTCGCTACACCATGTATACGCGTCGCGCCCTCATGGGCGCGTGGATTGAAACGCTACGCAGTGCGCGGACCTGCAGATCACCGGCGAGTCGCGCCCTCATGGGCGCGTGGATTGAAACTGCGCGTCATTCGTCTCGATGACATTGGCGGTGAAGTCGCGCCCTCATGGGCGCGTGGATTGAAACCCGTAAGCCTGAATGCGAACGGCGTCGGTCGGCACGTCGCGCCCTCATGGGCGCGTGGATTGAAACTCTGGCAACGGTGCGCCTTGAAAGACTCCTTCCGCGTCGCGCCCTCATGGGCGCGTGGATTGAAACACGTTTTCGATGACGTCGAGGATGCTCACGCCCCCGTCGCGCCCTCATGGGCGCGTGGATTGAAACTCGGTCATGCAGTCGATGCTCGTCGTGCACGGCGTCGCGCCCTCATGGGCGCGTGGATTGAAACTATGCGAAAGCACGTCGTCTAGCGCCGTGTGCTGGGTCGCGCCCTCATGGGCGCGTGGATTGAAACTCGCCCGTCCTGCGCCGCCCGAACCGCTACCAGAACGTCGCGCCCTCATGGGCGCGTGGATTGAAACTCGAGCGCCAGAGCATCGCGAACCTGTTCGCGGGCGTCGCGCCCTCATGGGCGCGTGGATTGAAACACCACCGGCGACGTCGACACGACGACGCTCGCGGGTCGCGCCCTCATGGGCGCGTGGATTGAAACACCACCGGCGACATCGACACGACGACGCTCGCGGGTCGCGCCCTCATGGGCGCGTGGATTGAAACCAGAACGCCGGCAACAACGCCTGACGTTCGACGCGTCGCGCCCTCATGGGCGCGTGGATTGAAACGCGGCTTGGGTGCGCGGCATGGAGAACGCCGTGGCGGTCGCGCCCTCATGGGCGCGTGGATTGAAACATCCGCGACGCGTCGGCGCTCTCGCACATCGACCGTCGCGCCCTCATGGGCGCGTGGATTGAAACCGGGCCCCACCGGTGCCACGGGCGCGGCGTCGACGTCGCGCCCTCATGGGCGCGTGGATTGAAACTCGTCGTGGTCGCCGAACACCCACAGCTTGCGAGGTCGCGCCCTCATGGGCGCGTGGATTGAAACCCCTCAGAGACGTTGAGGAAAAAGCATCTGCCGAGTCGCGCCCTCATGGGCGCGTGGATTGAAACCCTGATTCTTGTTTCGGTGTTGCTCGGGCTGCTGGTCGCGCCCTCATGGGCGCGTGGATTGAAACCCGCCCCGGACGACGGCCGCTGGTTCCAGAGCGAGGTCGCGCCCTCATGGGCGCGTGGATTGAAACGAAGGTGACCGCACCATCGCTGGCAGCGACGATGTCGCGCCCTCATGGGCGCGTGGATTGAAACGCCTCCGCGGCCGCGCTCGAATCTGCACAGGCGAAGTCGCGCCCTCATGGGCGCGTGGATTGAAACAAGGTGAGCGGGGAGAGAGGGGTGAGCGCGGCGAGTCGCGCCCTCATGGGCGCGTGGATTGAAACTCGAGCGGCCGCATGGGCTGGATCGAGATGCACCGTCGCGCCCTCATGGGCGCGTGGATTGAAACAGCACGAGCATGATCCTGGCGTACGTGTTCAACGAGTCGCGCCCTCATGGGCGCGTGGATTGAAACGCGAACCGCCTGCATCTGTACCGCCGTGACAAGCGTCGCGCCCTCATGGGCGCGTGGATTGAAACTGGCGCTCGAGCGCATCGGCCATGTCGGCCGTCGTCGCGCCCTCATGGGCGCGTGGATTGAAACTCGACATGGGGGGCATCCTCGTGGGTGGGGTGGCGTCGCGCCCTCATGGGCGCGTGGATTGAAACTACCGCCCCGACCACCTCGCCGTGTGCGCCGAGAGTCGCGCCCTCATGGGCGCGTGGATTGAAACGGCCGTGCCGATGCCGAGCGCGCGCGACATGATCGTCGCGCCCTCATGGGCGCGTGGATTGAAACCTGAGCTTCGCAATCGACGGCGCCGCGCCATTGCCGTCGCGCCCTCATGGGCGCGTGGATTGAAACTGCTCGATGCCCGACATGCGCTGCCGGTTGGCGAGTCGCGCCCTCATGGGCGCGTGGATTGAAACTTGCACCGCGTGGCGTGGGCCTTCGAGCCCTGCGGTCGCGCCCTCATGGGCGCGTGGATTGAAACCACTTGAAGCCGACCTTGGTGTTGCCGTGCTCGAGGTCGCGCCCTCATGGGCGCGTGGATTGAAACAACGACGTCGCCGAGAAGTTCGCGTCCTACGAGGGGTCGCGCCCTCATGGGCGCGTGGATTGAAACACGGTCCGCCACGATCGCACCTACCAGCTCGGCGAGTCGCGCCCTCATAGGCGCGTGGATTGAAGCAAGCAACTCAGGCCTTTCGTTCGGGCGTGAGTGGGTCGCGCCCTCATGGGCGCGTGGATTGAAACATCGGCGGAGTTCGCGTCGCGTCCTCATGGGCGCGTGGATTGAAACCGGTATTCATTGAACACGGACATGGCGCCAGACGGGTCGCGCCCTCATGGGCGCGTGGATTGAAACGGGTTGTGGCGGGTGATGCGGGTGCTGCTGTCGAGGTCGCGCCCTCATGGGCGCGTGGATTGAAACTCGCGAAGGCCGGTAGTGGCCTGCTCGCCATGCGTCGCGCCCTCATGGGCGCGTGGATTGAAACAGGTGTCGTGCGTGGCCGCCCTGATCGAAGCCCGTGTCGCGCCCTCATGGGCGCGTGGATTGAAACATCGGCGATCACACGATCCCGTCCGATGCGACGATGTCGCGCCCTCATGGGCGCGTGGATTGAAACTGCCAGACCGCCTTGCGCTTGCCTTCCTCGTCCTGTCGCGCCCTCATGGGCGCGTGGATTGAAACGACAAGAAGATCAGCGACGCGTCGCGCAAGCTGCAGGTCGCGCCCTCATGGGCGCGTGGATTGAAACCTGCCCTTCACGTGCGCGCCGGCTCTTGCCCCGCGGTCGCGCCCTCATGGGCGCGTGGATTGAAACCTCTACGCGCGTGCCATGACCTCGCTGCGGCAAGGTCGCGCCCTCATGGGCGCGTGGATTGAAACGGGTTGTACGTGTCGACCGTTCCGTCGGCGTTCGCGTCGCGCCCTCACGGGCGGGTGGATTGAAACTACAAGCTGTTCACGGGCGAAGTCCTGACGGCGATCGCGCCCTCACGAGTGCGTGGATTGAAACAGCAGCGGCAACACCACTCTCGTTGCGCCCTTGAAACGACATGCTGCAAGCTCGGCGCGCTTCACTCAGCGCGCCGAGCTGCGAAGTCCTGACTGCCATGTCGGGTTTGACACGCTTAGGCTTACTGAACCTCGAACTCCTGGCTCCCCACGGGCTGGCCGTCGAGCGTGATGTCGACCTTGTACTTGCCGGTCGGGAAGCCGTCGGGCTTGGCGATGTGGAAGGTCGTGACGGCGGGGCCGGTCGGGGCGATCGACTGGCTGCTCTCGTCGACGAGCTGGCCGTCGCCGAAGGTCCAGCGCGCGGCGATGGTCGCGTTCGGTGAGGCGCCATTCGTGGCGACGGCGGCGTAGATCGTGTCCTTGGGCGAGATGACCTTGGTGGTCTGGGTGACGGACTTGGTCGCCTCGTCCATCGCGTTGCCGACGGCGAGTGACGCGAACGTGACACCGGCCGGCTCGGGCGGCGGCGGCGGTGCCTGCACCGGTGCGGGTGCGGGCGCGGGAGCCGGTGCGACGACGGGTGCGGGCTCTTCTTTCTTGCCGCACGCGGCGAGCGTGAAGGCGACGGCTGTGGCGAGCAACAGGGACGGCAGGCGGATCGACGTCATGGCAGGTCTCCGGTCAGGATGTGGCGGCGGGGATCTTGAGGACTTGCCCGGGCTTGATGAGGTCCGGGTTGTCGAGCTGGTCGGTGTTGGCTTCGAAGATCACGCGCCACTGGTTGGCGTCGCCGTAGAACTTCTTGGCGATCTTCGAGAGGTTGTCGCCCTTGGCGACCGTGTAGGTCTCACCGGCGAGGGGAGCCGTCGACTCCACGCCGCTCTTGACGTTGCTGAAGTCGGGCTTGGCCGGCGCGTCGGGCGCGGTCGACGCCGACCCGCTCTTCACGTTCGAGAAATCCGGCTTGTTCGGATCGGAAGCCATGGGTGCACCGTCGCGTGGCGAAGAGACCGCAAAGGTACACCGTGTTCAGGTTAAGAAGCCGTTGTCGATCGACGATGGTGCAAACAAGCGTTACCGCGAGTTCACCGCCCCGAAGGCCCGGCGCTCACTGGCGCGGCGCGCGCAGGTTGGACGGCGCGAGGTCGGGCTCGGTGCTGCGCCACGGATTGATGTCGAGGCCACCGCGACGCGTGTAGCGCGCGTGCACGGTCAGCGATGTCGGCACACACGCGCGCGACAGGTCGCAGAACACGCGCTCGACGCACTGCTCGTGGAAATCGTCGTGGGTGCGGAACGCGACGAGGTAGCGCAGCAGCGCTTCGCGATCGAGGCGCGGGCCACGGTACGCGATCGCGAGGCTGGCCCAGTCGGGCTGGCCGGTGACGGGACAGTTCGACTTGAGCAGGTCGGAGACGAGCGTCTCGCTAACGATGTCGCCGGGATAGGCGCGCAGCAGCGCGGCATCGGGATCGCCGTAGCGGTCGATCGCGACGGGCAGCCCGTCGATCGACTCGCCGACCGGGCTTTCGAGCTTCTCGCCATCGAAGGCCGAAGGTGATGCGAGCGACACCTCGACCGTCGCGCCAGCCGCGTGCGAGAGGTCGCGTGCGATGCGCGCGGCGGCCTCGTCGAGGTCGGCGAGACGTGCCTGGTTGAGGCTGTTGAGGTAGAGCTTGAGCGACTTCGACTCGATCAGGTTCGGCGAGTCGGCCGGTACGCGGAACGTGCCGAGCGCGACGCGCGGCTTGCCGCGCGGATCGAGCCAAGAGAGCTCGTAGGCGTTCCAGAGGTCGACGCCGTGGAACGGCAGCGTGTCGCCGAGGCCGAGTTCGGCGCGCTTGGCCGCGCGCGGGATCGGGAACAGCAGGCCGGGATCGTAGTCGGCGCTTGCGGCGACGGTACGGCCCAGCGGTGAATCGTGTGCAGTGGTCATGCGCGCAGTGTATCGGCTGCGCCGCGCGTGGCGGCGCAGCCGATCGGTGGATCAGGCGTGGGCGTGATGGCCCGCGCCTTCGTCTCCGTTCTCGATGCGCCTGACCGCTTCGCCGTGGTGGTCCTCGGCGAGCAGCATGTAGAACGCCGGCACCACGAACAGCGTGAAGATCGTGCCGATCGTGAGGCCCGTGGTGATGACGAGACCCATGTTGAAGCGGCCCGCCGCACCGGCGCCGCTCGCGACGACCAGCGGCAGCACGCCGAGCACCATCGCGGCTGTCGTCATGAGGATCGGACGCAGTCGCGTCGCCGAAGCCTGCTCGATCGCCTCGCGCTTGGTCTTGCCGGCGCGCTGCAGCTCGTTGGCGAACTCCACGATCAGGATGCCGTGCTTGGAGATGAGGCCCATCAGCGTGACGAGGCCGACCTGCGTGTAGATGTTGAGCGAGGTCGCCCAGCGCGTCGAGATCGCCCCCATGCCGACGAAGCTCGGGATCAGGTTGATGAAGATCATCGCGCCGAACAGCGCCATCGGCACCGACACGAGGATCACGATCGGATCGCGCAGGCTGTTGAACTGCGCCGCGAGCGCGAGGTAGACGATGATCACCGCGAACAGCAGCGTGAGCGCGAAGCCACCCGATTCGTTGATGAACTGGCGCGCCTGGCCCGAGTAGTCGACCGTGTAGCCGGCCGGTGCGATCTCCTTGATCGCGTTGACCACTTCGGCGATGCCTTCGCCCTGGGTCACGCTCGGCACGCCCTGGAACGTCACCGCGTTGAGCTGCTGGAAGCGCGTCAGCGACTGCGGCACGACCGAGTTCTTGATCGTGGCCACCGTGGACGCCGGGATCACCGAGCCGTCACCGGCGCGGATGTAGTAGTCCAGCACCTGGTCCGGGTTGAGGCGATCCTTCTGCAGCACCTGCGGGATCACGCGGTAGGAACGGCCCGCGATCGAGAAGTAGTTGACGTAGCCGCCGCCGAGCGCCGCACCGAGCGCGGAGCCGACATCCTGCTGGGTCAGGCCGAGCGAGGAGATCATGTCGCGATCGACTTCCACGGTGCTCTGCGGCTTGTCGATCTTGAGGTTCATGTCGACGAACCAGAACTTGCCGCTCTTCTGCAGCTTGTCGAGCACGCTCTGCGCGACCGTGTAGAGGTTCTCGAACGGCTCGGTCGTCGACAGCACGACCTCGACCGGCTGGCCCTGCGCACCGGGCAGCGACGGGAACTGGAACGCGAACGCGTTGGTACCGGCCATCGCGCCCCACTTCGCCTGGAAGTCGTTCTGGATCTCGTTGGCGTTGCGGTCGCGATCGCCCCAGTCCTTGAGCATGACGCCGGTCAGCACCGAATTCGGGCCCGCGATACCGCTGAGCTGGAAGGTCTGCTTGACCTCCGGCACGGTCTTGGCGACGGCCTGCATCTCCTTCATGTACTCGCTGACCTGGGTCGGCGAGGCGTTCGGCGCACCGGTCGCGATGCCGGCGACGAAGCCCTGGTCTTCCTGCGGCGCGAGCTCGGACTTCGAGGCCGTGAACAGGTAGACGGTGCCGAACAGCAGCAGCACGCCCATCACGACGGGCACGATCCACGTGTCGAGCGTGCCGTGCAGGCGGCGCTCGTAGCCCGAGTGCAGCGCGTCGAAGCGGCGGTCGATGAAGTTCACGAAGCGGTTACCGCCGTGCTCGGCCTTGAGGAAGCGCGACGACAGCATCGGGCTCAGGGTGAGTGCGATGACCGCGGAGACCGTCACGGCGCCGGCGAGCGTGAACGCGAACTCGGTGAACAGCGCGCCGGTGAGGCCACCCTGGAAACCGATCGGCACGAACACGGCGACGAGCACGATCGTCATCGCGATGATCGGGCCGGTCAGCTCGCGCGCGGCGATCAGCGACGCCTCGAGCGGACTCTTGCCGTCTTCCTTGATGTGGCGATCGACGTTCTCGACCACGATGATCGCGTCGTCGACGACGAGGCCGATCGCGAGCACGAGCGCGAGCAGCGTGATCAGGTTGATCGTGTAACCGAGCATCAACATGATGAAGAACGCGCCGATCAGCGACAGCGGCATCGCGATGACCGGGATCATCACGGCGCGGAAGCTGCCCATGAACAGGAAGATCACGACGGTGACAATCAGCAGCGCCTCGACCAGCGTCTTGATCACTTCCTCGATCGAGGTGTTGATGAAGTCGGTCGAGTCGTAGGCGATGTTCGCGGTGAGGCCGGTCGGCAGCTGCGCCTGGATCTCGGGGAACGCGTTGCGCACGCGCTCGGCGACGTCGAGCACGTTCGCATCGGGCGAGGTCTTGACGCCGATGAACACCGACTGCTTGCCGTCGAACGCGACGAAGGTGTCGTAGTCCTCGGCGCCGAGCACGACGTTGGCGACGTCCTCGAGGCGCACGATCGTGCCGTCCTGGCTGCGCACCGCGAGCTTGCGGAATTCGTCGACCGAGTGCAGGTCGGTGCCGGCCGTCAGCGCGACCGTGACCGCGTCGCCCTTGGTCGCACCGACCGCGGCGAGGTAGTTGTTCGCCGCGAGCGCGGCCGATACGTCCGACGCCGTGACGTTCTGCGCGGCCATGCGCACCGGGTCCATCCACGCACGCAGCGCGAAGCGGCGCGCGCCGAGGATCTCGGCGGTCTGCACGCCGTCGACCGCGTCGAGCTGCGGCTTGACCACGCGCAGCAGGTAGTCGGTGATGTTGTTGGTCGGCAGCGTCTCGCTGTAGAAACCGAGGTACATCGAGGCCGTCGTCTCGCCGACCTGCACCGTGATGACCGGCTGCTGGGCCTGCGGCGGCAGCTGGTTGGTGACCGAGCTGATCTGCGTCTGGATCTCGGTGAGCGCGCGGTTGGAGTCGTAGTTGAGCTGCAGCGTCGCGGTGATCGTCGACACGCCGGTGAGGCTCGACGACGACAGGTAGTCGATGCCCTGCGCCTGCGCGATCGCCGACTCGAGCGGCTGCGTGATGAAGCCCGCGACCGTGTCCGCGTCGGCACCGTAGTACGCGGTGGTCACGGTGACCAGCGCGTTCTCGGTCTTCGGGAACTGGCGCACGCTCATGTCGACCACCGAGCGCAGTCCGAGCACCAGGATCATGAGGCTGACGACGATCGCCCAGACCGGTTTGTTGATGAAGGAATCAGTGAATTTCATGGCGTCTCGCTTCGTTCGCGATGATGGCCCGGCGCCGTGCGCCGGCCGGCGGCGACCGCTGGGGTCGCGCCTGGATGGCCAAGGGATGGATCACGATCATTGTTCCTGCGGCGTCGGCTTCGCTTCGTTGGCCGGCTGCTTGTTGTTGTCGATGATGAGCGGCGTGCCGTTCTTGAGCTTGAGCTGGCCGCTCGTCACGACCTCGTCGCCCTCCTTGATGCCGCTCAGGATCGCGATCTGGTCACCACGACGCGAGCCGGTGGTCACGAACACGGACTGCGCGGTCGGCTGCTCGGCCTCGCCCTTGTCGTTCTTCTTGTCCGACGGCTTCACGAGGAACACGGTCTCGCCGTAGGGATTGAACGTGACCGCCGTCTGCGGCAGCGTGAGGAAGTTCTCCTCGCTGCCGACCTGCACGGCGACGTTGGCGAACATGCCCGGCTTGAGCGCCTCGTCGGTGTTCGGCACGCTGGCCTCGACCTGCGCGTTGCGCGTCGCGGTCTCGAGCTTCGGGCTGATCGCGCTGACCTGGCCCTCGAACCTGCGGTCCGGGAACGCATCGAGCGTGAGCACGAGCTTCTGGCCGACCTTGAGCTCGCCGAGGTTGCGCTGCGGCACCGTGAAGTCGACGAACACCGGATCGAGCTGCTGCACGGTGACCACCGCGGTGCCCGAGTTGATGTAGGTACCGGGCGTCAGCGTGACGATGCCGGCGCGGCCGCTGAACGGCGCGCGCAGCTGACGCTTGCCGACCAGGGCCTGCTGCTGCGCGACACCGGCTTGCGCGGCCTTGAGGTTGGCCGCGGCGCTGTCGTACTCGGCCTGGCTGATGCCCTTGTAGGCGAGCTGCTGCTTCGCGCGGTCCAGCTCGGTCTTGAGCAGGGCCGTGTTGGCTTCGAGCTGGCGCTGCTGGGCGACGATGTCCTCGGCGTTGAGCTCGACGAGCAGCTGGCCTTCCTTGACCACCTCGCCGGACTTCACGTTGACCTTGGTCACGATGCCGCCGACGTCGAATGCGAGGTCGGCACCGCGCACCGCGCGCAGCGAGCCGACGCTGCCCTGTTCGGGCTGCCAGGGCTGCATGCCGGCCTTCGTCGAGGACACCGTCTGCGGCGGCACCGGCATGTTCTGCGCGGCCTGCTGCATCATGTAATTGCCCATGACGTTCCAGCCGATCAGAAGGAACAGCAGGATGCCGACGATCAGGATCATGATGATCATGCGCTTGGTGGTGCTGGGCTTGCGTGTGCTGCGCGTGGTCATGCGCATTCCTCTCGAAGGTTCTGGATCGGGTGCGATGCGCCGTCACGGCGCATCGCTGAGGGTGTCCGCGGGTCCGTCGTCACGGCGGGCCCGCCTTGCTGTTCGTCGAACCGCCGTGACCACGTGCGTGCGTCACGGCGATGCGTCTTTCGGGATGAACGTTACGGCGCGGACGCCGCCTCGACCTGGCCGGTCGGCACCGGGTTGTCGCGCAAGCCGCCGCCGAGCGCCGCGTACAGCGCCGCCGTGTCGCTCAGGCGCGTCGCGCGCGCCTCGATCACCGACAGGCGCGCCTGCTGGTAGAGCCGCGTCGCGTCGAGCACCTGCAGGTAGGCTACCGAGCCGTCGGCGTACTGCTTGCGCACGAGTTCGAGGCTCTGCGCGGTCGCCTGTTCGGCCCTGGCCTGCGAGGCGAGGCTCTGCGCATCGAGCTCGAGCGCGCGCAGGCTGTCGGCGACGTTCTGGAACGCCGTCAGCACCGTGTTGCGGTAGTCGGCCGAGGCCTTGTCGAGGCCGGCTTCCGACGCGCGCTTCTGCGCACGCAGCGTGCCGCCGCGGAAGATCGGCTGCAGCAGGTTGAGGCCGAGGCTCCACGCCTCGGTGCCGCTGCCGAACAGGTCGCCGCCGCTGAGCGCCTGCGAACCGTAGTTGCCGCTCAGCGTGATGGTCGGGAACAGGTTCGCGGTGGCGATGCCGACCTGCGCCGTGGCCTGGTGCAGCTGGGCCTCGGCGGCGCGGATGTCCGGACGCTCGCGCACCAGCGTCGACGGCAGGCTGACCGGGATGTCGGTCGGCAGCGCGATCGATTCGAGATCGAGCGCGGCGAGTTCACCCTGCGACGGGAAACGGCCGAGGTAGACGGCGAGCTGCGTCTGCGTCTGCGCGAGCGCCTTCTGCAGCGCCGGCAGCTGCGCGCGCGCCGTGGCGACCTGGCTCTCGCCGATCAGCACGTCGCCCTGCGACTTGGCACCGCTCTCGTACTGGCGGTTGATGAGGTCGAGCTGCTCCTGATAGACGCCGACGATTTCTTCGGTCGCGCGGATCTGCTCGCGCAGCGAAGCCTCGAGGAAGCTCGTCGTGGTGACGTTGGCGGCCAGCGCGAGGTAGGTGCCTTCGAGCTGATAAAGCTGCAGGTCGGCGAGTGCCGACTGCGCCTCGACACCACGGCGCACGCCGCCGAAAAGGTCGAGCGTGTAGCTCACGCCGACGCCGGCGTTGTACACGGTGAACGGCGATGCGCCGGCGCTGCCGGCGGCGAGGCCGTTCTGGCGCGTCGCACCCGCGTTCGCGTCGATCGACGGGAACAGCGAACCGCGTGCCGCGTTGACGCCTTCCTGCGCCTGGCGAAGCGCGGCCTGCGCCGAAGCGATCGTCGGGCTGTTGGCGAGCGCCTGCTCGACGCGGCGCGTCAGTTCGGCATTGCCGAACGTCGTCCACCACTGCGCCGGCACCGAAGCCGATTCGAGGAAACGCTGCGCGTCGCCGGTCGGTACGCCGTCGGCCTTGATGGTCGCGGCAGGCAGCGCGTCGACGCGGTATCCGGCGTCGGCCGACACGGCCGGCTCGCGGAAATCGGGACCTGCCGCACAACCGGCGAGGGCCAGCGCGAGGAGGATGCCCATGCCGAGGCGCGAGGCCTGCGGCCACGAGGGGGCATGGGGAGCTTGGGCACGCGCACGATCCGTGCGCCCGGCGAATGCGGAAGGCATGCGGGTTCCATAATTCAATACTGACCGGTTCAATATTAGCCGGGCAGTCCGGTGGGCTGCAAGCACCTCCGGACGGAATTCCGCTGGGCGACCTATCGTAACGAGGCGATCCGGCACACTCATGCGCCGGAAGTCACTGGTATTACTAGATTTTTCAGCGCGCGAGCAGTTTCGACATGCCGGGCGGGTAGCGCTCACCCGCCGCACCGCCGGCGAAGACCGCCGCAAGCGCCTGCTGTTCCGACGCATCGAGGCGCAAGGTCGTCGCGGCGAGGTTCTCGTCGAGGCGTGCGCGCCGGCGCGTGCCCGGGATCGGCACGATGTCGTCGCCCTGTGCGAGCACCCATGCGAGTGCGAGCTGTGCCGCGGTGACGCCGCGCGCGGAGGCGAGCTCGCGCACGCGATCGGCGAGCGCGAGGTTGTGCGTGAAGTTCTCGCCCGTGAAACGCGGATGGTGACGACGGTAGTCGTCCTCGGCGAAGTCCTCGACACGGCGGATCTCGCCGCTCAGGAAGCCGCGGCCGAGTGGACTGTAGGCGACGAAGCCGATGCCGAGCTCGCGGCATGCGGCGAGCACGCCGTCCTCGGGGTCGCGCGACCACAGCGAGTACTCGCTCTGCAGCGCGGTCAGCGGATGCACGGCATGCGCACGCGCGAGCGTCTCGGGGCCGACTTCGGAGAGTCCGATCCAGCGCACCTTGCCCTCGCGCACGAGCTCGGCCATCGCACCGACCGTGTCCTCGATCGGCACGTTCGCGTCGACGCGATGCAGGTAGTGGAGATCGATCGTCTCGACGCCGAGGCGGCGCAGGCTGGCCTCGCAGGCTTCACGCACACGGGCGGGACGCCCGTCGACGACGCGCCTTCCCGGATCGGCCGGATCGCGCACGAAGCCGAACTTCGTCGCGAGCACGACCTCGTCGCGCCGCCCCGCGATCGCGCGACCGACGAGCTCCTCGTTGATGTGCGGGCCGTACATGTCCGCCGTGTCGAGGAAATTGAGTCCCTGATCGAGCGCATGATGGATCGTGGCGATCGACTCGGCATCGTCGCGCGGGCCGTAAAACTCGCTCATGCCCATGCAGCCGAGGCCGATCGCGGAAACACGGGGGCCGTCGCGGCCGAGCTGTCGCATCTGCATGGGGGTTTCCTCTTGTCGGGTCGCGTCGTGTGACGCGGTTCGCCGCATGGCGTGCCGACCATGCGACGCGGTGTGCGGTGTGCGGTGTGCGGTGTGCGGTGTGCGGTGTGCGGTGTGCGGTGTGCGGTGTGCGG
>JASCPI010000075.1 GCA_029959555.1 Lysobacteraceae bacterium PS02065 | reverse complement strand
GAACCAGAGTGCCTGCGCGGCCGTGCGCACGCCGGCGTCGCGGTCGTCCTGCGCGAGCGCCTGGGCGAGGCGCGGATCGGCGCAGCGGCGCAGCGCGGCGAGGCGCACGCCGGCGTCGCTGTCCTCGCGCGCGAGTTTCGGCAGGGCGGCGACGAGGTCGGCACCGGAGTCGCCGACGACCGCGGCGCGACGGACCGCGTCGTCCTTGGATTGCCAGCGGGGCTTGGAGAAGAGGCGGGCGAAGCTCATGGGCGGGCGGTCCGGGCGTGGGCGGTCAGATCAGGCGCCTGAGGATGCGGAAGCCCGCCACCCAGGTACCGAACATCATGCCGAAGTTCGTGAACATGAAGACCAGCAGCGTGCGCGAGATGCGGTTCTTCCACCAGCCGGTCCACACGGTGACGTCGTCGCGCAGGCTGTCGAAGTCGGCCACCCGCGGGCGGTGGAACCAGGCCTCGATGCCGGCGCTGACCGCGCCGGCCGGCACGCCGGGCCGGAACGGCTTGAGCGGCGCGACGACGAAGGCGCCGAGCGCGGCGAGCGGGTGCCCGCCGCCGGCGAGTGCGCCGATCGCGGCGCCGATGCCCGTGCACAGCACCCACACCCACAGCGCGTCGGTGCCGAACTCGGCGCCGCGGTAGAACAGTACGGCGATCGCGAGCGCGATCAGCGCGAAGACGCCGAAGCCGATGATGCGGCCCCAGGGCTTGCGCGGCGGCAGTTCGGCGAGGCGCTTCTGCAGCGGCGCGGGATCGTCCTGCTGTGCGGGCAGTGCCTTCTCGATGCCGGCGAGATGGCCGGCACCGATCACCACCAGGACGCGCTTCGGCGGCGTCTCCGCGTTGGCGGCTTCCTCGCGCAGGCGCGCCGACATGAAGCGGTCGCGCTCGGCGATCATGGCCTCGAACAGCGGCGGCGATTCCTTCGCGAACTCGTTGAACATGCTGCCGAGCATGTCGCCTTCCTTGAGCTTCTCGATCTCGCTCTCCTGCACTTCCTCGCGCGAGAGCAGGTTGCCGGCGAGGCCGGCGACCACGGTCATGCGCTCGAAGAAGCCGACGCTGCGGATCGCGCGGCGCAGCGTCACGCTGACCTCGCGGTCGACCAGCCACACGGGCAGGCCGCGCGCCTCGGCGCCGTCGATCGCGGCCTTCATCTCGGCGCCCGGCTCAATGCCGAACTGCTCGGCGAGGCGGCGCTGGAACGCCGACAGCGCGAGGCTGGTGGCGACGAGTCCGGCCTTGCCCTGGCGGATCACCTGGAACAGGTCGAGGTTGCGGAAGGCCTCGGGGTCGCGCATGGTCTTGAAGCGCGGCTCGCACAGCTCGACCGCGACAGCGTCGAAGGTCTCGCGCTCGAGGATCGCCCGCACGGCCTCGACGCTCGCGCGCGAGACGTGGGCGGTGCCGAGCAGCACGTACTCGGTGCCGTCGCGCACCACGCGCGCGATCGGCTGCGCGGCGAGCAGGTCGTGGTCGGCGTCGACGTGTGCGTCGGCCGCTTCGGGTGCTGCAGGGTCCTGGGTCATCGGGGTGTTCAATCGCGGAAACGCTTGAGGAGGTCGGCGTAGGCGTCGATGCGGCGGTCGCGCAGGAACGGCCAGATGCGGCGCACGGATTCGCTGCGCGCCATGTCGATGTCGACGACGAGCAGTTCGCGGCGGTCGGTCGAGGCCTGGGCGAGGAACTCGCCCTGCGGGCCGGCGACGAAGCTCGAACCCCAGAACGCGATGCCGCGGCCGCCGTCGGGCGCCTCCTCGAAACCGATGCGGTTGCAGGCGAGCAGCGGCAGGCCGTTGGCGACCGCGTGGCCGCGCTGCACGGTGATCCAGGCATCCCGCTGGCGGTCCTTCTCGCCTTGCTCGTCCTGCGGATCCCAGCCGATCGCGGTCGGGTAGAGCAGCAGGTCGGCGCCGGCCAGCGCCATGAGACGCGCGCCTTCCGGGTACCACTGGTCCCAGCACACGAGCAGGCCGAGCTTGCCCACCGAGGTCTCGATCGGATCGAAGCCGAGGTCGCCCGGCGTGAAGTAGAACTTCTCGTAGAACGCCGGATCGTCGGGGATGTGCATCTTGCGGTACTTGCCCGCGATCGCCCGCGAGCGGTCGAACACGACCGCGGTGTTGTGGTACAGCCCGGCCGCGCGGCGTTCGAACAGGGAGGCCACGACGACGAGGCCGAGTTCCTCGGCGAGCGCGCCGATGCGTTCGGTCGAGGGTCCCGGGATCGGCTCGGCGCGGTCGAACTCGTCGACGCTCTCGTGCTGGCAGAAGTACGGGCCGTTGTGCAGCTCCTGCAGCAGCACGAGCTTGGCGCCGGCGGCGGCGGCCTCGCGCAGGCCGGCCTCGATCGCGTCGAGGTTGGCGTCACGGCTGCCGCGGTCGGATTCCTGCAGCAGCGCGACCTTGAGGGTCTTCGGGGTCATTCGGCGTCCGGAGGTCGGGAGGCAGTCGGCGAGTGTAGCGTGATCCCCGCGGATGGGGTCGCCGCGGCCCTCGCGCAAGAGCCCGTTCAGGCGTCGCCGATGTCGCGCCAGGCCTCACGCAGGCGCTCGTGGAAGTGGTGCACGCCGTTTTCGCGCAGCGGACTCAGGCGACCGGCCACGTACGAGCCCGACGCGAGCCCGGCCTGCACGGCCTCGCAGATCGTGCTGTCCTCCTGCTGCACCTCGTCGCTGAATGCGGCGTCGCGCGCGCGACGCTCGCGTTCGGCCGCATCGGGCGTGGCCGACGGATAGAAGTAGTCGAAGTCGACGCGGCAGCGGCCGGCGTCGAGCGGCACGACGCGGTTGGTCTGCAGGCGGTCGGGCAGGATGTTGAGCATCGTGTTCGGGTAGACGAACGCGTAGATCGCCTCGCCGGCGCCGTAGAGGTCGTCGTCGCCGTCGAGGGGGCTGGTCTGCAGCGAATGCCAGGTGCCCGTCACGGTCTCGTAGCGACGGTAGTCGAGCAGGCGATTGAGGCTCGGGTGCACGTGCGGCAGGTGGTAGCCCTCGAGGTAGTTGTCGACGTAGGTCTTCCAGTTCGCGGCCACCATGTAGCTGACGCGGCGCTCGAAGGCCCAGGTCTCGATCGGTGTGGCGCCGAGGCGTGCGTCGACGTCGCCGAGCAGGTCGACCAGCGGCGGCACGCGCGCATCGACGGCGACGAACACGAGGCCGCGCCACATCGCGACGCCGACCTCGGGCAGGCGCACGTCGGCGGGATCGAAGCCTTCCGCGCCGCCCATCTCGTGGGCGCTGCGCAGTGTGCCGTCGAGCGCGTAGGTCCAGCCGTGGTAGCGGCAGCGCAGCGCGCGCGCGCCGCGGCCGTCACAGGTCGCGAGCGGTCCGGCGCGGTGCCGGCAGACGTTGTGGAACGCGCGCAACGTGCCGTCGACGCCACGCACGACGAGCAGCGGCAGGCCGCCGACCTCGGCGACGACGTGGTCGCCCGCGCCGGCGAGCTGGCCCGCGTGCGCGACGAGCTGCCAGCTGCGCGCGAACACGACCCGTGACTCGGTCGCGAACGCCTCGGGCGAGGTGTAGAACGGCGCGGGCAGGGCGGTCGCGCGCTCGAGCGCCTGCGGGGCGAGCCATGCGGCGGCGGGCTGGAAAGGCATCGTGCTGGCCGAGCGGAAGCGGAATGCGAGTATCGCGCAGCCGCGATGCGCCGGCACGGGTGCCTTGCAAGCACGACGTGCGCCGCCATGTCTCGCAGTCCTGTCCCCGACGATGCCTGCCGCCATGGCCGACGACGCGATCCTCGTTCCCTGCGCCCATTGCGAGGCGATGAACCGCCTGCCGCCCGCGCGCCTCGCCGATGCCCCGGCGTGCGGGCGCTGCGGCAAGCCCGTGTTCGCGGGTGCACCGCTCACGCTGACGGCAGCGACCTTCGATCGCCACGCATTGCGCAGCGGCGTGCCGTTGCTCGTCGACTTCTGGGCGCCGTGGTGCGGCCCGTGCCGCACGATGGCGCCTGCGTTCGAGCAGGCCGCGCGCGTGCTCGAACCGTCCGTGCGGCTCGGCAAGCTCGATACCGAAGCCGAGCCGACGCTCGGCTCCCGTCACGCGATCCGCAGCATCCCGACGCTCGTGCTGCTCGCGCAGGGTCGCGAGATCGCGCGCCAGTCCGGCGCGATCGGTGCGCCGCAGATCGTCGCGTGGACGCAGGCGGCGCTCGCGGGACGCGTGGCGTAGGCGTTCATGCCGGACGCGTGACGCGCCGGAGGGTTCAGGCCTGGGGTGACGTCGTTCGTGACGGCTTCGCGTCGCGCGTGTCGGCGCCGATCATCCTCCGATCGCGTCGGAGCGCGATCGCGATCGCATCGACGTTATCGCTCGCGTGAACGGCGTGATCGGGTACCTGCCTCGATCAGGCCGGCAGCGGCAGATCCGCGCGCGGCTGCTTCTTCGGCAGGTGGCTGACGAGGAATTCCATCTGGTCGGCCAGGATGTTGCGGTTCGACAGGATCAGGTGCTCGACCCAGCTCGGGCGATACGGCACGGCGAGCAGCGGCATCTTGGCCTGCTGCGGTGTACGGCAGCCCTTGCGCACGTTGCAGGCGAGGCAGGCGGTGACGACGTTCTGCCAGGTGTCGCGGCCGCCGCGCGAGATCGGGATCACGTGGTCGCGCGTGAGCTCGCCACGCGAGAAGTGCTGGCCGCAATACAGGCACAGCATGCGGTCGCGCGAGAACAGCGCGACGTTGGTCAGGGCAGGCGCGGGGTCGATCGCGCGGATGCGCGCATGGCCCGTGCTCGCGACGATCGGGTGCAGGTCGAGCGTGCTGGTCTGCCCGGTCAGGCGGCTGGTGCCGCCATGGATCGTCAGGCACGGCTCGCCGAGCGTCCACGCGACGGCATTGCGCACGTAGAGGCAGGTGGCTTCCTGCCACGAGATCCAGTCCATGATGCGCCCGCCCGCGTCGAGGGACAGCACCCGCGTCGCGATGTGATCGCCTGGTCTTCGCACGTCCGCCAGCATTCGCACCTCCTTCGAGGAAACGTCACCGGCACCGTAACCGCCGGTCCATGCACTGCATTGCGCCGGCGGAGCATAGACCAAACCCGATGACATGTGCGCGACATCGTGCGTGCGGCGGCATGACCGGAGATCGTGCATGCGGAGCGCTGCCGCGTGTGCGATCGACGCGAGGCGATGGAATACGCGTTGCTCCGTCCGACGAGCCGCGCGAGGCGGCACGCCGTGAAGCCGCTGCCGCGATCAGCGCAGCGGCTTGACCATGCGTAGCGTCTCGACCTCGAAACCGCTGCGCTCGTAGAGCTCTCGCGCCCGCGTGTTGCCGGGGAATACGGCGAGGCCGAGCCAGCGGCAGCGGTGGTCGCGTGCCCAGCGTTCGGCGTAGGCGAGCAGGCCGGCGCCGACGCCGTGGCCGTCGTGGCCCGGCGCCACGGCGAGGTCGGCGATGTGGCAGTTCGGCAGGCCCGAGAAGAAATCGATGTTGGTGTGCAGGTGCAGGAAGCCGACGCGTTCGCCGTCGTCGTTCTCGGCGACGAACACGTGGGTACCGGCCGGCTGTTCGCTCAGGTGGCGCGCGAGGTCGCGGCGGATGCCTTCCTTGTACTCGCCTTTTCGTCGCAGCTTCGGCACCTCGAAGCCGTCGACGAATCGATCGACGAGGCCGAGGATGAACGCGTCGTCATCGACGTCGGCGAGTCGGATGTGGAGGTCGGCCTGCGAATCCATCGTGGTTCACCGTGGGAGGACTATCCGAACTGGGCATCCGGCATCGCCATGAGCGTGTCCGCGCCGGCGCGTATCGCGGCGCCGTGCGCATGGATGCGCGGCAGGATGCGGCTGAAGTAGAAGCGTGCGGTGTGGCGCTTGGAATCCTTGAAATCGGCGCCGTGCGACGAGGTCTCCGCGGCGGCGACGCTGCGCACCCAGAAGTAGGCGAGCGCGACGTAGCCCGAGTAGAACAGGTAGTCGACCGCGGCCGCACCGATCTCGTCGGGATTGGCCTGGGCGCGGCGCGCGACTTCCTGGGTGATGTCGCTCCACTCCTTGGTCACGATCGCGAGCGGCGCGACGAACTCACCGAGTGCGGGATCGGCCGCGGCGGACTGGCAGAACGCCGAGATCTCGCCGAGGAAATGCTTGAGGCCGGCGCCCTGCAGCTGCAGGATCTTGCGGCCGAGCAGGTCGTTGGCCTGGATCTGCGTGGTGCCTTCGTAGATCGTCGTGATGCGCGCGTCGCGTGCGTACTGCTCGACGCCGGTCTCGGCGATGTAGCCGTGGCCGCCGAACACCTGCACGGCGTCGTAGGTCGCTTCCTGCGCGAGCTCGGTGAGCAGGCCCTTGACGATCGGCGTGAGGAACGAGACGAGCTGGTCGGCGCGTTCGCGCTCCTCGGCATCGGGCGAATGCGTGGCGATGTCGTGCTGCAGGTAGGCGTACAGCGCGAGCACGCGGCAACCTTCCGCGAAGGCCTTCTGGGTGAGCAGCATGCGGCGGATGTCGGGGTGCACGAGCAGCGGGTCGGCCGGCTTCTCGGGGAACTTGGCGCCGGTCAGCGCACGCATCTGCACGCGGTCGCGCGCGTAGGCGAGCGCGTTCTGGTACGCGCGTTCGGTGAGGCCGAGGCCTTGCACGCCGACCGCGAGACGCGCGGTGTTCATCATCGTGAACATCGCGTTGAGGCCCTTGTGCGGTGCGCCGATCAGCCAGCCTTCCGCGCCGTCGAAGTTCATGACGCAGGTGACCGAGGCCTTGATGCCCATCTTGTGTTCGATCGAGCCGACCGCGAGCGTGTTGCGCTCGCCGGCGACGCCGTCCTTGCCGACCTTGAACTTCGGCACGATGAACAGCGAGATGCCCTTCACGCCCGGAGGGGCATCGGGCAGGCGCGCGAGCACGAGGTGCACGATGTTGTCGGTGAGGTCGTGTTCGCCCGCGGTGATGAAGATCTTGGTGCCGGTGACGCGGTAGCTGCCGTCGGCCTGCGGCTCGGCGCGCGTCTTGAGCAGGCCGAGGTCGGTGCCGCAATGCGGTTCGGTCAGGCACATCGTGCCGGTCCAGCGGCCGTCGGTGATCGGCTTCAGGAAGGCTTCCTGCTGCCACGCCTCGCCGTGCGCCTTGAGCGCCTCGACCGAGCCGTGCGAGAGCATCGGGAAATTGCCCCACGACACGTTGGCCGCGTCGATGAATTCCTTGACGATCGCGCCGACCGTCTCGGGCAGGCCCTGGCCGCCGAACTTCTCGGGCGTCGTCAGCGTCGACCAGCCGCCGTCGACGTAGGTGGCATAGGCCTCCTTGAAGCCCTTCGGCGTGGTCACGCTGGCCGAGGCCTTGTCGAGCACGCAGCCTTCCTGGTCGCCGCTGTGGTTGATCGGGGCGAGCACCTGCTCGGCGAACTTCGCGGCTTCCTCGAGCACCGCATCGACGATGTCGGGGGTGGCCGACTCGAAACCCGGCAGGCGCTGGAACAGCGCCTCGGCGCCGAGCACGTCGTACAGCGCGAAGCGGACATCCTTGAGCGGGGCGGCGTAACGGGTCATCGGGAATCCTTGTCGAGGAACGGCGCGCGGTTCAGCGCCAGGTGTTGGACAGGCCGGGCACGGGCGACAGGCGGCTCGTGCGCTCGAACGGGAATGTGCCCTTCGGGTCGCGGCTCTCGATCGTGCCCTTGAGTTCGTAGGCGAAGTCGTGGTTCGCGTCGAGCGTGGAGCCTGCGGCGGGCGTGACGACGAGCGAGAACACGTCGGCGCTCTCGCCCGGGATGTCGAGATCCACCGTGGAGCGCACGGTCGCGACTTCCTTGCCGGTGATGTGGAGCTTCGCGTCGAGGTTGCTGAACGTCATCGGCACGTTGCTGAAGTTCTGCACGCGCACGATGAGCTTCCATCCGCCTCCCGGCTGCAGCACGAGCTCCTGGATCGACGCGGTCGGCGGACTGACGCGGCGTACCGGGCCGCTGCTGCACGCCACGAGCAGGCCGCCAGCGGCCAGCATCATGGCGAGGTGGAGCATCTTCATGGAGAACCCCTCAAACGATCGTTCGAACGGCCCTAGCGTAGCGGGTTCGGGAGGGTCCGCAAAGCGTCCCGGAGCGATCGGTCAGACGAGGTAGGTCGGGGTCGATACGTGCTGCATTGCGGCGAACGCGGCGACATCGACATGCCCCGCGACGCCGCCGGCACGCAGCAGCACGATCTCGTCGGCGAGCGCGGTCACTTCGTCGGCATGGTGGCTCACGAGCAGGGTCGCGACCGGCAGTTCCTTCTTGAGCCTGCGCAGGTGCTCGAGCACCTGGCTGCGCGCCTCGCGGTGCAGGCCGGTGAGCGGTTCGTCGAGCAGCAGGATGCGCGGCGCGCGCAGCAGGGCGCGGCCGATCGCCACGCGCTGGCGCTCGCCACCGGACAGCGTGTCGGGGCGGCGATCGAGCAGGGGGCCGAGGTCGAGCAGGTCGACGAGGCGCCGGAACGGTTCGCCGCGCTGCGCACGTCGCGCGCCGTAGAGCAGGTTCGCGGTGACGTCGAGGTGCGGGAACAGGCGTCCGTCCTGGAACACGTAGCCGACGTCGCGCCGCGTGGCCTTGACGTCGATGCCCGCGGCGCGGTCGAACAGCACGCGATCGTCGAGCACGATGCGGCCCGCGTCGGGGCGCACGAGGCCCGCGATCGCATGCAGCACGCTGGTCTTGCCGGCGCCCGAATCGCCGAACAGCGCGAGCGCGCGCGACGACGACGAGAACGCGATGTCGATCGCGAGGTCGCGGTAAGCGTGGCGTACGGCCAGTTCAATCATGGCGACGCCGCCCCCAGGCCGCGCCGCCGAGCACGGCCGCCACGAGTGTCGCGGCGAACGCGACGGCCAGCGACACCAGTGTGAGGCGCTGCACGCCGGGCTCGCCGCCGGGCGTGGTCATGAGTTCGTAGATCGCGATCGGCAGCGTGCGCGTCTCGCCCGGGATGTTCGAGACGAAGCTGATCGTCGCGCCGAACTCGCCGAAGGCACGCGCGAACGCGAGCACGCAGCCGGCAATGATGCCGCGCGAGGCCAGCGGCACGACCACGGTCGCGAAGCGTCGCCACGCGCCGGCGCCGAGCGTCTCGGCAGCCTGCTCGAGGCGGCGGTCGACGTTGTCGAACGCGACGCGGATCGACAGCACGAGCAGCGGAAAACCCATCACGGCCGCGGCGAGCACGGCGCCGGTCCAGCGGAACGCGAACACGATGCCATGCTCGGCGAGCCATGCACCGGCCCAGCCCTGCGTGCCGAACACGACGAGCAGCGCATAGCCGGTCACCACGGGCGGCAGCGTCAGCGGCAGGAACAGCAGCGCCTCGACGAGGAAGCGCCCCGGGAAGCGCGTACGCGACAGCAGCCAGGCCAGCCCGAGCGCGAACGGCAGCGAGGCCGCGACGCTGAGCAGCGCGACGCGCAGGCTCAGCGACAGCGCCTCCCATTCGTCGGGAGAGAGCGGCGTCATCGCGGGCGCGGATCGAACCCGGCCGCGACGAACGCGGCCTGCACGCCCGGCGACAGCAGCAGCGCGTGCAGCTTGCGCGCCTCGTCGCCGGCCGGCGCGAGCAGGCCGATCGGGTAGACGATCGGCGCGTGCGTCGCCGCCGGGAACGTGTCGACGATGCGCACGGCGGGTTCCGACAGCGCATCGGTGCGGTAGACGATGCCGAGCGCGGCTTCCTTGCGTGCGACGAAGTTGAGCGCCGAGCGCACGTTGTCGGCCGATACCGCACGCGAGGCGAGCGCATCCCACTGGCCGAGCGAGGTCAGTGCGGCCTTGGCGTACTTGCCGGCCGGCACGCTGTTGGGCTCGCCGACCGCGAGGCGGCCCGAAGGACCCAGCGCATCGGTGACCGAACCGCCTGCGGCGAGGTCGACCCTGGCGTCGCTGTCCTTCGGCGCGACCAGCACGAGTGCGTTGCCGAGCAGGTTGGCGCGCGTGCCGGTCTCGAGCTTGCCGAGCTTCTCGACGTGGTCCATCCAGTCGAGGTCGGCCGAGATGAACACGGCCGCCGGCGCGCCATGCTCGATCTGCCGCGCGAGCTGCGACGAGGCCGCGTAGCTGACCTTGATCGTGCCGATCGCCTTCGCATCGGGCGTGGCGAGGATCGCGTCGAGCGCGGGCTTGAGGCTGGCCGCGGCGAACACGAGCACCTCGGCGGCGTGCACCGGTGCCGCGAACAGCGATACCGCGAGCGTGGCGGCGAGCAGGGCGCGGCGCGCGAACCGGCGCAGGGAGGAAGCGAAAGCGATGGTCGACATGGGGCGTCCCGTTATGATCGCGTGGTCGAAACGAAGGAAGTGACGCCATGCCCCGGTCGCATGCGAGCGGCGAACTGCGCATCCGCATCATGCACGGCGCGCGTGTCGCGATGGGGCCCGGCAAGGCCGACCTGCTCGAAGGCATCCGCGACAGCGGGTCGATCTCCGCGGCGGGACGGCGCATGAAGATGAGCTACAAGCGCGCCTGGCAGCTCGTCGACGAGATGAACGCGTGTTTCGCGGAACCGGTCGTGGAGGCCAGCACCGGAGGCAGTGGCGGCGGTGGCGCGCAGCTGACCGCGACCGGCACCGCCGTGCTCGCGCGTTTCCGCGCGCTGCAGCGCCGCTGCGAGCGTGCCGCGCACGCCGACATCGCGGCCTTGTGCGCTGCGCTGCGCCCGGACGGGTAGGGCTGGGACCATGCGGCGCATTATGCGGAGATCGTGTTGCAGGTCGCCAGCGTTGTGGTCATGAGGACATAGCGGATCGACTGGCCAGTACGTGGACATGGCTGCGGGCATCGTGCGTCATCGACCGCCTGGATCGGCCGACAAGCGTATCCCGTGACGCCGCACACCGTCGTTCGCTATAGTCGATCGGATACAACGAATCCCCGCGACGGACCCTGTCATGCCCCGACTGTTGCCCGCATTGTGTCTGCTGCCGCTTTCGATCTCGCTCGCCTTCGCGCAGGCGGCGAAGGACGACGAGGTGTTTCCGCTCGGCGTCGTCGAAGTGATCGCCGAGGCGCCGGCGAAGCCTGCGCCGGGCGTCGAACGCATCGACCTCGAGACGATGCGCCAGCACGACCGTCGCGACGTGTCCGAGGCGCTCAACCTGCTGCCGGGCCTCACCCTGCAGAACATCGGCCAGCGCCGCGAGCGCATGGTCTGGATCCGCGGCTTCAACAGCCGCCAGGTGCCGATCTACATCGACGGCATCCCGGTCTACGTGCCGTACGACGGCAACATCGACCTCGCGCGCTTCGGCGTCGATTCGCTGTCGCAGATCCTCGTCACCAAGGGACTGACCTCGGTGCTGTACGGCCCGAACGCCCTCGGCGGCAGCGTCAACCTCGTGAGCCGCCGTCCGACCGCGCCGTTCGAGGCCTCGGCCTATGCCGGCTTCGATCTCGACCGCGAAGGCGACACGCAGGGTCGGCGCGCCGGTGCGCGCATGGCGACCCGTCAGGAGGCGTGGTACGCGCAGGTCACCGCGTCGTACGCCGATGCCGATTTCTTCCGCCTGCCGTCGCGCTTCTCGCCGACCGTCAACGAGGACGGTGGCCGTCGCGAGAACTCGGCCAGCGACGACCGCCTGTTCACGGCCAAGCTCGGCTGGACGCCGAACGCGACCGACGAATACGTGCTGAGCTACTACCGTCAGGACGGCGAGAAGCAGGATCCGCCGTACGCGGGCCGCGCCGCGGGCGTGAACGCGCGTTTCTGGCGCTGGCCCGACTGGGACAAGGAAAGCCTGTACCTGATCTCGCGCACGGCGATCGGCGACAGCGCCACGCTGCGCCTGCGCGCCTACCACGACAGCTTCTACAACCAGCTCGATTCCTACGACGGCGCGACCTACACGACACAGACGCGGCCGTACGCGTTCTCGAGTATCTACGACGACTTCACGACCGGTCTCAGCGCCGAGTTCGAGCAGCGCTGGTCGGATGCCCAGGTCACGCGCGTCGCCGTGCACGGCAAGCGTGACGTGCACCGCGAGATCGCCGCGATCGGATCGCCGCAGCAGCACTTCATCGACCGCACGACCTCGGTCGGCCTCGAACACGAATGGAAGCCTTCCGCGGCCTGGACGATCACACCGGGCGTGTCGTGGAACGAGCTCGAAGGCCGCCAGGCCGACAACCTCGTCGCCGGCGCGATCGTGCCGTTCGACCTCGAGACCAACGATGCGGTCAACGCGCAGGTCGCGATCGGCTACGCGCTCGGCGACGACGCGCGCGTGTTCGGTGGCGTGAGCCGCAAGACGCGCTTCCCGACGCTCAAGGACCGCTACTCCTACCGCATGGGCTCGGCGCTGCCGAATCCCGATCTGGCCGCCGAACGCGGCACCCATGTCGAACTCGGCTACGAGGCCACGCTCGCGTCGTTCGGCTACCGCGTCGCGCTGTTCCACAGCCGCCTCACCGACGCGATCGACAGCGTCACGCTCGCGCCGACCGCGTGCACGGCGCCGCCGTGCTCGCAGCTGCGCAACATCGGCGAGCAGCGCAACGAAGGCGTGGAGCTGTCGATGGACTACGCGGTCACCGAGGCCTTGCGCGTGTCGGCCAACTACACCTACCTGCATCGCGAGAACCGCACGCGTCCCGAGATCCTGCCGACCGACACACCGCGCGAGAAGCTGTTCGCGAGCGTCGGCTACGATTTCGCGCCGCGCTGGACCGCGCTCGCCAGCGCCACCTCGGAGAGCCGCCGCAACAGCGCGACCAACGGCACGCGCGTCGCGCCGGGCTTCACGGTCTACGATGCACGCGTGCGCTGGCAGGCGACCGACGCCGTCGCGGCCTCGGCCGGCGTGCGCAACCTGAGCGACAAGCGCTTCTTCTACGAGGAAGGCTATCCCGAGCCGGGCCGCACGTGGACGTTCCAGGTCGACTACCGCTACTGATGCAGGAGATCCCGATGATCCGCTCCCTTCACCGCGCGACACCGATGTCCCTGCGCCGTGCCGGCTGGCTGCTCGGCCTCACGCTGTGCGTGTCCCACGCCGCGTCTGCCGCGGAAGCGCACAAGCACGCCGAGCCCGTCGCGAACACCTCGACCACGGTCGCGATCGGTGGCGAGGTCGCCACGCCGCTCGTGCTCGACACCGCGAAGCTCGCGAAGATGCCGCGCAAGACGGTCAAGGCCAGCGCGCACGGTGTCGAAGGCGAATACGGCGGCGTGCCGCTGGTCGAGGTGCTGCGTGCGGCCGGTGCACCTGTCGGCGACACGCTGCGCGGGAAGAACCTCGCGCTGTACGTGCGCGTGAGCGCGGCCGATGGCTACCGCGTCGTCTACGCGCTCGCCGAGCTCGATCCGAAGTTCCGCGACGACGGCGTGCTGCTCGTCGACACGAAGGACGGCAAGCCGCTCGACGCGACCGAAGGCCCGTTCCGCCTCGTCGCTCCGGTCGAGAAGCGCCCGGGCCGCTGGGCGCGCCAGGTCACGCGCATCGACGTGCTGCGCGCCCCGGAGTGAGCGGGCCGGCGGCATGATGTCCTTGCCTCGCGGCGCATAGGGAACAAGGCCCGCGGTCGGTACACGCATCGCGATACGCCGGCCCGGTGGCGCGACGTACCGTCAGGGGCCTGCGTCGTCGAGCATCGCCGTGCGTTCGCCTGCGAGGGACGTCGCGCGGGCGAGCGCCTGCGCAGCGGCCTCGGCATCGCCGAGCGCGGCGTAGATGCGTGCCGCCGAACGTGCCGCGCGTGCGTCGTGATCGGCATGTGCCGCGATGCGGCCGTTGACCGATACGGCATCGTCGACGCGGCCCGCGGTGAGCAGCAGACGCACGTAGGGCTCGGCGACCGTCACGACCTCCTCCGGCACTTCGCGTGCGAGCACGGCCTGGAGTGCCTCGGCGAGCTGCGCGAGGGCGTCGTCGCGACGGCCTTCATGCTCGGCCTGCGACGCTTCGGCGAGCATGGCGATCCAGGTTTCCGCGCCGGTGGGATCGGCGTCGCTCCATGCGCGCAGGCGCGCGACCTCGTCGGCGGCCTCGGCGGAGCGTCCCAGGCGTTGCAGGGCGCGGCAGCGCACGAGCCAGGCCCGCGCATAGTCGCCGCGGTGGCGGCTCAGCAGGTCGGGCACGTGGGCCGCCATCGCGGATTCGGCGGCGGCCTCGGCCCGCCCACGCAGCAGCGCGCTCGCGGCGAGCACGCCCTCGGCCGAGGCGCGCAGCGCGCCGTCGTGGTCGGGATCGCTCGCGTCGAGGATCTGCGACAGCAGGCCGTCGGCCTCGTCGAGCCGACCCGCGGCGACCGCGATCTGCGCGCGCGCGAGCATGAGGTCGCCGCGCTGGCGCGGGTTCTGGACCCGTCGCTCGAGGTCGAGCATGCGGGATGCGGTTGCCCGCGCGGCATCGATGTCGAGCAGCTGCACCTCGGCGTCGGCGCGCGCGGCCAGCGTGGCGGTGAGGGCGTCGTCGGCGTGCAGCGTCGCGAAGCGCGTGTCGGCGCCGCGCAGCACGACGAGGGCCTGCGCGGGCTGGCCGCGCTGCAGCGCGTTCATGCCGAGGTTGAGGTCGACCGCGGCGACGCCGAACGCGTCGTCGCGCATCGCGTGCAGCGTGCGCGCGCGGCCGTAGTGATCGGCGGCGTCCTCGAGTCGCATGCGCTGGCTCGCGATGCCGCCGAGGCCGATGTGGGCGCGTGCCTGGGCGCCGGCATCGGCGCCTTCGGCGGCGAGTGCGAGTGCGTTCGTGTAACTGCGTTGCGCATCGTCGAGCCGCCACAGGCGGAACTGCGCCGCGCCGAGGGTCGTCCAGGCGCGTGCGCGCAGCGCAGGCGGCGCGTCGGCGGGCAATGAGGCGAGCAGGCGCTCGGCGAGTGCGCGCGAGGCGTCGTACTCGCCCGCGAAGAACGCGAGCGAAGCCTCGCTCAAGGCGATGTCGGGGTGCGTGCGCAGCGCCGGCGGGGCAGCCTCGAGCAGATGGCGCGCGACGTCGACCTGGCCCGCGAGTACGGCCGCACTGATGCGCCGGCGCAGGGTTTCGCGCGCGAGCGTCTCGTCGTCGACGGCATCCTGCGGTGGCGCGCGGCCGAGCTTGATCACGAGTTCGTCGGCGGCCGCGCGCGTGGCACGCACGGGGTCGGCATCGCGCGTGTCGACGACGAGCGAGGCCTCGCCGACGCGGCGTTCGAGGTGCACGCGCCACTGGCCGTTCGCGAACGAGGCCGAGGCGCGCACGGTGCCGGCGGCGATCGGCGCGAGTCGCGTGGCGACATCGCCGTCGGGCGAGGCGGTGACCGCGACGACGACCTCGCTCGCCACGACGGCGAGTCCCGTGCGCTGCAACTGGCTCGCGACGAGATCCATGAGGCCGAAGCGCAGCCACGCCCACTCGGCGCCCGCGTCGACCTCGACGGGCAGCACGGCCGTCGCGACGGGAGCCGCCGCCACGTCGGAATCCGTTCCGAGCTTCACGAACGGGATCACGGCGAAGCCGAGAGCGATCATGGTCAGCAGGACGAGCGCGAGCACGAAGCGTCGTCGCGGGGTGGCTCGCGGTGTCGCGGGAGCGTGTGCTGCCGCTTCAGGCGCAGCGGCGGCGAGCGGCGTATCGTCACCGGCGACCGCAACGTCGTCCGCTTCGCCGATCGCTTCTTTCGGGCGAGGCGCGGACGCTTCGACCGGCAGCTCCTCTTCGATCTCGAGCACCCAGCGGTAGCCGTGGCGCGGCACGGTGCGGATCACGCGCTGCTCGTTGCCGGTGTCGCCGAGGTGGCGGCGCAGACGCATGACGGCATGGTTGAGCGAGGCCTCGCTGACGTCGACGCGGCCCCAGACCGCGCTCGCGAGCTCGTCGCGGCCGATCGGGCGGTCGCGGTGGCGGATCAGGTAGACGAGGCAGTCGATCGTCGCCAGCGGCAGGTCGACGCGCGCGCCGTCCTCGAGCAGTTCGCGTGCACGCGGATCGAGCCGGAAGCGTCCGAAGCGGTAGACCGGTGTCGCCATGGGGCCAGTCTGGCAGAGCCTGCGTCGCGGTGCGTCGAGCTCAGCGCGGACCGATGGCCGACGTGCCGGACGCGAAGCCACAATAGGCGACGAGCGCGCTCGTAGCCCGCGTGTCGGATGCGGGCGACGCGGCGAGCAGAGCCTCGACCTCGCCGCGTGGCGGCACGCCGGTCTGCGCGCCGGGACGCGTGCAGGCGAGCGCGGAGGCTGCGCAGGCTTCACGCAACGCGCCATCGAGTGCCGCTCCGCGCGCGAGCGCAGCCGCGAGCACGCCGCAGAACGTGTCGCCGGCACCGGTCGTGTCGACCGGCTCGACCGCGAAGCCGGGCTGCACGACGCGCGTGTCGCCGTCGCGTGCGCAGGCGCCGCGTGCGCCGAGCGTGACGATCACGCACGGGATCGCGAGCGCGTCGAGCGCCCGCGCGATGTCGCCTTCGATGCCGGTGACCGCGGCGAGTTCGCCTTCGTTGACGATGAGCACGTCGAGGTCGGCGAGCAGCTCCGCCGGCAGGGCCTGCGCGGGTGCCGCGTTGAGCACGACGCGCACGCCGGCGTCGCGCGCTGCGCGTGCATACGCGGCGACGCTGGCCAACGGTGTCTCGAGCTGCAGCAGCAGATGACTCGTGCCGGCGAGGTCGGGCAGATGGTCGGGACGCAGCGCGCCGTTCGCGCCGGGTGCGACCGTGATCGCGTTCTCGCCCGCATCGGACACGCAGATGAACGCGGTGCCGGTCGGCTCGTCGCTGCGCACGAGCGCGAGCGTCACGCCCGCGTCGTGCAACGAGGCCTCGAGTTCCTTCGCGTAGGCGTCGTCGCCGAGCGCGACGAGCATGCGCGTCGCGGCGCCGCCGGCGCGCGCCGCGGCGACCGCCTGGTTGGCACCCTTGCCGCCCGGAAACGTGCGGAACGCACCGCCGAGCACGGTTTCGCCCGGCGCCGGGATGTGCGGCGCACGCACGACGAAATCGAGGTTCGCGGATCCCGCGACGAGGATGGCGCCGGCCATGCCGCGTGGTGCGCTCACGCGCGCCCCGAGAACTCGCCCGTCGTCGTGTTGACGTAGACCTTCTCGCCGTTGGTGATGTACTCGGGCACCTGCACCTCGATGCCGGTCGACAGCTTGGCGGGCTTGGTGCGCTTGGTCGCACTCGCGCCCTTGAGCTCCGGCGCGGTGTCGACGATCTCGAGCACGACGGTCTGCGGCACCTGCACGGCGATCGGCAAGTCGTCGATGATCTGCACGAAGCAGCCCTCGATGCCGTCGACGATGTAGCCGGCCGCGTCGCCGACGACATCGGCGTCGAGCGTGTACTGCGTGTAGTCCTCGTTGTCCATGAACACGAACGCGTCGCCGTCCTTGTACGAGAACGCGACGGCCCGGCGCGTCACCTCGGTTTCCTTGAGGTCGTCGTCGGCGCGCAGCGAGATGTCGAGCTTGGTGCCGCCCGGGATGCTGTACATGACGAAGCGGAACGTGACGTTGCCGCCACGGCCCTGCGGCGAGCTGCGCTCGATTTCGCGGATCTGGTAGACCTTGCCGTCGTGCTCGACGACGTTGCCGCGCTTGATCTCGGAGGCTTTCATGGTGCGGGTGGTTCCGTGGCGGGAGTGGGGGAGACGAGGCCGCGGGCCTCGAGGAAGCGCTTCTGGCGGACGGTCGCGGCGCGCGCCCCCCCCCGGGCGGGGTGGCAGTCGTCTTGCGGGGGGGGCACGGGTGGGGGGGGGCGGTGGGC
>JASCPI010000074.1 GCA_029959555.1 Lysobacteraceae bacterium PS02065 | reverse complement strand
CGCGTGCGGGCCGCGTGCGCCGCCTGCGCGTGCCGACGGGCTGAGGCCGCCGGCCGCGCGTCAGTCCGCGCTTCCCGGCAGCGGGAACGTGCGGCCGTCGTCGAGGTACAGCGTGCCCTTGCCGAGGATCTCGCGTTCGAACGAGCTGATGAAGCGCGCCTCGACGCGGCCCTTGCCGAGGCTGCCCTCGAGGCGGAACGCGAAGTCCTCCGCACCCGGCAGAGCGCCCGTGCGCATGAGGTCGGTCTCGATCTCGCGGATCTCGCCGATGTGGCGCGCGACGACCGGATCCTCCTGCAGCGCGGTGCGCGCCTGGTCCTTGAACACGTCCATGCCGGCCGACAGCAGCCAGGAGATGCCGGCCGCGGCCGTGACCGCGAGCAGGCCGAAACCGAGGATCAGCGCCCAGGCCCAGCCCGGCAGGCCTTGCCGGCCGGGATGCGGAACCGGCTGCGGCGGTGCGTGGCCGCCCGTCACGGCGCGCGCTCGTCGGGGTAGATCGCCACGTGGGCGACGCCGTCGGCACCGATCCAGCCGCGGTACATGCCTTCGGTGTTGAACGGCATCGCGAAGCGTCCATCGGCGCCGAGCACGATCGCGCCACCGTCACCGCCGAGCGCAGGCACTTCGCCGTTGATCACGGCTTCGCCGGCCTTGGTCGGTGATTCCTTGAGCAGGCCCATGCGCGTGCAGATCGTGTGCGCGGCGGCGGTGCGCAGGTAGAACTCGCCCCAGCCCGTGCCCGAGACCGCGCAGTTCGCATCGGCCCAGGTGCCCGCGCCGATCACCGGCGAGTCGCCGACGCGGCCGTAGCGCTTGTTGGTCATGCCGCCCGTCGAGGTGCCCGCGGCGAGCTTGCCCGCGCGGTCGAGCGCGACCGCACCGACCGTGCCGAAATGCTTCGCGGTCTCGAGGTCGGTACTGGCCTGTCCGGCCCTCTCCTCGCGCAAGGCCTTCTGCAGCTGCTCCCAGCGACGTTCGGTACGGAAGTACGACGGATCGACCAGCGTCACACCGACGCTCTTCGCGAACGCCTCGGCGCCGTCGCCGACCATCATGACGTGCCTGGACTGCTCCATGACGGCGCGCGCGAGCGTGATCGGGTTGCGTACGCGATGCACGCCCGCGATCGCGCCGGCGCGTCGCGTCGCACCGTCCATGATCGAGGCGTCGAGTTCGTTGGTGCCGTCGTGCGTGAACACGGCACCCTTGCCGGCGTTGAAGTTCGGATCGTCCTCGAGCGTCGTGATCGCCGCCGTGACCGCATCGAGCGCGGGCTTGCCGGCCGCGAGCTCCGCGTGGCCGCGCGTGAGTGCGAGCGTCAGCGCCTTGCGCACTTCGGCCTCGACCTCGGGTGTCATCGTCGCGCGCTCGACACCGGCGCCGCCGTGGATCACGAGCAGCGGTTTCGCGGGCGTCGCCGCGAACACGGCGGGGCAGAGCGCGGCGAGGAGCAGGGCAGGCAGGCGTGTCATCGTGTCGGGCATTCCGGGAGAAGGATGGACGGGGCGTTCAGTGCTGGGTGGTTGCGGTCGTCGCGGCATCGTCGCGGCGCTCGAGGACGCCGTCGCGCACGTCGACGCGCGACGTGAACGCGGGCGACTCGACGCGCAGCGCGGCGAGGTCGACGCGACTCTCCGTTCCGATGCCGGTCACGCGCAGGCCGGTGAACGTGAGCGGCGTGGCCGCCTCGACGCGCTCCGGGCCGTGTACGGGTTCGACGAGCCAGGCGAGGCCACCGCTGCGCGTGAAGACGCGGCCGCGACCGTCGCCTTCGAGGCACAGGGCAGTGTCTTCGTCGATGCCCAAGCCGACGAGGTCGTTGCGGCCCTCGTCGTGCGCAGCGCGCGCCAGGAACGCGACGAGTCGGCCGAGCCGATCGCGCTTGGCGAAATGGCTGTCGGTGAGTATGCGATCGAGGTGCGGCAGGCGCAGGAAGCCGTGATCGAGCGTGAGGCCGGGACCGAGCGGATCGCGCAAGGCCTGCGCCGAGGTGATGCTGCGGCCGTCGAGCGCACCGTAGACCGTCGCGCCGAGGATCGCGAGGCCGGCACTCGTGCCGCCGAGCGGCTTGCCGTCACGCACATGCTGCTCGAGTGCGGCCGCGAGCGGCGTGCCCTTCCAGTAGCGCAGGTAACGCGACTGGTCGCCGCCGGCGATGAAGATGCCGTCGGCGCGACGCACCGCCTCGAGCAGCATCGCGTCGTCGGCACCGCGGCGGTCGTGGAACACGAAGGTCTGCAGCGACGCGACCGGACCGAAGCGCCCCTGCCACTTGCGTTGCAGTTCGGCGCCGAGCGAGGCGCGCAGGATCACGAGATGGCCGCGGCCGGCGTGTTCGGTGAACCACGTGAACGCCTCGTCGGGCCATTCGCCACCGCCCATGAGCATGAGGCCGGGTGCCGTCTGCGCCCGCGAGTCGACCGCAGGGTCGCCGATCGCGTGGTGGACGTAACCGGGATCGGCGAGCGCCGTGCCCGCAGGCAGCGCGAGCAGGAGCACGAGCAGTGCGGCGACGACGAGGCGTGGGAGACGCGGGCGCATCGACGGTGTCCAGTGTCGGAACGTGGGCGCGGCAGTCTCGCACCAAGCACCGCCGATGCCCACTGCCATTCGTTGCGGCGGCGCAGCGTGGCGGAAATTCGCGCGTCGTCGCAGAATGCGCTCGCCGTCGCGACGCGCCGTGCCGGGGGAGAACGGACGGGGCGATCGGACGGGGTCCGGCCATGCCGGGTCCATCCTTCCAGAGAACGATCATGCACACCCATGTGAACGTGTTGCCGCTCGCGCTGGCGATTTCGGGCGCGCTTTGTGCTGCCTCCCTTTCCACCCCGGCTTCCGCGCAGGGCACGCCGGCTTCCGACAATGTCGAGGCGCTCGAGGCGATCCAGGTGACCGGCTCGCGCATCCCGCGCGCACAGGTCGAAGGCCCCGCGCCGGTCACCGTCATGACCGCCGAGGAGATCAAGGCGAATGGCTTCATCAGCGTGCCGGACGTGCTGCGCGCGATGACGCAGAACGGCGGCGAGACGCAGAGCCAGCAGTCCGGCAGCGGCGCCGACTTCTCGCCCGGTGCGCAGCAGGTCGATCTGCGTGGCCTCGGCCCGAACCACACGCTCGTGCTCGTCAACGGCCGCCGCATCGCCGACTTCCCGATGCCGTTCAAGGGCCGCAGCAACTTCACCGACATCTCCAACATCCCGGTCGGCATGATCGAGCGCATCGAGATCCTCACCGGCAGCGCCTCGGCCGTGTACGGCTCGGACGCGATCTCGGGCGTGGTCAACTTCATCCTCAAGAAGCAGGCCGACGGCACCACGCTCGATTTCCGTTACGGCGACACCGAGCGCGGCGGCGCCGAGTCGTACACGCTGAATCTCTCGACCGGCTTCACGCGCGGCGACTTCAACCTCGTGTTCGGCGCCGAGCTGCTCGACCAGAAGCCGTTGTGGGCGTATGACCGCAAGATCCAGGACTCGACGGCCGACGCGCCGACCTCGCGCTCGCAGACGCCGCGCCGCACGTTCCTGCGCACCGATTACTACGACGACTACATCGATCCGACCGAAGAACGTTGCGCTGCACTCGCCGACCTCAACGGCGGCACCACGTTCTACGCATTCCGCCAGAGCTACGGCAACTTCTGCGGCAGCCGCGAATCGATCGGCTACGGCACCATCCTGAGCGCGCGCAAGGGCATCAACACCTACACGTCGATGACCATGCCGCTCGGCGACACGCTCAACTGGTTCGCCGACGTGCAGCTCGGCCACAGCAAGGTCGAGCTGTTCCGCGACGTCGCGCAGTGGAGCTACATGGCGCCCGACGGCAACGAGGAAGGCTACTTCTACAACGACGCCACCGGGCAGGTCGAATACTGGGGCCGCCAGTTCACGCCCGAGGAGATGGGCGGCCTCAAGCGCGGCATGATCGAGACCACGCAGAAGACCTTCAGCTTCACGACCGGTTTCAAGGGCAGCTTCGGCAGCGCGTGGGACTACGAGGCCTCGCTGAGCCACTCGCAGTACAAGGCGCGCATCAGCTGGCCGCAGATCGTCGCGGCGGCGGCCAACAACCTGTTCCTGGGCCCGCAGCTCGGCATCGACGAGGACAGCGGCTATCCGATCTTCGATGCCGATCCCGATCGCCTGTACACGCCGCTCACGCGCAGCGAATACGATTCGATCGCGGCCCGCACGGTCTACAACCCCGAGTCGCGCAGCGACACGCTCGCCTTCACGCTGTCCAACACGAGCCTGTTCGAGCTGCCGGCCGGCCCGGCGGGCTTCGCGGGCGTCGTCGAGGTCGGTCGCCAGGACTACGACCTCAAGCCCGATCCGCTCGCGACGCAGTACTACTACTACAGTTGGAAGGATTCCGACGGCCACGGCAGCCGCAACCGCTGGGCCACCGCCGGCGAACTGCGTCTGCCCGTGTTCGAAAGCGTCAACGTGAGCCTCGCCGGCCGTTACGACGACTACCGCTTCGCGGGCCGCAGCGCCGACAAGTTCACGTGGAGCGCCGGCGTCGAGTGGCGCCCGCTCGACAGCCTGCTCGCGCGTGGTTCGTACGGCACCGCGTTCCGCGCACCGGACCTGCACTATGTCTACGCCGGCACCGGTAACGACGAGACCTCGGGCGCCGACTACTACCGTTGCCGTGTCGAGGAACCCGACACCGACATCACCGACTGCTCGTACTCCGACGAGGGCCTGATCCGCACGCGCGCGGGCAGCCGCTCGCTCGGCCCCGAGACGAGCACGTCGTGGACGGCCGGCTTCGTGTGGTCGCCGATGGCCAACCTCGACGTGTCGATCGACTGGTTCGACATCGACATGCGCGACCAGGTGCAGGACCTCAGCACCGACCGCCTGCTGCAGCTCGAGGCCAACTGCCGCCTCGGCAGCGACGTCAACGGCAACGCCGTGGATCCGTCGTCGCCGAGCTGCGTCGACGCGATCGCGCGCGTCAACCGCCTCGCCAACGGCAACCTCTACGGCGTCACGGTCAACCCGATCAACGTGGCCCGCGAGCGCACCAACGGCGTCGACCTCAGCGCGCACTACCGCCTCGAGACGGGCATCGGCGACTTCCGCTTCAGCGGCAACTACACGTGGACGCACGAGCACTCGTTCCAGCAGTACACGGGCGATGCGACGATCGACCAGTTCGCGGTCAACAGCGGTTTCGACATCCCGCGCAGCAAGGCCAGCGCGAGCGTGTCCTGGGAGCGCAACGCCTGGACGGTCACCCTGCACGGCCAGCGCCTCGGCCGCCTGCCGAACTCCGACTCGTACGACCAGATCGTCGACCTCAGCGAGGGCGAGAAGGCCTGGATCGGTGCGACCTACCGCTACAACGCGTCGATGCAGTACCGCTTCAACGAGCGCGCGCAACTCGCGTTCTCGGTCACCAACCTGTTCGACAAGATGCCGCCCAAGGATCCGACCTACACGGCGTATCCGTACTACGACATCTCGTGGTTCGACGCGATGGGCCGTGCCTACTACGTGCAGTACACGCAGCGCTTCGGTGGCGGCGCGCTCTGAGGTGACACCCCGCGCACGGCATCGGCCGTGCGCGGGAGACGACATGGGTCAGGTTCATGTTCCCTGGACGATGTCCGCATCGTGCCGGGCGACAAGGGAAGATGAACCTGACCCCATGTTGCGGAGCCCCGCGCTTCGAGGGGCCGTGCAGGCTCAGCGCTTCGCCGCGGCCGCCTCGGCCGCACGCATGACGCGCAGCAGGTTGCCGCCCCAGATCGCCTCGACCTGCGCATCGGTGTAGCCGGCGCGCAGCAGGCGGTCGGTGATGCTCTGCAGGTTCGAGACGTCGTCGAGGCCGGTCACGCCGCCGCCGCCATCCCAGTCGGCGCCGAGGCCGACGTGGTCGGGGCCGGCCACCTCGAGCACGTGCAGCAGGTGCTTCATGTAGTCCTCGAACGTGGCCTTCGGCACCGGGTACTTCGCATCGATCTCGCGGCGCTGGCGCGCGAGGTCGCGCCGCTGCTCGGGCGTGGCGTCACTGCCGAACGCCTTGTAGAACGCCGACAGCGCCGCCTTGCGCTCGGGGATGTCGGGCGTCTCGATCAGATAGGCACTCAGCGAGTTGACCTGGATCACGCCGCCCTTGGCCGCGAGCTTGCGGATGCGTGCGTCGTCGATATTGCGCGGGTGCTCGTGCACGGCGTCGGGGCCGCTGTGCGAGAGCACGATCGGTGTCGTCGAGAGCTCGAGCAGCTGGTCGAACACGGCGTCGCTCGCGTGCGACTGGTCGATGACCATGCCGAGCCGGTTGGCCTCGGCGACCAGCGCGCGTCCGGCCGGACTCAGGCCGTTCCACTCGGGGCCTTTCGCGTCGGTCGACGAATCGGCGAACGCGTTGTTCGAGGTGTGCACGAGGCCGAGCATGCGTGCGCCGAGCGCGTAGTACGTCGACAGCAGGCTCGGATCCTGCGCGAGCGGCGACGCGTTCTCGATGCTGATGAACACGATGCGCTTGCCGGCCTTCTTGATGCGCGCGGCATCGTCGGCGCGCAGCGCGAGCTCGAACTGCGCCGGGTTCGCGGCGACCATCTCGCGTATCGACACGAGCCTGCGCAGTCCCGCATCGCGCGCCTTGAGGTCGCCGGCCGGCGTGCGCTCGCCCTGGCCCGTGTAGACGACCCAGAAGCCGCCATCGAGGCCGCCTTCGACCATGCGCGGGTAGTCGACCTGCGAGAAGTCGGTGTCGTGGCGGTGGCGCTCGAGGATGTTCCAGCCCGGACGCTCGAAGAACGCGGGCGTGTCGAGGTGGCTGTCGAGCACGAGCACGCGCTTGTGCAACGCGATCGCGCGCGCCGACGGTGCATCGTCGGCATGCGCGGTCGTCGTGGCGGCGAGGCAGAGCGGAAGCAGGGCGGTCGCGAGGAATCGGCGCATGCGTCTGGACGTCGGCGGGGAGTGGACCTCGATCAGAGCACAGCGGGGCAGGCCCGCAAAGGGCGCGTCGGGCATGAGGGCATCACGGGCGTGACCGAAGCTTGCGCTGCGAGGCAGTGCATTGATCGCGCGCGGTCCTGACCACATGGCGGATGCAGAGATGCTTGATTTCTGTCCCGGGACCATCCTTCCATCGCGTCGCGCCGTCAGCGGCACTGTCGTAGGGTGTTTCACGGCACTCGGCGTCGCTCCGTTGCACAGGCTCGACGCATCTTCCCTCAGTGGCCTATGCTCAGCTCCTCGCTCTCCGGGAGAGGGGGCGGGATCGTATGACGACCGATCATCGACACGGTCCCGCACCCTCATCCGGCCCTTCGGGCCACCTTCTCCCGGAGGGAGAAGGGAAGAGATGCAACGATGTGCGGCTACCGCGGAAACGAGTCTGAACACCGACAAGCATCACCGGGACCGTGGTGTTCGACGGCGGGGGCGCCGGGAGCTCACCCGTCGAGCAGCGCCTTGTCGCGCACGGCGCCCTTGTCGGCGCTCGTCGCGAGCAGCGCATAGGCCTTGAGCGCGGTGCTGACCTTGCGCGGTCGCGGTTGCGCGGGCTTCCAGCCCGTGGCGTCCTGCTCGGTGCGGCGCGCGGCGAGTTCGTCGTCGGAGACGAGCAGGTCGATCGCGCGGCGCGGGATGTCGATGAGGATGCGGTCGCCGTCGCGCACGAGGCCGATCGCGCCGCCCGCGGCGGCTTCGGGAGAAGCATGGCCGATCGACAGGCCCGAGGTGCCACCCGAGAAGCGGCCGTCGGTGAGCAGCGCGCACTTCTTGCCGAGCCCTTTCGACTTCAGGTACGAGGTCGGGTAGAGCATCTCCTGCATGCCCGGTCCGCCCTTGGGGCCTTCGTAGCGGATCACGACGACGTCGCCGGCCTTGACCTCGTCGGCGAGGATGCCCTTGACCGCAGCGTCCTGGCTCTCGAACACCTTCGCGGTGCCTTCGAACACGTGGATCGATTCGTCGACGCCGGCCGTCTTCACGACGCAGCCGTCGCGCGCGATGTTGCCGTAGAGCACGGCGAGGCCGCCTTCCTGCGAGAACGCGTGGCCGACATCGCGGATGCAGCCCTCGGCACGATCGGTATCGAGGGATGGCCAGCGCGTCGCCTGCGAGAACGCGACCTGGGTCGGGATGCCGGCCGGGCCGGCCTTGTAGAACGTGTGCACGGCATCGTCCTGCGTGACGCCGACGTCCCAGGCGGCGATCGCGGCGTCGAGCGTCTTCGCGTGCACGGTCGGCACGCCCGTGTGCAGCAGGCCGCCGCGCGCGAGTTCGCCGAGGATCGCCATGATGCCGCCGGCACGGTGCACGTCCTCGATGTGGTACTTCTGCGTATTCGGCGCGACCTTGCACAGCTGCGGCACGCGCCGCGACAGGCGGTCGATGTCGCGCAGCGTGAACGGCACCTCGCCCTCCTGCGCCGCGGCCAGCAGGTGCAGGATCGTGTTGGTCGAGCCGCCCATCGCGATGTCGAGCGTCATCGCGTTCTCGAACGCCTGGAACGTCGCGATGCCGCGCGGCAGCGCGGTCGGATCCTCGCCGCCGTACCAGCGGTGGCAGAGTTCGACGGCGAGCACGCCGGCACGCTTGAACAGCGTCTCGCGATCCGCATGCGTGGCCAGCACGGTGCCGTTGCCGGGCAGCGACAGGCCGAGTGCCTCGGTGAGGCAGTTCATCGAATTGGCCGTGAACATGCCGCTGCACGAGCCGCAGGTCGGGCAGGCGCTGCGTTCGACCGCGGCGACCTGTTCGTCGCTCGCGTTCGGATCGGCGGCCATGACCATCGCGTCGATGAGGTCGAGCTTGTGGTCGGCGAGGCGCGTCTTGCCGGCTTCCATCGGTCCGCCCGAGACGAACACGGCGGGGATGTTGAGGCGCAGCGCGGCCATGAGCATGCCGGGCGTGATCTTGTCGCAGTTGGAGATGCACACGAGCGCGTCGGCGCAGTGCGCGTTGACCATGTACTCGACGCTGTCGGCGATGATCTCGCGCGAGGGCAGCGAGTACAGCATGCCGTCGTGGCCCATCGCGATGCCGTCGTCGACCGCGATCGTGTCGAACTCCTTGGCGACGCCGCCGACGCGTTCGATCTCGCGTGCAACGAGCTGGCCGAGGTCCTTGAGGTGGACGTGGCCCGGCACGAACTGCGTGAACGAATTCGCGATCGCGATGATCGGCTTGTGGAAGTCGTCGTCCTTCATGCCGGTGGCGCGCCACAGCGCGCGCGCGCCGGCCATGTTGCGGCCGTGGGTGGAGGTCCTGGAACGGTAGTCGGGCATGGTGGTGCGTGTCCTGGTTCGGTCGCGCGACGTGGTCAGCTGACCACGCCGAGCATGCGCAGGATCGAGCGCGCGGCCTCGCGGCCGTCGAGCACGGCGCGCACGACGAGGTCGGCGCCGCGCACGTTGTCGCCGCCCGCGAACACCTTCGCGTGGGCGGTCTGATAGGGCAGGCGCGGTGCGCCGCCGACGCGCAGCTTGCCGGCGGTGTCGAGCTCGATGCCGACCGGTGCGCACCAGTCGGGCGGGCTCGGCAGGAAGCCGAACGAGAGGATCACGATATCGGCCGGGATCACCTGCTCGCTGCCCTCGACGACTTCGGCGCGCGCACGGCCCTTGCCGTCGTCGACGAGGCGCGTCTCCGCGATCGCGACGCCGTCGACGATCCCGTCGCCGGTGATCGCGACCGGCTGTGCCTGGAAGCGGAAGATCACCCCTTCGTCCTTCGCGTTCTTCACTTCCTTGCGCGAGCCGGGCATGTTGGCCTCGTCGCGGCGGTAGACGCAGGTCACGCGCGCGGCGCCGAGGCGCACCGAGGTGCGCACGCAGTCCATCGCGGTGTCGCCGCCGCCGAGCACGACCACGCGCTTGCCGGCCACGTCGGGCAGCACGTCGCCTTCGCCCGCGGTGCCGAGCAGCTGGCGCGCATTGGCGATCAGGAACGGCAGCGCCGCGTGCACGCCGGGCGTGTCCTGGCCGGGAATGCGGCCGTCGACGAAACGGTAGGCGCCGGTGCCGAGGAACACGGCGTCGTAGTCATTGAGCAAGGCATCGAACGCGACGTCGCGGCCGATCTCGACACCGAGGCGGAAACGCACGCCGAGCTCCTCGAGCACCGCGCGGCGCGTCCTGACGACCTCTTTCTCGAGCTTGAACGCCGGGATGCCGAACGTGAGCAGGCCGCCGATTTCCTCGTAGCGGTCGAACACGTCGACGCCGACGCCGGCGCGCACGAGGCGATCGGCCGCGGAAAGGCCCGCGGGGCCCGCGCCGACGATGGCGACGCGCTTGTCGGTCATCGCGGGCGCGGCCGACGGACGCCAGCCTGCCGCGATCGCGGCATCGGTGACCGAGCGCTCGATCGCGCCGATCGTCACCGCGCCGAAGCCTTCCTCGAGCGTGCAGTCGCCTTCGCAGAGGCGGTCCTGCGGGCAGACGCGGCCGCAGATCTCGGGCAGCGGGTTGGTCTCGTGCATGAGCGTCGCCGCATCCTCGATGCGGCCATCCTTGACGAGCTTGAGCCACTGCGGGATGCGGTTGCCGAGCGGGCACGACCACGAGCAGTACGGGTTGCCGCAGTCGATGCAGCGCGAGGCCTGGTCGCCGGCATCGCCGTTGGTGAAATCCTCCTGGATCTCGCCGAAGCCGACGATGCGGATCGGCACCGGCACCTCGCGCGGCGTGCTGCGGGCGAACTTGAGGAACGGGAAGGGCTTCTCGCTCATGCCGCCGCCCGCAGTTCGTCGGCCAGCGCGGCCAGGCTGGCGGCCTTCGGCTTGACCAGCCAGACCTTGTGCAGCACCTCGCGGAAATCCTCGAGCAGGCGGCGCGCCCACGCGCTGCCGGTGAGGTCGATGTGTGCCTGCATGAGGGCGCGAAGGTGCTGCAGGTGATTCTCCATGCCCTCGAGCGAGATGCGGTTGATGTCGACGAGCTCGTGGTTGTAGCGGTCGACGAAGTCGCGCTCGAGGTCGAGCACGTAGGCGAAGCCGCCCGTCATGCCGGCGCCGAAGTTGAGCCCGGTGCGGCCGAGCACGGCGACGGTGCCGCCGGTCATGTACTCGCAGCCGTGGTCGCCGACGCCCTCGACGACGGCGAGCGCGCCCGAGTTGCGCACCGCGAAGCGCTCGCCCGCGCGGCCCGCGGCGTACAGCTCGCCGCCGGTCGCGCCGTACAGGCAGGTGTTGCCGATGATGCTCGACTCCTGCGTCGCGAACGTGGTGCCTTCGGCCGGGCGCACGACGATGCGGCCGCCGGCCATGCCCTTGCCGACGCCGTCGTTGGCGTCGCCCGTAAGCACGAGGTGCACGCCGCCGGCGTTCCACGCGCCGAGGCTCTGGCCGGCCGAGCCGGTGAGCTCGAGCGTGATCGGATGCTCGGCCATGCCGTGGTCGCCCCACAGGCGTGCGACGTCGCCGGACAGGCGCGCGCCGATCGCGCGGTCGACGTTGCCGACGTCGTAGCGGAACGTGCCGCCCGATTTCGTCGCGACCGCCGGGTGCGTGTCGCGCGAGGTCGCCAGCGCGACTTCGGTCGAGCCCGGCGCGAGCGGACCGGCCGCGCAGACGCCGCGCACGGCGTCGGCCATCTCGGCGCGCGACAGCAACGGCGCGAGATCGAGCTTGGCCTGCTTGGCGGTGATGCCGGGCAGGATGCGCAGCAGTTCGGTGCGGCCTACGATCTCGTGCATCGAGCGTGCGCCGAGGCTGGCGAGGATCGCGCGCACGTCGTCGGCGATGAACTGGAAGAAGTGCTGCACCATCTCCGGCGCACCGAGGAAATGCTTGCGGCGCAGGATCTCGTTCTGCGTCGCCACGCCGGTCGCGCACGAGTTGAGGTGGCAGATGCGCAGGTACTTGCAGCCGAGCGCGACCATCGGGCCGGTGCCGAAGCCGAACGAATCGGCGCCGAGGATCGCCGCCTTGACCACGTCGAGGCCGGTCTTGAGGCCGCCGTCGGTCTGCACGATCACGCGGTCGCGCAAGCCGTTCATGACCAGCGTCTGGTGCGTCTCGGCGAGGCCGAGTTCCCACGGCGTGCCGGCGTAGCGGATCGAGGTGATCGGGCTCGCGCCGGTGCCGCCGTCGTGACCCGAGACGGTGACGAGGTCGGCGCCGGCCTTGACCACGCCCGCGGCGATCGTGCCGACGCCGGCGTGCGAGACGAGCTTGACCGACACCAGCGCCTGCGGATTGACCTCGCGCAGGTCGTGGATGAGTTCGGTGAGGTCCTCGATCGAGTAGATGTCGTGGTGCGGCGGCGGCGAGATGAGGCCGATGCCGGGCTTGGCGTAGCGCAGGCGTGCGATGAGGCCGTTGACCTTGTCGCCGGGCAGCTGGCCGCCTTCGCCGGGCTTGGCGCCCTGCGCGACCTTGATCTGCAGCACCTCGGCGTTGACGAGGTAGGCCGGCGTTACGCCGAAGCGACCCGAGGCGACCTGCTTGATCTTGGACATGCGCTCGGTGCCGTAGCGCGACGGATCCTCGCCGCCCTCGCCCGAATTCGAGCGTGCGCCGAGGCGATTCATCGCGGTGGCGAGTGCCTCGTGCGCCTCGGGCGACAGCGCGCCGAGCGACATGCCGGCCGAGTCGAAGCGCTTGAGGATGCCGTCGGCGGCCTCGACCTCGTGGACCGGAATCGCCTCGACGTCGTCGCGCAGCGCGAGCAGGTCGCGCAGCGCCGACGGCGGGCGCGTGTTCACGGCCTCGGCGTACTGGCGGTAGCGCGAGGCGTCGCCGGAACGCACGGCCGCCTGCAGGTGGCCGACCACGCCCGGGTTGTACATGTGGTACTCGCCGTCGGGCACGGCCTTGAGCAGGCCGCCGGCCGGCAGCGTGTAGTTCGGGTTGCGCGACGCGGCGAGCTGCTCGCGGTATTCGTTCTCGATGTCGACGAAGCCGGCGCCGCCGATGCGCGACGGCGTGCCCGGGAAGCACATGTCGACGATCTCGCGGTCGAGGCCGATGATCTCGAACAGCTGCGCGCCGCGGTAGCCGGCGATCGTCGAGATGCCCATCTTCGACAGGATCTTGAGCAGGCCCTTGCGGATGCCGTGGCGATACGTGCGGCCGATCTCGTGCACGGGCTCGTTCTGGCGGCCCTTGATCTCGCCGCGGCGGTTCATGTCGAACAGCGTCTGGTACGACAGGAACGGATACACCGCGGTCGCGCCGAAGCCGATCAGGCAGGCGAAGTGATGCGGGTCGCGCGCGGTGCCGGTCTCGACGAGGAGGTTGCAGTCGCAGCGCAGCTGCACGCGCGTGAGGTGCGCGTGCACGGCGCCGGTCGCGAGCAGCGCGTGGATCTGGGTCAGGCCCGGCACCGGGTAGCGGTCCGACAGCAGCACTACCGCCGCGCCGTTGCGCACGGCCTCCTCGGCCTGGCGGCAGACGTCCTCGAGCGCAGCCTTGAGGCCGGTCGGTTCGTCGTAGTAGAGGTCGATCTTGACGTGGTTGTCGACGATGTGCGGCAGCGCGAGGATCTGGCGCAGCTTGCGCTGCGACAGCACCGGCGCGCTCAGCAGCACCTGGCGCGCGTTCGCGGGCGACTCGTCGAACAGGTTGCCCTCGAGGCCGATCTGCGTGACCAGCGACATCACGAGGCGCTCGCGCAGCGGATCGATCGGCGGATTGGTGACCTGCGCGAAGGCCTGGCGGAAGTAGTCGTAGAGCGAGCGCGACTGCTGCGACAGCACGGCCATCGGCGTGTCGTCGCCCATCGAGCCGGTCGCCTCGGCGCCCGTCTCCGCCAGCGTCTTGAGCACGACGTCGCGCTCCTCGCGGGTCAGCGCGAACTGCTTCTGGAAGCGCGCGAGCATGTCGGGCGGGAACGGCTCGGCCGCGAGCGCGGGATCGATCAGGTGCGACTCGAGGAAGATCACGCCGTCGCGCAGCCACTGGCGGTAAGGCGCGCGCGCGGCGTTGATGCGGTCGATCGCGGGCGAGTCGAGCAGGCGATGGTTCTGCAGGTCGACCGCGATCATCTGGCCCGGCCCGAGGCGGCCCTTGGCGACGATGCGCTGCTCGGGCACGTCCCACAGGCCCGTTTCCGAGGCGACGATGAGGTGGCCGTCGTCGCTGCGCGACCAGCGCGCCGGGCGCAGGCCGTTGCGGTCGAGCGCGCAGACCGCATGGCGCGCGTCGCACATGACGAGGCCGGCGGGGCCGTCCCACGGCTCGGTGTGCAGCGCGTGGTACTGGTAGAACGCCTCGAGGTCCTGGTCGATGCTGTCGTCGGCGCTCCACGCCGGCGGCACGAGGATGCGCATCGCGGCGAGCAGGTCGATGCCGCCCGCGACGAGCACCTCGAGCATGTTGTCGAGGCTCTGCGAATCCGAGCCGCGCGTCGACACGAGCTCGCCGAGGTCCGACAGCTCCACGTTCGGCGAGCGCAGCTTGCCCTGGCGTGCCGTGGCCCAGTTGCGGTTGGCCTTGATCGTGTTGATCTCGCCGTTGTGCGCGAGCAGGCGGAACGGTTGGGCGAGGCGCCAGTTCGGCAGCGTGTTGGTCGAGAAGCGCTGGTGGAACGTCGCCGCGTCGCTGGCGAGGTCGGTGCGCTGCAGGTCGGGGAACACGTCGCGCAGGCGTCCTGGCGCGGCCATCGCCTTGAAGCCGATCGTCGCCTGCGACAGCGTGACGACGTAGAACGCGGTGTCGGCGGCGAGCACGAGCTCGGCGCGGCGGCGTGCACGGAACAGCGCGCGCTCGAAGGTCTCGTCGTCGAGCGTGTCGGGCGCGTCGACGAACACCTGGCGGATGCGCGGGCGGCTCGCGATGCCGAGCGGTCCGCAGGGCTCGTCGGCGACCGGTACGTCGCGCCAGCCGGCGACGTCGAGTCCTTCGGTGCGCAGCGTCGCGGCGAGCGCGTCCTGCGCGCGTTCGCGCGCGGCGTCGTCGTGGTCGAGAAACACGATGCCCGAGGCGAAGCGCGTGGCGGGCGTGATCGAGGCTTCGGCGGCGAGCGCGCGCAGCCATGCGTCGGGGCGATGCAGCAGGATGCCGCAACCGTCGCCGGTCACGCCGTCGCCGTTGACGCCGCCGCGATGCGACATGCGCGCGAGCGCGGAGAAGGCCTGGTCGACGAGCCACGTGCTGGCGTGGCCTTCGATGCTCGCGATCAGTCCGAACCCGCAACTGTCATGGTCGAAGGACGGATCGTGGAGGCATGGCGTTGGGCTGTGCGACATCGAAAAAGCGTCCTGCGCAGGCATGCCGCGCGCGTCCATCCCGAGGGTCGCGCACGGCGCAAATTCGTTACAAGCGAATCCATATCGCGACGCGCACGATCGGCGATCGGCGCTCCCGCAATCAATCACACTTGCTGCGAAGCGTCAATTGGAATGGACGTCCGAACGGCGGGGCACGACGTCGCGGTCTCGGTGTGGCGTGTGCATTCGAGAGTGCGTGCGATGCCGGAAAACAGCGGCATTCGTTGCAACTGAATCCATCGCGGCCGACGCGTGCGGACATCCGGCATCGGACCTTCCTTGGCGCCGCGTGCTGCGCGGCGCCAAGGCTTTTGGACGTCTGGACGGGTATCCGCCGCGAGGACGCGGCGAGCGGTCAGAGCGTGTCGAGCACGCGGGCGAGGGCGGCGCGCAGGCGCGCGTCGTCGGGCTCGGCGGAGGCCTCGGTCGCCGCGGGCGCATGCGTCGTCCAGCGCGCCAGCAGCGTGCCGAGCGTTTCGGACGTGCTGCCGGCCGTGTCGCCACGCAGGCGCGCCGACAGCTTGGCGACCTGCAGGTCGAGGCGGCGCTGGCGCAACTCGGCAGGCGAGTCGACGCCGGCGAGCTGTTCGAGCTCGATGAGGTCGACGACGGCGGCATCGGCGTCGAGTGTCGGCGCCGGAGAACCCGCCACGGAGGCGTCCATGCGTGCCTGCATCGACGTGTTCGCGATCGCGAGCGCGGGCAGGGCCTCGCGCAGCGTCGCGGCTTCGCCGGCATCGAGGCGACCGCGTTCGAGGTCACGCACGATCGTGTAATGGGCCAGCCAGGTGTCGAATGCAACGCGGCGCTTCGCGCGATCGCGGCGCGCGTGGGCCTCGCGCAGCGCGTCGTGGGCGGCGTCGTGGCGCCGGCGCAGCGCGCCGTCGCGTACGCCGAGTGCGCGCCAGGTGTCTTCGAGACGCGCGATCGCGCCGCGGTCAGGTGCCACGTCGGCGGAGGCGAGTGCTTCCAGTTCGGTACAGACGGCGGCCGCGGCGTCGAGATCCTCGCGTTCACGCGCTTCGCGCGCGCTGCGCTCGCCGTCGGCACGCGCGAACACGGCATCCACGGCGCTGCGGAAGGCGCGCCACTGCGCCTCGTCACGCGCACGGCGGCCGTTGCCAGAGGCCTGCCAGCGCTTCTGCAGGTCGCGTGCGCTGGCCATCGCGGTACGCACGTCGGCTTCGGTCGCGAGTGCTTCGGCCGCGGCGATCAGGCGCGCCTTGGCCGCTTCGACCTCGGCGTTGCGCGCATCGAGCGTGGTGTCGATCGTGGTCAGCGCGGCCTTGAGGCGTGCCGCGAGTGCCTTGCGTTCGCGCGGATCGACGCGGTCCAGCGTCGGCAGCGTTTCCGCGAGTTCGCGGCGCAGGGCGACGAAGGTGCGTGCGTCGGCATCAGGGGTCGCCTCGGCACGCGCGAGCAGCGCGGCGATGCCTTCGGCATGCGCCTTGCGCAGTTCGTCGCGCTTGCCGAAGTAGGCGCGCGTCGGTTCGATCGCCTCGCGGCACAGGCCGTGGAAGCGGCGCGACAGCGTGTCGCCGCCCGGGCGCTTCGATTCCAGTGCATCGAGCTGCTTCCACTCGGCTTGCGCCTCACGGACGCGCGTGGCGACCGCGTCGGGATGCAGGCCCGAGGCCGGCAACGCGGCGATCTCGTCGCAGAGCTGACGGCGGCGGTGCGTGTCGCTCCAGCGCTGCCAGCCGGCGAGGCGGCCGTGATGTTCCTCGACCTCGGCGAGTCGACGACGCAGCGCGGCCGGCACGCCCGCGCCGAGCGTCGCGCGCAGGGTCGCGATCTCGGTCCAGCGCGCGTTGGCGACGGCGACATGGCCGGCCTCGAGCGCCGCGGCGACTTCCTCGAGGGCGGGCGCGAGCGTGGCCAGCGCAGTGTCGCGGCGCTCGTTCTCGCGTTGTTTCTCGATGCGGGCCTGGTCGAGGAGGGCATCCTGGCGGAGCTTCGCGATCGTCGCCTCGATGGCGGGCGGCGGGGCTTCGGCGGCGACGCGGGCTTCCTCGTCGAGCGCATCGAAGCGTGCGAGCACCTCGGCTTCGTCCACGGCGAGCTTTTCGCGCACGGTCGGGTCGGTCAGCGCCGCGGCGCGTTCGGCGAGGTCGCGGTAGGTGGCGCGCAGCGATTCGACGCGTTGTGCGGCGTCGCTCGCCGCGAGGGCGTGCCGGAACGCCGGCAGCTCGTGGGCGAAGCGTTCGCGCTCGGCGGTCTCGTGGCGGCGTGCGGCGACGAGCGCCGGATTGCGCATGTCGGTGTAGAGCGCAAGCGCGGCGTCGTGGCGGCGCACGAGTTCGGCCGGTGCATGTGCGGCGACGCGCGCCCAGCCGTCGGCGATCGCGGCAGCTTCGGCGTCGTCTGCGCCGCTGCGCACGAGACGCTCGAGGCGCTCGCAGAGGCCGCGCGCGAGGTCGTGGATCGTCGCGGCGTCGCCGCGCGCGATGCGCAACTCGGTCACGCGCTCGTCGGCGCGGCGGCTGATCTTCTTGTCCGAGCGGCGCGTGCGCTCGGCGATGCGCACGAGCTGGGTCTCGTCGTCGATGCGCGCGAACGCGGCGTCGCGTACGCCGGCGTCGGTGTCGGAGGTCGCGCGCTCGACGAGCAGCGTGGTGCGCGTCGTACGTTCGAGCGCAGCGAGACGCAGCGCGGGTTCGGCCGCGTGCACGGCGAGGTGCTCGATGAGGCGCGCGTCGTCCTGCGCGCGCAGCAGGCGCAGGCGCTCGTCGAGCGGCGCCGACGCGGCGTGCCGGCCGGCGAGGAGGTCGAACCAGAGTGCCTGCGCGGCCGTGCGCACGCCGGCGTCGCGGTCGTCCTGCGCGAGCGCCTGGGCGAGGCGCGGATCGGCGCAGCGGCGCAGCGC